>CAZXVJ010000005.1:0-94570 GCA_964644385.1 uncultured Hyphomonas sp. | reverse complement strand
CACCCCAGAAGACATCGCCGCCTACGCCGCCGCGCTGAAGGAGATTGTTTGATGACCATGACAAAAACAGGCCGTCCGACGGCCCCAGAAACCGCGCCCACCGCTGACACGATCGAGACCATCTCCGGTTCCCGCGGACTGCTGCAACACGTCTCGCTCATCTTCGAAACAGGCAGCGTTGATAAAACTGGCGTAGACCTGCCCGCCCCGCAAAACCGCACGGGCCGACTCGGCGGCGTCGCCCGTAAATCCAGCACCAATCTGCCGGGCCTGACCGAACCTGAAACTGTGCGCCATTATATGCGGCTGTCGCAGCGCAACTATGCCATCGACCTCGGCTTCTTCCCGCTCGGCTCCTGCACGATGAAGCACAATCCGCGTCTAAACGAGAAAATGGCGCGTCTGGCAGGCTTTGGCGACATTCACCCCATGCAGCCTCAAACCACCGTGCAAGGCGCGCTCGCCCTGATTGACGAATTGGCGACATGGCTGAAAACCCTCACCGGAATGCCCGCCGTCGCGATGAGCCCGAAAGCCGGCGCTCATGGCGAACTCTGCGGCATGCTCGCCATCCGTCAGGCGCTCATCGCGCGCGGAGAGGTCGACACCCGCACGCGCGTCCTCGTCCCGGCCTCCGCGCACGGCACAAATCCCGCCACTGCCGTCCAGTGCGGCTTCAAAGTCGATGAGATTAAAGCCAAACCCAATGGCCGTGTCGACATGGACATGATCCGCGAAAAGCTAAGCGACAGCTCAGACATTGCGGGCATCATGCTGACAAATCCCAACACCTGCGGCCTGTTTGAGACAGACATCAAAGAGATTGCAGACCTCATCCATAAGGCCGGCGGCTATTTCTATTGCGACGGTGCAAACTTCAACGCCATTATGGGCCGCGTGCGCCCCGGTGATCTTGGCGTCGATGCGATGCATATCAATCTGCACAAAACTTTCTCCACCCCGCATGGCGGCGGCGGGCCGGGCTCTGGCCCGACTGTTTTATCAGACGCGCTTGCGCCCTATGCTCCAGTGCCATTTGTGAAACGCGATGTTGATGGCATCTACAGTCTCGTCGAAGACATGCAGGGCGACGGGGCAGAGAGCTTTGGCCGCATGGTCGCGTTCCACGGCCAGATGGGCATGTTCGTTCGCGCTTTGTCGTATATGCTCAGCCATGGCGCCGACGGCCTAAAGCAGGCTGCTGAAGACGCGGTCCTGAACGCCAATTATATTCAGGCCCGCCTCAAAGGCACCATGACGGCGGCATTCGAAGGCTATTGTATGCACGAAGCGCTGTTCTCAGATGCCTTCACCGCCGACGGTATCGAAACGCTGGATATCGCAAAATCCCTCATTGATGAGGGCTACCATCCAATGACGATGTATTTCCCGCTCGTCGTCCATGGCGCGATGCTGATTGAACCTACCGAAACTGAGAGCAAAGCCGAGATAGACCGTTTTTGCGATGCGTTAGAAGGCATTGCCAAACGCGCTGCCGCGGGTGACGAGGCCATGAAGGGCGCGCCTTATCTTGCGCCTATGCGCCGCCTGGACGAAACACAGGCGGCTCGTAAACCCATCTTGAAATGGACCCCGCCAGACGCCGTCGCTGCTGAATAGCTACCAAATCGCCGCGCGGTGCGGGGCGGGTTTGAGTGCGGCATTGGCGTCGCCAAACATGGATTGGCGTAGACCTGAGAATGCGCGAATAAGCGGCTTCTCAATGAAGCGATACGCTGCGCCCGCAACAATGATGCTAAGGGCGACGCCGAGCGTGACGTAAAATATATTCGCAAAGTGCCCCTTCGCCGCCAGATTGAAGGGAACCGCCAATGGCGAATCCCCCAGCGCGCCCGCTGCCCCAGAAAACAATTGGGCGAGCGTAGCAAAAACAAGAATGTGGCATAGGTACAGCGCGTAGGACCAATCGCCGACAGTGCTCAATGCGCGCTTCACAGCTTCAAACCTCGGATACGCATCGCGAAGCTTGTCCGGCGCAGAGACACCGATCAACCACCCCGTCCAAAGGGTCACCAACATAGCGATGCCCCCAACTGTGACGGACAAAATCGTTGCTCCCATGAGTTCTGGCGGCGGGCTTTTATCGGACAGACCGTACATCTGGAACAGCCCAATACACACCGCCGCGCCAATTCCGGCTGGCACCAACCAGCTCAAACGTTTTGACACATCCAAACACGCAAACGCGTACACGAGAACGGCGCACGGCACCCCAAACCAAAGCACGCGCCCCCATCCGAGCGTGAAGGTCGTCTCCAGCCCTTGCAAACAAAGACTCGTCAAAAGACCAAGCGTTCCGAGCAATGTCATAACCCCAGGCTTCCAGCGCCGCCCAGATGTCACTAGAAGGCCAACCCCGGCGCCCATGATGAACTCTGCTGTCATCGGATAGGTTATCAACTCGATGATGTTCCCAGCGATGGTGTCTGAAAGACCTAGCAGAGAGCCCGCCAGCACGATGGCGAACCATCCGCCCAGTAAGACGGGCCATAGTTTGCGCGGCACCATTAACATGCCGGCAAACACAACGTAAAAATACATCTCATGCACCAGCGTCCAGCCAACACCAAGAATCGGATGCTCACTCTGAGGCAGCAATAAAAACGACTTTACCAAATAAGGGATCAGCGGCTCAGACCGTGAAATCGCATGCGCGCCAGCTGCGTCAACGCCTGCGCCACCATGAACAAGCAGCATGTAAACGGTCATCAACCCTGCAAAGATCCACCAAATTGGATAGATCCGCAAAGCACGTGCGAATAAGAAGGCGCCCGCCGACTTGCCGCCCGGCGGAGTCTTTCCGGTCACGTACACCATGATGAAACCAGAGATGACGAAGAACAGGTCAACCCCGGCATAGCCATTGGTGAACAGTCCTCCCATCCACGGCATCTCTGCGCCGCCGGCTTCCGTGATCAGCTGGAGTTCCCAGGCGCGAGCATGATAGAAAACGACGAGCATGGCCGCGATGCCGCGGAGTATTTGGATCGACTCCAGCTTCATCTGTTACCCTCTACTCACGCCCTGAAACGCACCAAAGAGGTGCCGTTGGTTCATAATGTAGCAATCTGACAATCACCGCGCCAGAGTTTTGACTCACACGGTTGTTTTCGCTGGTATCACTCTGAGAAAGCGCCATATTGGCATGATGTCGATTGACCCAACACCTGATGCTGAACCTGATGAGACGCTGGCCTCAACCGTTCGCCCGATAAAGGCGGTTGGCGAGGGTATGACGGTCATCGTGCGCCAGTTTTTGGCATTGTTGGGCTTAGTTTTGATTGCGGTCGCGATCCCTATCGGCATTGTCACCCCTCTGGTGCCGATTGGCTTGCCGCTCGGCATTGTGGGGGTCATCTTGCTTGGGCGAAATGCTGTCTGGGGCCGGCGATGGATGGAGCGCGTTTTGGTGCGTCATCCTCGCATAGAGAAGATGGCACCAAACTGGGTGATGAAACTGGTGTTTGGTCGCAACAAGTACGAGCCGCCTCGCATATCGTAAAACGAAGCCCGTTTTAGCTAAGGGCGCGTTCGATATCTTTAGCGGCGCGTTCAAACTGATTCGTCGCCTCATCTTTTTCCAAAATACGGCGCGCCGCCTCTGTGGCTGCGTCAGCCGCCGCACGTCTCACTTCATCAGCCGCGTCCGCTTCCGCGCGGGCAATTCGCGCCTCGGCCAATGCTTCTCTCCGCACCAGCTTTTCGGCCATGTCCTTCCGCGCAGACTCCATCATGGTTTTTGCGTCTTCTTTCGCCTGAGCGATCGTGGCTTCGGCTTCCTTGTCTGCATCTTGCTGACGTCGTTCCGCGAGCGCCAAGGCTTCAGCGGCTTGTTCGCGGAGGCTCTGAGCCTCTTCCAATTCAGCCCGGATGGCATCAGCGCGGCTGTCCAGTCCGCCAAATACGGCCTTGAACGCGCCCATACGCCAGGAGATCAATACAAACACAACCAAAGCCAAAAACGCTGTATGCGTAACCGGATCGTTTAAGGAATATTTTAGTCCGCCCATAAAGCCGCCGGCACTGTCATCAGCAGCCAAAGCGCCAGGTGCAATAAGTGTGGCGGCGCTCAACACACCAGCAAGTCGAGGCATCCAAGTCATCTTATGGCTCCAGTGCCGTTTGTACGGCTTGCTTCAGGTCTTTCTCGTTCGCCTCAACACCAAAACGGCCCATCATGGCATTCGCTGCGTCAACGGCTAGGCTCTCTACGTTCTTCATCGCATCAGAGCGCATCTTGGCCACACGTGCGTCAGCCGCTTCCAGCTTTGCTTCAATCTCGCTATCCACTTTCGCGAGTTCTGTCGCGACCTCTGCGTCCACTTTGGCGCGGGCTCTATCGCCTGTTTCACGCGCCTTGGCCCGTGACTGCGCCAATTTGAGTTCTAAGGCTTGCTGCGCCTCGACGGCTTCTTCGTTTAGCCGGGCAGCTTTATCAAGGTCAGAGGCGATCCGGTCCGAGCGTCGCTCAAGGGTATCGCCCATTTTGGGCAAGATGAACCGGGACAAGCCGAAATAAAGCGCCGAGAACAATAGCGCCAACCAGAACAGTTGAGATGGCATGTGCCATGTTTCAAATGGCGGGAACACCGCTTTCGCGTCGTCCGCTCCAATGGCAGTTGTCTCTGCGAGCATTGCTATCAGCATGTCGATCCCTCTGGTTCACGACGGGGTTGGGGCAGTCTTATGGGAGCGGCCAAACCACTGGCCACCCCCTAAAGGTCATCGGTTCGCTAGACGACGAACAAGATTAGGATGGCGACCAGGAATGACAGAATGCCGAGGGCTTCTGACAGGGCCATACCGATGAACAGGTTACCGGTCTGCTGCGGGGCAGCTGACGGGTTACGCATCGCAGCGTCCAGGAACGAGCCGAAAATGTTGCCCACGCCGATAGCGGCGCCGATCATGCCGAGGGTTGCGAGGCCTGCGCCTACATATTTGAGGCCTTGGGTAATATCTCCGTCCATGGGGATCTCCTTGTTGAAATAGTTTGAGTGTTAAAGATTGCCGTCCGTGAAGCGTTTTCAGTGGGCGGCGTCAAGCGGTTTGGCACGGGCCGAATGGCCGCACCGGCGAAAGGGTCTTAGTGCACCGGGTGAAGTGCGTCGTTCAGATAAACGGTGGTCAGAATGGCAAACACATAGGCCTGTAAACCCGCCACCAGCAATTCAAGCGCGTTCAGCGCCACACCCATCGCAAAGGCGAGGGGTGCTAGAATCATCGTCAAACCGCCTGCAGCGGCCAGTCCGACCGTAAATCCAGCAAACAATTTCAGCATGATGTGTCCGGCCAGCATGTTGGCAAACAGGCGCAGCGACAGGGTCAAAGGACGCGCTAGGAAAGAGATAATCTCAATCGGGATCAGGAGAATGTAGATATACCAGGGCGCGCCAGCCGGGGCGAATAGCTTGAAGAACGTGAACCCGTTCTTGTAGAGGCCGTACCCCACAACAATCAGCATAACCACCATGGCCAATGCAGCTGTCACAACGATGTGGCTGGTGGTCGTAAAGGCGTAGGGCACCATGCCAATCATGTTGGCAAAGAAGATGAAAAAGAACAGCGTGAACACGAACGGGAAGAATTTCAGGCCCTCCTCACCCGCCGTGCTGCGCACCATGTCAGCTACAAAGCCGTAGCCGACTTCTGCCGCCGATTGCAGACGCGATGGGATCATGTCCGCTTTTGATGCAGCCATTCCAAAAAACAAAAGCGTCATCACGACTGCCATCAACATAAAGCCTGAGGCATTGGTGAATGACAAATCCCAGCCGCCAACGTTCAAGTCGATCCATTTCTGGATCTGGAACTGCTTAATCGGGTCCATGCCTTCAACGCTGGGAAGGGCAAAATGTAGCAGACTTAAGTTCATCCGTCTTCGTTCCCGTTTTCAGGGGCGTCTTGCCCCGTCGTCTGTGCCAGCGCCTGAGCATTCAGCTCATGATAGGCGCGAATAATCGCTCGAATACCTGCTGCGAACCCGAAAGCTCCCAAAATTAACAGGCCCCAGGGCTTTGTTCCTGCGAAATAGTCGATCCAAAAGCCAATAAGGCCTCCGACAAACACACAGCCGACAAATTCGGCTCCATATCGCAGGGCATAAGCCCCCGCCGAAACGCTTCCTTCGCCAGATTGGGTTGCGCGCTGTTTCTTCGCTTCACGTTCATCTCGGGACGCTTGCGCCTTGGCGATACGATCACCAAGGTTTTCGGGCCCCTCGCTGGACATGTTTTAAGCGCTCCGCAGACGTAAATCCCATCAGGCGGGGAATCCCCCGGTTTGGCCGCAAACTATGGCTGGGCAGGGGCCAAGTCAACCGCAATCCTTGAAACCTAACTCCCTGTTTTTGTTGTATTTTGTGCAAACGCTGCTGCGCTACTCCGCCGCAACAAGGTCTTCAGCTGCTTCAAGGTCCACAGAAACCAGTTTTGAGACGCCTTTTTCACGCATCGTTACCCCGAACAGGCGGTCCATACGACTCATCGTGACGGGATTGTGCGTAATCACCACAAAACGCGTATCGGTGCGTTGCCGCATCTCGTTCAACATGTTGCAGAAACGGTCCACATTGGCGTCGTCCAGCGGCGCGTCCACCTCGTCCAGCACACAGATCGGGGCAGGCCTGGACAGGAACACCGCAAAGATCAGCGCCGCCGCCGTCAGTGCCTGCTCGCCGCCTGACATCAGGTTCAACGTCCCTAGCTTTTTACCGGGCGGTTGCGCGAAGATCTCTAGGCCAGCTTTCAGCGGATCATCAGCGTCGACCAGTTTCAGTTCGGCCTTGCCGCCCTGAAACAGAGCCGTGAACAAGGCTTTGAAGTGCTCGTTCACCGTTTCAAAGGCTTCCAGCAGGCGATCGCGGCCCTCACGGTTTAGCGCGTCTACGCCTTCACGCAGTTTTGCAATCGCGGCGATCAGGTCTTCTTTGTCGCTGACTTGGCTACCCAGACGCTCTGCAAGTTCTTCGGCTTCTTCTTCGGCATTTTGGTTCACGCCGCCCAGCTGATCGCGCGTGCGACGCAGATCATCGACGCGTTGTTCAGCATCACGCTGCGACAGCGTTTCCATGGTCTCTTCATCAAGGTCTGTTTCCGCAATGGCCAATAGGCCTTCCGGTGTGCGCTGAAAGTGTTGCCGCGCGCCCTCAATGGTTTCCTGCAAGCGAGCGTCCGCTGTTTCCAGCTTCACTTTGCAGGTCGCAAGCGTTTCACGCGATTCGGCCGCCGCTGTTGCCGCTTGACGGGCTGCAGCTTCAGCTTCACGCGCCGCCGTCTCTTTTTCAGCCAACCGGTCTGCGGCGAGCTTTCGTTCATTCTCAAGCGTTTCAACCTCAGCAGCGCGGGTATTGATCTCAACTGCCAGTGTTTCCGGGCGTTCTTTCGCAGCCGTCGCTTCTGAAATGGTGGAATGGCGTCTCTGCAACAGGCGGCTGATCCGATCTCCGGCAGAAAACGCGCGCTCCGTCCACGTCTCAATATCGCGCTCAAACCCTTCGCGGCGCGCAACGGCTTGCTCGCGTCCACGCGTCAGATCTGTCAACCGTCCACGGGCTTCAACTTCCTCGCTACGTGCATCACTGACGGTTTCACGTGCAGTGTTTAGGCGCGCTTGTAGTGCGTCTTCAGTGTCTCCGTCTGAGTCTGGGGCAAGCATAGCGAGCGCTTCGGATACAGCCGCCAAGTCGGCCTCCGTCCTAGCCAGTGCTTCACCGCTGGAATCGCGCTTCATTGCGGCCCGTTCAGAGGCTTGCGCCGCCGTTGAGACGGCTCTGCGTGCTTCGCTAATCGCGCGCTGCGCCGGTGCAATCAGCGTGCGGGCTTCTTTCAACGCGTCTTCCGCGTTGATCCGCGCAGCACGGGCCGCATCCAAAATCTCTGCCTTTTCAGCAAGGGCGTTCTTCAAGGCTGGCAATTCAGCTATTGCGGCTTCCAACCTTGCTTGCTGCTCCAGACGCGCCGCTGCGCTGACCGGGGCGTCTGGCGTGCGGGTGAACCCGTCCCAGCGCCACAAATGCCCTTCAACAGAGACCAATCTTTGACCAGGCTTTAGAGCAGATATCAGGTTTGCGCCATCATTCGCATCGACCACGCCGCATTGTGCCAGTCGCGCTGACAATTCATGCGGCGCATCGGTAAACTCGGTCAGCGCAGCCACGCCCATAGGCAAGTCTTGCCCAGCGTCCGTCGCGCCGCCCCAATACATCGCAGTGTTCTTGTCAGTCGGCGCCTCAATGTCATCGCCAAGCGCGGCGGCGACGGCTTTTTCATACCCATCCCGCGTACGGATCTGGTCAAGAACGGGCGGGGCGCTCGGCCCCTCCGGTTTCTTCAAAATCTTCTGAAGCCCGGCAATTTCAGCCTCCAGCCCGCGTACCGCGTTGTCGGCAGTGTCTCGGCCCGGTTGAGCGCCCGCTTCGGCTTCGCGGCGCTCTGAAAGCTCTTCTTCTGCGGCTTCAACGGCGCGCTCCGCGTCATGCAGTTCAAGCTCACACTGGCTCTCCGCCGCCTTGGCATCCTTCAATCGAGACACCAGAGACACAGCATCCTCAAAGCCAGACATTTCCTGACGCAAGCGATCTACATCCAAGGTCAACTGTGTTTTGCGGCGCATTTGCGCTTCGGCGTTTTGTTCAGCCGCGCGGCGAGCGGCCCGTACTTCTGATAAATGCGATTGGGCCTCATCGGCTTCAGCTTCGGCTTCGCGCAAACGTGTGCGCGCGGTTTCTAGAGCTTCGCGGGTCTGCTGTTCCAGAGCGTCATTGTGGGCATCTTCCAGCGCGGGCAGGGCGGCGAGTTCGTTGCGGGCGTTGGTTGCAGCGGCGTCAGCTTCTTCTTTGGCGGCCTGTTCGCGCTCTAAATCTTCAATCAGTCGTTTGGCCTCTGAGTCGAGCCGTTCGAAAGCCTCGGCGGCGTTCTTTCGCTCAGTTTCCAGACGCGCCAATGCAATGCGGGCCTGGCCCAGCTTGGCGGCGGAAATGCCTTCGGCTTCTCTGAGAGGGGCAAGGCCCTCACCAGCTTCAATCCGCTCGCGCTCTTTGACGGCGTCGACGCGGGTGAGGTCTTCAACCGCGCGCTTGGCGACATTCAGGTTTTCGCGCGTTTGTTCACAGGTGACCTTCGCGTCCAGCCACCGCAAGTGCGCCACCAGCGCATCGAGCGCGGTGATCTCACTGGTCAGGCGCTTATACTTCCGCGCTTTGCCGGCTTGGCGTTTCAGGCTGGCAAGTTGGCGCTCCACCTCTGCTGACACTTCAGATAACCGCTCAAGATTGGTTTCGGCGCCGTTCAGCTTCAGTTCGGCTTCATGTCGGCGCGTGTTCAGGCCAGCAATACCGGCGGCTTCTTCCAAAATCCGGCGGCGGTTGGACGGCTTCGATCCGATTAGTTCTGAAATCTGGCCTTGCCGCACCAGCGCCGGGGAGTTTGCCCCGGTGGAGGCGTCAGCAAACAATAGCTGAATGTCTTTGCCGCGTACCGTGCGCCCGTTCAATTTGTACGTTGATCCGGCGCCGCGTTTCAGGCGTCGCAACACTTCCAGCGTATCGGCCCCATTAAACTCCGGCGGCGCTGTGCGTTTGGAATTATCCAACACAAGCGTGACTTCTGCCGTCTCACGGGCCGGGCGTCCGCCAGAACCGGAAAAGATCAAATCATCCATCTCGCCGCCGCGCATGGCTTTGGCAGAGCTTGCGCCCATCGCCCAGCGCAGGGCTTCCAGCAGGTTGGATTTGCCGCAACCATTTGGCCCAACAATGCCGGTCAATCCCGGTTCAATCGGAACGTCTTGAGGGTCTACAAACGACTTAAAGCCGGCAATGCGAAGTTCTGTTATCTGCATTCCGGCTCCAGTGATTATTGCTCTGCAGGGTCTGCTGCGAGCAGCTTGTCGAGCTCTTCAGAAAAGCCCTCAGCAGTGCGATACTTACCTTCGAACTTCTGGACTTTGCCATTGATGACGAAGGTTGGTGTGCCGCTGATATTATACTGCTCGCCCGTTGCAACCGTGTCAGCCAGATCCTGACGGATGGTTTTATTGTTCACACAGGCATCAAACTCGGCTTCCGTTTTGATGCCGTGGTTTTGAGCGATTGCGAACAGCGCCGCTTTCATAACGCCCTGATTGGCGGCTTCAATAATGCCGCTTTGGCGTTCAAACAAATCGTCGACGACGTCGAAATACTTATCCTTGCCGACGCACCTCGCCAACGCATAGGCAGGCACATCGAGTTGGTTGATCGGAAACTCGCGGAAGACGAATTTCACCTTACCGGTTGCAACATAGTTCTCTTTGATCGTCGGCTGGACTTCGTCGTGAAAGTATTTGCAAGCCCCGCAGGTGGGCGACGCGTACTCGATCAATGTGATCGGCGCATTCTCATCCCCCAGGACGTGCCCCAGCATTGGTCCCGATTCGCCAGCGGTTGGCGTGGCAGTATTATCCCCGCACGCCGTTAGGGCGAGTGCAGACAGAGCAATCAGGGCTGAGCGCCGGGTGGTGAAAAACATGGTCATTACCTTGAGGTTAAGAATTGAGTCGAGTTGGTTGCCAAATTATTAACGGCGCAGCATTCGCGTCATATCGCTCAGCGTTATTCGCCCATCGTTTCTTCGGCCGCCGCGTCTACCAGACGATTCAAGTAAGCGCGTAGAGAGTCGACGGAATTAAAATCGCTATCGGCGCGTTTCAACTGCCCATTAATAAGAAAAGACGGTGTCCCCGTGACGCCGGCTTCGTCGCCGGTCGCCATCGAATCCATCAGGCGCTGCCGCATGTCAGGGTTAGAGAGACACGCATCCAGATCTTCTTCCGTTTCCAGACCGTGACGCCCAGCTAAATCGATCAAATAGTCATAGGCTTTGCCATCTTGCGCGTCTTTGATCAGTTTTTGCTGAACCGCGAACACTTCTTCCACAATCGGAAAGAATGACTCTTCTCCGGCGCACTCAGCAATCGCATAGATCGCTACATCAACAGAATTGAGTGCATATTCGCGAAATTCCAGTCGGATTTTGCCTGTGTCGATAAATTCTTCCTGCACCATTGGCATAAGATCATCATTGAAGTGCTTGCAGTGGGAGCAGGTGACAGAGGCAAATTCCACAATCGTCACTGGCGCATCGGCAGACCCTTTGACGTGGCCAATTGTTTCGGGCGTATCGGCAAGGGCTGGCAGTGCGCTCGCTGCGGCAAAGGCCGCAACAGCAACGCAGGCGGCGCGTAGAGAGGAGAGGGTATTCAACATAGGTCTGATCCTTGTTTTTGGCTCAGTAGGGCAAATCATCGTGACTGGGGGAGGCGGGCTTGGAATCTTCGTCTGGACTAGCCGTTAGCACAGCCGCGCCCAGTGCAACAATCGCTGCGCGCAGCCGCGTATCTTCAATGCCCCCGGAAGCGGCTTTAAGGTCAGCGCGCTCCTCGTCAGTCAAACGGCGCGCAGGCTTGGTTTTGGATCGGGCGGAGGCCCGTGTACCCATCGGCCCTTGTACGATCTTTATACGCGCCACATCGCCGCCAGCGGCCACCGAAACGCGCTCACGTATTGTCTCGAGCTGGTGCTGTATCAATGTCGCTGCGGCTGGCATGACCGTCAGCGTTAGCGTGCGTCCATCGCGCCCGCCGGTTATCTTTTCGGGGCGGCAATAGCGATACAGCTTAGCGCCAACAATATCTTCCCACCGCGTCTTTAGCTGCTGGATCGCGGGCAGTTTCCCGCTTCCCTTCTTCCGCCCGATTCGTTCTGCAATCAGGCCAATCGCAGGTGCACCCGGATGCGCACGCCGCGCACGCAAATATCGCAAACGCACGCGCGCGCGCGCTTCTGCGACTGGATCAAGGGTTGATCTCGTGACCATGTGCACCAGATTGCATGGCTTCGTGGCGAGGGAAAGGCGATCGACGTATGTCTAACAAAGAATTGACCGCCATTCCCGGTCTCGCTTTGGACTGGTTCGATGTCCACGCCCGGGCATTACCATGGCGCGTGTCCCCCGCAGACCGCGCAAAAGGCAAGCGTCCCGACCCCTACCGTGTTTGGCTCTGCGAAATTATGATGCAGCAGACGACCATCCCCCATGGAACGCCATATTTCCTCAATTTTACAGAGCGTTGGCCGAATGTGCAGGCCCTTGCCGCTGCGCCAGATGAGGCTGTTATGGCCGCCTGGGCGGGGCTCGGCTACTATGCGCGGGCTCGCAATTTGGTCAAATGCGCCCGCGAAGTCGCCGCGCTTGGCGGTTTTCCCGACACCGCTAAGGCCTTGCAAAAACTCCCCGGAATCGGCCCTTACACCGCTGGCGCGATTGCTGCGATTGCGTTCAACCGGCCAGCTGCTGCAGTGGATGGCAATGTTGACCGCGTGTTCGCCCGCCTGATGGCGCTGAAAGGCGATTGGAAAAGCGAGAAAAAGCACCTGGCGCAAACCGTTCAGTCTCTTGTGCCTGACAGTCGCCCCGGTGATTTTGCTGAGGCGCTTATGGATATTGGCGCTACAGTTTGCACGCCCAAACGGCCAAACTGCGCGGCATGCCCGTTCAGAAACGTCTGCCAAGCGCATGCTGAAGGCGCGCCTGAAACTTATCCGATAAAGCCAAAAAAGGCAGATCGCCCATCGCGGCTCGGCATCGTCTATGTTGCTTTGTCAGGTGGCAGTGTCTGGCTTGAACGTCGGCCAGAGAAAGGCCTGCTGGGCGGCATGCTAGGGCTGCCAACAACGGATTGGACATCAAAACCTTCCGTCGCCAAGCCGCCCATTGCTGCCAACTGGTCCAGCATGGGTGAGGTGCGCCACGTGTTCACGCACTTCTCGCTAACATTAGATGTACAGGTGGCGCAGATAGACGTCCAAAACCCAAATGGAGTGTGGGTGCCGGTTGAGCAGGTGACTGGGCTGCCCAGCGTCTTCGCCAAGGCGTTCCATTTGGCGGTAAAGGCCTAGGACTAAGTGTTGAACCGGAACAGCATCACATCGCCGTCCTGCACCACATAGTCCTTACCTTCGGCCCGCATCTTTCCAGCGTCTTTAGCGCCTGCCTCTCCGCCGCATGCCACATAGTCTTCATACGCAATCGTTTCGGCGCGAATGAAGCCCTTTTCAAAATCGCCATGAATGACGCCAGCCGCTTTCGGCGCGGTCCACCCCTTTCGAATGGTCCAGGCGCGGGTCTCTTTTGGTCCGCACGTGAAATAGGTTTGCAGATCAAGCAGGTCATAACCGGTGTGAATCAAGCGATTTAAGCCCGGTTCTTCCAAATCCAGCGTCTCCAAAAACTCAGTGCGCTCGGCGTCATCCAGAACGGCAATCTCACTCTCAATCTGCGCTGAGATCACAACGCAGCTGGCATCTTCTTCTTTGGCCCGCGCAACCACGCGTTCAGAATAGGCATTCCCCGTCGCAGCGCTGCCTTCATCAACATTCGCAACAAACAGAACCGGTTTGGACGTCAAAAGCTGCAACATGTTCCACGCTTTGACGTCATCCTTGGGCACATCTGCGGCGCGGGCAGGGCGGCCAGCTTCCAATTCTGCGAGCGCCAAATCCAACAGCGCCACCTGAGTGATCGCTTCTTTTTCACCCGATTTTGCTTTCTTCTCCAGCCCGGATTTGCGCTTCTCAAGACTCTCCATATCGGCCAGCATGAGCTCTGTTTCGACCACGTCAAAGTCAGCAATCGGGTCGATTTTTCCGCTCACATGCGTGATGTCGTCATTCTCAAAACAGCGCAAAACATAGATGATGGCGTCGGTTTCGCGAATGTTGGCGAGGAACTTATTGCCCAACCCTTCACCCTTCGATGCGCCTTCAACCAGCCCGGCAATGTCGACAAAGTTCATCCGCGCCGGAATGATCTCCTTTGAACCTGCCGTCGCCGCGAGCTTCGCCAAGCGCGATTCTGGCACTGCAACTTCGCCGACATTTGGCTCAATTGTGCAAAACGGATAATTGGCGGCTTGCGCCGTTGCTGTTTGTGTAAGCGCGTTAAAAAGGGTGGATTTGCCCACATTTGGCAATCCGACAATTCCGCATTTAAAGCCCATTCCGGCCTCCTGAAACTCTGTATCTGATGCGGCCTTTACGCTATTTTCGTGCGAAAAACAGGTTGTTTTATCGCCTGAGAGCGGAATCCAGTGGTAAAGTCATCACGGCCTCAGTATCGTTCGGCAATAAATCAAAGGGATATAACATGGCATATGATGTTTTTCTGGTGTCCGCGCTTGCCGACCGAGACATGGCGAAATTGGTGGCACGACGCCTGCGCGCGCTGAAATTCAAGGTTTGGCTAGATCAAAAGCAAACTGATGAGACATTTGACGCGAAAGATGCCCGCGACGCCATGAACTCTCAGTCCATGTTGGTTCTATGGTCAGAAGAAGCGGTCAAAAGTGATTGGGTGCGGGCCGCCGCCTCCATCGGGCATTCACGCCCTGGCATGCTTATTCAGGCTGGTCTCGATAAAACCGTGCCTTATGAGCCATTCAAAACCGATAAGCGCTATCCCATTGGAGAGATGACATCGCGTAAAACGCCGGAAGGCTTCTATCAGGTGGTGGAAGAATTGGGTCGCCGTGATGGCCGAACCGATCTGCGTGAGTGGATGATGATCCCCAAAAAGGATGAGGATGCGCGCTCGGCCTGGCTGACGGCTCACCCCGTTGATGCATTGTCTCTGCACGCGAAAAAATTACGCGAGCGTAAACTCGGCGTGAAGCCCGCGCCCGCAGCAGAAGCAGCGCCTGCTGCTGCGCTTGCAGCGGCGTCATTGAAAGGTCCATCTTCGCCGAACGGTGAAGGCTCTGCCGCCTCTGGCGTCGGATCGTTTGGTGCGCCCGGATCGTCACGCGCTGCAACAACTACATCTGGCGCAAGCACGGCGACGACCGCTCAAGCATCATCCAAAGCGCCAACATCCAGTATCGTCGCTCATGTCGAAGAAGATGAAGGCATTAGCCTCGGCACGATCCTTGCCAGTTTGGCAGGCATTGCAGCGATGTTGTTTTTGGGGTGGGCGTTCCGAACCCAAGGCGCGCCGACAGCAACTGGTCCAATTCTAGCCACCGCAGCGCCGTCAACGATACGGACCGTTGTGGACGCGTGTCCGGTGGGCCAAGTGCCCGCTGTGATCCTGAGAGATCGCAAAGCCAGTACCGCAGACGCTGAATAAACGTCGCCGTCTTAACGACGCGATGCGCCGCCAGTTTTGTCGCTGGCGGCGTTTTTCATTCTCGTTTCTGTTTCGGGTCGCCCTTCGGGGCCGGGGCCAGCCGCATGACTTCGGTCTGATAGCGCTCATCATCGCCAGCCGCCAAAAAGGGCAGGGCGCCTGACATGGCATCTACCAGTGGGATGAACCAGTCTTTGTCGCTGCCGCTAATGTCAGACAACACATACGGCATCACCTTTGACTTATCACCCGGATGCCCAATACCAACTCGGATGCGCCGAATATCTGCACCGAGATGAGCGATCATGGATCGGATGCCATTATTGCCAGAGTGTCCGCCGCCGCGTTTGACCCGCAGCCGGCCGGGCGCGAGATCAATCTCGTCGTGGATCACCGTGACGTCTTCAACGTCCAGCTTATAGAACTTCACAACCTTGGCGAGCGATCGCCCGGTCTCATTGTAGAACGTCTCTGGTTTCACGAGCAGGGTTTTAATCGGGCCAGCGTCCGTTTGTATGATGCCGTCAGCGACACTTGCTTCAAATTTCTGTCGCCACGGGCTGAACCCATGATCGATGTGAATCTGGTCCAGCACCAAAAACCCGGCATTATGCCGGTTGCGCGCGTATTTTGAACCTGGATTGCCTTGTCCAGCGAGGATCAGCACGGGCGGCCCTCCTTCACTGTTTGGCGCAGCCGTTTCATCTGTCTCGCGCGTTCCCAGCCCAAACAGGCTGAGAACGCTGAGCCAAACCTTGCGAATTAGTCGTCTCCGCCGTCTTTCTTGGCGTCATCACCGCCGCCTTCGCCGTCTGCGCCTTCTTCACCTTGCGCAGTGGCCTCGACCGCCTCTGGATCGACCTCTTCCACTTCTTCCTCAACCACAGGCGCACGGCCAGCAATCGTCGCAACGGTGAAGTCGCGGTCGGTAATGGTAGGTTCAGCGTCGTCTGGTAGTTTGATGTCAGAGATTTTGACATTGTCGCCAATGTCCAGACCAGCAACGGTGGCCTCTAGCGAATCTGGAATGTTGCCCGCAGGCACCAGCAGTTCGACCGCGTGGCGCACCACGTTTAGAACGCCGCCCATTTTTAGGCCGGGCGAGTCTTCTTCGCCGCTGAAGTTCACGATGACTTCCACTTTAATTTTCTGATCCGCGGTCACGCGGAACAGGTCAACATGCATCGGACGATCTGTGATCGGGTGCATTTGAATGGCTTGCGGAATAACCAGCTGCTTCTCACCATTGTGGATAAGGTCGGCCGTGGAAGACAGGAACTGGCCTGTTTCGATGGCTTTTTGTACTTCGCCGCTCTTCAGGCTGATCGCAACAGGGGCCTCATCGCCGCCATATAGGACGCCGGGGACTCTGCCCTCACGACGTGCTTGCCGCGCGCCGCCTTTACCAATGCGCTCGCGCACGTCGACATTAAATACAATTTGCTTAGACATTATGTTTCCTTTCGCCCTGAAGTCCGCCTTCCGCATCGGAAAGTGACAGCCTGACACGCACGGCCTGTCGCCGTCGTTTCAAGACCGGGCGTATAGGCCAATCGGGCTGAAACAGCAAGTGCGGGCAAGGTTTACGCCTTGGCGGGCCCGCCGAACCAGCTTTGGATGGTTGACCATGCGTTCTTCGATCCTGTCATCGCTTTTTCGGTCGCTCTGGCGGCTGTCGCGGTTAGCCCGCCGCAGCGCTTGAGCAGATCGCTTGCAACTGATGAGGATTCCTTTTTCACACGCGCTAAGGCATCGGCAGAGATTGAGCTAGCTTGCTCCGGTGTCCAGGATTGGAAACTCCGGCAGCGGCGCTTCGCCAGATAGCCCAGTTTCAATGTCATCATCGCGTTGATTGCGCCGTCCATCACCGGCCCGGCCACAAGCCCACCCATGCGGCCCAGCAGGCTGCCAATCACTTCGCCGGTAATCTCAGTCACGTCCTCGAGCGCCCGCGCCAGCACGACAATGCCCGCCACGTCTCGCAAAATGATTAGGCTGCCGCGCAAATGCGGGCGCCCGAAATACATCCGCGATATCCGGCTGACCAAATTGGCATTGCGCCACAGCACAATAAACGCGTCGACCGTCCCGTTCATAGAGATCGCGGTCGCCACGCCAACGCCCACCGCCTCAGCATGGATCAACTTATCCACGCGCGCATCAATGTCGGCCAGCCGCGCCTCAATTTGCTCCACCTCAAAGACAGCAATCGCATTGGCGAGGTCTTTTAGCTCATCAGTTTTGGCGCTATTGACGCGGGCGAGTAGGCGTTTGGCTTCGGCAATACTCTTATCAACGGCCGGGCGTTCGGCAGTTAGATCCGGATTGCGACGCATCGACGAGAGATATTTCACGTCATACTTCAGCCGGTCCGACATAACGGCCTGCGACGGATTGTTGAAGTCTAAGGTTGCGGTGGATGGGCGCGCAACGACAGGTGTTGTGAAGAATGACATCAATGGCCTGCCAACGAGCAAGAATAAAACCAGCGCCAATATCGCGATAAACCCAATTCCCAGTGCAGGGTGCACGTCTGCGAACACGCGGTAAAATAGGAAGCCCTGACCAATCACGACCAGAAACATCAGTGAAATCATCGCGGTAAACGCCCATTTCAGCGCTCGCCATGCCAGTTTCGCCTGATCTGCCAATTCCCACTGCATTGGGCCTTTGGCCGGGGCATCTTCCGCAACGGCAATTTCTTGGGTCATGTTGGATAATCCTTGATGCTCAGAACCATAGATATAGTGAGTTTTAGCACTGAAGGTATTCCACATCTGCTAATTGCAATCTTGGCCGCACACGCATATTCTCCTAACACGGGAGAGAATTTTTAGCTTTTCACTTTTATGTAGAAACCTGATTGCCTGAGTCGGTTCGAGAGGAGATTCGATGCGCGTTCCGATCCTCACAGCTTTACTTGTGATGGGCCTGTTTGGTTGCGCATCATACATGGTGAATCGCGCTGAGACGGCGCTCCAATCGGCTCAGATGGAACAAGCCGCTCAGCGCATTGATGCCCGCATTGATGCGCAGGTGTCATTGCTCTATTCGGTTCGCGCATTCTTTATGAACTCAGATGAAGTGACCCGTAAGGAGCTACAGGGCTTTCTCAGCGCCGCCGAAATTAGCAAGCGTGCCCCTGGTATGCAGGGCGTCGGTTACGCAATGGCTGACCGGGTTGAGCCGGACGGCACTGTGCGCCGATTATTGCAGGCAAGATATGGACTTGATCGTGAGCCGTGGCCGGAAACCGATCAGTCAAAGCGATTCCCGATCGTGTTTCTTGAGCCCAATGACGAACGCAACCGCGCCGCACTCGGCTACGATATGTACAGCAACGCTGTTCGGCGACAGGCGATGGATATGGCAATCCAAACCGGTCAACCCGCCGCAACAGAGAAGGTGACCCTGGTTCAGGAGATCGATGAAGATGTTCAGCCGGGCTTTCTTATATATCTCCCACTCATCTCGACAGTTGATGGTGTGAGTGACGCCTCGGACAGCCGTTCAACTGTGGAAGGCTTTATCTATGCCCCTTTTCGTGCCCGTGATTTGCTGGAAGCAGCGCTCTCGGAAGCTGAATTAAAGACCATCGGCGTGACCGTCTATGTCGGCGAAGAAACACCCGATACGCTTCTGTTTAGCAATGATGAGGCCCCCGGTGAAGGGAATTTGCACGTGATTCAAGTCGCTAATATGGACTGGCTTTTGCGCCTTCATCCGCATGACGAACTGCTGTCAGGTTGGTTGGCCCCGTCAAAGCTCATCCTCTTCTTTGGGGTTTTAGTCTCGCTCTTGTCCGCATTGATTGCGCGCGGCCAAACACAGAAACTTCGGGCTTCGAACGCGCTATCAACAGAACGATTGGCGCGTGCTGAAGATAGAGACCTCATGTTGCGGGAGATTACCCACCGGATGAAGAACGCGATTGCGCGCATTCAGTCGATTGCTCAATTATCTGCCAACAATTCCCAAACGGTCGACAGTTATGTGAACACATTTGTCGGACGGTTGCAGGCGATGGCCAATGCGCAAGACCTGCTCACGCAGACGCGTTGGAAGTCGAGCGGACTGCGTGCTTTGCTTGAAACGGAAATTGGTCAAATTGTCGATACCAATTCAGAAAACGTGTCGCTCAGCGGCCCGACCGTACATTTGGATGGCGGGCAGGCTCAGGCTGTCGGCTTGGTGGTCCACGAACTTGCGACGAATGCAAGCAAGTATGGCGCGTTCAAACAGGGCGGCAAGGTCGACATAAATTGGGCTGTAAAGAAACATGATGAGGGCGCCCAGTTTGATCTCGTCTGGCGTGAGACGGGTCTGACCAACAGACCCGACCTTTCCCGAAAAGGGTTTGGCACAGATTTGGCCGCCCTGATGATTGATGGCCAGATGAAGGGCAAATTTAGCAGAAGAATTGACAGTGGCGATCTCGTCATAAGGATTGGCTTCCCGTATACGCTCGAATGAACGGTTACAAGTGTAACCAAGGGGGGTGTTGTTATGGACGGTCGCAGTGTCTTGATCGTAGAAGATGATCCGATCATCGCGATGGATATGTCTGATGCTATGGCGTCAGCGGGTTGGGCGGTCGATGGGATCGCGTATTCGTGCGCAGATGCTTTGACGGTCTTGAAATCCAATCGTCCTGATTGTGTCCTGCTCGATTTTAATCTTGAGGATGAGACCAGCGTGCCGGTTGCCAAATGGCTCGACGAGCAATCCATTCCTTATGTTTTGGTGACCGGAAACTTAGATGCGGCAGTTGACGCATTTGAAACCGCTCCGAAAGGTTGGGTTCGAAAACCCTATTTGCGTGCAGACCTAATTAGCGCTGTTACAGAGACGCTTACGACCCAATATAATGGGCCCATTAACTAGGTCTCAATTGACTTTTCAAAATCAAAAACCTCCTTTCGTTGAGCCGGGTGAATCCAATCTTTAGTGCGTCCTCAGGACTGGTTTGAGTCTGGTTGGTTTTCTGAAATGGGCAGATGACCCGTCTTGACTAAGATAAGGCATCCTTCGTCTGAAAACGGATGGTGCAGAGACAGATGTGGGCTGCGCAGCCAAGTGCCCTTTGGATAAGCCCCATGCTCGTCACAAAAGGTCCCGCTCAGTACAAATATCTCCTCACCGCCCCAATGCCGGTGGGGGTTGAACCTGGTGCCGGGCGCCCAGCGGACAAGAGCGACAGATTCGCCGCCGAAGCTGTGCAATGGCAATACCGTCAAGCCAGAAACGGCGCCCGGCCGAAAGGTGGCGTTTCGTGTGTCGACAGAAAACTGAGCCGTATCGGCCTCATCGAACTGATGCAGTTTTACATAAATAACGCAGCCTTTTTCACTATGCGGTGTGTGCGTCGATCCGATGGGATTGCGCACATATGTGCCTGCAGGATAGTCACCATGCTCATCAGAGAAGGTGCCCTCCAACACAAAAAACTCCTCTCCGCCACCATGCGTGTGTGGAGAAAAATAGGAGTTCGGTTCGTATTTCACCAAAGACGTCGCGCGGGCAACTTCGTCCCCGATCCGATCCAATTTGCGGCGATGCACGCCTGCCATGGGTGAGGGGTCCCAATCCATATCATTTGTATTGATGGCAACTTTTTGGGCAAAGTCTGCATTCAAACGCATGGTCTCAGTCGCCTCTTTTGGTCATTCAATCTCATCGTGAGTGGCTAACATGCGCAATCAGAAAATCAATTCATCTGAATGCGCTCATCAGACACAATATGTCTGTATCGTATGTAGTCGATATAGAGTGGATCTGGACATCGCCAAGCCTTGAACGCTTTGCCGGTTATCATCTCTGAACCCAGCGTAAATCTTGAAGGGCTGAGATCGACCCCAATTTGCAGATTTGGAAGCGATCTCAAGAAACCGCCCGCGGCAAAAAATTGCCGATACTGCCTAGGTCGCGGGAAGATCGACCACAAACCGTGCGCCGCCCTCGTCTCGGTTTTCGGCGGATACTTTGCCGCGATGCGTGGTGACGATCTGCTGCACGATGGACAGGCCCAAGCCGGAGTTGTTGCCAAAGGCCGTGCCCTTTGGACGGTCGGTATAAAAGCGACTGAAAATCTTCTCCAGCTTATCGGCTGGAATGCCAGGTCCGCTGTCTTCTACGGTAATACGCGCAATCGTCTTCGGGCCGTCATTGGTTTGATGCAGTGTTACCGCAACCGTGCCGCCGGGCGATGAGAAGGACCGGGCATTGTCGATCAGATTGCGCACCACTTGGCCAAGCGGGCCTTCACGGCCGCGCACCATCAAGCGCGCGCCCATCGTGGCATCTTTGAACGTGACCAGTACATCATCTTCAGATTCGACCAGTGCCTCATAGGTGCTGACAACATCGGACGCGAACTTTGCGATATCCATCAACGTATTCGGGATCCGCGTCATTTCCGCTTCAAGCCGAGACGCGTTGGAAATGTCGGTGATCAAGCGGTCCAGTCGCTTTACGTCAGAGGCAATCACGTTGCGTAACCGCTCTCTGGCGACTGGGTCTTCCTGCACGCGTTCCGCGGTTTCAACGGCGCTGCGAATGGAGGTGAGAGGGTTCTTCAACTCGTGCGCAACATCGGCAGCAAATGCTTCATTCGCCTGAATACGTTCTAACAGGGCCTCCGTCATCGCCTGCATCGAAGTGGCAAGATTGCCAATCTCATCCTTGCGTTCCGTTAAGCGCGGAATATTGATCTGCTCAGACGAGCCAGACCGGATGCGATCAGCCGCCAGTGAAAGCCGGCGAAGAGGGCGCGCAATGCCCAGCGTCAATAGGAATGACGTCATCAGCGCCACCAAAACGGCGACGCCAATGAACGGAATAAGAGCCGCGCGCTCGGCCCGAATGAAGGCATCAATATCATTTGATTCAAGCGTCAAAACGCCCACGACGGCAGAGACGCGCTGGATCGGCACGGACACAGAAATGACGCGCTGGCCGCGATCTGAAAATCTCTGGCTGGCCGCTTCATCGCCCATCAGCGCGGTTTCAAACTCAGCTTCGAAGGTGCGTGTTTGAACGGCGTCGGAGCCGCTGCGCGGCAGGATGGGCTTTAAAACGCTGCTAGACCATTCCGATAGACCTGCGCTCCAGCGCGCCAGTTTGCCGGGGTCTGTGATGTTGGGCAGCGCGTCAACGTCGACACGTTCTGACAGGTAGAAACTATCACCGACCAGCTCGCCATTGGTGTCATAGATGCGCGCTCTGACGCGGCTTGGCAGTTTGAGTTTGACCAGCGTGCGCCGGGCGCCGTCAGGGTCTAAGGCAGGTTGAGGGGTGGTGCCGGAATCGCTGATCAGGCTGGTGAAGATCTGCGCCTGAGCGACCATGTCCTGCTTTTTGGATGTGACGAACCCGGCGCGCATTTCGTTCAGCACCATCGCGCCGACAATCAGAACTGCCAGACCGGCCAAGTTTGACGCAAAAATAAGCCGCGCAATACGGGAGCCGAGGAACATCGAACCGATGCCCCCCATCCCGTCTCGCGCCTTCTTTCTCTTACGCTTTGGCTCGCTCATTTCGGTTCTTTCCAAATGCGAGCCCCGCAGACTCTAGACGTCCGCGGCGACCCGCATGCTCACAATTTTGTCAGGATTACGCGGCGGCTCCCCCTTAGCAAGAGCATCCACCGTTTCCATGCCGTCGGTTACTTGACCCCAGACCGTGTATTCATTGTTCAAAAAGCTAGCATCATCGAAGCAGATAAAGAATTGGCTATTGGCCGAATTCGGATTCTGAGTGCGCGCCATAGAACACGTTCCGCGCGTGTGAGGCTCAGCGTTAAATTCTTGTTTCAAATCCGGCTTAGATGAGCCGCCCATGCCTGTTCCGTTTGGGCATCCAACTTGAGCCATGAAGCCTGCTATGACGCGGTGGAAGACGATGCCGTCATAGAATTTTTCTCGGGCGAGTTCTTTAATCCGAGCCACATGGTTTGGCGCCAGATCGTCGCGCAGTTCAATCGTAACAGTGCCTTTGGTTGTTTCAACAAGAAGCGTGTTTTCGGGAGTTGCCATGAAAGGATCTTTCGTAAAGTAGGGTAAACGGTTGGTTTTCCTATATTTGTTGTCTGGTTTAGGCCAGCGTCAACAGGGCTTATGCATGCAGATGTCGCAGTTTTGGCAAATATTGTGGTAAAATTGACCGTCATTGCTGTTTTAGTCCGGTGATATAAGGAGCATTATGGATATTCTGTCTTATTTGCTCGCCACTGTTTTGGCGTTGATTGCATTTGTGCATTTTCTTTGGGCTGTTGGGATTACGTGGCCGTTGCCTGATGAACGGAGCCTTGCACGCGCAGTCGTCGGAACCAGAGAAGTTGACCGTATGCCAAATCGGTTTGCATCAGCTTTTGTTGGATTTGCGCTCTTGGGCGCGTCAGTATGGTCGATCCTTCTGCGTAAAATCTTGGACGTTCAGCCGCCCAAATTGGCTATCGTTGGTGTAGGAATTGTGCTCGGCCTGATTTTTTTGATCCGAGGTGTGATTGGCCTTCTGCCTGCCATGGAGCGGTTTACGCCGGAGCAACCGTTCTTGCGACTTAACCGCCGGTATTATTCGCCGCTGTGCCTCGCAATTGGGTTGGGGTTTCTGACGTTGGTTGCGGCCTTTCCGAATTGGTCATGGCGGTTGAGCGGTCTGTGGTGATGACGAGACGAAAAAGGCCCCGGTGAATTGTCATCGGGGCCTTTTGCTTATTGAGTCAGATGAGGCGTTATTCGGTGTATCGGTATCCGACCCCGTATAGCGTTTCAATTGCATCGAACTCGTCTGTGACTTCCCGGAACTTCTTGCGAAGGCGCTTGATGTGGCTGTCGATCGTTCGGTCATCGACATAGATTTGATCGTCATAGGCGGCGTCCATCAACTGGTCGCGGCTTTTCACATATCCGGGCCGACCGGCAAGCGCTTGAAGGATCAAGAACTCAGTCACGGTCAGGCGCACCGGGTGGCCTTCCCATGTGCAGGCATGGCGGTTGGGATCTAGTGTGAGCTTGCCCCGCACGATCGGCTTGTGGTCGCCTTCCTCTGGCCCGGCGACACCGCCGCGCGCGCGGCGCAGAACAGCCTTCACACGTTCAGCAAGCAAGCGATTGGAGCAAGGCTTGCGAACAAAATCGTCGGCGCCGATGTTAAACCCGATCACCTCGTCGATTTCCTCATCCTTGGAGGTCAGGAATATAACGGGCAATTCGCTGGTCTGGCGCAAACGCCGAAGCAATTCCATGCCGTCCATCTTCGGCATCTTCACATCCAGTATCGCGATATCTGGGGGCGTTTCGGTGAGCGCCGGAAGGGCCGCCTCTCCATCGTGGTAAGTGCGGACGTCATAACCCTCCGCCTCAAAAAACATTTTTAAGGAGGCCACGATATTTTCGTCGTCATCCACTAGCGCTAATGTTGTCATTTCTACATCCCTCTTTGCCTTGTCGTACCCATTTGTCGGGTGGGGGCGATTTCTCTCCCGTGTATCAATCACGCTTCGTCTCATGGCAAAAGCCCTCCTTCAGTTTCCAGCCTCAATAAAAACAGGGGAGTGCGGCGAGCGATTGCTCACATTACGGCAATTTAAGGAAGTGTGTGATTAACTTTGCCACAATTGGCTCGGTCCAGCACGTGCGGCCGCGGTTGGGCGGCTTGGGGTCGATCTGATTTTTGGAAGATGGATCGCGGTCAGGGGATTGGGATAAGGGCTTCGCTGATTTCAGCCGCATTCATACGTGTTTGTACGGCGGCGCTGAGCAGCGGGTTTGCCTTGCGCACGATCAATTGATTCAGCCAGACATAGTCTGGCAGGTCGCCCCATGTCAGGCTTTCAAATGTAAGTGTGGTGTAAGTATCCGGCAGGTCATCGCGCAGATTATCAGACATGAATGTGATGGTCAGCGTTCCGCGTGGCCCCAAATGAAGCATCACTTCGCCGCGCGCGCCTGTCGATACGCGATCCGCCATCCAACGGTCTAACCGCCAGAATTGTAACCACAGCCATGGCCAATAAAGAATCGGACACGCTGCGTAGAAGGGGATCTGCGAAGCTTTCATAGGCCGGAAAATATCATCGGCCAAGGAGGGGGTGGATAAGTTTGTTATGAAAGTTTGTAGGCGTTTGATTCTATTCAGTTTGTGATTTTCAAAGGTGCGGGGTTCAGCAGGGCACGTCCTATCAATACGGTGCTTAGTGTGCTTCGGCCCATGTCTTTGCGGCGCGGGCGTCGACGACGAGGGGGACCGAAAGGTTGAGCGCGGGTAGGGCGGCTGATTCCATTGTTTTGGTCACCACATCAATCAACGCATCGGCGTCCGCCTCTGGCACTTCGAAGATAAGTTCGTCATGCACTTGCAGCAACATACGCGCCTTCAGGCCAGACTTGGTCAGCGCGGCTGGCATGTCGATCATGGCGCGTTTGATGATGTCAGCGGCGGAGCCCTGGATGGGCGCGTTGATCGCCTGGCGTTCTGCGAAGGCGCGCGCCGGGCCTTTGGATTTGATGGCCTCCAAATAGATGCGTCGCCCGAATGCGGTTTGGACATATCCGGTTTCTTTTGCGTAGGCTTTGGTGTCGTCCATGTATTTTTTGATGCCGGGAAATTTTTTGAAATAGGCTTTGATGTACTTGCTGGCATCTTCGCGCGGGATGGAGAGTTGGCGCGCGAGGCCGAAGGCGGAGATGCCGTAGATGATGCCAAAATTGATGGCTTTTGCCTGCCGGCGGATCATCGGGTCCATGCCTTCAATGGGCGTGTCGAACATTTCACTGGCCGTCATAGCGTGAATATCTTGCCCTTCTTTGAAGGCTGTTTTCAGGGAGTCGATTTGAGCGATATGGGCAAGGATTCTGAGTTCGATCTGGCTGTAATCGGCGCTGACCAACAGGTGACCGTCCTCGGCGATGAAGGCTTCACGGATTTTCCGTCCTTCGTCTGTGCGGATGGGGATGTTTTGCAGGTTCGGGTCTGAGCTAGACAGGCGGCCCGTCTGGGCGGCGGCCATTGAAAAACTGGTGTGGACCCGGCCCGTGGCTGGATTGATCGCGGCTTGCAACGCTTCTGTATAGGTGGAGCGAAGTTTGGAGACAGTGCGCCAGTCGACGATGGTGCGGGGCAGATCATGCCCCTCAGCGGCTAAGGTTTCCAGCACGTCTGCGCCAGTTTGCCAGGCGCCCGTTTTGGTTTTCTTGCCGCCTTCGAAGCCCATCTCATCAAACAGGATTTCTCCGAGCTGTTTCGGGCTGCCAATGTTAAATTCGCGTCCGGCCTGTTCGTGGGCCGCCGCTTCAAGACGGGCCATAGATTGGGCGAAGTCTGAGGAGAGGCGCGAGAGTTGGTCGCGGTCAACTTTGATGCCTTGTTGTTCCATCGCGGCAATGACCGGCACGAGGGGCCGTTCGAGACGCTCATAAACTGTGGTGACGGTTTCGGCGTGCAGGCGTTTTTTAAACATTTGCCATAGGCGCAGTGTGACGTCGGCATCTTCAGCGGCGTACTCGGTGGCGATATCGAGTGGTACTTCGGCAAAGCTGATTTGCTTTTTGCCAGTGCCGCACACCTCTTTATAGGTCATCGGCTTATGGCCAAGGTAGCGCTCCGACAGCGTGTCCATGCTGTGGCCGTGGCGGCCTGCATTGAGGACGTAGGAAAGTAGCATTGTGTCGTCTATGGGGGTGATGTCGGCGCCGTGACGTTGCATCACTGTCACGTCGTATTTGATGTTCTGTCCGACTTTCAGAACCGATGGGTCTTCCAGTAAATCCTTCAACAGTTTGATCGCCGCGTCCATTTTGATCTGTCGCGGTGGATCCGCGCCAAACATATCGCCGTCGCCAGCGCCGTTTGGGTCAACATGGGCGAGGGGAATGTAGCAGGCTTCGCCGGGTGCCGTGGCAAGGGAGATGCCGACCAAATTGGCGACAACCGCATCGAGGCTGTCGGTTTCTGTATCGACGGCGACAACGCCTGCCGCCGCCGCGCGTGCGATCCATGCCTCTAAGGTTTTTACGTCTCGCACGGTTTCATACACCGTGCGGTCGATGGCGGCAGCAGCTGGGGGCGCCTCTTCGATTGCGCCTTCGAGTTCCAGCGTCTCACGAACGCGCCGCGTGATGGTACGAAACTCCATTTCCTCCAGAAAGCTGATCAGCGTGGCTGGGTCGGGGTCTGACACGGCGAGGTCTTCGAGGGGAACGGTGACGGGCACATCATCTTTCAGTGTGACGAGTTGCTTTGACAGCAGGACCTGTTCGGCATGGTCGATCAGCGTTTGGCGGCGTTTGGGTTGTTTGATTTCTTCCGCGCGTTTCAACAGCTCTTCAACTGTGCCGTACTCATTCAGCAGCGTCGCGGCGGTTTTGACACCGATACCGGGCGCGCCGGGCACATTATCAACGCTGTCACCCGCGAGGGACTGAATGTCGACGACATACTCCGGCCCCATGCCGAATTTTTCGATGACTTGCTCAATGCCCATCGTCTTGTTCTTCATCGTATCGAGCATCACAATGCGCTCTGTCACGAGTTGCATCAGGTCTTTGTCGGAAGACACGATGGTGACGCGCGCGCCTTTGGCCCCGGCCTGGCGGGCATAGGTGGCGATCAGGTCATCGGCCTCATAGTTTTCAAGCTCCAGCGCATGCGTGTGGAAGGCCTCTGCGGCGCGGCGGACGAGCGGGAATTGCGGGATCAGTTCTTCAGGCGTTTCCGACCGATTGGCTTTGTATTCCGGGAACATGTCATTTCGGAACGTCACGGAGCCTTTATCGAAGATGCACGCGAAATGGCTGGGGCGGTCGGGGCCTTTGAGTTCTTCGAGCAGCTTCCAAAGCATATTGCAGAAGCCCGCGACGGCGCCGATGGGCAGGCCGTCTGATCCGCGCGTGAGGGGCGGTAATGCGTGGAACGCGCGAAAGATATAGGCGCTGGCGTCTATCAGGTAGAGGTGGCTATCTTCTGTGATTGGGGCTGAGGGCATGACGCGATGGTTCCTTTGTTGCGCAGAGGTTTAGCGCGGCTTGCACGGGGCGTCACGGGGGCGAGTGTCAGGATTCGGTGGATGGAGGGTTTTGGCGTATAATTGGCGCAAGAAACTGACTGTGGGAGGCAGGATTATGACAGACTATGAAGCGACAACGCGAACAGGAACCCCGTGGCACTTATGGGTCGTCGGCGGTTTGGCGCTGCTGTGGAACGGGTTTGGGGCCACTGATTTCGCGGCGTCGACATTCGCGCCGGATGTCTGGCTGGGCGACATGATTGGCTACACCGAGCCGCAGATTGATTACATCAAGTCGTTCGCCTGGTGGCAAAGCGCGATGTGGTTCGTTGGGACTTGGGGCGGTTTTCTGGGAGCGATCGCGCTGCTTTTGAGAAGCCGCTTGGCGGTATGGCTGTTTTTAGTGTCACTGCTCGGCGCAGTCGGGTCGCTGGTTGTGACGCGAACGGCGGAAAGCATGCCAGAGGGCATGGACCCGGGGTTTTTGCCAAACATTATTATCGCCATTGCGGCGGTGTTGGTGATTTACGCCGTGAGAATGAAAAGAGCCGGCGTATTGCGCTGAGCGTTACAGAACGGCTGGCGCGATCCAGAAGCCGATGGCGGTTATGATGACGACGCCGATGAGATTCAGGATGAGGCCTTTGCGCATCATCTGACTGATCGGGACTTCATCGGTGGCATAGATGATCGCGTTGGGCGCCGTCGCAACGGGCAGCATGAAGGCGCAGGACGCTGCAACCGCTGCCGGAGCGAGCAGGCTGGCGGGCGCAGCGCCAATCGCGGCGGCGAGGGAGCCGAGGATCGGCGCGAGCGTGGTCATTGTGGCGACGTTGCTGGTCAGCTCTGTCAGGAAAATGACGAGCAATACGATGATCGCGATGAATGCGATGAGCGGCAAAACTTGCAACGGTACAAGTTGATTGCCGAGCCAGTCAGACAAGCCCGTGCGGCTTACGGCGCGGCCAAGGGCGATGCCGCCGCCAAATAAGATCAATACACCCCACGGCAAAGCGCGGGCTTCCTTCCAGTCTAGTAATGGCCGCTTCTCTCCGCCGCCCGCCGGGACAAGAAACATGGCGAGCGCGCCCATCATGGCGATGCCCATATCTGAATAGTTCGATGCCCAGTCCCACCCTTGGGATTTGCCGAAGTTTTGTACCGGCAGGCGCGTTACCCAAAGCAGCGCGGTGACGGCGAACACCAGTCCCGCGCGCTTTTCGGGTGTCGCCATGCGGCCCAAGGCGGCGCGCGCATCGCGGACGCTTTCAAGGGCTGCTGCGCCGCCGGAGATTTTTGGCAGACCGCGGGTCACCGCCCACCACGCGGTAGGGATCAGGAGAAGCACGGCAGGGATGCCGAACTTCATCCACGTTACGAAGCCAATAGAGACGCCTGTATTGTCTTCAAGCCAGCCGATCGCGATGAGGTTTGTCGGGGTGCCGATGGGGGTGGCGGCCCCGCCAATGCTCGCCGCGTAACAGACGCCCAGCAGCAGGGCGACGATGAACTTTCCGCTTTTGTCGCCCAGCGCCGCAGCAGCCGATAGGGCGATCGGCACCATCATCAGAGTGGTGGCGGTGTTTGAAATCCACATGGATAGGGCCGCTGTTGCCAGCATGAATCCTAAGATGAGGGAGGATGGCCGACTGCCGACGCCGCTGACAATGGCGAGCGCGATACGCTTGTGCAGGTTCCATCGTTCAATGCCGAGCGCGATGATGAAACCGCCGAGCAGGAGCATAACGATGTGATGGGAATACCCACTTGTCGTCTCAGCCAGCGTGCCCGCCCCGACCAGCGGGAGCACAATAAGGGGCAGCAGAGAGGTTGCCGGAATGGGGATCGGTTCGGTCGCCCACCATATCGCCATTAACACCAACAGCGCGGCGGTCGCCCAAGCCGGGCCGCTGAGCCCTTCAGGGGCGCCGAGCACCAGCATCAGTGCGGCGAGGGCTGGGCCTGCCACGAGGCCAATGGACTTAGCGTTGAGCGTCATTTAGCAGTCCGAAGCGCTGAGAAAGCGGTTTGCAAATCTGCTTTCAGATCGGAAGGCGCTTCAAGGCCCACATGGATGCGTAGGAGCGGCCCGGCGCGTGTTTCAGTCCAGTCGCCTTGGCTGCGCTCAAGCTGATCATCACACGGGATTAGCAGGCTTTCATACCCGCCCCATGAAAACCCCATGCCGAACAGGCGCATGGCTTCTACCATCGCATTAACCGCCGCCGCTGGAGCGGGATTGAGGACAAACCCGAACAGGCCGCAACTGCCGGAGAAATCGCGCTGCCAAATGGCATGGTCCGGATGAGAGGGCAGGGCGGGGTGGAGAATATCGGCGACATCGTCGAGCGCGCCCAGCCAGTGCGCCATTTCCAATCCGGCGGCCTCGTGCGCCTTTAGCCGAGTGTGAAGCGTGCGCAGGCCGCGTAAACAAAGATAGGCATCATCGGGCGCAAGGGAGAGGCCCCAATCCTCAGATGTGCGCGCTATGCGATCAGCGATCTTATCATCGGTCGTCATCACCGCGCCGCCAAGGGCGTCGGCGTGCCCGACGACATATTTTGTCAGCGCCTGAACCGATATGTCGACACCCAGCGCCAAGGGTTGATGGTGCAGGCCAACGCCCCACGTGTTGTCTAAGATCGTTGTTATGTTGTTGGCTTGAGCGATCTTGACGATGGCGGGCGTATCAATGATCTCGAATGTCAGCGACCCGGGGGACTCCATCAGGATGGCCTTGGTGTTGGGCTGTATCAGCGCGGCGATCCCATCGCCGATGCGAGGCGGAAAAAAGGTGGCCTCCACGCCCATTGCTGTCAGGCGGCGCTCGCAGAAGCGGCGCGTCGGGCCATATGCGCTATCGCACACAAGCACATGATCGCCCGCCGTTACGACGCTCGCCACCGCAAGGGATACCGCTTGCAGCCCGTTAGAGGTCAACCGCGCCGCGCTTGCGCCTTCTAACTCACAAAGCGCAGCTTCAAGTTCGCGATGTACGGTGAGCCCCATTCGGCCATAGGTTGGCTTGGGGCCGTAAAGCGCCTCGGTGGTCTCAAACAAGACGGTAGAGGCGCGTTCAACCGGAGGATTGACCGTTTTCCGGCCGAGCCGCTCTTTTCGCGTATGGATCAGCCGGGTTTCGGGGGCTGTCATGCCTCGCCTGTCGCGATGGGGCGTGTGTTGCCGTCGGCCCATTCGGTCCATGATCCATCATAGACGGCGACGTCCCAGTTTCCGAGACGGGCCAGCGCCATGGCAGTGATTGCGGCGGTCACCCCTGACCCGCACGTGGCGATGGTGGGCGCGGACGGATCGTCAAACAGAGGGCGAAGATCAGCTGCAGATTTCAGTGTGCCGTCATCATTGAGCAGCGCACTGCCCGGCAAATTGCAACTGCCCGGAATATGACCGGAGGACAGTCCCTCACGAGGCTCTGATCCTGCGCCTGTGAAACGGTCAGCGGGGCGGGCGTCTATAATCGTATGGCTGTTGTTGGCGCTGGCCGCTTCGACATAGTCAGATTTTGCGATCAGATCGGCGCGCACACGGGGGGTGAAGTGCCGCTCAACGGCGACCGGCGGTAAATCCTCCAACTCGCCGCCCGCGCTTTTCCAAGCCGACAGACCACCATCCAAGACGTGAACATCCTTGTGGCCCATCACGCGCAGCATCCACCAGGCCCGCGCAGACGCAAAGAAATCATTCTGATCATAGATGACCAGCCGATTGCCATCACCGATGCCGAGCTTTCGCACACGCGCAGAGAAGGTAACGGTATCGGGCAGCATGTGAGGATAGGCGGCGTCTGGGTCGCTAATCTTTGAGATGTCGAAATAGACGGCGCCCGGAATGTGCCCCGCCTGATAGGCCTCTTCGCCGGTTTGTGGAGGGTTTTTGAACGGTGCGAACCATGTGGCGTCCACCACTCTGACATCTGGGGCGCTGATCTTCGACTTTAACTCAGACGCGGTAATGAGGGGGTCTCCAGTTTCCATGCCTTATGCCTCCAGCCATGCCGGAACAGGCAGATCTTTGGACCTGAGAAACTCCGGATTGAAAAGTTTAGATTGATACCGATTGCCGTAATCACAAAGGATGGTCACGATGGTGTGGCCGGGCCCAAGTTCTTTTGCCATTTGAATTGCGCCAGCGATGTTGATGCCAGCCGATCCGCCAAGGCAAAGCCCCTCATGCTCAACAAGATCAAAGATGATGTTGAGCGCTTCTGTATCCGTACAGCGATAGGCGCGGTCAACTTCGATGCCTTCGATATTGGCGGTGATGCGGCCTTGTCCGATGCCCTCGGTGATGGAGGTGCCCTCAGATTTGAGTTCTCCATTTTTGAAATACTCGTAAAGCGCCGCGCCGCCCGGGTCTGCGATACCGATCTGGACGTCTTTGTTCTTCTCTTTCAGCGCCATGGAAATACCGCCGAGCGTGCCACCAGACCCGACGGCGCAAATGAACCCGTCTAGCTTACCGCCGGTTTGCTCCCATATCTCTTGGCCGGTGGTGTCATAGTGCGCCTTGCGGTTGGAGACATTGTCGAACTGGTTGGCCCAGATGGCGCCGTTCGGCAGAGACTCATTCATCTCTTCGGCGAGGCGGCGGGAGTAGTGTTGATAATTGTTAGGGTTCTTATACGGCACGGCGTCGACTTCGATCAGCTTGGCTCCCAAGAGACGGATCGCATCTTTTTTCTCCTGACTTTGAGAACTGGGCATCACGATCACAACGGGATATCCGAGCGCGCTGCCAACCAGCGCCAAGCCGATGCCTGTATTGCCGGCGGTGCCTTCCACGATTGTGCCGCCGGGCTTCAAGCTGCCATCCGCTTCGGCGTCGCGAACAATGCCAAGGGCAGGGCGGTCTTTGACGGACTGGCCGGGGTTCAAAAACTCACATTTTCCCAGAATTTCGCACCCCGTCTCCTCAGAGGCGCGCCTCAAGCGCAAAAGGGGTGTGTTTCCGATCAGATCAATGGCGCTTTTATAAACAGTCATGAGGGTGTGCAGTCTCCGATAAGATTTCTGCGCTAGGCTAGATTGCCCTGCCGCGCGACACAACCGCTTGCGGTCAACGCCGCCGGGAAAATGTTAAGTGAATCGCGTGGGCGTGAAGGGTGCTTTGCGCCTCTGAATCGGCAGGCGCCACTAGCGAAGCAGCTAGACGCTTACAAATTCGATGAAATTTGCCCGTTTACCATACCGGGGCCTTCACCTCTTTTTGATAGAAAAAGCCCTGAATACGACTGCCGGATGTTCCGGTTGAGGAGATGCACGGAATGATCTTGGGCAAAAAATCATCCAGAACTACAAATAATTGGTCATTTGCGGACCTCGTGCGCGAACTACCGGTTCCTGAAAAACATGCGGGTCAGTTGCGGGCGCGTCAACTCGAAATGGTTGGCAAAATGTCGGTCGTTCTTGTTCTTGCAAACCTCCTCAACGGCGCCATTGTCATGATGTCGTTCAACGAATCTGCCGCTGGGAACATGTTGGCGATTTGGGGATTTGCACTCGTCTTTGCGAGTGGTGTGGCGTTCTTAGCGCATGTGCGATCTCGTAAGATGTACGGTCGGACGCATCGCTCAGAGCGAGCGCTTGAGCGCTACGCACGCGGCGCGTCGATTAATGGTCTGATTTGGGCCGTTGCCCCGATTATTGTTATGAATATTGAGGACAGCCACGGCCAAATGGTCATGGGTATTGTGCTGTCTGGCGTTATGTTTGGCGGCGCTTTCTTGCTGTCGCGTATTCCGGACGCTGCGTTCTCATTTATTGTGCCAGTTGCGATCGGCATGGTCATCGCGATGCAGTTTCAGCAGGACCCGGCTTACCACTTCATCTCAATTCTGGCGCTGGTTTATCTGGGCGTCCTGATGCTGGCCGTTCGCTGGGCGCACCGCCAGTTTGTGGAGCAACATTTATCCGAAGCCGCCGTACAGGAACAATCTCAACTGATTGGCCTATTGCTACGCGATTTTGAGGAAAGCACATCCGATTGGCTGTGGCAGACCGATAAAGCGGGCGTTCTGGAAGATATTCCACTGGTGATGCAGGGCGACAAAAACCAATTTGATATGATGGCCCAAGGCGTGGAGCTATCGGAACTGTTCGAGGCTGGTGAAGCGCAAAAGGCGCTTGAGGCGAGCCTCAACCGTCGTCAGGGCTTTCGAGATATTGTTTTGAAAATTTCAGCGGGCGACGAAGAACGCTGGTGGTCTGTGACCGGTAAGCCGATTTTTGAAGAAGATCTGTTTACAGGTTTCCGCGGTGTTGCTTCCGACGTCACGCAGTCGAAGGAAATTGAAGACCGCGTCGCGCACATGGCGCACTATGATGGTCTGACGGGTCTGCCCAATCGCATGACCATGCAGGAAAAGCTTGAAAAATCGACCCGTGAGCCGGTTGAAGCCGGGTTTGAGCGCGCTTTGTTGTGGCTCGATCTTGATAATTTCAAATGGGTCAATGATACCCTCGGCCATCCGGCAGGCGATGAGTTGCTGCAATTGGTGGCGAAGCGCTTGAATGATGCTTGCTTTAGCACCGACATGATTGCCCGCCTAAGCGGCGATGAGTTTGTATTGATTGTTGAGCGGGAACAGGATCTTTTGGAGCCGTTCTTGGACGAGCTTTCAGAAATTATGAGTCAACCATACGATGTTTGGGGCTCCACTGTGGTGTGCTCTGCGTCGATTGGTGTGCGCCAGTTTGATATGTTTGCAACGGATGCGCGCGTGTTGCTCAAGCATGCCGATTTGGCGCTCTACCAAGCCAAGAAACTCGGCAAGAGCAACTGGTGCCGCTTTACGGCGGATTTGGACGAGAAAGCCCGCGCGAAACTACAAATCGAAGCCGATCTGAACCGAGCTTTGGATAACAATGAATTGCGCGTTTTCTTCCAGCCGCTTGTCGACGCGACCAGTCACAAGATGGTGGGTGTCGAGACGCTGATCCGTTGGCAGCACCCAAAACGCGGCCTGGTGTTCCCAGGCGAGTTCATCGAGCACGCAGAGACGAATGGCCTGATCACACGCATGGGCGATTGGGTTATTCGCGCGGCGCTGTCTGAGGCGCGCAAACTGCCGGATGATGTCAAAATATCGGTCAACATTTCGCCTCTGCAAATCCACAGTGCAAGCCTTGTCACCACAATCGTAAATGCGCTCGCGACCAATCAGATCGATCCAAACCGGGTTGAGCTAGAGATCACCGAATCTGTGTTGATGTCTGACACTGACTTCACATTGAAGCGTTTGCACCAGTTGAAAGAGTTGGGCCTTCGCATTGCGCTGGACGATTTCGGAACAGGCTTCTCATCCCTCAGCTATCTGCGCAGCTTCCCGTTCGATAAAATCAAGATCGACAAGTGCTTCGTATCAGACATTGAAAGCCGCGCTGATAGCAAAGCAATCACGATTGCGACGTTGAATTTGGCGAGCTCTCTCGGAATGCGTTGTACCGCTGAAGGCGTGGAGACAGGTTATCAAGCAGACTTCCTGCGTGACAATGGCTGTGATGAATTGCAGGGGTATTTCATCTCCAAGGCGCAACCGCTCGAAAAGCTCGCGCACCTTGTGGAATTGAAATCTGTACCAGAGACAGTCGTTTCATCTGTTGAGCCGATGGGCGAGCGCGTCGTTGATACACCTCAAATCGCGACCGACCAGCAGAGCAAAGTCAGCTAAATCGCAACTTGGGAGTCTGGTCAGCCCAATCGGGCAGAGACCTCAATCCCTAGTCGCGCTTGAACAAGCCGCCGATTGCGTCTTTGACGGCATCTTCGGCCGCCTCTTCCAGTGTTTCTGGCTCTGGTTCTGGCTCAGCCGGCGTTTCAGGATTAGTTTCGGACGTCTCCGGCTCAGTGCCGTCAGGGGTGGAGGGCTGTGATGCGTCTGATGGTGTTTCTTCGGGCGCTGTGTCTTCAGGTTTCTTTACGCCGAGCACATCTCCCAGGACGCCGCCCGCAACGCCGCCAAGACGGCCATCAATTTCATCGCCAAGCCGTGTGTTGATCTCGTCCCGCACCTGGCCTTCAAGTTCCTGGCGAAGCGCCGTTTGAACACCAGACAGATCCGGCGATAATTTTAGGCTGGTCCAGTTGCCCGAAATACGGACGGGCACAGGGATGCCATTTAGCTGCACAACCGCGCCATCGGCCTGGCCCTTCTGGTCAATGCTGGTTGCTAAACGCAGGTCTAGGCTTTGCCCGCCAATATTGATTTCTCCGGCCCCATCGACGCCCAGAACGGGATTGATGAGTTTCATCAGATCAACCTTGGCGACGCCATTCTCAACCTTCAGAACTGTTTTGAAGTTTGTGAAATCAGTTTCTGCCGCCGCTGACATGACGTTTGAAAAGTCGAGGCTTTGCAGTGTGCCTGTTGCAACGGCATCTTTAAGCGATGAGGCACTGCGAACGAGTTGCCCAACATTGATGCCTTTGAGTGCGCCATTGTTCAGATTCGTAGATACGGACCCATCCAGCCCTGTCATAATGTCATGAATGGACATGCCGGATGAGCGGGCGACGACTTCAAACTCGCCCGTGCCGCTCAATTTGTCGAACCCTGCCATGGTCCCGAGAAGGCTGGACATAGCAACGCTGTCACCCTTCATGTTGAAGCTGAGAATGGGCGTTGCTTCTTGAGCGTTCACAATCAAATTTCCGTTCCAGTTTCCGCCGAACACTTTGAACTTCGGAAGGTCAGCGGTCAGACGCCCGCCTGCGAGACCGGCGTCTACAGCCGCGTCAGTGAGCTTAACATCGCCAACGGTCAGCGCGCTGGTTGTTAGCTTAATATCCGCATCCACGGCTTTTAGGCCTGCCAAATCCAACGGAGTTTTGCTCCAACCGGAATTGGTCGATTTCGGCTTGTTCGGATCGGGTTTGCCGAGGAAGGGTGAAAGATCGACGGCGCCCATATCCAGATTGGCCGCGAGTTTCGGACGCGCGCCGGTGAGGTCAACGCGGCCGCTGCCTGTGCCGTTAATGTCGTCTAGTTTTAGAGACAGGGCGTCCATCGCGATGGCTTTGAAGGACCCTTTCAGATTTGTCTTTAGGTCGAAACTTTGAAGCGTTTCTCCGGGCGCGAGCTCGATTTGTGACGCTGCCAGAAACGCCCGCAATTGATTGCTCGACGCGGCAATATCGCCATCAATGGCGCCGTTACCTTTCATGGAGAGCGCGCCATTGAAATTGGCGTTCAGCAGGTCGCCGCTGTGTTTTATGGCAACCTTGCTGAGAGCGATCGCATCCACGGGGCCTGCCAGCTGCGCTGAGAGGTCTACGGCGTCGAGGCCTCCAGCGGTGGGCATGTCCACCCCGAGCGCGGAGACCAAATCACTGGCGTCGGGAATGATCGCTTTTAGAGCGCCATCGAGGCGAGGTGTGCTGCCCAGCGTCACGGCGCCGGTATAGCTGGCATCCAGCTTGTCGCTTTTTAAACGCGCGGTTTGTAGCGAAATCGTGGGCTGTGTCAGTGCGCCTTTAAGGGTTGCTTTGACAGTGGCTGCACCCAGCGGCGTCAAGTTGATCGGCGCTTCAATGTTTGCGAATTTGGTGACGGCGGCCAGGCTCGCCGCATCAAACTCCAGATCGCCGTCAATTGTCGGCGCGTCGCCCATCGCAATACGACCGGAAAACCGGGTGTTGGCGAGATCTGATGATTGTGTTGCTTCGTCGATACTGATCGTCAACGCGGACGCTGGGCCAGAGACCTTGCCTTTGGCCGCAACTTTGCCAAGCTGGGCGACATCTAGCGGGGGGCTGATGCCGGCGAATTTCAACATTTGCGCTAAGTCATCAGACGTGACTGAGAACGCGCCATCCAGCGCCGGTGCCTCACCACCCACCAGGGAGCCATCATAGGACGCGTTGCCGAGGCTAGATTGCAGACTGAAATTAGCGTTTGCGGGTTGCCCAGCCGTTGCGGCTTCTGGCGAGTCCAGTGTTAGGCTGAGGTCAAATTTTTGGTTTTGAAACAGGCCGCTGCCCTTGGCTTCAAACGGTTTATCCAAAGCCAGCAGTGATGCTTCCAGATCGAGTTCTTTTAATTCGTAGTTCGCGCCAGAAACCGCGTCGGAATAGGTTAGCGTTGCATTCTTTAGGCGCGCAGCGGCGATGGCGGCGTCAACTGACCCATTTTTCTTGTCAGGGTCCGGCGTTGGCGCAGGCTCGCCATTGCTGAAGTCCCAATTCGCGCGGCCATCCGCCAGGCGCTGCAGACCGACATTGGCATCAATGAAGGCCAATTCTTGAACATCGACCCGTTGGGACAGCAACGGCATCCACTTCACCGAGCCTCTAAGAGCGCCCGCCGTAATCATGTGGTCGCCCTCGAATCCTTCTGGGTTGGACACCGTCACGTCTTCAACACTCGCAGATATGCGCGGGAAGACCGAAATCTTCACGTCTCCATTCAGGGCGACATCGCGGTTCAACGCATTCGTCGCCGCTTTCTCAATTTGATTCTTGTAAACTTCCGATGGAATCAGAAATGGAACGACGAGAGCGGCGACAACCAAAATGCTGATCAGCCCCAACAAAATATAGATAAAACGTTTCATTTCACGGTCCTTCACGCGCTGTTGCGCACTGTTAGACCTATAATGTGGCGCATGAACGGCATGTGAAAGCGAAAATTACTTCGCCCGCAATGGAGTTACGTGCTTGACCCAAAAAATTAGCGCGATTAGAGAAGCGGTTCGCTGCTTCGGCAGCTACCAGAAATGCGCGGGTGTAGCTCAGCTGGTTAGAGTGCCGGCCTGTCACGCCGGAGGTCGCGGGTTCGAGCCCCGTCACTCGCGCCATTTCTCTTTTGCCAAAATCCCCGCAAGTCCGCGAAAACTGAAGAAGTAAAGTGATCATCCGTTCACTTAGGATTCGACGACGGACAGGGTTACAAGGCATCCGTCCTTTTGGTTTAGAAGCTTACAGTCACGTTGACTGTATCGTCGTACGCGCCGACCGCTGTTGGCGCGCTTGTTGTGCGTTCGTAGACGCTGAATGTTTGAAGTGGACCAGTGCCAGCATTTTCACAATGCCGACGGTTCCGTCACCCCAAACAAGTGTACGCGCAGCATCCGTGTACAGTTGGTATGTAAAGCTTGCAGGTAGAGTCGAGTGTGACAGTTCGCGGACTGCGATGTCTGCAGACTCGCCGCCGTCAAGTGCCACTGTGAACGCTCCATTGTTCGTGCATTGAACCTGAACCGACCCAAAACCGTCTTCTGACTCAACCGCAACCACGCCAAATGACACGGCTGTCGTGGTCACAAGACATGCGTTTTCCAAGGTCGCGTCGACCGTCAAAGTTCCAGTTGAAGTCGCTGCCATTGCGGCCCCTGAAATTGCAAGCGCGAGAGCGCCCGCAGCGACGAGTTTCTTATTATCCATCATCATCACCATTCTTCTTTTATTATGGTCTAAAAAATCTAATAAAGAATGATTTTCTCTTGGCGAACCGCACGTCAAAAATCCAATCGAAAGTCGCTAATTTTGGTCGCGTAACTTCCTTTGATGCGATGTTGATTTGGCCTCCCTATGCTTCAGGCTGCTGCGTTCACCAAAATCAATGTTATCCACAGCAAACCCAACAAATGTTCTTGTAATGTTCTTCTGTATCTGGCTGATTGTCGCTTATGCGAACAGGTCAAAAACTCAGGCGGGACGGGCGTGTTACCCTTTTAGACACAGTCAAAGCGCGCGAACGCGCCCAGCACCGCGGGCGGGGCGCGATTTCCAATCAGGCAGGCCGATTTGAACGCCACACACAGTCGGCTTTTGATGATGGCTGGGGCGTTCTAAATGACGCCGCTGCGCAATTAACCACGATGCGTTTTTCTGAGACGGCCAAGACGATCATTACCTATAATCGGTCTCCCGACATTTCATTCGATCGTTCGATCAATCCCTATCGCGGGTGTGAGCATGGGTGCATCTATTGTTTTGCCCGCCCGACGCATGCCTATTCAGGGCTTTCAGCCGGGTTAGATTTTGAAAGCAAGCTGTTCGTCAAACGCAACGCGCCCGCTCTTTTGCAAAAGGAGTTATCGCGGGCAGGTTACATACCGCGTCCCATCGCTTTGGGGGTTAATACGGATGCTTACCAACCCATAGAGCGCGAAGAGCGGTTAACGCGAGACGTGCTTGAAATCCTGTCGGCGCACAATCATCCGGTCAGTTTGCTCACGAAGTCGGCGCTCATCCTGCGTGATCTCGATTTGATTGCGCCGATGGCAGCGATGGGATTGGCGAAAGTCGGGGTTTCAATCACCACACTAGACCCCAAATTATCGCGCATGATGGAACCGCGCGCTGCCGCGCCGCATCGCCGCTTGCATATCGTGAAAGAGCTGTCGGATGCTGGGGTGCCGGTCACGGTCATGGCTGCGCCAATCATTCCGGCCTTGAACGACCATGAGATTGAGGCCTTGATCGCGGCCGCCGCAGAGCATGGCGCAAGGGGGGTCGGCTATGTCATGCTGCGATTGCCGCATGAAATCAAAGACCTGTTCCATGAATGGCTGGTTGAGCATGTGCCGGATCGCGCCGCCAAAGTGATCAACACAATAAGAGAGATGCGCGGCGGCAAAGATTATGATGCCCGGTGGTTTGAACGTGGTACGGGGCGGGGGCCAGTGGCCAAGCTGATCGCGAACAGATTTGCACGCGCGGTCAAGGCGCACGGCCTCAGCAGTGACCGAAATGAGTTGCGAACCGATCTGTTCCGCCCCCTTGAGTCGCCCGACGGGCAATTTCTTCTCGGCTTTTAATCCACATGAATTGCACAGGGGCAACACATTATATTCACAGGATTTTCCACAATTCGAGCGCTGTAAGTGTTGGATTCGTAAAGATTTTCTCAATCCGCCATCACTTCCGGAGTAACGATATCTAAATCGGATTCGCGCAATGATTCGCCTTTGATCATGACGGGCTAACCCCCTCCAATTGCGCGAGACACTTTATGGACCTGAAACGCAACACCATCATGCAAGGCGAGTGTATCGACATTCTCTCACGCCTTCCCGACGACTCGGTCGATCTGGTTTTTGCAGACCCACCCTACAATCTGCAACTGGGCGGTGACCTGACACGCCCAGACCAAAGTCATGTCGATGGTGTGACCGATTCCTGGGATCGTTTTGATAGTTTTGATGCATATGACCTGTTCACCCATCAATGGATGGAGCAGTGCCGACGTATTCTGAAACCGAATGGCGCCATGTGGGTGATTGGCAGCTACCACAACATCTTCCGGTGCGGCACGATTTTGCAGGATCAGGGCTTCTGGATTCAGAATGACGTGATCTGGCTGAAATCAAACCCAATGCCGAATTTCAAAGGCACGCGCTTTCAGAATGCTCACGAAACGCTGATCTGGGCCGGCAAAACTGAGAAGTCTAAAGTCACCTTCAATTACGATGCCCTCAAAGTGTTCAATGAAGACAAGCAAATGCGCTCTGATTGGATGATCCCGCTTTGCACAGGCTCAGAACGTCTCAAAAATGAAGCGGGCAAGAAAGCGCACCCAACGCAAAAACCAGAAGCGCTGCTCAGCCGCGTTTTACTCGCCACGAGCAATCCAGGCGATGTGGTCCTCGATCCGTTTTCAGGCACAGGAACCACCGCGGCCACCGCCAAACGACTGGGACGAGATTTTGTCGGCATCGAGCGCGATCCCGCCTATGTGAAGATTTCCCGTGCGCGGCTAAAAACCATTGAGCCAATTGAAGGCGATATCTTGCAGACCGAGGTCAGCAAGAAGTCATTGCCGCGTGTGCCGTTTGGGGCCTTGTTGGACAATGGCTGGCTGAAGCCCGGCGACCGATTGTTCTCCCCAAAGCGCAAGTTTCAAGCCCGTATTCGGGTTGATGGATCGCTCACCAATGGATCTGCGACAGGTTCAATCCATCGTCTTGGCGCGCAAGTCCAACAGGCGCCTGCGTGTAATGGCTGGACATATTGGCACTTTGAGACAGACAAGCGCGATCTTGCACCGATTGATCTTCTGCGCCGCCGGTATCGCACAGAAATGGGGCTCTGCTAGGCGTTTCGCCGAGGTTCGGCGCGCCAAGTTTCCCAATCTTCTGCCTCATCAATATCGATCAGCGTCGGAAGTTGGGTAACGCGCGCCGTTTTCGGCAAACGGCTCCAAACATCCTCCATGGCGTGGGGGCCAGACCAACGTACGCCGCCAAAGGGCGACGGGCTTCTCGCCGTTTTGTTCATTCCAAACAGCCAAAACCCTCCGTCACTGGCCGGGCCGAATACGGCGTCGGCGCGGTTCAAGGCCCGCACGGCTTTGCGTAAAAGCGCAATCGAAAGGTCCGGCGCATCGGCGCCAATGAAGATGACGGGGCCATTGGGGGCCTCACGCAATCCTAATTCCAAACGCGCTGTCAAATCCCCCATGCCCTGGCTTCGCCGTTCCAAATGTTGCGGCCAGATGCCGCCAAGAGACTCCTGCAGTGACGCATCCGGCGCTGTGTAAAGATGTGTTACCCAACCGCGCTGTGCCATCGCGGCGCGCACCGTGCGCGACAATGTGAAGTGCGCAATCCGCCGGGCGGCTGTTGGCCCAAGCCCTTTTGCCAATCGCGTCTTTGATACCCCCATGCGGGGCGGTTTTGCATAAATCAGAAGGGTTGCAGGGCGCATGTTTTACTATGGTCCTATCGGTACTCTTTGGCGAGTGCGGCTGGACTGGCGCCGAGTAGAAAGCGTGTCAAAATCCACGCATTTTTCCATGCTCGATTGCGCCATCCATCGCGCTCATACTTCGCGGCAGATGTGTTCGCTTTCGCGGGCAATAGTTTGAGGCGCGACTTGCCCAGTGTTCTGGCAATGATGACATCTTCCATCAATGGCACGTCTTCGAACCCGCCAATCTCATCATACAGATGACGAGAAATCAGAATCCCCTGATCACCATAGGGCAGGCCCATCAAACGGGCGCGGCGATTGGCGCGGCGCTCCAGCCACCGCGCGGCCCGGGCGTCAGACCGATAGGCCAAGGTGAATGCCGCGGCCATGTTCGGGGACGTCTCCATATGTGCCGCCGCTTGATCTACCCAGTCCGGCGAAAGCGCCGTATCAGCGTGCAAAAACAACAGCCAGTCGCCGCGCGCTGCGCTTGCCCCCGCAATCATTTGCGCAGCGCGGCCGCGCTGTCCGACGACCCAATTCGCCCCAGTCTCACGGGCTATCGCTTCAGTCGTGTCCGTGCTTCCGCCGTCACTGACAACCACCTCACGAACCAATCCCGCCGAGGCCCCATCGACCAGGCTCGATAGGCAAATGGCAAGATCGCCTTCCGCGTTCAAAGTCGGGATAATGATCGAGAGTCTTGCCGGCATCAGATTAACTTAACCTGCCTCGCCGACTTGTCACTCATTCCGTCACAATGGAACGATTTTGCTAATGATGCGTTGGTTCAGTACAGATAAAGGAGACCAATATGACGACGATTTATCAACGCCTGAAAAACGATCACGATAAGCATAGAGACCTGCTTGAAAAAATCGTGGACACCAGCGGCGACAGCGACGAGCGGCGCAAGCATTGGAAGACATTCTATGAAGACGTCAGCGCGCACGCCGCCGCCGAAGAAGAAGTGTTCTATGCGCCTCTAATGGCCAAGGAAGACGGCCAGCCACTGAGCCGACATGGTGTCGCTGAACACAAAGAACTTGATGACATTATGCTGGAACTGGAAGAGATGGATTTCTCATCACCCGGTTGGCTCGCACGCTTCAAGACGTTGAAGCATAAATATGAGCATCATATGGAAGAGGAAGAAAATGACATCTTCCCGGACGCCAAAGACATTGTGAGTAAAAACGCAGCAGTGAAAATGGCAGACAAATTCGACGAACGAAAAAAGCAAGAACGCGCACTTGTTGACCAAAAAGCTGAAGACGCGATGCATCACTAAAGCTTTGATCGCATGACGCGGTAAATTGACCGGTCCCAATCCATTTGGGATCGGGCAATTTTGCTCCTGCCCCGATTTCGCGAAGGCGTCGACGCGACGATCGTTCCTGCGTCACTTGCCCGGCTGTTACGTGTCATGATAGCGCTCGTTGCACTAGCGCTGAGCGCGGTCATCCTTCGGGCAGACAACCGCGGCGCATCTCTCACATCTGAGGTGCCAGACATGAAAACCATTATCGAACCCTTCCGAATCAAATCCGTAGAACCCATCCGGATGACGACGCGTGAGGAACGCAAAAAGCTGCTGAAAGACGCTGGCTACAACCTGTTCAAACTCCAGTCTGATGACGTGATCATTGATCTGCTGACCGATAGTGGCACATCCGCGATGAGCGCCGCGCAATGGGGCGCGGTGATGACGGGCGACGAATCCTACGCCGGCGCGCCCAGCTTCTATCGCTTTGAAGCGGCGGTGAAGGATTTGATGGATTTCAAACACATCATCCCAGCTCACCAGGGCCGCGCTGCGGAGCATTTGTTGTTCAGCCTGATCGCCGAGCCCGGTCATGTGATCCCGTCCAATACGCATTTCGATACCACGCGCGGCAACATTGAAGCGGCGGGCGCAGAGGCGGTTGATATTCCGATACCAGAGGGGCGCGTTCCGTCGCTCGATCACCCGTTCAAAGGCAATATGGATTTGGACGCGCTGAAAGCATTGCTCGAAACGCGCGGTGATGCTGTCCCCGCTGTGATGATGACAATCACCAATAATGCAGGTGGCGGCCAGCCGGTCAGCCTGGCGAACATTAAGGGTGCGGCCGCACTCGCCAAAGCGCACGATAAGCCATTCTACATTGACGGCTGCCGGTTTGCTGAAAACGCATGGTTCATCAAACTGCGCGAAGACGGCCAGACCGACCGCTCGATCAAAGACATTGTCCGCGACACATTTTCTGTTGCCGACGGAATGACGATGAGCGCCAAGAAGGACGCGTTTGCCAACATTGGCGGCTGGCTCGCGCTGAATGATGACGAGCTGGCAGATCGCGCCCGCACCCGCCTCATCCAGACCGAGGGCTTTCCAACCTATGGCGGCTTGGCGGGCCGGGATCTGGATGCCATCGCTCAAGGGCTGACTGAGATCATCGACGAGGATTATCTGCGTTACCGCGTGCGCACGAATGCCTATATCACCGAACGCCTCGATGAGATGGGTGTGCCGGTTGTAAAGCCCGCCGGGGGACACGCTGTGTTCATCGACGCGCGTGCCTTCCTGCCGCACATTCCGCCGCTTGAGTATCCGGGTCATGCGTTGGCGTGTGCGCTTTACGAGCTTGGCGGCATTCGTGGGTGTGAGATCGGCACGGTCATGTTTGGGCGCAAACCAGATGGCAGTGAAGCACCCGCTGGCATGGACCTTGTTCGCCTCGCCATGCCGCGACGCGTCTATACTCAAAGCCATGCCGACTTCATCGTCGAAGTCTGCGAAGAACTGGCCGCCGCGCCAGATAGCATCAAGGGCATGAAAATAACGAAAGAGCCGCCAATGATGCGCCACTTTACCTGCGAGTTTGAACACTTGTAGGGGTCCTGAATTACCGTTTGCGTCCCGTCGGGGAACGGGCTGTAAAACCGACGTCAACTTAGATAATCGGTCATCAGGAGCGCGCAATGGACCTCAATCTCAAAGGCAAGAACGCCATCATTCTGGGTGGCACCCGCGGCATTGGCCGCGCCATTGCAGACACTTTGGCAGCAGAGGGCGCAAATGTTGCCATCTGTGCGCGCAATGCAGATCAGGTCAGCGCCGCCGTTTCAGAGCTGTCCACCACGGGCATCAAGGCGACGGGCGCTTCCGTCGACATTACCGATGCGACCGCTTTGAAAGGCTGGATTGCGACAGCTGCGGATGAACTCGGCGGCATCGACATTCTGGTCTCAAATGCGGGCGCGATGGCGCAGGGCAACTCCGCGGAGGCTTGGGAACAAAACTTCACGCTGGACGTGCTCGGCGCGGTCAATGCGTTCGAGGCGGCTGAGCCGTATCTGACCAAATCTGCGAAAGCGGCTGGCGATGCGGCATGTGTCATCATCGCATCCATCGCCGCCGCGCAGGCCGACAGTGTCGGGGCATATGGCCCGATCAAAGCCGCTCTGATCCACATGGCCAAGGGCCTCGCACGTGAACACGCCACCAACGGCCTACGTGTAAACGTCGTCTCGCCGGGCATGGTGTTTTTCGAGGGCGGCGTTTGGGACAAAGTCAAAACCAATATGCCGGAGTATTTTGAGCAGGCGAACTCTCGCAATCCAACAGGGCGTTGCGCGACGCCTCAAGAAGTCGCCAATGCAGCTGTGTTTTTGGCCAGTCCGGCGTCGTCCTACACGACGGGCGTGAACCTCATCGTGGACGGCGCAGTCTCCAATCGTGTGAACTTCTAGCATTTCCATCGCAAGCGCATTGGTGCAAGGCTAGAGGCGAACCGCGCGGGCAATTCATTTGTGACAGATAGATCAGCGATATTCCTGACCGGTGATCTGATGCGCCATACGGTCGTGATGGCGTTCGCCGCGAGTATCGGTCTGGTCTCAATCTTTCTCGTTGATTTTGTAGATCTGTTTTTCATCTCGCTCTTAGGTGAGGAGTCGCTTGCGGCGGCGGTCGGTTTCGCGGGAACCATTCTTTATTTTGGCGTCTCCATTACAATCGGCTTAATGATTGCGATGGGCGCGCTGGCCGCGCAACGCCTGGGGGCAGGAGAGCCAGACGAAGCGAGGCGTATCGCCACCAGCGTCATTGCGCTTGGCCTTGTTACCAGCTCGGTGATCGCTTTGATCTTCTGGATTTGCGCGCCCTATCTGCTGGGGCTGCTTGGCGCGAAAGGTGACACGCTGGACCACGCGGTCGGCTATCTACGAATTGTTGTGCTTTCCATGCCGATCGCAGCGTTGGGGATGATGTCAGCGGGGCTGTTGCGCGCGCACGGCGATGCACGACGGGCCATGTTCGCGACCCTTTCAGCGGGCATTGTGAACGCAGTCATGGACCCCATTCTGATTTTCGGCTTTGGTCTGGGATTGGATGGCGCCGCCTATGCGTCGGTTTTGGCAAGGTGTGCGATGGCAGCCACAGCGGTTGTTCCTATCCTGCGCCATTACGGCGGGTTCGCGCGATTGGAACTTGGTCCGCTGCGCCTTGATCTTAGGCCCATTGCGGCCATCGCGATCCCCGCCATTCTCACCAACATTGCGACACCCATTGGCAATTCGGTGGTTACCCGCGCCGTGTCTGGGTTTGGAGACTCTGCGGTGGCTGGGTACGCGGTTATTGGTCGGCTTACGCCGCTTGCGTTTTGTGTGGTGTTTGCCCTGTCCGGCGCGGTTGGGCCGATCATCGGTCAAAACTTCGGCGCGAAACAATATGATCGCGTGAAGGAGACCATTTTAAAGGCTGCTCGGTTTGTAGCGGCTTATGTGGTTGTGATGTGGGGTGTCTTGGTGCTGGCGCAGAGCTTCATCGCCAATCAGTTTGGCCTGTCGGAAGAGGGCTCCCGGCTGGTGTTTTGGTTTGCGGCGGTGTCAGCGCCTTTGTTCTTTTTCAATGGCATCCTGTTTGTCTCTAATGCCTCATTCAACAATCTGCGCCGACCCATTTGGTCGACATGGCTGAACTGGCTGAGAAATACGGTCGGCGTCGTGCCGTTCATCTGGGTAGGGGCGATCATTGGCGGCGCGCCGGGTGTCATTGTGGGCCGGGCGGTTGGCGGGGTTATGTTCGGGATTTTGGGCCTGTGGCTCGCCGTGCGTTTGGCGCGCGCCTATGAAAGCGGCGATGCCGACCCTGACGGAGGCTCTGGTTTTCCGTTTATGCGCAAGCGCCCCTCATCGCCGTTTTCATCCCCGCGCTAATGCAGCCGTTCTACCCAATAGAAATCGTTAGTCGCCATGAACCATGAATGCGACGGTCAGCTTTTCTAAGCGCTCATCGACACTGCCAGCTTTATAAATATCGGCGTCTTGAGAGATTTGCCGCGCAAGCTCCGCGCATTTGAGGGGGCTCACTTTGGCAACACCGCAACTCATATCCATGGTCGGGCCTCCGCCGCGCTCCGCTTCCGATAAAATTAGATCCAGATGGGGCGCGATGGACGCCTTCACCTTATCGCGCCGAGCGGCGTATCGAGCGTTTTCAAATATAGACCCAATCGCTGCGCCCGGGATTTGATGAACCGGCGGGATATACGACGGCCCGGTTTGGCAGGCCGTCAGCCAAAATAGAGGGATGAGCCAAGCAGACTTCATATTGAGAGTTTAGCGCCCCAATGGAGCAAACAATAGGGATAGGCTGTTAGAGTCCCGCAAATAGCGTCAGCTAGCTTGTGCGTTAGGTCCAAAACGCAAGCGCGTATAGGCCAGCGAGAGCGAACGCGGCAATCGTACGTGTGAGTTCAAACTGCGCCGCAGCGATTCCAACACATAAACCAACGCCAATGCCCGTTGCGACGCACACACCATGTGGAAAAGTTGTTAGATAATCTAAGCCTAAAAAAGCGAGCAGGCCGCCGACCGCCCCAAACATACAGAATGCGAGCCAAGCATTTCCGGCCCGATTCATGTCTGATGGCGGATCGTCCTTCATCCAAGGTCTTTCAGTCGTTGCTCCACCAGCATTAAATCACGCCAGGCGCGGCTTTTGTCTTGGGGACGACGCAGCAGGTAGGCGGGGTGGAGCATTGGAATGAGCGGCGCGGTGAACCCAGACGAGGTGGTGAACACTTGCTCGGTGCCGCGCAATTTCATAATGCCGCTTTTGGACGCCAGCAGCGCTTTTGACGGCACTCCGCCCGCTGAGACGATCAGCTTGGGCTTTGCCAGCTCCACCATGCGGTCCACGAAGGGGCGACACACGGCAAGCTCTGCCGCTTCTGGATTACGGTTTCCCGGGGGGCGCCAGTAATTCACATTGGTGATGAAGGTGTTCTCTGCGCGCGTACAGTTGATCGCGGCGAGCATTTTATCGAGCAATTGCCCGGCCTTACCCACGAAAGGTAGCCCGGTTCTGTCTTCTTGCGGGCCAGGACCTTCACCAATAACCATCAACGGCGCGCCAATGACGCCGTCCCAGACCACGGTATTCTGAGCGCCTTCCTTGAGGGGGCAGCCTTCAAAGCCCTCAATCGCGGCTTTCAACTCTTCTAGCGTGTTGGCCGCCGTCGCCAGTGCCAGCGCTTCGGCGATCCATTTGTCTTCGGTCATGCCCTTTTTCAGGCGTACGGGTGCTTTGGCCGTTCTTGGCGTATTGGAGACAGATGTCTGGACGATAGAGACAGGATCTGGACTAGATATGGACTCTGAAACGCTGCTGGACACCGCAGAAACGAAAGCCGTATCGACCTCTACACCCATCTCTTGCCACCACTCCGAAAGCGCCTCCAGGGCAGGGTTTGACGTTAGGTGGGGCATTGAGACGCGTCGGAACTCCGGTAAACAGACTATAGTTCATTTACGAAACTGGTATATGCCCCAGAGCCTATACGTTTATTCGAGGAGATACCAATGGCTGATGACGCTCCGCAGCGCGAATCCATGGAATATGATCTGGTGATTGTTGGCGGCGGCCCTGCCGGCCTTTCAGCCGCGATCAGATTTAAGCAACTGGCCAATGAGTCGGGCGATGATCTATCCGTCGTCGTGCTGGAAAAAGGCGGCGAAATCGGCGCGCATATCCTGTCAGGACTGGTGCTTGACCCTAAGGCCTTGGACGAATTGATCCCGGAATGGCGTACCCGCGATGATCGTCCGCTAAAGTCCGCCATCACGCAAGACAAGTACAAAATGCTTGGGCCTAAAGGCTCTTTCACCTTCCCGAACTTCGCTTTTCCGGGCTTCATGCACAATGATGGGTGCTTTGCCGGGTCGCTCGCCAATGTGTGTCGTTGGTTGGGGCAAGAGGCTGAAAATCTGGGCGTCGAAATCTATCCCGGGTTTGCAGCCTCAGAGGTCGTCTACGGCGCAGATGGCGAAGTGCGCGGCGTCGTCGCCGGTGTCATGGGCATCGCAGAAGATGGCACAAAGAAGCCCGATTTCGAGCCCGGAATGGAACTTTTGGGCAAGTACACCTTGTTCGCTGAAGGCGCACGCGGGTCTCTGACCAAATCGGTCAAGGCCAAATACGACCTGGAAGCAGATTGCGACCCACAGAAATACGGCATTGGCCTGAAAGAGGTATGGTCTGTCCCCGATGATGAGACCTTCAATGAAGGCCTTGCTCAGCATACATTTGGATGGCCCGCAGATACGAAACACTCCAGCGGCGGCGGCTTCTTGTACAAGTTCCGGGACAATGGCGAGGCGTTTGTATCCGTCGGTTATGTTGTTCACCTGAACTATCAGAACCCCTACATTTCACCCTATGATGAGTTTCAACGATACAAGCATCATCCAGATATTTTGGAGCACATTGAGGGCGGGAAGCGCGTCTCTTATGGCGCGCGCGCGATCACATCGGGCGGTATTCAGTCTGTGCCTAAACTCGGCTTTCCGGGCGGCGCGCTGATTGGCTGTTCCGCGGGCTTTGTGAACCTGCCGCGTATCAAGGGCACTCATAACGCAATGAAATCGGGCATGTTGGGCGCTGAAACGGCGTTCACAGCTTTGAAGGCGGGCCGCGCCAATGACGCGTTGGACGAAATGCAGGACGCTTACAAGAACAGCTGGATCTTCAAAGACCTATCAGCGGTGCGTAATACGAAGCCGCTAATGTCACGCTATGGCACCACTAAAGGCGCTGTGCTCGGCATGCCGGATATGTGCCTGCGGTCATGGTTTGGATTTGGGTATCTTCCGACGCTGAAACATAAGAAGTCGGATGCCGAAGCGTTGAAGCCCGCCAAGAAGTTCAAACCGATTGATTACCCAAAGCCGGATGGAAAAATCAGCTTCGACAAGCTCACCAATGTGTCGTTCACCAATACGTTTCATGGCGAAGATCAGCCGGTTCATTTGCGCGTGCTGGATTTGGCCCTGCAAAAATCATCAGAGCATGACGTGTTTGATGGTCCGTCGGCGCGGTATTGCCCTGCGGGGGTCTATGAGTGGATTGAAGAGGGCGGTCAGCTCAAGTTTCAGATAAACTCGCAGAATTGCATCCATTGTAAAACATGCGACATCAAAGATCCAAACCAGAACATTAACTGGACGGTTCCGGAAGGCGGCGGTGGTCCAGCTTATCCAAATATGTAGGCTTCGCGTCCAAACAATTAACACTTCGCAAAGCGCGGCACGATTAAGGTGACCGCGCTTTGTCTGTATTGGTGCCTTGCTCTTGCCATGTCGGGCTGCTGTAATTGCTAAGAACCCATCGTCTGGAGACCTTTTATGCGCCTTAAGCTGACCCTTGCTGCTTCCGCCCTGACATTGGCTTTTGCTTCAGCGGGCGTGGCGAGCGCGCAAAGTCCGACCCCGGCAAAGATTGAAAAACCCGTTGTCATCGCAGGCGGTTTGTCTGATGCAGCGCGCGCCACGGCGGTCACTGATGCGTCTGGAAAGCCCGTAGGCACTTCAGCATACAAGAAACCTGTTGATGCGGTGAAGGCTGGAGACATGGCCGCGTATCTGACGATGCTGCAAGCCAAACAGGCGGCAGGCGAAGAGATAGGCCCGATGCCGATTATGTATCTGGCGCTCGATAAGGCGGCGGCAGGAAATTCAGACGGCGCCCGGGCCGTGCTCAAAGCGGCGGAGACGGATGCTGTCATCGCAGCTGATTCGCGGATGTATGCTTATGTGGACGCGTGGCTATTGGCGATGGATGGGCAGCCGGACGCTGCAATTCAACGCCACCGTGATGCAAAAGGCGGGCTGCCCGGTCTTGTTGGCGATTTGTCTTTGGCTGGCATGTTGGAAGCCTTAGGGCGCCCAGATCAGGCACTTGCTGTTTATGAGAGTCTTACGCCCACGCGCATTGAAGCGCCTGAACATGATTTTGACCCGAAGGGCCTCGTTTACAGCCATGTGAAAACCGTTATATCGCGCCGCACTTTGCTGTTGCAGCGCCTTGGCCGCATTGATGAAGCCAAAGCAGTTTATCAAAAACTAGCGGATTCTGAGCCCGAACATGCGGCCAGCTACGCCGCGGCGATGGAAAGCATTGAGACGGGCGAGAACCTCGACAATGACGCGCTGACGGTGCGCGGCGCTTTTGTTCAATCGCTGTCTGATCTATCGCGCGCTTCGCAGGAGCAGCGGATCATCGGGATGATCATGCGGGGCAAGCGCCCGTCTGGATTTGACGATCAACGCTCATCTTTTGATCAGGTGGCTTTGTTGATTCACCCCGAAGACGATGGACTTCGTTCTGCGATCATTGATCTGATGTATGAGAACGCGCTGTATGACGGCGTCGCCCATATCGCGCTATCCGCGCCAGAGACGACATCGACCCTGCAAATTGCGGCGGCGCAGGCCTTCATCATGTCTGACCAAGCCGACAAAGGCCGGGCGGCGATTGATAAAGCTTTGAAAGTGTCGACCGATGAAGAACGCATGCAGACGCTATACGGCGCATTGCAATTGCGGACCTTGCTTGATGACCGCAAAGAAGCGATCGCGCTGGTCGACCGCGTCAAGAAGGAAGCGAGCAATACCGCTGAAAAAGCCTCAGCGCATGGTTTGGCGTCCAATATTTATAGCCAATTCGGCGAATTGAAGAAGGCCGCTAAGGAAGCCCGTAAAGCCCGCAATCTGGACGATACCCATGATCGGCGGATGACGTTGGCGGATGCGCTTGGCAAATCGGGCGATATCAATGGCGCGCTGAAAATACTTCGATCTGAGCGTTTGTCGCGTCCCGATGATCCCTACACACTGAATTCGCTTGGCTATTTTTTGCTGATCCATACCGACAAATATGAGGAAGCCTACAAGGTTCTTCACGTCGCGAACGCTTTGGCGCAAAACGATGCCTATATTGCCGATAGTTATGGCTGGGCCCGCTTCAAATTGGGCGATTTGGCTGGAGCCCTGCGCTTGATCGAGTTTAGCCGCGCTGAATTGGCACCGCATGCCCATTGGGAAATTGAAGATCATTTGGGCGATATCTACTGGCATAAAGGCCGCAAAGAAGACGCTAAGAAGGCGTGGGCCATTGCGCTGGAAAACCGTCCACCGGACCGGGAAAAGGCTTTGATCGCGGACAAATTGGCGAATGGGATTTCAGGCCCACCGCCGGCTGTTCAGCCGCTGCCAAACGTCTCGCTTGAGGACACTGAGATTGATCGCCGGGATATTTAGGCGCTGATTGCAGAGCATCTGTCTGCACAACACCCTTTTCCCTGCCACCGACGCGCCTTACTATGGCCCGAAATTGATGTGATTCTGCTGTCTGGACTGCGGATTCGACTAATCAGGGAAATAGACACTCATGGCGGAAGCAGCAAACGCTAAGGAACGACGTATCCTGACGTGGACGAATTTTCGTCGTCTGGTGATCTTCGGAATAATAGTCGGCGTGATCGGACTGATTGTGTTGTGGTTGTACTTTGCTGCACTTGGCCGAACCGTTCCTGACATTGATAAGCTAAAGCAGTATGAGCCACCCATCACTTCCCGCGTTCACGCGGGCAATGGGACATTGATCGCAGAGTTTGCTGATGAGCACCGCGTTTTTGTGCCCTATGAATCGATGCCCAAACACGTTGTTGAGGCGTTCGTGGCGGCGGAAGACAAAAACTTCTTCACGCATAATGGTCTCGATTATGTCGGCATCGCGCGGGGTGCCAAGAACACGGTTGGGAATAAGCTGAAAGGTTCTGGTGGCATGCAGGGCGGGTCAACGATCACCCAGCAAGTCGCGAAGAATATGTTGCTGACGCGCGATCAAAATTTGAAGCGTAAGGCCAAGGAAGCGATTGTTGCCCAGCGCATGGAGAAGGAATTCACCAAGGGTGAAATTCTGGAACTGTATCTGAACGAAATCTATCTGGGTGGGCAGTCATACGGCGTTGGCTCAGCGTCGCTGAATTATTTCAATAAGTCGTTGCCAGAACTGGACCTATCAGAGGCCGCGATCCTCGCATCGCTCGCCAAAGCTCCCGGCACCGTGAACCCATACCGCAATCCGGAGAAACTGCTCCGACGTCGCAATTACGTTCTCGGCCGTATGGTCGAGGATGGTTATGTTTCGCAAGCAGAGGCCGATGATGCGATTTCGCAACCGTTGACGACGACGAAACGGCTGCGCGGACCAGAATACGCCGCCGCCACTTACTTTGTTCAGGAACTGCGCCGCGATCTGATCGGAACCTATGGCGAAGAAACGCTGGAGCAGGGTGGTCTGTCTATTCGCACAACGATTGACACGAATATGCAACTGGCCGCGCAGGACGCATTGCAAAGTGGGCTGGAAGCGTATGACCGACGTCACGGGTATCGCGGCCCCGAAGCTGTCATCGAATTAGGTGATGGCGCGCTGGAAGCGTTAAACGCGGTCAAGCTGACGGGCGGTTATGGCACCTGGGAGGCTGGTCTTGTGACGGCGGTTAGCGCGAAGAGTGCGACGCTTCTGTTGACCGATGGCGCCGAAATAGAACTGGCCGCGGAAGATATTGAATGGGCGCAAACGTATAAGAATGGCGACGATCAAAAGGGTTTGCGCAAAGGTTATGTGGTTCTGGCTGAGCTGACACGACAAGTGTTGAACGCTGAAGAGACAGCCGCGCCGGTGCCGGAAGAGGTTGAACTTGACGATGAAGGCAACCCGATGGCGCGTCCTGTTGCTGAGCCTATGCTTGTGCCGGTGGGCAAAGCGACGCTAAGACAAGTGCCAGAGGTTGATGGCGGGCTGATTGCAATTGACCCGCATACGGGTCGTATATTGGCGATGGCAGGCGGGTATTCGTTCTTCAAGAATGCCTTTAACCGCGTCACCCAATCTGAACGCCAGCCGGGGTCTAGTTTCAAACCGTTTGTTTATGCAGCGGCGCTGGAGAAAGGCTATACGCCAGCGACCAAGATGCTGGATGCGCCCTTTGTGTCGTTCGATGTTGAGAAAGACGACTATTGGGCGCCGAAGAATTATAGCGAAGGGCGAAGCTATGGCATGGTGACGTTGCGCGTCGCGCTAGAGAAGTCTCTCAACCAAGTCACGGCACGCGTAGCGAAAGACATCAGTATGGAAGCGGTGTCTGAACTGTCTGAGCGTATGGGCGTTTATGAAAAACTGCCCCCTTATGATGCGATGTCGCTCGGCGCAGGCGAAGCCAGCCTGTTGTCTATGGCGAAAGGATATGCCGCGTTTGTAAACGGCGGCAAGGAAGTCACGCCGACTCTGCTGGACCGCGTACAAGACCGCCATGGACGCACGCTGTTCAAGCATGATGCGCGTGCCTGTGTCGGATGTGAAAGCGTAGAATGGGATGGTAGCGGCCCGCCTGAGTTGGAAGATATGCGCGAACAGGTTCTGGATCCGATCACCGCTTATCAAGTGACCAATATGATGGCAGGCGTCGTTGAACGCGGAACGGGCCGACGCGCACTGCGGGTTGGCAAGCCGCTGGCGGGTAAAACCGGCACGACGGATGATTATCGTGATGCGATCTTTATGGGTTACTCGCCCGATTTGGTCGTCGGTGTTCGTGTCGGGTTTGATGACAATAGATCGCTCGGCGAAGGTGAGGCAGGGGGATCTGTCGCGGCGCCGATTTTTACTGAGTTTATGCAGTCGGCCCTGAAAGATCAGCCGCCATTGCCGTTTCGGATACCGCCTGGCGTCAGATTGGTGCGGGTTGATGCAAAAACAGGCGAACTCCCGAGCGCGGCGACAGCCGTTGTCATTGACGAGGCGTTTCGCCCTGGAACAGAGCCGGGTTTGGCTGTGTTTGATGGCGCTGAGGATTGCCTATCCATTTCCGGTGCGTGCGGAAACTCTGACGCGGGTGGCGGCATGTTTGGGACTTTCGGTTCTTCAACGAGTGGAAGTGATGAGCCTGCCGAGCCTGCCGAGCCAGCGGAAGGCGAAGGGTTTGATCCTGAGACAGGCGAACCAATCCCTGCCGTCTCTGAACCAGAGCAAGTGGTCGACAATGATTTAAGCGGCACATTTTGACGGCCCGGCATTGCTAAGGTAACCAGCGCGGACTTCAATTATTGCTCAAGGCGGAGCGGGCGTTCTTATGGCAGATGATATTAAATCGATGATCGATCAAATCCGGCAATCGGCGCATCTGCTACGGAGGCGTCTTTGACTGGGATGTCGCCACGAAGCGTCTTGATGAGTTGAACGCTTTATCGGAACGCCCAGACTTTTGGGACGATCCGGCCGAGGCCCAAAAGCTGATGCGCGAACGGCAAAGATTGGCCGACGGCATTGAGGTTGTTTCTACGCTGGAAACTGAAGCGAGCGATGCTGAAGAATTAGCAGAGCTAGCCGACGGCGACGATGATATGATTAGCGACGTCGTAAAGGCGCTAACAAAGGCCGCCAAGCGCGGGGAACGCGCGGAGCTAGAGGCATTGCTATCAGGCGAAGCGGACGCGAACGACGCCTATATCTCAATCAACTCAGGTGAGGGCGGCACGGAAAGCTGTGACTGGGCGAATATGCTGCGGCGGATGTATGTCCGCTGGGCGGATGCGCACGGGATGAAGGTGGAGGAATTGGACGAACGCGAGGGCGAAGAGGCGGGCATCAAGTCTGCCACTTTGTTGATCAAGGGCGAGAGCGCCTATGGCTGGTTGAAGAGTGAGACGGGCGTGCACCGACTGGTGCGTATCTCGCCATTTGATAGCTCCGCCAGACGTCATACGTCCTTTGCATCTGTGAGTATCTCACCGGTGATCGATGATAATATCGACATAGAGATCAACCCGTCAGACGTGCGCACCGATACGTATCGCGCGTCCGGCGCAGGCGGGCAGCACGTTAACAAAACGGATTCTGCGGTGCGCCTAACCCATGAGCCGACGGGCATTGTCGTGGCATGTCAGAACTCACGATCTCAGCACCAAAACCGGGATGAGGCGTGGCGGATGTTGCGCTCAAAATTGTACGAGCTGGAGCTGCAAAAGCGGGAAGAGGCGGCCGCCGACGCGCATCAGGAGAAGAGCGCGATTGGGTTTGGGCATCAAATCCGTTCCTACGTATTGCAGCCTTATCAAATGGTGAAAGACTTACGCACAGAGGTGGAGACCTCAGATACGGGCGGTGTTTTGGACGGCGATATTGACCAATTCCTGAGCGCTGCTCTGGCGGCGGCAGTGGATGGCGGCGAATAGGCCGGGTCAACGCAGGCTTTTGAAAGTCGAAAAAGTGATTTAGGTTCTCCGCAAATGAGGGGACCATTATGACGTCAACACCTGAAGCGCCGAAGAAACCCAGGGTACATGCTGCGTTAGGCGGAAACTCCGAACCTTTGAAGGTCTTTTCCCATTCTGCGATTGTGTATTGGTGGCCGATCTGGGTTCTGGGACTGTTGTTCTGGGCACTGGGGACAACAGGCCTAGCGGACGGACCAGAAGCGCAGCGCGTGATGGGCATCACTTTTGTTTTCACGCTTTTGTTCATTATTTTCTCGACGACAGTGCGGCTTCGCGGGGCGAATTCTGTGATTTTTGGTTTGATCCTGGTGATCGGATTCATTCTTTTGGCCACCGCCAATATGACTGGCCCATTGGGTGATTTCATTAAGTCTTGGGATGTGCGGCTTAGCCCGACGGCGTTTCTGGTGACGGGTATTGGCGTTCTGTTGCAGTGGATATTGATGATATTTGGGTTTGATCGGGTCAAGTTTTGGCAAGTGGTGCCGGGCCAACTGCATGAGAAGGTTTTCTGGGGCAGCGGCGATAAATCTGAAAATGGAGCGAATGCGAAATGCCAGTATCGCTCTGATGATTTTTTGCGGCATCGCATCTTGGGCATGATGATGATCGGTGATTTGGAAATTACGCTTGGCGATGGCCGCGTGTGGCAGTTGCACAATGTGCTGTTCGCCCGGAGCCGGAACCGGCGGATCAATGAGTTGATCGTCATGCGACCGATTGACTAGAGCCAGTCTACTTATCAACAAGCACAGTTTACGAAATTCGGGAGAGTGATGATGGGTTTGTCTCAAGCGGAAGATTTTAGGGCGGAGAGCGAAGCGCTGTATTCGCTGTTGGAGGGGGCAGACGAGACGGCCTTTGATGAACCAACCCAATTCAAAAATTGGACCATCAACGCGGTGCTTCAACATCTGTATTTCTGGAACGAGATGGCAGGATTGCAGCTGACCGATGAGGATGAGTTGGTCGCGCGCATGACGGGGGTGATGAAACATTCTGGCGGCATGCGAGGGTTTGAGGCGGAGCATTTTGAAGGTCTGTCGGGCCGTGCTTTGCTAGAGGCTTGGCAGGCAGATGCTCAGGCGACAGCGAATGTGTTCTCAGACGCAGACCCGAAAGCCCGATTAAAATGGGCGGGGCCGGATATGAGCGCTCGGTCTTCAATTACGGCGCGGCTGATGGAAACCTGGGCGCATGGACAAGAAGTGTATGACCATTTGGGGGTCGTGCGCGTGAATGAAGACCGGGTGCAAAATATTGTTGTGCTGGGCGTGAACACCTATGGCTGGACCTATAGGACCCGAAAGGAAAGGCCGCCCGGACCAATGCCGTTTCTAAAACTGACAGCGCCGTCTGGGGCGATCTGGACCTATGGCGAAGACAGCACTGAAGAGCGTATTGAGGGGGCGGCCGACGCGTTCTGTCAGGTGGTAACGCAGACACGTAACATCGCTGACACAGACTTGAAGGTCACTGGGCCGGGAGCAACCGATTGGATGAGCAAGGCGCAGTGCTTTGCCGGCGCACCGGAAGCGCCGCCCGCGCCGGGCACACGTAAGACACGCGGCTTGGCTTAGCCCGTTTTCAGATCAGCGCGTTTTGGCAGTTTCCAATCCGGACGCGGGAAATGGCAGGTGTAGCCATTGGGAATACGTTCGAGATAGTCCTGATGTTCGGGCTCTGCTTCCCAAAAGTCAGAGGCGGCGCTAAGGCGCGTGACGACCGGACCGGGCCAAAGACCTGATGCGTTCACATCAGCAATCGTGCGCTGCGCTTCTTCTTTCTGATCCTCAGAGGTGTAGAAAATTTCAGAGCGGTATGACGCGCCCATGTCATTGCCTTGACGGTCCACTGTGGACGGATCGTGGATTTGGAAGAAGAACTCAAGGATGTCGCGATACGAGATGATTGCTGGGTCGAATTCAATTTCAATCGCTTCGGCATGGTTGCCGTGATTGCGATAGGTGGCGTTTGGGATTTCGCCGCCCGTGTAGCCCACGCGTGTGGCCAGGACACCGGGTTTCTTGCGGATCAGGTCTTGCATCCCCCAAAAGCATCCCCCGGCGAGAACGGCGCGCTGTGTTGTTGCTGTCATGTCAGGAGTTCCTCTGGCCAATTCGATCTAAAGAGTGTCATCGCGCCGCGCGCGGGTAAAGCGTAAAAGCGTGGTACAGTATGTAGTCAGGCAGGGCGGGGCGTGCAATTCAAGCATCCGTGAACTTTACAAACTGTCATGTTTCCCTGTAGCCGTTGGTACAGAAGATCCAAGTGTTGAGTAAACAAGGCAAACGAAGATGATCCGACAATTAAAGGCAACGATCCTTGCGCTGGTTTGTGCAGTAACTGTTGCAGCATGCGGCCGACCAAGTTTGCCTGCCGAACAACCTGTCGAAATTCGCCAACCTGCCAGCCAAGTGACGGTCGAGGCAGACCGGTTCAGCCATGCGAACTACAACTCGGTGCGCGTCACGCATGTCGATCTCGATTTGGATGTGAACTTTGACACAAAGACGCTGGTCGGAATGGCGACGCTGGATTTCGATCGGATCAATCCCGAAGCGACGCAACTGGTTTTGGACACGAAGGATTTGGTGATCAAGTCCGTTACGTTGTTGGGAGACACGCCGGTCGCCGCCGATTATGAGCAGGGCGACTATGAGGCGCTGATGGGCTCTAAACTGACGGTCGAGATTGGAGATACGGCGTCTCAGGTTCAGATTGAGTATGAAACCAGCCCGGAGGCGGAGGGGCTGCAATGGCTGTCACCTGAACAAACCGCCGGCAAAGTTCATCCCTATTTGTTCTCTCAGGCGCAGGCGACCAATGCGCGCACGATCGCGCCCCTACAGGACACGCCTGCCGTTCGGATCACGTATTCGGCGAAGCTGCGCGTGCCTGACGATTTACTGGCGCTGATGAGCGCAGAGCAGAATGGGCAGGATGAGACTGGCGCCTATAATTTCAACATGCCTCAGCCGATCCCGTCATACCTGATTGCAGTAGCGGTGGGTGATATAAAATTTAAGGCGATCAATGACCATATCGGCGTCTATGCCGAAGAATACATTCTGGACGCCGCGGCAGAGGAGTTTTCTGAAACGCCGTTGATGGAAGCGTCAAATGAGAAGTTCTATGGTCCGTATCGATGGGGGAGATATGATCTGATCGTGCTTCCGCCCTCTTTCCCGTACGGCGGCATGGAAAACCCGCGCCTGTCATTTATGACGCCGACGCTGATTGCCGGCGATAAAAGCCTGACCAATGTTGTGGCACACGAGCTGGCCCATAGCTGGTCTGGCAATTTGGTGACGAATGCAACGTGGCGCGATGCGTGGCTGAATGAGGGCGTGACCTCATATGTTGAAAACCGTGTGATGGAGGATTTGTACGGAGAGGGGCGCGCAGTAATGGAGCAAGCATTGGCGCTGGATGATCTCAAGCGCGCGATTGCCGAGGCGAAACGGCCAGAACTCACGCAGCTGAAATTGCCCGATACGATGGAGCATCCCGATGATGCGTTCACCAATGTCGCCTATGTGAAGGGGCAGTTCTTTTTGATCTTTCTGGAAGAGCGTTTTGGACGTGAAGCATTTGATACGTTTCTGAAGGGCTATTTCGATCACTTCGCCTTTCAGAGCATCACGACAGAAGACTTTATCGCGTATCTCCACACTGAATTGCATGAGAACAATCCTGATGCGCTGACGAAGGAAGAGTTGCAGGAGTGGGTCTATCAGCCCGGCCTGCCAAGCACCGCGAAAGCCCCGCAGTCCGATGCGTTCGATAAGGTGGATGATGTCCGTGAGGCCTGGATTACAGGCAAGACGCCGGCCGCCGATCTTTTGACCGATGCATGGACTACGCATGAATGGCTCTATTTTTTGGGCAGCCTGCCAGAGACGATGACTGTCGAGCAAATGGATGAGTTAGATGCGGCTTTTGGCCTGACGGGAACCCGCAATGCGGAAACGGCGTTTGCCTGGTACATGAATACGATCCCCAACCAGTACAGCGCCGCAGATGACGCGCTGGAAACCTTCTTGATGACGGTGGGGCGGGGCAAGTTTATCTATCGCCTCTATGGTTCACTGGCAGAGAACGGCAAGGGTGAATGGGCGCGAGAGGTCTATGCGAAGGCGCGGCCTGGGTATCACCCGATTGCGCAGCGACGCATCGATGACATTCTGAAAGAGAACTGAGCGGCTAAAGCCAGACGATGTCTTTGGCTCCCACAAACCGGGCCATGCGGGCCAGTTCTGCCTCCAGCTTTTTGGCGCGTGCGTCTGTCCATTTTACGCGAGGTTCCGGCCAGACATTGAGAACTTCGAGACGGTTGGCTTTTCGGTTTGCGCGCACTTCGATGCGCCCGACGAAACGGTCTGCCTCTAGCAGCGGATAGACATAGTAGCCCCATTTGCGCTTGGCCGCGGGGACGAAGATTTCAATGCGGTAGTCAAAGCCGAAAAGTTTTGAGAGGCGGGCGCGATCTCTTACCACCGGATCAAACGGGTTTAGGATGCGTAAGCGCGAGGTGGGCGTGGGCAAAGTGTCGAGACGGGTCTCAATGTCGGCCGGGGCGAGGGCGGCGCTGGTGCTGCCATCCATGTGCTGGATTTCGACGGGGACGAGCGCGCTGGCATTGGCGGTAAGCCAGTCTTTGGCCTCGCTGAGGTCGATTGCTTCCCAAAAGCGTTTGAGGTCTCCGGGGCTAGCGAAGGCGAGACGGTGTAGAGCTTCACGGCAAAGCCAGTCGATTTGATCTGCTTCCGATAGATCACTTTCTCGCGCGCTTTGTGGGATGATACGTTCGGTTAGGTCATAGAATTTTGTGAAGTTTTCGCGGTGGCTGGTCGAAAGTTGACCCGCATACCACATATAGTCGAGCGCTAGTTTGTGGGGTGGACGGCGCCACATTTCGCGCTTGCCTTTGATTTTGGTGTCGAATGCTTTGGTGCAGAGCGGGCCTTCATTGCGGATGCGCTCAAGGATGGTGTTGCGGCCATCTGAATCCAACATGCCGCGGTGCCATTCCCATTTGCGGACTTTGGCCTCCAGACGATCAAACTGGCGTCGCCACATCGGATAGGTTTCCATAGGCAGGATGGAGGCGTCATGGGTGAAGTGTTCGAACACAGACCGATCATCAGCGAGACAGGACCAGAGCATTGGTTCACGGTAATTTTGGTTGCGGCTCCACAGAATGTGATGGTGCGCGCGGGCGACCACGCGGATGGTGTCGAGTTGGACAAAGCCCAGCTTTTGAATAAGCGCCGGTACGTTGAGCGGGCCGGTAGGTGTGCTGGACAGGCCTTGCGCGTCCAACCAGAGACGCCGGGCGACGCGATTGGAGATTTTGAGCGGCGTCGACATGTGGCCGCTACCGCCGCGCAATAAGCCAGATAGCGTGAACAATGCCCGGCACAAAGCCGCACACTGTGAGAATGATATTGATGACAAACTGCCAACCCAAACCGCGCGCTAACAGAACGCCAATGGGAGGCAAGAAGAGCGCACAAAGGACCAGAATGACGTCGCCGGATGTACTTTTATGGGGGGCATTGTCGGTCATCGTGAGCCGCCTTTTCTGAGATTGCGAGCAGTGAGGCAATTATGAATCTAACATGGCAGGAAAATAAGTCTTTCGACAATGATTTTGCCGCCAAATCGCTTTTGAAATACGCGATTGACCGAAATTGACGCACGAACTGTAGTTTATGGCAGTATTTACAGCTGGTTAGCCTAAATATTGCTAGTATCCGGACTTTATTTAGGACATGCGAGTGGCCCCGAAGAAACTCTCTTTTGCTCTATTTCTAACGACCGCCATTGCTGGCTGGGCGAGAGGTGAGACGGCGCAACTGGTGTTTCCAGCCCAGCCCTTGCCAGAAGCGCTGAAAGAGGTGCTGCAAGAACGCCTTCCGGATGAAGCCAGCGCGGCCAATTCGTTCGATGCGCGCCGGCAAGCCCGCCGGGCCGGGAATATTGTGCAGGACACTCTCAATGCTGAGGGTTACTACGCCCCAAAGATAGAAACAGGGGTGGCCGCTGGACCGCCCTTCAAGGCTTTGGTGCGGGTCGATCCCGGAAAGAAGTTTTCGATTGGAACCCTTGAGATTGCGTTTGACGGCGAACCGCCGCTGGCCGCGCATGTCAAAGTGCTTGAAGCCGGTCTGCCGTTGAAGGGCGGGGACGATGCCATTCCTGGCGATATTTTGGCGGCGGAGCGTTGGATCGTCGATCAGCTGCGCGGTTTTGGATATGCGTTTGCGACGGCAGAAGAGCGGACTGCTTTAGGAGACCGAGAGCGAGCGACGTTGGACGTTGAGTTTAAGATCGCCGCCGGTGCGCGCATCGTGTTCGGTGATGTGGACTATCCGACAGGCATCGACACCAAGCCGTCATACCTGAAGCGATTGGTGCCATTTGAAGCGGGCGATGTATATGACCCAGCGCAACTGGCAACGCTGAATGGGCGATTGTCTGCGACGCGGCTGTTCCGTATCGCAACGGCGCGCCTCAGCGATGATGTTGTCGGCTTAGCGCCAGGCGGCGAAGAGATTCGCAATGTTGAACTGACATTGGTCGAGCGCGCGCAGAATACAGTTACGGTCGGCGCGGAGTTCTCTACGGCAGACGGATACGGCGTATCGACTGAGATCATTCGGCGCAACATGGCGCGGCGAGGCGATGTGCTTACGGCTGGGTTAAGTGTGGCTGAACTCGCCAGCGGACTGACCCTTCAGTGGCGGCGGCCGAATGAGTTTGGCTATGGACGCGGGCTTGTTCTGGACGCTGAAATTGAAGACGAAAAAACCGACGCTTATGACCGTACGGGCATCAATGCCAATGTCGGGTTTGAAGTCGTGCGTGGGCCAGATTTTTCATATACTTATGGTGTTGCCGCGGCGGCGGCGCGTGAGGAGACGACGACTGTTCGCCGCGATATCCAGACCCTTGGCACCTATGCCAGTGCGCGGCTGGACCGGGCCGACAATGTATTAGACCCAAGACGGGGCTGGCGCGCGGAAGCGCGGATTGAACCAACTTATGCGTTTGGCCAGGGCAGCGGCGCGTATGTGCGCGGCATTGGGCAAGTGCGCGGATACGTGCCGCTGGACGAAGACCGCTTGCGGGTTTTGGCAGCGCGCGTTCGGCTGGGCACCGTGGCGGGGGCGGGGCGTTCAGACTTACCCATTGAGAGCCGGTTTTATGCGGGCGGTGGCGGCAGTGTTCGCGGGTATGCCTATCAGGCGATCGGTGACCGGTCAGATGTGAATGAGCCGTTGGGGGGCAAGTCCCTCATGGAGGTGTCGGTTGAGGCGCGCTGGACGGTGCGGCCGAAGATTGGCGTTGTGGCGTTTGTGGATGGCGGAGCCACGTCGTCACGCGTGTATCCAGCTTTTGAAGACATGCGGTATGGTGCCGGGTTAGGCGTGCGATATGCAACGCCGGCAGGGCCTATACGACTGGACGTGGCCGTGCCGATTGATCGAACAGAGTTTGATGATCCGTTCCAACTTTATGTGTCGATTGGGCAGGCGTTCTGATGGCGGGCTCAAAATCTAACTTTCTGGGGTTGAGCGGGTGGCCGAGGCGCGTTTTGATCGGCATTGGGCTGTTGCTGGCAGCGTTGTTTATCTTGCTGGTGCTGCTGCGTGTATTGGTGGGGACGTCAGTTGGGCGAAACTATGTTGAGGCGCGGATTGAAGCGACGCAGATTTCTGGACAGCGCATTGAGATTGACGGATTGACCGGAGATGTGCTCAGCGGGTTTGGTGTTGAACAGGTGCGTGTGTCTGATGCTGAGGGCGTGTGGCTGGAGGCCAGCGATGTTGAAATGGATTGGAAGCCGTTTCGATTGCTGCGCGGCGGACTGGATGCAGATCTGATCCGTGTGGCGCGCGCAGATGTATCGCGGCGGCCAAAATTGGTGGCATCGAATCCAAAAAAACAAGAGACGTCGGGGTTCCTCAAGTCGATCAGGATTGACGAGATTGATTTGCAATCTGTGGCCTTGTCAGAAGCTGTGACCCCGCAAGCGGTTAAGGTGTCGGCGCGAGGGCGGGTGATCTATCAAGGTCAATCGGGTGATGTGGACATTGAGGTCGTTCCACTCGACGGGCAGGGCGATCAACTCAGCGCCGCCCTTGAGATGAAGCGTTTCATACCCCTGTCGGCGAACGTGGATTTGAGCGGTCCGGCAGGCGGGTTGTTTGCGTCGCTTGCGCGCCTTTCGCCACAACAGAAGGTGAGTGGGACGTTGACCGCTGGCGGAGCGCGCGAAGACTGGACGGGCGCGTTGAACCTGAAGATTGATGACGTGACGGCGTTGAAACTGGATGCGCGCATTGTTGGGGAGCAGACTGTATTTGACGGCGTTGCCGCGCCGGGACTGCATCCTTTGCTGGCGGATTATCACGAATGGATCGGCGAGCGCGTTGCGTTTGATGGTGTGATGCGCGATGCGCGCCCTCAGCGGAATGTAAGCGTTCGCGTTGAGGCGGACAATTTGAATGGCAGTGCAGACATTGTTTTGCCGCGTAAGGGCAATGTTTCGGCGATGGTCGACCTGGATGCGGTGCGTGTGTCGGATGTATTGCCGGACTTGCCGATTGGTGTGAACGGATTGGCGTTAAAGGGGCGTGCGGAGCTGGGCGCGCAGGGGCCTTCGTATGAAGGTGATGTGAGCGTGGTCGATTTTTCGGTGGAAGCGGGAGCGCGCGTAAAGATGGCTGCGGGGCCCGTTAAGGTGGCGCTGGTCAATCAGAATATTGCATTTGAAGCAGATTTGAAGACGACAGGTGCGCAGGTAGCGGGGCCTCTGCAGGCCTATTTGGGCGGACGTCCGCGTTTGAAGGCGGCGGGGAGTTATGACCGCGAGGCGAAGGCTTTAAATCTGACGACTGCGGCGATCACAGGGGCGCACATGAAGGCGTCGGCGGTGGGCGGGGCGAAATTGAACCCTTTGGCCTCGGCGACTCTGTCAGGTACTATAGACCTGTCGCCGCCCAAAACGGGTGAACATCCGCGTGTGAACGCTAAGTGGTCTGCGCGTCAGGACGGGGCAGGCGCAATCCGCGTTTCAGCCAATGGCGAGGCCGACGCGTTCGGAACATTGCCTGATCCGTTTCAGGGTTGGTTGGCGGACGGCGCAAATTTTGACGTGTCGGGCACGGCCTATCCTGATGGCCGGGTTGTGCTGCCGAAGGTTGCCGTTTCAAGCGAAGGGCTGACGCTGGCCGGCGATGTGACACGGGCCGCGAGCGGTGCACTCGCCATTGATGCGCGGATCTCTGCCGATGGCGTGGAAGGTGGCGGTTATTCGGTTGAACCGTTTAACGTGAATATATCAGCGTCAGGCACACCGAGTGCGTTGACCTATACGCTGTCTGGACGTGCGCCCGGCGCGAAGGTCAGCGGACTATTGCTGGCGGACACGAACCTGAACGTCACCGGCGGATATGAGGCGGGCGCGCTGTCTGGCGCAGTCGCACTGACGGCGCGTGCGCCGGATGGCCCGCTGACCCTTGCGGGGGACGCCGTGCTGAATGGCGGTGAATGGTCTGTGACAGACTTTGAAGGTTCACTGGCGGAACTGACGGCGTCTGCGAATTTGAGCGGGATAGGCGCGGACACTGCGTTGCTGCGGGGCGACGCTGAAGTGAGTGGGAAACTGCCGCTTGAGGGATATGACGCCAACGTGGATATGACGTTGAGCGTGTCTGACAATGCGTTGCAAGCGGCGGGAACGCTATCTGATTTTGCTTTGGGAGCGCGCGCTTTAGACCGGTTGGAATTTGATGTGTCGGGCACGCCTGCAACGGCGAAGATTACCGCGACTGCGGATGGGTTTGTGCCGCTTGCGGGGGTGAAACAGACCGCAAAGATAAGCATCAACGGTTCGGCGGATAATGTGCTGACGAACCAGCGCGCCGCGATATTCGATTTGTCCGCCGCACTCGGCGCGGTTGAGGCGGTTTCTGTAAAGCCCATTGTTGTACGCCAATCAGAGCGCGGATTGGAGGCCGACGCAGAGCTTGAAGTGATGGACGGCACGGCAATGTTGCGCGTTTCAGATGCGGCTGCCGAGCGGGTATCGCTGGCGCTGGATGGCATTGCTTTGCAAGAGGTGACGCAGCTGCTAGGGCGCGCGCCGCTGGCGGGTGAGCTTGACGCTGTTATTTCGCTGCGGGATGCCGGGACGGAGCTTAGCGGAACCATAGAGGCCGGAATCAATGGCTTGCAACAGATCCCCTCGCAGCTTGACCCTGTGGCGCTGAGTTTGTCGGGCGCGCTGGAGGGGGAGGTGTTAAATATGACCGTCTCAACAGATGAGACGGATGGTTTGACGTTCGTGACTGAGTTGGGTGTGGGCGTACGCACGCAGGCCACGCCGCTATCAGTGTCATTTGATCCGGAGGCCGGGGCGAGGTTCCAAACCCGTATCAACGGAGAGGTTTCGCCCATCGCGGCATTGCTGGCATCCCCGGAGCTGGTGCTATCCGGCGAGGTTGATTTGGATGTGACGGGCGCGTTACCGATCAAAAACGGAAAGCTGGACGGGCGCGTAGACCTGAGGAATGGCGCATTTGAGCACGATCGATTTGGGGTGGTGCTGAGTGATATTGCTTTCTCGTCTCGGCTAGACAATCGCGAAGTGACGCTGAACCAGTTTGATGCCAAGGGCAGGGATGGCGGCACACTTAAAGGGAAAGGCGTTCTGTCGCTGGCAAATGAGACGAGCAGTCTTGAGTTGATCGCGAACAAGCTTGTCGTGTTCAAACGCAAGGAAGCACAAGCGACAGCGAGTGGGACGCTGGCGCTGGGCTATTCCGATGATCTGATTGAACTGAAAGGGCGGTTGGTTGCAGACCGCGCGCGGATCAATCTTGATGCGTTGCCGAAAGGGGGCAAACCGACATTAGACGTGACGTTCCGTGATGCGGTAAGGGAGAAAGAGGCGCCGCGAAGGAAGGCGATCTCTCGCCTCGACATTGAGATAAAGTCGCCGGGACGCATCATGTTTGAAGGCGCAGGCGTGGACGCGGAAGCGCGGCTGGATGCGCGGGTGACGGGAAGTTTCTCTGACCCTCTGATTGATGGAACCGCGAGTGTTGTGCGCGGGCGGTTCAGCTTGCTCGGCAAACGATTTGATTTGCGCACCAGCACACTGACCCTGACGGGGGAGGTTATGTCGTCTCGGCTGAACATTGAGGCGGTGCGGGAGAATGATGATCTGACTGGCATGATCAAGATTACAGGCACGCCGCGCAGACCGACGGTGGAACTAACCTCTGAGCCGAGCGTGCCGGACGATGAAATCCTGTCGCGCATTCTGTTTGGGCGCTCGCCGTCTCAACTGAGCACGCTTGAGGCAGCGCGGCTTGCGGCGGCATTGGCGCAATTGGCTGGCGGCGGCGGACTGGATTTAATGGGGGGACTGGAAGATGAGCTTGGGCTGGACACGCTGGACCTTGGCCAGAATGAAGCGGGTGCGTTTGAAGTGACCACGGGCAAGTATCTGGCCGATGACGTGTATCTGGAACTGCGCAGCGGGGCGTCTGGCGTTCCGGGTGTTGCGGTGGAATGGGAGCCGCTGGACAATGTTCAGGTCGACGTTGAGACAATCCCCGGCGAGGGCCAGAGTGTGTCCGTGAAGTGGAAGAAAGACTTTGAGTAAGCACGTTTGAGTCGATTGGTCGCGCGCGGCTTTGGAAGCTCAGCTCTGCTGCCGAATCGTTAAGAGGCAGGCGAGGCCACCTTTCAAAATATCCCTTCAAATTGCTGAGAGTATGGAGAGGGCGTTAACGGCGGCGACTGTTGCAAATCTTACAGTTTGCGTTGCACGGAGGGCGTAAGCGCCTGATTCATCTTGGAAATTGTGGGTTTGATGGGCGGCAGACTTAGAATTTTTGCCGCCGCCCGACACATGGCGAAAGCCGTACATCCTTAGCAGCTTGTTAAATCCCGTCAGGCATTTTGATCACATAGTTAATTTACTGGCGTTGATTCTTAAGAGGTACGTAGCATGAAAAAGTCCGTTCGATGGGGCGCTGATCTCGGCCACCAAGAAAACATTCAGACCCTCAATCCAAAGATTGAGTTGGCTGAGCATGGCCTGAAGGGAAAGCTCGCAGAAGGCGAACTCGGATTTAACCGTCAAATGACACGGCTGCAGGCGAAGAAGGATGCCAATGACGGCATCCCATCATCAGAGGCAGCAACGCCCGACCAGTGGAGCGAACGCGAGCAGCAGATCGCTGAGAAGGCTGAGCAAGTGCGCCGGGGCCTGACGACATGGATGAGCTCTACCTCTGCATCTGTGCGTAACTTCATTCACGACTGCACACCGATCGATATTCTACCGGACCAACTGCGCGAAGCGATCAAGGCCGAAGAAAACGAATTTCGTCACTATGAAGTGGATGATGTTCACGACGCAAAGGAAAGCCACAGCGCGGCGATTGTAGAGCTGCAGCAATTCCGCGCGCGTCATGAAGACCGCATCGGAAAGCGCACGCCGGACATTAAGAAGAATGTTGAGCAAGCGGTCGCGATCTTGATGTTCATCATGATCCTCGAAGGCTGTTTCAATGCGCTGCTGTTTAAGGACGCTCAATCGTCTGGCCTGTTGGGCGGGATGATGATTGCGTTCGGTGTCAGCGCGGTCAATGTTGTGTTCGGTGTGACGGCTGGATTCTTAGGGCTGCGGTTCCTGAACCATCCTGCGATCCCGGCGAAGATTTTGGGCGGGGTGGTTGCCATCGCCTGTATCTCTGCGGGTATCTTCCTGAACTTCTTTGTTGCGCATTTCCGCGACGCTGTGGAAGTCGGCCTTGCGTCGGCGACGGCGGCGGGCACTGTGGCCAGCTTCTCTATGTTCTCAATTGAGCCGGGCGCTGTGATTAGCTCTATGTTGCCGAATATTTTCGGGCTTGAGAGCTTCATTGCGCTGGGTCTGTTGTTCATGGGGCTGCTGGTATTCGCCGTGGCTGTTTATGAGGGCTATGACCGCATTTCAGACCGCTATCCCGGCTATGGCCGCGTGTGGCGCAAGGAACGCAAAGCCTATGAGGCGCGCCAAGCGGTTCGTAATGGCGTGCGTGATGATCTGTCTGAGTATTTCTCAAACTGCCGGATCTGGTTTGAGACGCAGCAGCAGCGCCACGTTGCCGCCAAGCGCGAGATTGAAAAGGCGATGAATATTTTGGACACGCGCCGCGATCAGGCCGTCTCGATTGCCGCACGTGCGGCCGATCAGGAGCGTTCGCTTAAAGTTGCGTATCGTCAGGCCCATCGCCGCCAGCGCAATTCTGTGCGCGACAAGCTGGGCGAGCAAGCCGCTGTGCCGGTCTATTTCGATGAGATTTTGACGCCGCAACTGCCAGCCTTTGATTTTGCGAAAGAACGCGATCAGGCGAACGCGACGATCAAGTCGATTGAGAACAACATTACCGCGCTGAATATTACGCGGGAATGGCTGGAGACACATATCCAGCAAGTTCAAAAAGGTCTCTCCAGCATTGAGAAGAAAGTTGGCGAAGAGATTTCCAAAATTCGCAATTCTAAGCGCGACGATGAAAGCTTCGTTCCGGTTGAAGAAGCCCGCCGCGCATAGGTTTGCGCCGCTCTGAGGAGACGACAATATGGCTAGACGTAGAGAAGAAAAAGGCCCCTGGTTTTGGCGCGCCGCCATTGGTGGCATGTTGTCTTGTGTGTTCGGCCTGTTTGCCGTGATCGCGTTCAACCAGCCGCCCACGCTGATGGCGGACACCAGCTGCCGCATGGACCGTCAGGACCCGGCGCATACTGTGTTGCTGATTGATCAGTCTGACCCGTTCAATCCGAACGATCTGGATTGGGTGTATGAGTTTGTCGACAGTGAAGCGCGCGCTTTGCCCAAGTATGGCAAGCTGACGGTGATGACGCCGAATGCGGCCAGCCCGTATGATCCGAAGGTGATCTATGTAGGTTGCACACCGGGCAGCGCGGCGGATGCGAACCCGATTATGCAGAACCCTAAGATGATCGAAGCGGCTTGGCAGAATGACTTCTACGCGCCGCTGATTGAAACGGTCGAAAATGCGATGATTGAAGATCGCCAGCCAAGCTCTCCGATCACCGAAGCGATCTATGCGATTGCTGACCGGGCTGACTTCCAAGAGGGCCGCGAGCAACGCCGCATCGTTCTGGTGTCAGATTTGATGCAGCATTCTGAAGGCTTCTCTTTCTACAAAGTTGGCGCTGACTATGACGCGTTCTTAAGCACCGATCTTGCTGAGACGTTCCCGAAGATGAGCAAGATTGAGGTCGTCGCACGGATTGTTCCGCGCCAGATGTATGACTTGCCGATGGGCGAAGTGAAAGCGTTTTGGCGGGCTTACTTTGCTCAGGCGGGCGCAGAATATGGCTCTGTGAATTAGAGATTGCGCTAAGATTTAGATGAGGCCCGTCTCGAACGTTCGAGACGGGTTTTTTCTTGGGTGATTGTTGATCCAGCAGGAAAGTCCGGACAGCGCGAACGCTTCCGGGTTTGGGTGGTTGGCCCCATGCGGGAGCCTGCGTGGAGGCGTTGGTCGCCTCGGATTTGGTTTGTTAGCGTTGATTGGGACGAGGTTGCCCTCGGCCTCCACGCTGATTTGAGCTTTGTGAGCACGTGGTTGTCCGCCGAACATGCTCTGCTCTAATCATCCCATCCACAAAGCCCGGCGCGGCCGCGCTCGGCTCCCATGTGAATGGAACAGGCGGAGTATGCCGCTGGGTGAACCCCCACTGAATATCTTTGTTGAGTTTGGTTGCAGACACCTGTGAACGCTAAGGCTTTCACGCGCTGCGTTGCGGGAAAGACCGGGGTGAGTGCCCCATACTTTCCCGCGTTTGCCTAGCTGCCTTTGAAGGTTGGCGTGCGTTTTTCGAGGATCGCGTCGACGCCTTCCATGTGGTCATCGGTGAAGTGCATCAGCGCTTGGCTGGCAGCCGACATTTCCATGATCGTGTCATAGCTGGCCGATGTGCCGTGACGTAGGAGGGTTTTTGCCAGGCGGAGGGATTGGGACGGTTGCTGTGCGATGTGCTCCGCCATTTTCATGGCTTCGGCCATCAAATCATCTGGGGCAACGGCGTGAGAGATGAGGCCCCAGTCGCTCGCCGTGGCCGCGTCTATCACTTTGCCTGTGAACAGAAGCTCGGCCGCTCTCGACGCGCCGACAATGCGCGGCATCAGCCATGCGCCACCATCGCCGGGGATGAGACCGAGCTTTAGAAAGGTCACGCCGAATTTGGCCTTGTTTGAGGCGATGCGGATATCCGCCATGCAGGCGACATCACAGCCGAGGCCAATTGCGGCGCCGTTTACGGCGGCGATGAGCGGGACTTCCAGATTGTAGAGGGATTTTACGATCTTATGGATATTGCGGCGGTAGCCCTGGCGAATGTCATGCGGGGTGCCGCCGAACGCGCCGGTGCGGGCCTTCATGGCTTTGACGTCACCGCCAGCAGAGAACGCCCGGCCTGCGCCGGTGAGGATGGCGCAGCGGATGGAGGTGTCGGATTCAATGTCTTCGCAAACTTTCACGAAGGTATCGCCGTCGCCTTCCTGGCCGAGCGGGTTCATCTGATCCGGGCGGTTGATGGTGAGGACCGCAATCGGGCCTTTCTTCTCAAGGAGGACGACGTCGGACATGGGCAGGCTCGCTTTCAGTTTTGGTTCGATTTGGTCTGTACTGGGTTTTCTGGACTCAGGAAACTGTGCCGGCGCTGAGGGCGGCGTCTATATCTTCGGCTGAGTAACCGATGGACTTCAGCACATCTCTTGTGTGCTCGCCCATTGCCGGCGACGGGCCTTTGGGGCCGTCATCTGCGCCGCGAAATCGGACCGGGGAGGCAGGAGAGGAGAAGGTAGAGCCATCGCCTTTCGCGCTCGGCACTTGCACGATGGCGCCGGACGCTTTGGCTTGTGGATCTTCTGCGACCTCGGCCAGCGTTTGCACAGGGGCCCAAGCAAGGACTTGATCGTCGAGGCGCTGTGCCATTTCATCTTTGGTGTATTTGGCGAAGCCTTCATCAATGATGGTGACGCAGTCATGCGCATTCTTGCGGCGACCCTTGGCGGTGTTGAACCGCTCATCATCGATTAGGTCTTCGCGGTCGATTGCGCGGCAGATGGGCGCCCAATCGGATTCGCCCTGACGCGCGACGAGGCAAAGCCAATGATCGTCCTTGGTTTTGAAGAAGTTCATGATCGGCACGATCTGCTCATGGCGAGATTTGGTGGAGCCATTGCGGCCAAAGAAGAGCGTAATGGCGAAATCTGATCCCATCGCATAAAGCGCTGAGCGGAACAGGGAGGATTCGACGAGGCGGCCTTTGCCGGTTTTGCCAGCCTCAACCAGCGCGGCGCAAATGCCGGCAGCTGTCGACATGCTGGTGGTGTGATCTCCAAAAGCGGTGCGTATCGGGAAGATCTCCTCGCCCTTGGGTATGGTGAGGCGGGCGACACCGGACCGGGACCAAAAGCTGGCGATGTCAAAGCCGGGGCGATCTGCATCCGGGCCTTCAAGGCCATAGCCCGTCAGTGAGGCATAGACGAGTTTTGGGTTTGAGGCCGCGAGGCTGTCATAGTCGAGACCTGAGCGTTCCAAGCCGCCGGGGCGAACATTGGTGAGAAACACATCGGCCTCAGCGGCGAGTTTGCGCACGATGGCATTGCCTTCTTCGGTGCGCGTGTCGACGACGATGGATTTTTTGCCGCGATTATCGAAATCAAAGACGGGGTTGTCTTCGATGTCGCTGCCGATGGTGGCGAAGAACTTTCGGATGGGGTCGCCGCCGGGGGGCTCCACTTTGATGACGTCTGCGCCCCAATCGGACAGGATGCTGCCTGCGCCTGGCGCGGCCATATAGGTCGCGTATTCCACCACTTTAACACCCTTGAGCATGGTCATTGCTTGGCCCTCTTTTGATCTGCTTGATTTGCGCCTGAGTGTGCGGACTAGGGGCGCTGTTGTCCACAATGCCCTAGCGGAATAGGGGCGCGTGGGGGCAGGGCGGGATTTGCGTTGCAGTGATTGCATGTTAGCGCAGCGGTTATGAAAGATATTCGCCCGCTTGATCACATCTTAAACACTCGGCCCTATGTGCCCGGTGGCAAACTGGTGTTTCAGGGCGATGTTGCGCTGATGGCGTCAAATGAGAACCCGCTGGGGCCGAGCCCGAAAGCCGTAGAGGCCATGCGGGCAGCGGCGAGCGGCGTGCATATCTATCCCGACCCAAACTATACCGCGCTGCGCGAGGCGATTGGCAAAGCGAAGGGCATAGCAGATGTTTCGCGCATTGTTGTGTCGTCTGGCTCTGATGAGATCATTCATTTGCTAACCCAGTGCTATGCTGGGCCGGGCGATGAGGTGCTGCACACAGAGCACGCGTTTTCCATGTATGCAGTCTCTGCTTTGGGGCATGGCGCGGCGCCTGTGGCTGTGCCGGAAACGGATTTGACGGCAGGGGCGAATGCGCTGCTGGGGGCGGTGTCTGAGCGGACGAAATTGTTGTTCTTGGCGAACCCCAACAATCCGACAGGCACCATGATGAGCGTAGAGGCTTTGGAGGCGTTGCAGGATGCGTTGCCGCCGCAGGTGTTGTTCGTGGTGGATGGGGCATACGCTGAGTATTTAGGCGACGCTTATGAGGCTGAGCTGCGCGATCTGGTAGATCGGCGCGCGAATACTGTGATGATGCGGACGTTCTCTAAGATCTATGGGCTGGCGTCTTTGCGACTGGGCTGGGCGTATATGCCTGCGGAAATTGCGGAGACTTTTCAGCGCATTAGAGGGCCATTCAATGTAAATGGCATTGCGGCCGCCGCGGGTGAAGCCAGCATGTTGGATGCGGAGTTTTTGGCCAAGAGCCGGGAACACAACAGTGACGCGCGCGCTGAGCTGAGAGATGGGTTGAACGCGATGGGGCTGGCGACGCCGGAGTCGGATGCGAACTTTTTGATCCCTGATTTTGGCACTGAAGCGCGGGCCCTGTCGGCGCATGAGGCGTTGAAGCAGCAAGGCATATTGGTGCGGGCCATTGGCGGATATGGATTGCCGACACGCCTCCGGATTACCGTTGGATCTGCTGAGAACAATCAGCGTGTGCTGGCGGCGTTGCGAGCGTTTATCGCTGCGCGCTGATATTGTCGATGAGACGGGTTTTGCCGACCCAGCCCGCACCAAGCAATCGCGCTGTTTGGCCGACGTTGAGCGGGGTGTCAGGCAGCGCCTCCAATGTGTCTGGATCAACCAGGCTGACTTCATCGAGTTTGGTGAACCCGGCCCGCTCTATGTGTGCGCTCGCTTCACGGATGGCATCGCTTGGAACGGCGCCGAGGGAGAGTCTGGTGGCGGCGCGGTGGAGGGCGGCTTGTAGCGCGCCGGCAATGCGGCGCTCAGTGGCGGAGAGATATTGGTTGCGCGAGGACTGGGCGAGGCCGTCGCCGTCGCGGTGGGTGGCGCCGCCAATAATTTCAATCGGGAAGCCGAGATCGCGCACCATGCGCTTGATGATCTGCAGTTGCTGATAGTCTTTTTGGCCAAAGACGGCGACATCTGGCTGAACATGCAAAAACAGCCGCGCGACCACGGTGGAGACGCCATAGAAAAAGTGTGGGCGATAAATGCCGTCCAGCAAATCGGACAGGCCCTCGACGCGAACATTGGTGCGGCTGCCTTCGGGGTACATTTCTTCAGGGTTTGGCAAATAGGCCAAAGCGCAGCCGGCGGAGGCGAGCTTGTTGAGATCGTCCATTTCATTGCGGGGGTAGGCGTCGAAGTCTTCGCCGGGCGCGAACTGAGTCGGGTTCACGAAAATGCTGGCAATCGCGCAATCTGTGGCTTCACCAGCGATTCTAACAAGCGAAAGGTGGCCTGCGTGCAATCCGCCCATTGTGGGGACAAAACCGATGCGTTTTCCGGATTTCCTATATTCTGCAATGCGTTGCCGTAACTGCGTGCGCGTTCGGACGACCGGGATCGGAAACTTTGACTCTTTTGTCATGGAGAAATCACTTCGAATAGTGGGTTGGTAAACGACTTGTTAACCCAATCCGTCGATTTTCCAATGCATGACATATCGCATCCTGACTTCGCTAAAGACTTTCGCCCTCGGCGCCGCATTTCGCGCAGAGGCGCGTCGACACGGGAAACACGCTGTAAAGGCTGTTGAACCGCGCATTCGGCCGGTGGATGTGGACCATTGCTCAATGGATAGTGATGACTGGATGTTTGCGGCGGCGTCTACACCTGTTTCGACTGAGGCAGATAGACTGTCTCGTGAGATGTCGCGTGTATCGGGCGCATTGTCTGGATTGCGCGGCATGTTGCGGACGATCTCTGCGACGAGGCCGATGGTCGATCTGCCTGTGAATGGCGTCTCGTTCGGGGCGCTGGACGGCGATGCGATGCTGTTTGATGGCGAGCCGATGGCAGCCACCTATGGCGCAGCGCCAACCGAAGACACGGACCTATTTGTAGATGACGCTGGCCTGTTGCCAGCAACCCAAACGATTGAGTTGGCGAACGTCGCCTAATTTGCAAATTTGCGCGGCTAGAACGCCGCTATGAAGTGGAGCGCGCACAATGCCCGCTGACGGTTTCTCCCCGGTGAGTGATTTAAACACGCCTCTAACAAGCCGCTCTGGGCCGAAACCAGAAGCGCGCGTGATTGTTATCGGCAATGAAAAGGGCGGGGCGGGTAAATCTACCGTTTCCGTTCACCTGTCCGTTGCCTTGATGCGGATGGGCAAGAAGGTTGGCGTGATTGACCTTGATGTGCGCCAACGCACGCTGACGCGCTATTTGGAAAACCGATTGAAATGGATGCAGACATCTGGCGCGAAACTGCCGATGCCTGAGATTATTCGTGTGGATGCCAGCCAGGCGCGCGATCTGGATGAGGCTGAAGCGGAAGAAACGCAGCGGTTCTTATCCAGTGTGGCGCGGCTGAAAAAGCATTGCGATTATGTGCTGATTGATTCGCCGGGCGGGGACACATTCCTGTCTCGCCTCGCGCACATGAATGCGGACACGCTGATCACGCCGCTGAATGACAGCTTTGTGGATTTTGATCTGCTCGGCGATGTGAACCCGCAGACTCTGGAAGTAATCCGTCCGAGTTTCTATTCTGAAATGGTGTGGACGTGCCGCAAGAAGAAGGCGCAAACGAGCCGTCGCCCAATCGACTGGATCGTGATGCGCAATCGGATGTCTTCATTGGCGGCGCGTAATAAGCAGCGCGTTGGGGAGGCGTTGACGAACCTATCTAAGCGGATTGGGTTTCGCCTGGCACCCGGCCTGTCAGAGCGAGTGATTTATCGTGAATTGTTCCCAGCGGGTTTGACCTTGCTGGACCTGACGGAAAAGGGCTCGAACATCACGTTCACGATGAGCCATGTCGCTGCGCGTCAAGAAATGCGGGATTTGATTATCGTTCTGCAGCTGCCGGAATTGGTGGGCGAAGAGATCCCGTTTTAAGGCACTGATAAACCGTTCATTAGACTTTACGTCGGCTCTCGGCGTCAAAGAGACGGCACCTGTTATTAAGATGAATGAGCAAGACTGTGCTTTTTTATGCAGGTCTGAGAACAATTGCCTTTTGCTGCGAAGAATACCGAATTGAATGTGAAGTACTTGGTCTTCCGTTGGGAGGTTTGGCGGGATTGGCCGGGCGCTATTCATTATCCCTGCCTTCAAAAGTAATGCGAAAGCCGCTCTGAATACTACAAAATTTCTATGACTAGCTTGCATTTGTACCCAATTTTGCGTCCACTACACCGGGGAGCATTAGGAGGGACGCATGCTTGAATCGTATTTTGGAAAATCAAATTTTCGCCGAGTTTTCATCGCTGGAGGTTTTGCCGCGATCAGTTTCGCAATCGCTGCGCCAGCCTCGGCTGATATTGTTAAGTATTGTCTCGTTGCGAAAACCGCAAACGTTGCAGATGCCGGGACCGATAAATATCCCGAAGTGGCTATGTCTGGTGAGCCTGGCGAGGGTATGGCGCGTGTGTATTCAGGCTTTAAGGAAATAGGCGGGGACCAAGACCGAGACAGCACGGATGTGTTCAATTTTGAAACTGAGGATATGGGTGTTGTTTCTTGGATAGACGTCAGAAAATCTGACGGTAATGACTGGAAGCTGCACTACATTAGAATTTATCGAGGCGTTCACTGTTCAGGCAATGGCAGCCCGAATGGGACAGCCGATGGTTGGTCAGAGTACTCGATCAATAAATGGATCAAAGGTGGGAGAGATACTTTTGGTCCGACCAAAATCGTGCCTGCCGAAGTCACGCTTTCACCTGACGGCTCCCGAAGATCGTTGCCAGCGAAAGCTGTGACTGCTGTAGATTTTTATGACAACACCTCAGAGATTGATCAGTCGGTAAACTTGTTCGAGGAAACCTTTTCATCCTTTGAACAGATTACGGCGACAAGCTCTACGAGTGACACGACAAATATAAGTGCGTCGGCGACATGGACTAGCCCGCAAACTGTAGCAGGTACTTTCTCAGGGTCCGCGTCCGCAGGTTGGTCACGTGCTATTTCAGAAGCGCGCGAGGAGTCTCGCGGTAAAACGACAGAAGTAAAGGCTGATAGTCAATATACAGTTGCGGCGCAGTCAGCGATGTTCCGTAAGCAGACCTTCAGTGTGCCCTACGAATATCAAGCTTACCGCGTGAGTAGTAGTGGGAAAAAGGTTGCTCTTCGTATGTTGGGAGGGCCGGTGCGCGGTGCTGGTTTTGGGCAAAATTTGTCAATTCCCCGCACAGAGCGCGGCGGCGCAATCGTAACGGTGGGTATGCGTGAATTAGAGCAAAACTGGTTCCGATTCATGTCGCCCGACGCGGTTACAGAAATCCGCAGTCAGCCCAATCTTCTGCCACGGTGGAAAAGCAAGGGATGGGTTGTGGATGGATCTGGCGGCACGCCATTGGGGGGCTCTACAGCGCCTCCGGCCACATCACCAACAACAGCGCCTAACGCAACACGGGTTGGGTATTCGACGGGCGGCATGCCCGCCCCGCTGGGCGTGACCGCGAAAGGTGTAAACGGTCAAAATGTGATCAGTGCGCGCTATGCGAAAAGCCGCATTGAGCAAACCGCCGCAAAGACCTGGACTGAATTTGGCAAAGACGGGCAGGCCAGAAATGTTTTTCAGGAACGTTCGCGCGATGATTGGTCAGTTTATTTGTATGACGCCAGTCGTGACATGAAAATGCAGATTGATCTGTACCGCAAAAAAATACGCCTTACGCAGTCAGGAAGAGAGCCCTTCGACTGGCTAGATGTTGACGAAGCCTTGCGGGCTTATTGAGTCTCTAACCGAGCTTTTGTTTGGTCCGCTGTTTGCCGGGGTTATTTTGCGTTGGCGATCTGTTTCGCTTCGTATTCTGCGACGGAGAAGGCTGGCTGTTGTTTGACCGCTGGTGCCGGAGTGGCAGGGGTCTCGGCAATGATCTGCGGCGCTGCGGGGGCTGGGGTCGGTTCTACGCGGGTGTAGGATGTGACGACTGGCGCGGTTTTTGGAACCATTTGCAGTTTGGCTTGTGCCTGAACTTTAACTTCGGCGGGCGCGCGGGTGACTTTTGGGGCGGCCTGAACGATCCGGCGGGTGACGGGCTTTGCAACGGGCTGAACCTGCGTTTTTGCGACTTGCGTTTCGACCGGAGAGGAGCTGCTGGCGCCTTGAGCGGTGTGTTGCGGAAGCGGTTTACCGTTGAGCATTGGCACAGCCGCCGCGTCTGGGTGGAGGGGTTTGTCAATTGAGGCGAAGGCCTGACGATGACGTAAACCGCTGGGGGTTTCATTTGATAGACTGGTGAAGGCGGCTTCGACCAGAGCTTCAACGTGGGTGTTGCGGGCCTTGGCCGTGTTGCCGCCCAGCATGATGGCGACGATGCGGTTTCCATCACGTTCTGCAGAGGTCATCAGGTTGAAGCCTGAGGCGCGGGTATAGCCCGTCTTGATGCCGTCTACGCCAGCGACTTTACCGAGCAAGGCGTTGTGCGACTTGTAGGTCTTGCTGCCCCACTTGAAGCGGGTCTGTGAAAAGTAGTGATATGAGTCACCGTGATTATCAATCAGGGCTTCGGCCAGCTTGGACATGTCGCGGGCCGTGGAGATTTGGCGCTTGTCGGGCAGGCCAGAGGCATTCACGAAGCGCGTATTGGCGAGGCCGAGGGATTTGGCTTTAACGGTCATCAGTTGAGCAAAGCGCTTTTCAGTGCCGCCAATGCGTTCAGCAACGACAACGGCGACGTCATTGGCTGATTTGGTGACGAGCGCGTCGATTGCGTCTGAGACAGTAATCTTGCTGCCGGCCTTCAAGCGCAGGCTAGACGGGGCTTGAGCGGCGGCGAATCTGGAAACGGTGAGCTTGTCATCCATGGCGATCTCGCCCGCATTGATAGCGTCGAAGAGCATATAGAGAGTCATCACCTTGGTCAGAGAGGCGGGATAGCGCGGCTCATCTGCGTGGCGGGCGTGGAGAACTTCGTCTGTTCCAGTGTCAATCACAATGGAAGCGTACTTTTCAGCGAACGCTGCCGGGGCCGCCAATCCTGTCACCGAAAGCGTTGTTGCCAACAATATCGCTTTAAACGGTACCGACAGATTGCGTCTCGACATGGGATACTCCGTACTAATTGTTACCCCAGAGGATGCTAGGGTTAACCTAATTTCGCCTAAATGCCTTTATCAGCCATTAACGGCGCCAAATTTAACACTTTGGTGATGCGGTCTCGTCTTGTGTTGGTCCTTCATGCAAATCTCGTGCAAGGCGAGTTATGCTGCGCTGCACAATAAAATGTTGCGTCTGCGAACAGGCGACCCTATCTTTAAGGAACAGAACACCAACGGGAGTATTCATAATGGCTAAAAAGAACTCAAAAAGCAAAGCAAGCGCTGCAAAAACGAAGAAAAACACTGCTGAAAAGACAGTGAATGTGGATTTTGAACATGTCGCTGCAGCTGCAACAGACAATGCGAAGGCCATCGGAAGCGTTATTGCTGAGTCCGCGCGCATGGCTGGAAAGATTGGCGTTCGGAACGTCCAAATGATGACCCGCACGGCTGAGCGCGGTTACGAGACCACTCAGGCCATGACGAGCGCCGGGGATTTGCGTACCGCTTTTGAATTGCAGACTAATTTTGCAAAATCTGTCGTTTCTGCCTATACTTCAGAGATGAAAGAACAAGCCAAGCTTTACAAAAGCTTTTGGCAAGACACCGTGAAGCCGCTTGGTGCACAAGTCCGCTAAACGGCAAGGTTTTCGTCAGCGCTTTAGGTCTGATGGAACTGTAGAGTAAGTAGACTGGATTGAGCCGGGCCTGTTTGGTCCGGTTCACTTCGTTTGAGCCACGATAAACTGAGGTGAAATGTGAATGGCGAGTTCTAAAGACGGATTTGTGGACTTTAAGACGTTGGTTCGGTCATCTAGGCCCAATGCGGCGTTGTTGGCCCCTCCGGGCCTGTGCGAGACATCTGAAACGGACAAGGACGCGCCTGTATTTGACGTTTCGCCAGAGGCGCTGTGGCAGCGTCTGGTGGAATCGGTTGAGCACACATCGCATTGGAAGACGACCGCCAAGGATGACGCAGGGATGCGCTTGAAATTTGTCGCCGTGACACCGTTTATGCGATTTCGCGATGATGTTGATGCTCAGGTACTGTCGGCGGCGGGCGGCGGGTCAACGATTGCGATCTATTCACGGTCTCGCGTGGGCTATTCAGACCTCGGCAAAAACCTCAAACGTGTCGAAGCTATTGTGGATAGTTTGCGCGCAAAGTGAATTAGTTTGCCTTCTGAGCCATACTAGCCCTTCAAACTGGCGAACAAACCTATATCTTAGGTTCTGATGATTTCTTTGACTGACCCATTTTCGATGAGCGACCCCGGTCAACCCGGCCCGCCAGACAACTCGCCGCCGGACGATGAGAGCATCGGCACGGTGACGCAAACGCGCGTACGCACGAAGAAGCCCTCGCTTTACCGGGTTTTGCTGTTGAACGATGATTACACCCCGATGGAGTTTGTCGTACATATTCTAGAGCGCTACTTTAATCGCTCTCCCGAACAGGCAACCCGTATTATGTTGCATGTTCACCAAAAGGGCGTCGGCCTATGCGGCGTCTACACATTTGAAGTGGCGGAAACGAAAGTTTCGCAGGTTTTGGACCTTGCCAAGCGGCATGAACATCCGCTCCAATGCGTCATGGAGAAAGAAGACTAGTTATTCACCCTTGATTTGAGGCCCCCTTTGCCCCGTTTGTCACCCTCTCTCGAAACAGCGCTTGAAAAAGCTCTGACCCTGGCTTCAGAACGTGAGCATGAATATGCCACGCTGGAACACCTTCTGCTGGCGCTTACCGAAGATGAGCATGCTCAAGAGGTAATGAACGCCTGCAAGGTCAACATCGAAGACCTTGGTCGCGATTTGATGCGCTACATCGATGAAGAACTCTCCAGCCTGATCCTGGATGAAAGCGAAGGACGGGTGCAACCGACCGCAGCGTTCCAGCGTGTTGTGCAGCGGGCCATTTTGCATGTCGAAAGTTCTGGCCGCGATGAAGTGACCGGCGCAAACGTACTGGTGTCGATCTTCTCAGAACGTGAGAGCCACGCCGCCTATTTCCTTCAAGAGCAAGATATGACCCGCTATGACGCGGTGAACTTCATCTCGCATGGCGTGGCCAAGCAGCCAGGGCTGTCTCGGCAGAACTCTCCGCGCGGCACAGAAGAGCAAGGCGAAGAGCCCGTCAAACAAGGGCACGAGGCGCTGGACGCCTATTGCGTGAACCTGAACGAGAAAGCCAAAGCGGGTAAGATTGATCCGCTGATTGGGCGTCGTTTGGAGGTTGAGCGGTGCATTGAAGTGCTATGCCGGCGCAATAAGAACAATCCGATTTTAGTCGGTGATCCGGGCGTGGGTAAAACAGCGATTGCTGAAGGCCTCGCCAAAATGATCGTGGACGGTGAAGCGCCTGAAATCCTCAACGATGCTGTGATCTGGTCACTCGATATGGGTGCATTGCTGGCGGGGACGCGCTATCGCGGCGATTTCGAGGAACGCTTGAAATCTGTGATGAAAGAAATGGAAGAGCAGGACAATGCGATCCTGTTCATCGATGAGATCCATACCATTATTGGCGCTGGAGCGACCTCCGGCGGCGCGATGGATGCGTCTAATTTGCTCAAGCCTGCATTGCAGAATGGCGGCTTGCGGTGCATGGGGTCGACAACGTTTAAAGAGTACAAGCAGCACTTTGAGAAGGATCGCGCGCTCAGCCGCCGGTTCCGCAAGATTGACGTGGTGGAGCCGACCGTGGCCGACACAATTAAGATTTTGACGGGGCTGAAGTCTCGTTTCGAAGAGTTCCACGGCCTGCGCTACACCAATGATTCGATTAAGACGGCGGTGGAACTGGCTGAGCGTTATATCACCGACCGCAAATTGCCGGATAAGGCGATTGATGTGATTGATGAGGCGGGGGCGACGCAGTGGCTGTTACCTGCGAGCAAGCGCAAGAAGACGGTGGGCGTGCGAGACATTGAGGCCGTGGTGGCCAAGATTGCGCGCATTCCGGCGAAACAAGTCTCTCAAGATGACGCTCAGGCGCTGAAATCTCTCAACTCTGACCTCAAGCGCGTTGTGTTTGGGCAAGACCCGGCGATCGAGGCGCTCTCGGCGGCGATCAAGCTGGCCCGCGCTGGTTTGCGTGAGCCGAACAAGCCGATTGGTTCTTATCTGTTCACTGGCCCCACGGGCGTGGGTAAAACCGAAGTGGCCAAGCAGCTCGCCTCAATCATGGGCGTTGAGATCCTGCGCTTCGACATGTCTGAGTATATGGAGCGCCACACAGTGAGTCGCCTGATTGGCGCGCCTCCCGGCTATGTTGGCTATGACGAAGGCGGCCTGCTGACGGATGGTGTGGATCAACACCCGCATTGCGTGTTGCTGCTGGACGAGATCGAGAAAGCCCACCCGGACCTGTTCAATATCTTGCTGCAAGTGATGGACAATGGCGCGCTGACGGATGCAAACGGGCGCAAAGTGGACTTCCGCAATGTCATTCTGATTATGACGACCAATGCAGGCGCCTCTGACGCGTCTAAGAACGCAATCGGGTTTGGTGCAGGCAAGAAGCATGACGAGCAGGAAGAGGCGCTGAAGCGCTTGTTCACGCCTGAATTCCGCAATCGGTTGGACTCCACTATCGTATTTGGCGGCCTGACACCGGAAATCATCGACCGTGTGGTCGAGAAGTTCATCTTGCAGCTGGAAGTTCAGTTGGAAGACCGCAACGTGTCGATTGAGATTACCAAGGCGGCGCGAGCATGGCTGGCCAAGCGCGGGTTCGATCCAGATATGGGCGCGCGTCCACTGGCGCGAACTATTCAGGAGCACGTCAAAAAACCGATGGCCGAAGAGCTGTTGTTCGGCAAGCTTCAGAAAGGCGGCGTGGTTCAGATTGATGTCGACAAGAAGGATGAGAAACTGCTCGCCTTCAAATATGTTGCCGACGTCAAAAAGAAGAAGAAACCCGCCAAGAAGGACGGCACGGCAGAGCCGGCTTAGGCGTTGCTTTGACTGTATCTTTGACGACAGACCAGTCCGCCGTATGGGCGCGGTTTTGCGCGGACACTGGGCATGCGGGTTTGCCGAATGACGTCTATGCGTTTGGGGATAGCCCGGAGCTTGCCGACGGTCTGCTTGCTTTGATTTTGAGTGGTGAGAAGCGCGCGACCGCGTCACGCCGGGCGATTTATACGTCTGGGAAACACATCGCGCCTGTGGTGGGCGGGCATTATTTGATCTTGGATGGCGCAGGTGACGCCGCGTGTGTGATCAAAACGACAGCGGTTGAAGATGTGCCTTTCGATGAGGTGACTGCCGATTTTGCCGCAGTTGAAGGCGAGGGGGATAAGAGCCTGGCGTGGTGGCGCGAGGCACATTTAGCATATTTCGCACGCGAGACTGAAGCTGAGGGCACGACGTTTGACCCGGCAGAATTGATTGTCTGCGAGGTTTTTCAGTGTGTCTGGCAGCGCAAACCTTAGATCCAGACAACGAAAGGGCCGCCCTTCGCAAAGGGCGACCCTCGTGAGCCGGTTTGGCTCTGTTCGGTCTTAGCGGGGTTTCACCGCTTCAAAATTCTCTATGTGCTGATCGGAGGCTGCTCCGTCCAGACACCACATGAATTAGACCCAACGGCCTCACCTGGTTTCTCACTCGACATAGGGTCACCTCCTTTCAAAACGTGCGTATCGCACCAACAGTGTCCGGATCATTCTCGGACACCTTAGGTTTAAGCATGATTTGGGCCGAATGGAATGGGCAGACTGGAGAAATCTCAAAATTGTCATATATGGCGCAAAGAAAACGCCGAGAGTGGGGGAACTCTCGGCGTTAGATGATCTGCCTGTTTTACAGATCTAGTCGTAGGCGATCGCGCCGACAACCAGTCCGATGATGGCGCCGGTGGCAACAGATGCGAGAATTGCATCTCCCCGGTCATCATCGTGGACCCAGTGATAGCCACGCGGCGGATCATATAGGCCGTAGCGGCCATAATCGCGGACATAGACTGTGCGGGGGTGGTAACCGTAACGGTTGCCGACAGAGTATCTCGGAGCGTAGCGCTGATTGTAATAGCTTGGCCCGGTTGAGTAGCTGAACGTCACCCCATTTCCATTGTAGGGATAAGAGTAGCCGCGGCGGGGCGCTTGATACGCGTATCGGCGATTGTTCGTGCGGTAATTGTATCGCGGGGTATGACTGCGATAGTTTTGAGTGTACCGGCGATGATCGCGTCGGGCGTGGTGGCGTCTGTGATCATTCCGGTAGGCGCGGCGGTCTCGGCGCGTTCGGTGGTCGCGGCGGGTATGATGATCGCGCCGTGTATCGCGGCGGTGATTATGCTGGGTTCGGTGATTGTCGTATGCGCCGTGGCCGCGCCGGCCGTGGTCAGCGGATGCGACGGGGCCAGCGATCATGCCTGCGGTGGCGGCAATGGCGAGCAATCTCGCAGCTGTTGTTAAGAGTTTCATAGGCTTGGAGCCTCCTAATAGGGCGGCTCCGCTATATTTATTTGGGGCGCGAAGCCTGTGCGCACCTTTCGGTGGCTGTCTCCCGATACTAGATATACGGCCTGAACACTGGCTGAATGGGCCGTTAAGGAAAGTCAAAATGGCCGAATTCGGCGACTTACGCATCAATGACACGCTGGAGATCCCTGCTTGGGAGCTCTCAGAAGCGTTTGTGCGCGCGTCAGGGCCGGGCGGGCAGAACGTCAATAAGGTGTCGACTGCGGTGCAGCTGACATGGATGGTGGAGGCGTCATCTCTACCGCCCGCCGTCAAAGCACGCTTTAAGCGGCTCTATGGCAGCCGGATGACCAATGATGGCCGGTTTATGCTGGAGGCGAAGGAACATCGCAGTCAGGCACTGAACCGGGAAGCAGCGCGCAAACGATTGAAAGAGATGGTGCTGAAAGCCACGCACAAGCCAAAGCGGCGTATCGCAACGCGCCCAACCTATGGCAGCGTGAAACGCCGGATCGCGGCAAAGAAACGCCGCGGAGAGATCAAATCCCTCCGCGGCGCTGTATCCCGAGATGATTAGGGCGGACGCCTAGCTGGCGAGCTCTTCCTTGATCATTTTGTTCAAGACGTCTTCATTGGCGCCGCCCGGGACAGCTTCGTCGCCGATGAAGAAAGATGGTGTTCCGCCGACGCCAAGGCTTCGACCGAGCGCTTTCATGTCAGACAGCTGTTTTTGAACGGCGATGGAGCGCATATCGGCGCGCATCTTTTTGACGTCTACGCCAGCCGCTTTTGCCACTTTGTCGATATCGGCAGGCTTGAAACCTGTGCTGGATTCTAGCTCCATCAGGCCGACATGCATTTCTGTGTATTTACCCTGCTTGCCTGCGGCGAGGGCGGCAAGCGCGGCTTGCTCACTTTCGGGGGACAGGATGGGCAATTCCTTGAAGACGACGCGGACGTCGCCATCATACTTTTCAGGAAGCTCCTGGATCCAGTCGATTGAACGTTTGCAGTAGCCGCAGCGGTAATCGAAAAACTCCACCACAGTGACTTTGGCGTCCGCGGGGCCGATGAAGTAGTCAGATTTTGTGCCGTATAGCGCGTCGCTGTTTGACGCGATGGCTTTGCGTTGTTCTTCGGCGGTCGCCTCGCGCTCTTTTTCTGTCAGAGCAATCAGCGCTTCCTCGATGATCTCAGGGTTTTCCAAGATGTATTCACGAACGATCTCACCGATCGCTTCTTTGTCGGCTGTGTCGATGGACGAGCTTTGGGCGCAAGCGGGTGTCAAAGCGAGGGCGCCAAAGGCAACGGAGGCAAGGACTTTACGGTACATAGAATCGGCCTTTCAGAATCAATTCGTGCGTTTCTATCCGTCTATAGGACAGGGAGGTTAAGCGTCTATGGCGCTAACGTAGATGTTATTGAGGGGAATCGTTGCCAAAGTTTAAGACCGTCATGCCTTGATGGGACATATCGGTCGTCAAGCGAGGGGCGCGGCGAACGCGTTCATAGTAAGGACGGTTATCTGGATTGCTGGGATCGGTGATCAACAGAATATCATCCGCGCGCCGGAACGTGGTTGTACCGCGGTCTAAATCTCTCACCGCGCGGCCGGCAAAGGCGTTAGCGCGCACGATATCTCCAATTGCGTATGCAGACTCAGCGGTGGCGAGAAGCGCTTCAGGGCGCCGATTTTGTTGTTCCAATGCGACGGCGAGTTGATGCCAAGCAAAGGCATTTTCCGGCTCAACGATTAGCGCGTCTCTCAAGGCCGATTCAGCAAGTTCCACATCGCCCGGATTGCCGCGTGCATTGAGAGAACGGGCATAATTGATGAGGAAAAGGGGTTGTTTAGGCAGCAGTTCGAGCGAGCGTTTGTGCGGACCGACGGATTCGGCGGCGCGGCCGCTTTCAAACAGGATCTGGCCTTTAAGTTCGTTGAAATATGGGTTGTCTGGACTTTCAGCGAGTAAGGAGTCGATCTCCTTAATGGCCACACCAATGTCAGAGGCTTGCAGCGCGGCGATGGACCGGGCGTAGCGGGCGGGCGCGCTTGTGTCTGATTCGGGATATTCGTTACGGACTTTGTTCGTCGTCTCAAGGAAACCGATGAGCTTGGCGCGCATCATTTCATATTGGAGTTGCACTTCTGGCGTCGGGGGGATGTCCATCTTGCCGGTATCTTCGGCGAGGGCGCGCGCGGTTCGGATGCGGTCAGACGCGAGCGGGTGGGCGCGAAAATAGGGTTGGCGACGCGCGTCTGAAAGCACTTCCTGATAGCGGAACTTTTCAAAGAACTCGACGATGCCGGCCGGCGACTCATTGAGCTGATCCATATAGGTCACGGCGGCGGCGTCTGCGGCAGCTTCCTCAGATCGGGTGTGGATAAAGAAGTTGAGGGCGCCAAACTGTTGCGAGCTGCCGATTAGGGCTGCGCCTGCGCCGCCTTCACCCGCCGCGATGGCAAGGATGCCGAGGCCGATGGAAATCAGAGCTGGGCGTGCGGCGACTTGCGCGGCGCGTTGTCGGCTAACGGAGTGCCCACACGCGATGTGACAGGTCTCATGGCCGATCACGCCTTTGATCTGTCCAGGGGTTTCGGCCTCGATGATGAGGCCGGTGTGCAGGTGGATGTTCTGACCGCCTGCGACAAATGCATTGAGACTAGGATCATTGATAATGTAGAGGCTGACATCTTCAGGGTTCAGGCCCGCGACTTCCAGAATCGGATCTGTCCATTCGCGGAGGGTGTTTTCAATCTCTGCATCCCGCACAAAGCCTTGCGCAGTCGCCGCAGAGGCAACAAGCGCAGCAGCGACAGCGGCAATGGTCAAGCGAACGAATTTCAGCGCCATGAGTGACGTCTCCTGCAAATTGCCTTCCCCAACAATGTTTTAGGCCGATTGATAGGGGCTTGGCGAGGGGCCAACGGCATATCTAACGTAAATGTCAGATCGCGTCTGACGCAAAGATGAACACCATTTCGGGGTCGAGACGGATGCGGACCTGATCCCCCACGCTCGGCGCGTTCGCGCGAGGGGCGAAGGCGGACAGGTATTGATCGCCAACCTGCAGTGACAGCCGCACAACGGGGCCAATCAGATGACGCGCCTGAACGGTTGCGGCGGTGACGGCTGTTTTGTCGATCAGTACGCCCTCGGGCCGAATAACCAGCTGCGCGCCATCTGTTTTCAGGTCTGCGGTCAGGGAGGCTGGTAAATCTGTGGCGGCTATAGAGTTGGCCGCGCCGAGCGCGCTGGCCACGTCCACGGAGTTTGGCGTCATATATACGCTCTCTGAAGGACCGTTTTGCAGGATCTTACCGCCCTTCATGATGGCGATGTCATCGGCGGTCCCCAATGCCTCTGCAGCGTCGTGTGTCACGAGAAGGGCCGGAATGTTTGCGTCTTTGATGGCGCGAATGGCGATGTCTCTGACACTGTCGCGCAAGGCTGGATCGAGCCCTGAAAACGGCTCATCCATCAAAATTGCGAGGGGCTGTGGCGCGAGCGCTCTGGCAATTGCAACCCGTTGCTGCTCTCCGCCTGACAATTCGTGTGGGTAGGCTTTGGCGCGGCCTGTGAGGTTCAGACGGTCCAACCAGTCTGCCGCGGCGAGTTCTGCGTCCCCCTTCGCCATTTTGTTCAATCCGAAGCGGACATTTTCAGACGCTGTCATGTGAGGGAAAAGCGCAAAATCCTGAAAGATAAGACCAATGCGTCGTTTTTCGGGTGCCACGCTTCTCTTGGTGGTCGAGAGGCAGGTGTCGCCCATCCAGATTTCGCCAGCGTCTGGTGTTTCAAGCCCGGCGAACAGGCGCAACAAGGTAGATTTGCCCGCGCCGGAGCCGCCCAGCAAGGCGGTGATCTTGCCAGGTTGCAGCTTAAGACTCACCTGATCGACAACGGCCGTGCCGTCATAGTGTTTGGTGATGTCGCGCGCAGAAAGGTCTGTGGTGGTCATGGCAAAGGCGCCTTGAATTGGCCGGGACGGGCGCGGGCGAGTTGACGGGAGAGTAACAATACGGGCACGAGACCGGCCAGCGTTATCAGCAAAGACGGCATGGCGGCCGCCGCAAGCCGCTCATCAGACGCATAGGCATAGGCCCTGACCGACAGCGTGTCCCAATTAAAGGGTCTAAGCATCAGCGTGGCTGGGAGTTCTTTGAGCGCCTCAACAAACAGGATTAGAGCACCAGCGGCTGCACCTGACATCGCGATGGGCAGGTCCACCTGTTTGGCTTTGCGGAGCGGCGACGCGCCAAGACTGCGGGCGGCATGGCCCATCGAACGGGGCGCGCGGGAGAGGGCGGCGCGCATGGGCTCTGCCCCAGCGGCAGTAAAACGGCTGGCATAGACCCAAGCGAGCATAGCGATTGCGGACAATCCGGCGAGTTGCCATCCAAATAGCTTGAGCAAAACCAATCCGCCCAGCGCGAGCACGGCGCCGGGTATGGCATATCCGGAGGCAGCGGCCAGCCGTGCAAGCCGCGCAAGTGGACCTTTGCCGTTCATGGACAACGCAATAATGAGCGCCAGGCCAAATGCCAGACATGCGCCTGAACCTGCGAGGATAATCGTGTTGCGAAACGCGTCTCCGAGCGGCGCAATCGTTTCGCGGGTTTCGACAGAAAGCCAAATGAGGCGTCCAACGGGAAGCACGAAGCAGACAGTAAATATGGCCGTGCAAAACAGTGTGGCGAGCGCGGCCCGGCGTGGGGAGAGCGTGGCGCGTGTGCTCACTCGCCAGCGCGTCGAGCTTTGCTGGCTGCCTTTGCGTCCGCGATTGGCCCGTTCCAGCAGCGTGAGCGCGAGTACGATGGTGAGCAATACGAGCGCTAGACGCGCGGCGACGCTTGGGCTGCCGAAACTGTCCCATGCCCGCACCACGCCAAAGGTAAGCGTGGGGACGCCAAGGTGTTCAGCGGCGCCATAGTCTGCGGCGGCCTCCATCAGGGCGAGGGCGAGGCCAGCGATGATGGTTGCGCGCGCGGCGGGCAGCGCCACTTTCCAAAAGCTGCGCGCAGGACTTGCGCCGAGGCTGCGCGCAGCTTCCAGTGCGCAGATGGACTGCGATGTGAAGGCGGCGCGGGCCGTCAGGTAGACATAAGGATACAGGGTGGCGGCCAATACGAAGGCGAGGCCGGGCAGGCTGTGGATTTCTGGAAACCAATAGTCGCGGGCGCTGAGGCCTGTTGTGTCCCGCAGCAGCGTTTGAACGGGCCCGGCGATGCCAAGTAGATCTGCAAAGGCATATGCGAACACATAACCGGGGGCCGCGAGGGGCAAGATCAGCAGCCATTCAAACAGGCCTCGGCCAGGGAAGCGATACATGGTGACGAGCCAAGCAGCGGGTACGCCGATGGCCAAGATGAGTGTGCCGGTCAAGGCAAGTGTACCCAGCGTTCCGCCAATGTAGCCTTTGAGGAGGGTTTCTTGGATGTGGACCCAGTGGTCTCCGCCGCCCCAAAACAAACCAGCAATCAGCACGACCATCACCGGCGCGCCAATAAACAGCGCGGCAAGGAGCGCTGGAAGGTTCGCTAATCTAAAGCGCGGACGGGCAAGAAGGGCGCGCGCGGTCAAACTGGACTTCAGTTCCAGCCAGCGGTGTCAAAAACCGTCTGCGCGTCGGATTGGCGTTCTCCCAGACGGGTCAACGACATATCGCTTTCTTTGAACATGGGCAGATTTTCGACGCCCGCAGGCGGCGTGATGCCAGCGATGATCGGAAACTCTTTCGTTTCAGTTGTCAGAAGCGATTGGCCTTCGGGGGTCGTCAGAAACTCAATAAAACGGACGGCATTGTCCTTGCTCGGGGCGTTCGCGGTGATGGCTGCGGCGGTAACGTTGATATGCGTTCCGTTTCCGGTTTGGCCGGGGAAGGCCAGCCGGGTTTTCGCCGCGACAGCGCGTTTGGCCTCAGACTCGCTCTGCGCCAATCGCACGTAATAATAGTGATTGACCAGCGCGACGGAACACTCTCCCGCCGCGATGGATTCAATTTGGGTTGTGTCACCGCCTTGAGGCTGACGTGCAAAGTTTGCCACAACGCTGCGCGCCCATGCTTTGGCGGTGTCTTGACCGAGACGTTCAATCAGTTCGCCCATGAGGGACAGATTATAGATATTGGTTGAGGAGCGCATGCAGATTTCGCCCTGCAATTTGCCGGAGGCGAGGTCTGTGTAGTCGTCCACATCTTCAGGATCGAGGCGGGCTGGATCGTACACGATCACCCGGGCGCGTTTGGCGAGGCCAACCCAGTGATTGTTCTCTTCGCGAAAGCGTGCGGGAATGACAGTGTTTATGACCTCAGATTCGATCGGTTGGGTAAGGCCAGCGGTCTGAAATCTATAGAGCGTGCCGGCATCTGCGGCGATAATGACGTCCGCTGGGCTGGCATCGCCTTCGGCTTTCAATGTCTCAAGTAATTGGGGCGCTTTGCTTTCGCGGAACGAGACTTTGATGCCGGTTTCTTTTTCAAAGGTGTCGTAGAGAATACGGTCTGAATCATAGTGGCGAGCCGAATAGATATTTAGCGTGCCTGCATCCTTTGATGCCGCTGAGCGATCAGACGACGCAGCGGGCGTATCGCCACTGCCACACGCGACAAGTGCGATGGCCAATAGAGGCAGGACGGGTAAGAGACGGCGCATAGCTTGAATATCCCAATGAATGTGGGTCCATCAATCACAATTGAGAATGAATCGCAATATGGGCACCTGCGGCGGGGTTACGCATGTTGTGAGGCATTTATTTTGGGCGACATGGCTGCTATCGCGGCGCAATGAGCGGGAAATCGACTTCTGGGCCATCGGTGGCGATCATCGGGGCGGGCATTATAGGCCTGAGCTGCGCGTGGGAGCTGGCGAAACGCGGGGCGCAGGTGACGGTTTATGAGAAAAACTGGCCGCCGCGCGGGGCGAGTTGGGCCGCAGCCGGGATGCTGGCGCCTGCATATGAGGCGGCGGCGGAAGAGGGCGCGCATCCTCGGCTGTTTGATCTGTGCATGGCGAGCGCGGAGATTTGGGGGGCGTTTGCCGCTGAATTGGAGGCGGCGAGCGGGATTGATGTTGGCTATCATGCCGGGCCGACGCTGGCCGTGGCGGTGGACGCGGATCAAGCGCGGCGGATTGCGGACTTGCGCGAGGCGCTGGATGAGCGCGGCGTGGCGTATGAGCGGCTGACGCCGGACGAAGCGCGCGCTATGGAGCCGTCGCTGAGCGCGGATGTGATGGCGGCAATGCTGCTACCGAGCGATGGGTGGGTGGATAATCGGAAAGTGCTGGAGGCGCTCGCAATTGCTTGCGTGGAGGCGGGCGTGAAAATCGAGCAGGAAGACGCAAATCTTCTGATGAATAAGGATGCGTCTGCGGCCGTAGGGGTAACAGCTGGAGAAAAACTCAGGCGGCGATTTTGGATCTTTCAAACACAACAAATCGTGTCAGAAATTGTACGGAGAGAGGATGCAATTGTGCTCGCTTCGGGAGCTGACTTTTACGGACGGTCGTTTGTCGACAAAGGTTGGCTGCGGCCCAAAGCGAGACTTCATGACTTCCTTGCGGCGTATCATGTGCCTGAAATTGAAGACATGGAAGGTCGAATGGGACGGTTGGTTGCTTTCCAAAAAGACGAGCATGGTTTGAGCCATGTCGTCCGAGCCGGTGACGATTACGTCGTTCCTCGCGCTGATTCTGACATTGCCCATGTGACAGCCATTCAGCAGCGCGACCCATTTGCATTGACAACACCACAGGCGAGCGCGGCGAAACGCGAGATATCACGCCTTTGCCCAATGGTGGGCGCGGCCGACATTGTTGATAACTGGCATGGCGCACGGCCGATGACTGATGATCATGCTCCCATACTGGGCGAAGGGAGTATGACCGGATTGCTTTTTGCGACCGGGCATTATCGCAACGGTATATTGCTGGCGCCGATTACGGCGCAGATTATGGCGGATATGATTTTGGATGGGGCGGTCAGTGAGTTGGCGGCGGCGTTTTCACCGGATCGGTTTCAGACTGAGGCTAGC
>CAZXVJ010000004.1:54868-102051 GCA_964644385.1 uncultured Hyphomonas sp. | reverse complement strand
CGGTTGATCTGCTCACGGTTCATGGAGGTGATTATAAGTGCGCCGGAGGGGGTGTCGGATAAGTTTGGCTTAAAAACTTTTAGCCACCTGTTCTAATTGATTTTTAATTTGATAAGTATGTGGGGCTCAGGTCAGTTTGGCCCAACCAAGGCCGGTTGTTGTGGTTGAAGATTGGAGTGTTTATGATGCGTTTTGCAGTTCTTTTGTTGGTGTTTCCGATTGTGCTGGCCTGCGGCGGGCGCGAGGCGAGTGTAAGCGCAGAAGCGCAAACTGCTGAGACGGCGCGGCCGGATTGGGCCGCCCATCCATTCGATGATGTTTATGGCATCGTTCACAAAGAAAATGGCGATGACGGCGCGGTCGCGTTTGTGAAAACGAGAGCTGAAATTGAAGACAGCTGTTCTTGCGATTTGGATGAAGAAAGCGGTGGCGACGCAGAAGAGGCGGTGCTTTTCGCCCTGTCGACCATGTGGGTCGATGTGATGGATCATACGTTCAGCGGCGATACGGTGTCAGGTTCGGCGGGCACTGAGTATGGTGAGCGCGACTTTGCCGCCAGGCTGAAAGGGAGCGGTGCAAACCAATATGCGGTGGTGTTGCTGGCCCCATCAGAAGACTTTAAGGCCATTGGCGGGGCCGATTTGCTGGATGCCAACTGGACAGGTGCCCCAAACAATGCGGCGCCCAAGACAGTAAAAGCGAATCCCAAAGCGACGGCAACTGCGCCGAAGTCAGCACCAAAATCCACCTCGTCTGCAAAATACACAGCCCCAGTGATCGTGAGCGGGCAAGACCATATTCACCGCATCACCAATTGGGAGATGGACGGATATGCCCAAGTTGCGAAGGCCGGAGACCCAAGATCACCGCGACTGCAAACCTGGACGTTTACAGATGAGGCCAAAAAACCGGCGAGCACTCTGCTGAAACAAGCTCTCAACAAAGCCCAATTGAAGCAGCACCGTCCTGCCAAGATCGAACAGATTGAAGTGACGACGCAAATGACGGGCGCAGATGTCAAAGTCGCCTTCGGCACAGCCAAGCGGGCGGGGCAGAAGGTGCGCTTTTATGCAAATATTCGCGTTGCCAAAGGCAGCAAGGATGCGGTGGTACAGGTCTATTTCGCGCCGGAAGACGTTTACAAGAAATGGGGCGGTGTTGCCGTGCCCATGTCTGTGGTCGGTGTGTATGAAACCAAGGACTTCTCAGCCGACGCGTTGAAGCAAGCCGGAGCGATCGCCCCAGCGAAAGAGGCCGCCGCGTTCGAGGAGCATTACACCGCTAAGATGATGGCTTTGTTTCAAGGCACAGTCGCGGTGAATATGGGAACGCTGAACAATATGAGCAGCTTTAATATGGCGACAGGCGCCTGTGCAGGCATGGCAAATTGCACGGTGACGCCAGATGGCACCGGGGGCTATACCGCTGAAATCCAATAGCGAACGGCCAAATTAGATGGGAACTGTTTGACGATTGCTGCGTTGATTGGGTGAGGAGTAACACTATGACCGATCAAACACCTGAATACACCAACCCAACGGATGCGCGGCAAGGCCGACGCGTTGTCGGAATGCCGACGGCGCTTTTGGCTGGTGTTGGCATCGCTATTGTCTGCGCGGTGGTTTGGGCCACGGCGCAAGCTGGCCTTTTCTGATATCCCTTACTGAATTGAAGAGAGTATGCGGCGCTTATCCCCAAGGTGAGCGCCGCAAACTTATTCAGCCGCCTCTTCTGCTGCGATCAGTTCGCTGAGCGTGTAGGCGGGCCGGATATTATAATCTGTTGGAGGCGCATAATTTGGATCCTCGGTCACACATCCGCGCGCGCACAGAAGGATCGCCGTTTCGGCCCCCGCATCGATAAACCAGACACGACCGCCCGGCGTAGCGATGTATCCATCGGTGCCCTCATCAATATCTGATGCCATGTCATCTGTGGATGGCACTTCACTGTCATAGTCCGAAGAATGAGCGCCATGTGTATGATAGGATGCAAGCACCTGCATGTTGCTCGGCGCGCGCTTCGCGAGGCATGACCCTCGCCGGCCGCGCGTTGCAGGCGAGGCGGTGTAAGCGCCTGCGTCATCAATGCCGATATAGCCGCAATATTCCCGATTCTTTGTAAAGGACTGGCGTTGTAAATCGTCCAAAACCTGTTTGGCGAATGCGGTTTCGGCGTCTGTTCTTGGCACGGCCCGCTGTTCAAACAAATCAACGGTCTGGAACCGCCCGCAATGGGTGAGCAGCAGGGTGGCCGCGAGGAGCCCAGCCCATTTCATTGCTCGCTCATGGGCAGCGGTCAACAAAACGGCCCAGTTCTAAACCGTGCCCGCTTTCATCTCGGCGATGAAGGCATCGGCCTCAGCAATGGAGTTTTCCATGTCTTCGATCAGGGCGGCCACATCTGCTTCAAGCTCTGCCGTTTCGCCGCCAAGGGCTGCGATGGCGCGGGCGTTGAGGTTGTGCTTCAGAAACAAGACGCGGTCATTGAAGACGGTGAGCACTGGGTCCATTGAATCGGCGGCGGCGTCCATTTTCTCAACCAGCGTGGCATAGCGATCGCGGGTGGCTTCAAGCTGGGCCTCTGAGGCGCGGCGCAGGCCGGGGTCAGAATACTCATTGAGCTCTTTTTGCCATTCGACGAAGAGATCACGGCTGACGCCCTTCATATCTTTGATGCGGGAGCGGACGGCCTTGGCGTCATTATCGGCGCGGTCTTTGGCGTCTGACAGGCGGTCATAGGTTTTTTCCAGATCGCCGCCTTCAATATCAACCAGCGCGCGGAAGGCATCTAGCGCGGAGGCGAATTCTTGCTTGGCCTCGGTCTGCGCGGTGGCCACATCCATAACGCGGTCGACGAGCAGATCTCTCTTTTCAACGCCGATGCTTTCCATCGCGCCATAATAAGCACTGGCGCATCCGCCCAGAGTGGCGGTGGAGAGAGCGGCGCCAAGAAAGGCAGCGCGGATGAGTGTGCGGTTGAAAGCCATGAGATTATTTCCCCTGTTGCGAGAGATTTCTGGGACGGTTCTGCCGTGCATTGCAGGCGGCGTCTAGCGTTTATGACGGCTGATGGCTGGAGGCAGCCTGAATAGGTTCGGCACGAGATAGACCCGATGCTGCCCTATTGAAGTCTTTATTTATGGTAATGTTTGAATCTGATGAGTCGCGCTGTGCCCCTTCCGCTGAGTGTTTTCCGCAAAATTGACGGTGATGCACGGCATTGGCAGATCATCGCTTTGTCCGGCCTTTTTAGCATGGCGTGGTTGAGCAGTGACTTTGGCACCAAGCCGCTCAATCTGGCACTGGCGTTTTCCGGCGCGATGCTGGCGCAATGTCTTGGCACGCTGTGGGTCAACCGGGACAAGTTGGAGGCTGGCAAGCGGCTGGCGGGGTTTCAATGGAAATCTGCGCTGATCACCGCGTTTGGCGTTTCGATACTGCTGCGCGCGGCGGACCCATGGATCTGGTTTGCCGCCGGGCTGATCGGGATTGGCTTGAAATTTGGCGTGCGGGTGAACAAGAAGCATATTTTCAATCCGGCCTGTATTGGCATTGTTGCGATGATGTTTCTGGTCGGCAAGGATGCGTGGGTCTCGCCCGGACAATGGGGACAGACGCCGCTGGTTGCGGGCTATGCGCTGGCATTGGCGGCGCTGACGCTATCGAGCGCGAAGCGGCTGGACATTGCGCTGGGCTTTATCGGGACGTTTGCGGGCATTCTGATTGTGCGGTCGATGTGGCTGGGCGATCCGCTGGCCATTCCGTTGCATACGCTGTCATCTGGCGCGCTGCTGATCTTTACGTTTTTCATGATTACAGACCCCCGTTCGACCCCTGATAGCCGGGCCGGGCGTATTGTCTTTGCGATGTGCGTGGCGGCCCTGACGGCGTGGTTTGTGATCGGGCCGAACCAGCGCGGCGCGCCTTTGATGGCGCTGGCGGCGCTCGCGTGGCTGACCCCGGCGTTGGACCGCCTACTGCCCGCCAAGCGCTTTGAATGGACGCCGGACAAGATTTCATCCCCAAAAATAACGCAAGAATTGGAGACACCAGATGTTCAGGGGATTCCTGACCGCGGCATTCAGCCTGTTCGTGTTCACGGCTAATGCCGAAGCCTTTTGTGGGTTTTACGTCAGCCAAGCGGATGCGGACTTGTTCAACAATGCGTCGAAAGTGGCGATTGCGCGCAAGGGCGATCGCACCGTTGTGACGATGGCCAATGACTATTCTGGGGAGCTGTCTGAGTTTGCGATTGTGATCCCGGTGCCAGTGGTTCTGACCAAGGACCAAGTGCATGTCACAACGCCAGACGGGCTGAACGCGCTGGACGCGTTTAGTGCCCCGAGACTGGTGGAGTATCACGATGACAATCCGTGTGAGCCCCGCATCGAGTATGAGATGAACAGTTTCGGCGGCCTAGGGGATGAAATCATTGTCACCGCCGCACGCAGAGCGCAGCCCGCCGCGATGGGCGTAACGATAGAGGAGCAATTTGCGGTGGGCGAATACGACATTCTCATTCTGTCTGCATTGGAAAGTGACGGCCTGCTGAACTGGTTGAACCAAGAAGGCTATAAATTACCGAAGGGCGCGAAGCGTATTCTGGGCAGCTATATCAAGCAGGATATGAAATTCTTCGTCGCCAAGGTGAACCTTGAGAAGAAAGCCGCGAGTGAAAGCGAGTACTTGTCACCGATTGCGATTGCGTATGAGGATGAGGATTTCATGCTGCCGATCCGGCTCGGTACACTGAACGCCGATGGGTCTCAGGATTTGATTGTGTTTGCGCTGACCAGTGAAGGCCGGGTGGAGACTAAGAATTATCAGACCCGCAAAATCCCAACCAACACCGAAGTGCCGCTGCACCTTAAAGAGCGCGAGGGCGCGTTCGGTGACTTCTACAAAGCTGTGTTTGAGCGCGCCGTGAAGAAGGCTGGCGGGTCTGGCGTGTTTATGGAGTATTTCTTCGACATCGGGTCTTGCGATCCGTGCTCTGCGCCGCCGCCCACAATGGGCCAGATGTTGGAGCTGGGCGTGTGGTGGTCTGACGGCGATGACAGCTTTACAGCCGATGAGTTGTCATTCGAGACGCTTGTCGACGGGATGGACATTGAGGACATGCGCGAGGAAATGGACGAACCGTTTTGGGGCGATACGTTCCTGACGCGTCTACATGTGCGCTATGACGCGAAAAGCTTTCCGGCCGATCTGACGTTTCAGGAAACCGGCGATGATGACGAGTATTTTCAGGGACGCTATGTGGTGAACATTCCGTGGCGCGGTGAGGATCGGTGCGAAGCGGCAGACGCTTACAAAAAGGACGTGATCAAACGCCAACGCACAGAGATTGCCAATGTGGCGCGCCTGACCGGATGGAAGCAGAGCGAGATTGAAACGCTGGCCCGCACGAATGGCGATATTCCGTTTACGCTGACCCCCAAGCCAACGCCGCCGGGACAGCCAGAGCCGATCAGCGAAGAACGTAAACTCTACGAACAGACGATTTGGTGGCGCGGACTGTTCCCACCTGAAATCATCGAACAACAACCTTAAACTGGGGAGACAATGGAGATGAGATTTATGAAACTGAAACACATGATGGCGGGGGCTGCGCTCAGCCTTGGCGGGGTTTTGCTCGCCCAACCGGCCAGCGCCTTTTGCGGCTTTTACGTCGCCAAGGCCGATACCGACCTGTTTAATGAAGCCTCGAAAGTGGCGATTGCGCGTGATGGAGAGCGCACGGTCGTGACGATGGCATCAGACTTCAAAGGCGATGTGTCTGAGTTTGCGATGGTGATCCCGGTCGTGGATATTCCGGAAGAAGGACAAATCAATGTCGCCAACCCGGCATTGCTGGATCATATCGATGCCTATACGGCGCCGCGCTTGGTTGAATATTTCGACAAAGACCCATGTGCGATGGAGATTCGCCGCCGGGAAATGATGAGCAAAGCGCCGCCGCTGCCGTCGATCTCCGCGCCTGAAGTCATGGAAGACGCTGCAGACCTCGGCGTGACCATCGAAGCGGAATATGAGGTTGGCGAGTATGACATTCTCATTCTGTCCGCCGAGGAATCTGACGGGTTGATCAAATGGCTGAACGGCAATGGCTATAAGATTCCAGACGGGGCCGAAGAGGTCGTCAATTCATATCTAAAACAAGACATGAAATTCTTCGTCGCCAAGGTGAACCTTGAGCGCCATGACGGCTCTGCCATGCTCCGCCCGATACAGGTCGCGTATGAAGACGAGGACTTCATGTTGCCAATACGCCTCGGCACCGTGAACGCTGAGGGCAAGCAAGAGCTGTTTGTGTTCGCTCTGACCCGCGATGGACGGGTGGAGACCAAGAACTATCGCACGGTGAAATTGCCATCTGACATGGACGTGCCGATCTACATCAAGGACGAGTTTGGCGCGTTCTATAAGGATATGTTTGCTCATCAGGTGAAGAAGGAAAACGGCAAGGCTGTGTTTCTGGAATATGCCTGGGATATGTCATGGTGTGACCCTTGCGCGGCAGACCCGCTGTCTAATTCTCAGCTGCGTGAGCTGGGTGTGATGTGGCTGGACGAGGGCGCGAATGGCGACATTATGCCGATGCCCCGGCCCGGACGAGGCCGCCCACAGCCGCAAGCGGTGGATGTATTCGTGACCCGTTTGCATCTGCGCTATGACGCCAAAACCTTCCCACAGGATTTGACGTTCCAGACGACGGGCGACCGGACAAACTATCAGGGCCGTTATGTGCTGCGTCATCCTTGGCGGGGCGATTATGGCAAGTGCGAAGCAGCCGGCACCTATGCCGACACGCTGGTCACACGCTGGGATAAGGAAGCCCAATCGCTCGCCAAACTCACCGGACGCGACATCAATGACATTCGCAAAAAGATGGCTGATGGCGGATTCAGCGCAGCGGCGATTGAGAAGTCAGGCGTGAAGCTGAAGCCGAAATCAAACTGGTGGAACCGTTTGTGGAACCGCGACTGACGCGCTTCAAGCCAACACAGTAACGCAAAACTCAAGCAGGCCCTCCACATTGCGGGGGCCTGTTTTATGCGGGCGGCAGCCTGCCCTGCACCCAATCGCGGGTGAGATACCCATCAACCACGTCGCAGATGAGTCCAAGTTCGTGCAAGCAATCGGCAAACCGTGACTGATCAACGAGACCGTTCCACGCATCGCCGACTTCAAACAGGTCTGGCGTTGAGATCGCTATGGTGAGGTGACCGTCTTCAAACACGGCCTGCAAATCCCGGCCTGAGAAATAGTCATCGAGCGCAATCAAACGCATCAGCCGGTCTGGCGTGAGCAGAAAGCGGGCCTCTGTCTGATCATCTGAGCAGACGTCGAAACGATTTTCGAAGGCAGGCGCAACGATGTCGACGGGCTTCAGATCATGCTTGCGCGCAACGCGTTTGCCCTTGCCGCGGCGGGAAATAACCGTCGTGCCCAGAAACCGGCGGGGATATTCAATATGGATCAGGACGCCCTGAAACACGGTGGCGAGCCGGCGATGTTTGCCGGAGCCCTCATATCTTTGAAGATGGGCCTCAATCATGGAAAACTTGGCCCCTGCCCGCTCTCCACTGACGCCGTCATCGAAAGACGTGCGGTCCGGTTTTTTGAACAAGCTGTAGCGCTGCATCACATCTAGCGCCGGGGTGGGGCAAACGGCGTGCGCAGGGCGATTGCCTTTTAAGGATCGCGCCCAATCCAACATCTTAAATTGTGACATCAGGCCGGTTTTTCCTGCGCCGAGCTTATAGCCGGGGTCGAGCGCATCGGCAGCCGGATGGTAGGTGAAGCCGAAGATTTCGCAGGCCGCCGTCACAAGAAGGCGCTTGGTGCGTTGGCCTTGCTGATTGAGCTTGGTGAGCGTTTCATAGGTCAGAAACGCATATACTGCCGCGGCGGCAAACGGGCCCAGCATACCGAAATACATAAAAGAGATAACCGCGCCAATAATGCAGGCGACCTTGATGGGCCCAGCGCGTTTTTGGTGGGCGATCTTAGCAGCCACGCGGTCATGCTCTAGGCGCTGGAGCTGTGGCACCAGATGTTCGAACCAAACCTGGCGAACACTGCCGACGGGAACAAGCTTTTCCCGGAGCGATTGCAGGCTACGCCCCGTGCAGGTTTCATCCAGTTGCGGCGCGTTGCGCTGTTCAACGTCGCTCTGATAATTCGCGGACGCGTCCCGAACACTGCCAGCGGCCTGCGAAAGGCCTTGCTCAATAAAGTTGGAAATGCGGTCTGCTGACACGTCGGTTGTCTCCCATCACGAGGGGGGAGTGTGCCAAAACAGCGTAAAAATCAGGCCAATTTGGCAGGCGGGATTTTGCAGAGCTTAGTCACATTGCGTTTACGAGTGCGTCGATATCTGCCTCTGTCGTCGTCCACGAACAGACGAACCGGTGGCTGCCATCCGGCCACGGATAGAAGACGGCGCCCGCGCCAAGCAAGGTGTCAGCGAGTCCGTCTGGCAACTGTGCAAAAACTTCGTTTCCTTCAACAGGCTGAGTGAGGGTCGCACCGGCCTTGGTGAGCGCGGCAGCGAGTTGTGTGGCCCGCTGGTTGGCAGCGCTGGCGAGACTGAGCCAAAGCCCGTCATCGAGTAGTGCCAGTGCCTGCGCCGCCAGATAACGCATCTTCGGCGGCATGTGGCCGGAACGCTTAGCGCGGGCTTGCAGGTCTTTGAACTGTTTGCGGGCGCGGCCAAACAGCAAGATAAGCTCGCACCCCATCGCGCCGGTTTTCGTCAGGCCGAACGTCAACACATCAACCCCGGCCCGCCACGTCATGTCGGCTGGGCTTTTGCCGGTAAAGGCGAGCGCATTGGCAAGGCGCGCGCCATCCATGTGAACGATCAGGCGTGCCTCTCGCGCCAGTGAAGCATAGCGCGTCACTTTGTTGGCGCGGTAGGCGGTGCCGCTTTCGGTGAGGTTTGTGAGAGAAAGCACGTGCGCGGGCGTCTCATGCACAAAATCTGGGTTGATGCGGGCGAGCGCGCCGCGCAGCACGTCTTCGTCTATCTTGCCATCTTCGCCGCCCAACAAATGCAGTTTCCCGCCGCCGGAGAAAAACTCTGGCGCGCCGCGCTCGTCGACCGCGATGTGTGCATCCTTATGACAGAGAACTGCTCCCGTGGGCGGGCAAAAGCACGATAGAGCGAGCGCATTGGAGGCCGTGCCGGAGGCGCAGGCCCAGACGTCGAAGTCATCAGTTTCAAATACATCCGCCAGCAGTCCTCGCAGCTGGGCCATGAAGCGATCATTGCCATAGCTGCTTTCATTGCCGGTGTTGGCGCCGATCAGGGCGTCGATCACCTTGGGATGGGCGGGGGCAGAGGTGTCTGACGAAAAATCCATGACGACGGCTCTTATGGCGCGGGCGGGCGCATCAGGTGTTGCCCGCCATCTGAGGCGATCATCTGGCCCGTCACGCTGGAGGCGGAGATCAGATAACGCATGGCGTTGACGATTTCAGCCGGGTTTGAGCCCTGCCGCGTCAATGTAGCGGCGGCCTCAGCGGCAAAATCTTCCTCAGATTGATGGATGCTTTTCAAGGTGGGGCCTGGGCCAATCGCATTAACGCGAATGTTCGGCGCAAGCGCCTGGGCCAACGTTTGGGTGGCTTGCCAAAGGGCGGCCTTTGATAGGGTGTAGGTGAAGAAGTCTGGTGCCAGATTCCACACGCGCTGGTCGATCAGGTTTAAGATCAGCCCGGGTGTGTCTTTCGGCAGCGCCTTGGCAAATTGTTGGGACAATAGGATCGGCGCGCGCAGATTGGGGGCCATGTGGACATCCCATGTGGCGCGGGTGTGGGTGGTGGCGGTATCGTCAAAGAAAGTGGAGGCGGAATTGATCAGCAGGGTGATCGTGCCGCCCAGCGCCATTTCAGCGCGCTCAACGAGAGACGCCGTTTCATCTTCGTCGGCCAGATCTGCTTGAACCAAAAAGGCATCGCTGCCAGAGGCGGCGATGGCTTCGGCGGTCGCTTCGGCCCCTTCAAGTGAGGCGCGGTAGTGTACGCCAACGGCCCAACCATCCGCGCCGAGCGCCTCTGCCATGGCCTTGCCGAGCCGGGTGCCTGCCCCAGTGACCAAAGCGCGGCCCGGCATCATGTTGCCTGGCCTGTAAATATGGCCAGCAGATCGAACCCGTTGACGAGGCCATAGATATAAAGCGCGTAGATAAGCAGCATCAGAATGGCGAGCAAACGGCCGATGCGGGCGCGGAACATGATGATGAGAGCGAGTGTGAGCGCCGCGGCGCCCATGGCCCAATAGTCATATTGAATAAAGGTTTTGGCGATGCTTGGCGGATCAAAGAAAGCGATAATGCCGCCTGCGCCCAGAATATTAAACAGGTTCGATCCGACGACATTGCCAAACAGAACGTCGCCTTTTTTGCGCAGCGCGGCAGCAACCCCTGCCCCGATCTCTGGCAAAGATGTGCCAACGGCCAATAGCGTCAGACCGATAAGTTCTTCGTCGACCTGGTAAAATTCAGCAATGCCAATGCCGCCATCCACAATCAGATTTGCGCCCAGGACCAGCCCCGCGACGCCAAGCGGCACGTAAACCAAAGCGCGGTTCAAGCTGATCTTGGCGTCCTCAGCGCCCATGCCAACGTCGACGCCCGCTTTCATGGCTTTGCGCGTCGACAAAAGCGTGTAGCCGGAATAGGCGAGCAGCAGCAGCAGGAATAAAAGCCCGACATTGGGGGTCAACATATTCGCAGAGGTCAGACCGATCCACAGGGCGGTGGCGCCCAGCATCGCAAACATGGCGCGGCGCTGCCCAAAACCACCGGCAACCATAGGTGCGATGATCGCTGGCACGGCCAGAACCAGCCAAATATTCGCAATGTTCGAGCCCACAATGTTACCAAGGGCCAACCCGGGGCGGCCTTGAATGGCAGCGTCCAGCGAAACGAGCATCTCTGGCGCTGAGGTTCCGAAACCGACAATGAAGATACCCGCCAATAGCGGTGAAACGCCCAATTTTCGCGCCAAAACAACGGCGCCTGAAACTAGAAAATCGCCCGCCAACGCCATGATAACGAGGCCGCCAAGAAGGGCTGCTATCAGGCTAAACTCAGGCATTGGGGATTAGTCCAGGCGCTTGAATTCAATAATGTTTAAGACAGAAAAGACCAAAACGGTCACGCCAATCGCGAAGAGCGCAGGGTTAATTCCAAACATTGATCCAGCTCACTTGTTTACTACCATCAGAAAACAAACCCTAACGTGCTTTCCAGGCGTTGGCGACCCCGATTCGACAGGTTACTAAAACCGATGCGCCGCCTTCGCACATCTGTCTTCCACGCCTATGCACGTATCAAGCGACCGATCACGCTGGGGGTTCGCGCCGCGGTAGAGAATGAAGCGGGCAAAGTGTTCATGGTGCGACATACGTATGTACCGGGCTGGTACCTTCCCGGCGGCGGGGTGGAGCGCGGTGAAACGGCCGAAACATCGTTGGCGCGAGAACTGGTGGAGGAAGCCGGCGTCGCGCTGTCAGAGGCCCCTCTGCTGTTTGGCGTCTATTCCAATCACGCACTGTTTCGCAACGACCATGTGCTGGTTTACCGCGTGCCGTTTGGGCGGTGGAGCGCTGTAAAGGCAACCTCGGTCGGCGAAATCGCAGAATCAGCATGGGTCGACCCATCCGATCCGCCAGAGGGCACCACGCCCGGCAATGCGCGACGACTGGCGGAACTGTATGGCGGAGCAGCGCTGACGCCGCACTGGTAGGCACGCCGGACAAGCGCCGCTCACGCAAGGTTTACTTTCGGAATCCGTCCCATGGGGGTCATCTATTATCAAAATCAATAACCCGTTTGGATGCCTTATGAAAAAGCTAGTTTTATTGTCCGCGGCGATCGCCCTGTCAGCCTGTGCAAGCGTGCAGAATACGGTTGAACGCACCGCGATCACCTCAGCCCGCGCCGATTTTCCCCAGTTTTCAGCCCCCATGGCAAAGGCTGAGAACGCGGCGCGTCAACGTGTCGATCACGCGGCACTAGACCAGTTTTTAGCGACGTATCTGGTCGAAACGCCTGTGAGCAATTCCCTCTCGGAAGGGGCTAGCCTAATCCGGTATCAGGCGGTGACCGCCGCAGATAAACAGGCGCTTGTGGATTACATTGACCGCTTGCAAGCGACCAAGGTTTCAGTGCTTCCGCGCGATGAGCAGTTGGCCTTCTGGATCAATCTCTACAATGCTGAGACCATCCGGGTGATCCTCGACAATATGCCGGTCGAAACGATCCGGGCGATCAAGTCCGGCCCGTTCGATTTTAAAGGCCCCTGGAACGATGTGCGGCTGAGTGTTGAAGGCACGCCGCTAAGCCTTGATGACATTGAGAACAAAATTGTTCGCCCTGTCTTCAAAGATCCGCGGATACATTACGGGCTGAACTGCGCAGCGATTGGCTGCCCCAGTTTGAGAGCGCGGGCCTTTACAGGCGACAGCCTTGATCGCGCGCTGGACGAGCAAACGCGGGCCTTTATCAACACGCCCCGGGGCGCATCTGTTGAAGCGGGCAAACTGACGGTCTCTCGCATCTTTTTGTGGTATGCCGATGATTATGGCGAGGGACCCGCCGACATCATCAACCATTTGCGCCAGTACGCTGAGCCGCCTTTACGCGACCGCCTTGATGGCGTGAACAAGATCGCCCGCTATGAATATGATTGGAGCCTGAACGATGCTGGGCGCCTTGAGGATACTTATTCAGTTTCTACGCGGTAAGTTCCGCTTGCGCCCGTGATGCGGGGCACCTGCCCTGTTGCCTCAAACTCTGCCCATGCCGGAGCGAGGGTTCGCCAGAACTCAGATTCGGGCCGGCCCGCATGGCGTTGTAGATTTGCAGCCGTCATCTCAAACGGGAAAATATGCACCGGCACACGCGCCTGTCCGCCTTCAAAGGCGCCGCGCATCAATGTCCAGATTTCATCAATGCCATCATCAGTCATCGCATAGCAGCCAATGGAGACGCAGTTGCCGTGGACCATGAGATAGTCACCGGTATAGCCGCGCGCGCGGTCATGCGCGTTTGGGTAGCCGAGATTGAACGACAGATGATAGCTGGAGGCTGGGTTCATCGCGCCGGGCGCAACGCTATAGAAGCCCTCTGGCGATTTGCCGTCGCCTTGCTTTTTCTTCGGACCGAGGCCGCCGGAAAACGCACAGATCGGCCAAGACCGAAATGCCGAATATGCACCGCCTGATGACTGTTTGAACACGGTGAGCTGCGCGGGCGTTTTGGTGATTTGAACGAACATGGCCGCGTCGAGCGACATGCCTTTTGCTTGTAATTGCTGCACCAGCCGCGCTTCGGTGCGATCGACCGCGGCGCGCGAGCGACTGGTCTCCGGCACATCGGCTCCGGCCAGCGCGAAGAGTGCGGGCGCGCCCATAAACAGGAACGCAGCGGCCACCAAAGCCATAAGGCGGGAATTTGTGGGACGAGGAGCAGGTTTCATGGGGACATTTATGCCGCTCAAATACGGCCAGCGCGGGGCAGCAACCCGTTGATGCCGGGGCATATTATCGGATCAGCGCCTGATTTTGGGCGAAGATGTTAACATGACTTTAAACGTTGTGCGCTAAAACAGACGCAAGCAGTCGACGTCTTCCCCTTTCGGTTGGCTGCGTATGTGTAAGACCCTTGCTCGCACTGACGGGCCTTTCAGGCCGGGACGCGCAACAAGATTTTGAACACCGGCTCGTCTTCCCACGGGTCGGTGTTTTACGTTTCAGGATTTGTTTAGCGCTCCGCTGGAGGATGCGCGCTCGACACATAGGCATAGCCTGTTGCCAGGGAAAGCGCAGCGGCCACCCACAGCAAAGCGACGATCGCATAGCTGGCAATCATCCAAATGCCATCGCCTCCAGCGCCCGTCGTTCCGGGCGTCGCTGGCCACAGCGCAAATGGCAACATCAGGCCAATAATGGCCACCATCTCAAAGGCTGTTTTCCATTTTGCCAGATTGCTGGGACTAACCGCTGACGCGCCTTTAGGTGTGGTGCGAAACCATGTGATGAAAATATCGCGTGCGATAATGGCCGCAGCAGGCAGGTAGATCAGCCATGTTTTCAGGGTCAGCGCGAGGCCAAGTAGAGCTGCGCCAATCAGTAGTTTATCTGCGATGGGGTCGAGCCAAACCCCGAACCGGCTGTGCGCATCCAGCTTTCGCGCCAGCCAGCCATCCAGATAATCTGTTAGCGCGCCGCTGATAAAGGCCAGCAGGCTAAACTGATACCAAAGCTGTTGGCGGGCGGCAGCGTCCAACGAATTGCTGGCATCATCTGCCAGGGTCGTCAGCGCCGCTTCAGCATTCCAAAATCCGATGATCACGCACACTGCAAAGACGCAGCGAGCAATGGTGAGCGCGTTCGGGAGCCATTTCAAAGACATGCTTCACTGACTGCCAGTGATTGGGCGAGCGGGCAATTGATTTAGGCCGTGATCAAACCTGCTTTTTGCGAACGCTCCAAATGAAGCCGTCATACCAGAAATGCATCAACGCAACGGTGACGATGCCGGCATAGGCCAGCGTCCAACCGGAAACTGCCAACATATCCCAAAAGCCAAACACCATGGTGGAAAGGAGGATCAGCGCCAATACTGCCCATTTTCCAACCGGGCGTTTGCCACGGCTAAGGCGCGCGGCAACTGTCTTGTGTTCCCGGCCCCATACAATCGCGAAATACTGCACGGCGTGGTACAAATTGATAATGACAAAGGCCACAACCGGCTCGCAAAACACCCAGGCCAACACAGAGACCAGCCCTGTCGAGACAAGTAGGATAATCTTCTGCGGTGTCAGGGTGTAGCCATTGCGCGCCAACCGCCAATAGCCGGCCACGTAGATCACCGACGCCAGAACGACCGCTGTAATTGCCCCCCAACGTATATAAGCCGTGACGCCTTCAACCGTCGCTGGGATCGTGGTCAGAACGCCCGCGACCGACCCAAAGCCACCCGCTAAAAATTGGTCGAAATCCTGAAAGCCGTTGACGTGGCTCATCAGCGATGCCCCGGCCGCAATCGGCCCCGCATATAGGGCTTGGGCCATCATGGAATCGAGCAACCGCCCTTCGGATGGCTTGTTCCCTGCCCGCATATCGTAGATGCGACCCAGCCCAAAATTCTGCATGCCTGAGTGATAAACATCCCAAAAGATTGCCAGGACCGACGCCGCGACCAGTGCAACCGGAGAGATCGCCAGCAATCCAAACACAACCACCGGGACCAGCGTGAACCGAAGGGGCCAGCGACTGAATACGTCAGGATTAAAGTGACTGCGAAACACAACGGCCAGCAAATGTGCAGTGGTCAGAGCGCCAACCAACATCACAACCAAACCGTAATCTTCGCTAGACGCGGAGCTTGCTGCCCACAGATCCGGCACAAGAAATGTCATATATACCAAGGCCATGGCCCAGATAGGTGCACCATAAAAGAAGATCGCGTCGGCGAGCGGATTGATAATGGCGCGCTTCGGATCGCCTAGATTGGACAACCAAATGCGCAAGCCAAACAGGCCGCGATCCTGCGTCAGTACGGGGGGTTCTATGCCGGGCAAGCTGCTCATTGCTGACCTACTTATTCACTATCATCGGTTCAGATTTAGCAATTGGCAGTTAACGCTCCGTTAGACCAAGGTTGAATTTCGCTCGTACACGTCAAGGGTTTTAGGCTAGAGGAGGCTATGTTGGACCGCTTGCTTTCCCTGCCCCTTTTGGTGGCGTTTGTCGCGATTGGCATGGGGTCTGGCATCGACGCCGTTGTGAAGGGTATCGCGCCGGAGGCAGGCCTGATGCACTTGCTGGCCTGGCGTTTCTTGTTTGGCGCGTTGATTGCGCTCAGCGTATTCGCGGCGCAGAAAAAGCCGATGCCCAGCGGTGAGGCGGTCCGATTTCATACGATGCGCGGGCTGATACAGCTCGGCTGTGCGTTCTTGTTCTTCTACGCGCTGATGCATCTGCCCTTGGCGGAGGCAACCATCATTGGCTTTACCGCCGCCCTGATGGTGGCCCCAGTTGCGCGCGTGATCCTGGGCGAGGAGATCACGGCCGCCGCAATGATCGCAACTGTGATTGGCTTTGCCGGGGCCGCATTGGCTGTTTCCGGAACATCGCCGGAAGCCGCGCAAACATCGCAGCGCACATTAGGGCTGATCGCCTGTTTCGCGGCCGCATTCTTCTATGCGCTTGTTTTAGTGTTGCTGCGAATGCGCGCCACCAAGGAAGACACGGTGACGATTGTGATGTTCACCAATGTGGTTCCCGCGATTGCGATGTTGCCGATTGTGTTCGGCGTGCTCGGCCCGCCAGATTGGGGCGATCTGCCGGCGTTTGGCTTGCTCGGCGTGATGGGCTTTGTGGTTTGGTTGCTGATGACGCTGGCCTATGCCCGCGCGCCGGCGCAAAAAATTGCGCCGATGGAGTATACTGCGCTGATCTGGAGCGCTGTGTTTGGGGCGGTGTTCTTTCAGGAATTGCCCGGCTGGCAGACTTGGGCGGGCGGCGCCATCATCATCGCGGCCTGCCTGATCGTGGCGTTTGAGAGCCGATTTGCGACCCGCAAGGCCACGCATATGCCGACCAGCGATCTGCCAGATTAAGACAGCGTCTTAACCGCTGTGAAAATGGCCGTAGATCCGTTCAGCCAGCGCCTGATTGACGCCGTCAACTTCAGCAATGTCAGTGAGCTTTGCTTTGGAAACGCCCTTGGCGGACCCGAAATGGTGGAGCAGCGCCTTCTTGCGGGCCGGACCAATGCCCTCAATCTCGTCCAGCGGGCTTTTCTTTATGTCAGCAGAGCGCTTGGCCCGGTGCGCGCCGATGGCCCAGCGATGCGCCTCGTCTCTCAGGCGTTGCAAATAGTAGAGCACGGCCGCATTTTCAGGCAGCTTAAACGGCGCGCGGCCAGGACGGAAGAATTGCTCGCGGCCCGCATTTCGGTCAACGCCTTTGGCAATCGACACAAGGGTTACATCGTCTGGCGTCAGTCCGAGGCCATCCAGTGCCTCCGTCACCGCGCTGAGTTGTCCGGCCCCGCCATCGATTAACACCAAATCGGGCCAGTTTGATCCATTACCCGCCTCGCGTTCTTTCAGGGCGCGGCCAAAGCGGCGGCGCATGACTTCGCGCATCATGCCGTAATCATCGCCGGGCTCAATCGTCTCATCTTTGATGTTGAATTTGCGGTAGTGTTGTTTGTCGAACCCCTCTGGCCCGGCCACAACCATACCGCCCACCGCGTTCGATCCCTGAATGTGGGAGTTATCGTAGACTTCAATCCGCTTAGGAATATCAGGCAGATCAAAGACTTTCACCAATTCCTTCAATAGGCGTTCCTGACTGGCAGTCTCGGCCAGCTTGCGCGATACTGCTTCCTTTGCGTTACGTGTGGCCTGCAACACAAGTTCGCGTTTGCTGCCGCGTTCCGGTTTGCGAATTTCCACCTTGCGGCCCGCCTTAAATTCTAAGGCATCAGCGATCAACGCCGCCTGATCCGGCATCTGGCTAACCAGAACCAGCTTTGGCGCGGGGCGCTTGTCATAGAACTGGACCAGAAAAGCCGACAAGACCTCTTCCGGGGTTTGATCCTTTTCATGGCGCGGATAGTGCGCACTGGCCCCCCAATTTTGACCAGCGCGAATAAAAAAGACCTGCACAGTCGACACGCCGCCCTCCATCGCGATGCCAAAGATGTCTGCCTCCTCCAGCCCGTCCGGGTTGATATCCTGACTGGCCCGCACAACCGCCAAGGCGCGGATACGATCCCGCAGGCGGGCGGCTTTCTCAAACTCCATATTGTCGGCGGCGGACTCCATTTCAGCCGCTAGGTTCTTTTGTAAGTCGACCGCCTTGCCGCGTAGAAAGTCTGCGGCCTGATCGGCGAGCGCGGTGTATTCATCCGGTTCAATCAGGCCAACACAGGGCGCCGCGCAGCGTTTGATCTGATGCAACATGCAAGGCCGGGCGCGCGCATTGAAAACGCTGTCTTCGCAGGTTCTGAGCAAGAACGCTTTCTGCAACGTATCCAAAGTGCGCATTACCGCGCCCGCGCTGGCGAACGGGCCGAAATAGTCCCCCTCATTATGTTTAGACCCGCGATATTTTTTTATCTGCGGGGCCTCATGATTGCGGCGGATCAGAATGTAAGGAAACGATTTGTCATCGCGCAGCAGAATGTTGAACCGCGGCTTGAGAGACTTAATCAGGCTGGCTTCAAGCAGCAGCGCTTCGGTCTCTGTCTCTGTAACCACAAACTCCATCGCCTGGGTCAGCGAGATCATACGTGCGATGCGCTGTGTGTGCCCGCCCATGCGGGCATAGCTGCCGACACGATTTTTCAGATTCTTTGCTTTCCCCACATACAAGACCTCACCGGTCTCACCGAACATGCGATACACGCCCGGCTTGCCGGGCAGACGTTTCAGATTGTCCTTGATGACATCGACCCCGCGCAGGGGGGCCGCATCAGGCGTGTGGCTGGTCATACACCATAATTAGCGATGATCGCGGCCTTACGCGAGAGGCGCCGTGATTTTCGTGTGAATTGGTTTAAGAGCCGAAGACGTCTGGCACGTCGAAGCGACCATCAAACATCCAGCCCACACCGAAACTGAAGATCACCACGATGACGAGGGCAAGGGCAAACTGGCGCCCCATGCTGCCGCTTTCTTTCTGATTGGTCGGGCGGCGAACAACCAGAAACATCAGCACCAGAATGAATGCGGTGAGGCCCAGCAATTTTTCCGCATCACCCAATCGCGCCAAGAATAGCTCAACGTCTCCGGCAAAACGGCCAGCTTCCAGAGAAAACTTGTCGAAGGCTCTGCGAACCGAGCCGGTGCTTGCTTCGTATTCCATGGTTAATATCCTTAAACCTTATCTGCCTTCCGCGTTGCAACCCGTCTGCCAAAGTGAAAACTTGTGCGAAAATTCTTTCGGGATCGACAAATATGGGGCAGCAATTTCACCAAAATTTGAGTCGTTATTTGACCTGTTTCGTTGCAGAATCCCCGGTATGGCACGCAGATTGAGATGAATGTTGGTAAATGGGACTTGAAAGTATCGACCTGCTTCCGATCGGACTTGTAGCTTCATCTGTCATGCTGGCGCTATCTGGCTTGACGAGAGGCGGGCTGGAGCGCGCCTTAAGAACATTTGGAATTGGCGCTTTCTTGCTCGCCTTGGCCGCCCTCAGTTGGAACTTAAAGCACACGGTCCGGCCCGGCACTGTTGGCGTACAGGTTCTGCATGGCACCACAGAAAATGCACCCTTGAGACCGGGGCAACATTTTGTGCATCCTCATGCGCATTTCCACGAAATGGTGACCCGTCGCCAGACGCTCGACTTCACTGGTGCGATGGCTTTCCGGCAAGTCGACCCGGCTGGAAACCCGGTACATTTGGAAGTGTCCGTACCGTTCAAGTTGCGCGATACCGCAGCGCCATACATCTATGAATATGTTGGGCCGGACGATGTTTATATTCCCCAATTGAAGCAAACGACGCGGGCAGCGATCACACGGATTATGACTTCCACGTCAATCAGCGGATCTAGCCCAAAAGCCGTCGACAACTTAGCAGCCAAAATTGAAGGCAGTGTTCGCATCCGGGTGGCTGAAGGCCTTATGACGGCAGGGTTTTCGCAGCCGCAGGCCCTTTCCGCAATAGAGTTTGGGCGGCCTGAAATTCTGAAGACTTGCCAAGGCGCATGCGACCCGGCGCCCAAACCGTAGCTTGCTCCTTTTCCCTGTCCGCTCTAAGTCTTTCGCACTCGCAACAATTTGACTTTGGAGGGGTTTAAACCAATGGCCGCAGATCTGAACTTCAGCGAGGCGCTCAACCGCGTCAAACCCTCCGCAACGATCGCGGTCTCAACCAAAGCCAAGGAGATGAAACGCGCTGGCCTCGACGTCATCGGCCTTGGCGCCGGTGAGCCTGATTTTGATACGCCGGACAACATCAAAGAGGCCGCAATCAAAGCCATCAAAGACGGGCAGACAAAGTACACTCCGGCCGACGGTATTCCTGAACTCAAAGAGGCGATCTGCGCTAAGTTTCAGCGCGAGAACGGGCTTAGCTACGCACCGGCACAGATCAACGTGTCGCCGGGCGGCAAACCGGTGATTTTCAATGCCTTTATCGCAACACTAAACCCTGGCGACGAGGTGATCGTGCCTGCTCCATATTGGGTCAGCTATCCTGAAATGGTGCGCATGGCGGGTGGTGAACCTGTGATTGTGTCATGCGGGCCAGAGGCAAATTACAAAATGACGGCGAGCGCGCTGGAGGCGGCGATCACCCCGCAGACCAAATGGCTAATCCTAAACTCGCCGTCCAATCCAACCGGCGCGGCCTATACCAAAGCCGAATTGCGCGCGCTGGCAGATGTGCTGCTGCGACACCCGCAAGTGTGGGTGCTGACCGATGATATGTATGAGCATCTGGTTTATGATGATTTCGAGTATTGGACGATGGCGCAAGTAGAACCAGCGCTGTACGAGCGCACGCTAACGATGAACGGCGTATCGAAGGCCTATGCGATGACGGGTTGGCGCATTGGCTATGCGGGCGGACCTGAAAAGCTGATCAGCGCAATGCGCAAAGTGATGAGCCAATCTACGTCAAACCCCTGCTCTGTGTCGCAATGGGCCGCCGTAGAGGCGCTGAACGGACCGCAGGACTTTTTGCCGACCCGGCGGGACGTGTATCAAGCCCGCAGAGATTTGGTTGTTACAGGGCTCAATCAAGCCAATGGGCTGAGCTGCGCAACGCCAGACGGCGCGTTTTACGTCTATCCGTCTTGCGCAAGCGTGATCGGGCGCACCAGCGCAGGTGGCACGGTCATCACGTCTGACAAAGTGTTCGGAGATGCCTTGCTGGACGAGGAACGGGTTGCAGTCGTGTTTGGCGAAGCATTTGGGTTGTCTCCAGCATTTCGAGTTTCCTACGCGACCGACACCGCTTCCTTGGAAGAGGCTTTAGATCGCATTCAGCGTTTCTGCGCGAGAATGACATAGAAAATTTCTATCGATATCGCCACTAATATCAATTGGAACACTCAGAGCCCTGTCCCCACATGAGCCATAGAAACAGAAGCAGAGGACAAAAAGATGGCGATTGATATTGGACTGACAGATGCAGCGCGCGAGGCCTCAGCCGACGCTTTGCGTACTTTGTTGGGCGAAACTTACGCGCTGTACTTTAAAACACATGGGTATCACTGGAACGTCACAGGGCCGCGCTTTAACGAGCTGCACGCGATGTTTATGGATCAGTACTCTGAACTCTGGGCAGCGCTGGATGTGATTGCCGAACGGATGCGCGCGATCGGACACTTTGCGCCGGGTTCCAGCGCCGAGATGATGACGCACGCCTCAATCCCGCCAGACACAGACGTGCCGGATGCGGCGACCATGGTCGCGAACTTGGCAAAGGGTCACGAAGCGGTCAGCCGAGCGGCAAAGGCGGGGCTAAAAACTGCCGAGGACGCCGGCGATGCTGTGACCGTTGATCTGATGACTCAGCGCGCCGACATAGCAGAGAAGACCGCATGGATGCTGCGGAGCAGTCTTTAACAGGCAGTCCCTGATCAGAACACAATGCGCAAAAAAGAAGCCCGGCAGCGATTATCTCGCGCCGGGCTTGAAGTATTTGGGTTCCCAAGGGGGAGGAAACGCCCAATCGGGAGGAAGTGATTGGGTTGTGCCGGGAACCCTCGGCACAGTAAGAAAATAGGGATGCAATCGGCAATCACAAGAGGCACCATTGCACGGCTGCCATGCAATTATGCAATATGAACGCTAATTAACACTCTTTTCGCGCATAGATTCACGACGGAAAGAGTCGATTTCACGGGTCAGGAAATCCCTAAAGGCCGCGATGCGTTTTGAACGGCGCAAATCACTCGGATAGATAAAATAGAGGTCGAAGCTCGGTCCGGTATGATCCGGCAGGACTTTGACAAGGCTGGGAACCGCGCCGGCCATATAGTCGGGTACATCGGCAATGCCCAAACCCGCCTCCACCGCGCGGAGCATCGCAAAAACATTATTCAGTTTTAGAGCCGGTTCACGCGGCAGGCTGTCATCGCGGCCGACCCGGCGAGCGAAGTTGATTTCATGCAGCGGAGAGCTTTCATCCCCATAGGCAATGATGCGGTGATTATCGAGATCGAGCGGGGTACGCGGAACACCATTAGCTTTCAGATAATCAGGCGACGCGTAGAGACTTGTCTCAACAGTCGCCAATTTGCGCTGAATCAAATCCGCCTTATCGGCTGGCCAGAGCCGGATGGCACACTCGGCTTCGAGCTTCAGAAGATCATAGTCTTTATCATCTAGACGCAAGTCGAGTTGCATATCGGGATGCAGATTGGAAAACTCGCCCAGACGCGGCACCAGCCATGTCGAGCCAAAAGCCACCGGGGCCGTCACAACCAGCTCGCCTTGCGGGGTTTCCTGTTGATCCTTTAGCGCCGCGCTTGCCGACAAAGCAGCCGACGCCATATCGGCGGTCGACCGATAGAGCGTATGTCCACTATCGGTCAGCACGAGACCGCGAGCATGGCGTTGGAACAGTGAAATACCCAACTGTTCTTCCAAGGCAGCAATTTGGCGCGACACAGCCGATTGCGAAATGCCAAGGCGTTCGCCAGCCGACGTCAAGCTGCCCGCCTCTGCAGCGGCGTGAAATGATCTAAGCTTTCCCCAATCCATGAATGGGGGTTTAGGCAATTCTATGCCCTAGGGGCAAGCAGAATCCGATTCGCTATTGGCTCGCCCACAAAATCCGAGCCACCCAATCAATCTCTGCGGGCTTGAAACTCAGCGGCGGGAAATCGGGATTGAGCGATGCTAATTCGACAATGCGCGTCGTGCGCCGGGTTAGCACTTTGGCCATTACTTCACCTTCCTGCGTGCGGGCGACGACACGATCGCCGCGCTTCACCTCAGCGCCGGGCGCGACGATAATGCGGTCGCCAGCGCGATAGGCGGGCTCCATAGACGCGCCGCTAATTTGCAACGCATAGACAGGCTCATCACCAAGCCCCGGAAACCTAATCTGCTCCCACCCATCACCGATCGGGAATCCAGCTTCATCGAAAAACCCGTCCCGTCCGGCTTGGGCAAATCCGATCAGAGGCGCTGCACTGCCGCGGCGCCCTTCTATCAGTGCTGCAAAATCATCAAAGCCGGTATCAACAGCCTGCAAGGCGCGCGCGAGGCTTTCAGTGGAGGGCCAACGGGGGCGTCCATCTTTCGCGGTGCGCTTGGACGGGTTGAACGCAGTTGCGTCCAGCCCTGCCCGCTTTGCGAGGCCAGACGGCGATAATCCATTGCTTTCGGCTAACTGGTCTATCCCGCGCCAAACGTCACGATGTTTCATGGCATGCCTCTTTTGTCTCGCCCCACTAACTAGGAATACTTACCTAGTGTCAAGACCTTAGCGACATTAGCGGCGCCGATCGGGCAACAGGTTTTTGCGCGAGACGCCATACACCCGGTCTTTGCCGAGCGCGAAGACCAAATGGCCGCCTGGAAATACGGTCTTAAAGGCCTCGTCCAAAACATTCAGCCCGCCTGTAAATGCGCCCATTGCAGGCATTATCAACCGCGTGCCATCTGTTATGAAGCAACGGCGCCGAACCGATCGGCCGCGGCCAGAGACCTTGGCGGAGGGGTGCAAGTGGCCTGCGACTTCTCCGGCCTCTCCGGTTGGTTCATGACGAAAGACCAAGGCCCCAATGTGTTCCGTCTTAGTGGCGCGTCCGCCCAAATAGGCAGGCGGGTCTGGATCATGATTGCCCTCAATCCACACCCAGTCATGGGCCGCAGTCAATGCCTGAATACGCCCCGTGTCGTGTTCGCTTAGGCGCAATTCGGCGGAGCGGTCATGGAAACTATCTCCGAGCGATAGAATCGTTTTTGGTTGAAGAGTCCGCGCCAAATGTTCCACGCGCGAAAGCGTGGCGCTCGTATCATAGGGAGGAAGCAACTGGCCACGCGCAGCATAACTGCTGCCCTTCTCCAAATGCAGATCAGAAACAATCAAAACCTTCTGGTCCGGCCACCACAACCCGCCCTCTGGCAAAGGGAGCAGCCATTCACCAGCAAGGTGCAATCGCGTTTCTTGATAGGAAGGGGCGGCAAGGCTCATACTAACCCATGATTGAGCCTGACGGCACGGCGCGTCAACACAAAGGCTGTGACATATCCCTAGTGTCGCAGGGGCTGGTCAGATTTACTTGGGATGCCCACATCAGATACGGTATCGTAAGGAGGCGATTGATGGACACGGCATTGCCGCAAGATCTGTATGTGTATGATGGCGAGTGCGCGATGTGCTCAGCTTTTGTGCGCTTCCTTGTGGCGCGAGACCCGGACGCCCGTTTTGGGTTGGTCACGGCGCAATCTGAGACGGGGCGCGGGATTTATCGCGCTGAAGACCTCGATCCAGACCTGATGGAAACCGCCCTGCTAAAGGTTGGTGGACGTACCTATCGCAATCTTGCGGTATTTACAGAAACCTTAGTCGCGCTGGGCTGGCCGTGGAAGTTGGCGATTGTTTTGCGCGCCCTGCCGAGGCCAGTATCAGATTGGCTGTATCGACGGATTGCGAATAATCGAAAGCGGTTTCAAAAGGGCGCTTGCCCCCTGCCGAGCGCTGAAATCAGGGCGCGCCTCATTGACTGATACGGTTTTGGTTATTGGTGGATACGGTGTGTTCGGAGGCCGCCTAGCGATGCGGCTCGCGGCGAACCGCGCGCTTGATGTGATTGTAGCGGGGCGAACGGCGTCAAAGGCGGCGGCATTTTGCGTCCAAAATGGAGGCCGACCGGCGCAGTTTGATGTCAGCGCAGCCGACTTGAACGCAAAAATCGCGGCCCTCGCGCCTCGTATTATTATCGATGCGGCCGGCCCCTACCAAGCCTATGACGAAGCGCCCTACCGCTTAGCAAAAGCGGCCATTGCCTGCGGCGCGCATTATTTGGATTTGAGCGACGATGCGGGCTTTACGATGGGCATCTCTCAACTCGATGAGGCAGCGCGAGCGGCGGGCGTCTCTGCAGTCTCCGGCGTCTCAAGTGTGCCGGCTTTGTCCTCTGCTGTTGCGGCTGAATTGATCGACGGGCTGTCCGATGTGCACGTCATTGAGTCACGCATTTTGCCTGGAAACAAGGCGCCGCGGGGGCGATCCGTGATCGCCGCTATTCTGGCGCAGGCCGGACAACCGATGCGGATGTGGCGGGGACGCAGATGGCAGACTGTACCCGGTTGGAGTCATTGCAAACACGCCGCGCTGACCATTGACGGGACGCCGCCCATTAAAGGCCGCTGGGCAAGTTTTATTGGCGCGCCAGATCTGGAATTGTTTCCGGAGGCGTTTAAGGCCCGCTCAGTGATGTTTCGCGCGGGTCTGGACTTGAAACTGATGCATGGCGGCTTGGCCGCGTTCGCCAAATTGGCGCAATGGCGCGTGATGCGCAGCCTTGTTCCACTCACCGGGCTGTTGAAATGGGCCGCAGATTGGCTTGAGCCGTTTGGATCAGATCGCGGCGGTATGACTGTGCAAGTGAAGGGGGTCGACCACCAGGGCGGCGCAGTTGATCGGACATGGACGTTGATCGCCGAAGACGGTGACGGCCCGCACATCCCGGCAATCCCGGCTGCAATCATGGTGAGGAAAATCCTCGCCGGTGAGGTTCAGGTTGGCGCGCGGGCGGCATTGGCTGAGTTTTCTTTGGACGAGGCTGAAGCTGAGCTTGCCACGTTGAAGGTGAAAATGGCGCAGACCCGCCATGACGCGCCACTGGTGTTTCAAGAGGCGTTAGGCCCGGCCTTCGACGCGCTGCCGCCAGAACTGCGAGATTTACACACTGTACTCGACCGGCGGATCTGGACTGGCAAAGCCCGCATTACGCGCGGAAAGGGCCTGATCGCGGGCTTGGCGGCGCTCATTGGCGGGTTTCCAGCGGCGGGCGAGAACATTGATGTGCAAGTGGTGCAGGACGCTGACCCGAACGGCGAGGTCTGGACGCGCTTCTTCGGCAAAACAAAGTTCAAATCACACCTGACCCGCAAGTCGAACTGGCCCGCCGGGCATATCAGAGAGCGGTTCGGACTGATGAATTTTGAGATCGCTTTGGAGGCAAATGGAGAGACTTTGGCGTACCCCGTGACACGGGGGTGGTGTTTAGGGTTACCGCTGCCGCGTTTTATCTTGCCGCAAAGTGAAACGGTTGAGTTTGTGGATGATAAAGGCCGCGCCAATTTTGATGTGACCATCACGATGCCGATTGGGGGCGTGGTGGTGACCTATCAAGGATGGCTGGAACCCGTCTGACCGCCTTCGTTAGCTCATCGCCTCTTTGATCAGATCGTCTTCGGCCTCGCGCAAAATAGCCTCTTGCGCAGATGCGCCGAACACAGGCTCTTTTCCGACCTCCAGCATCACAGGCACAGCAAAAGGACTGATCTTTGTCAGGCGCTGATAATCAATCTTGCCACGAATACGCACAAGCATGTCGGACAGGCGGCGGATATCGAGTAAGCCCGTGGCAGCGTCCTGCCGCGCGGCTTGGAGCAAGATGTGGTCTGGCTCGTGGCTGCGCAGCACATCATAGATAAGATCGGTGGAAAAGCTGACCTGCCGCGCATTGCGTTCCTTGCCGGGCATGTTGCGGGCAATCAGACCTGAAATCTGCGCGCAGCGGGCGAAGGTGCGTTTCATCAATGCGCTTTCATCCAGCCAGTCTTCGAGATCATCGCCCAGCATGTCGGGATGAAACAGCGCGTCTATATCCAGATCGCTCATATCCTCCATACCCCACACGGCCATGGCATATTCGCTTGCTACAAACCCCACCGGTTTTGCGCCCACTCGCTCCAACCGGCGCGTCAGCAGCATGCCCAATGTTTGGTGAGCGAGGCGGCCCTCAAAGGGATAGCAGACAAGATAAAACCGAGCGGCGCGGGGAAAGGTCTCAACCAGCAAATGATCCGGCGGCGGGATCGCAGAGCGCGCCCTTTGAATTTCAAACCATTCGCGAACCTGGCCCGGCAAAGCGTCCCATTGCGTTGGGTCATGGATCATCTGGCGAACCCGGTCTGCCAGAAACGTGGTCAGCGGAAACTTGCCACCATTGTAAGACGGCACAGCGGGCTTATCGGCCTTGGACCTGACCGCCAGCACATCTGTGCCTTGCACGCCGATCAGCTTTAGGATTTCCCCCGAAAACAAGAACGTGTCTCCGGGAGTTAAGCCCGACACGAAGCCTTCTTCGATTTCTCCCAGCTTACGCCCCGCCCGTACGGCGCGCTGTTCCGATTTGCTGCCCGGCGCGCCGGGCGCTTGCTTACTGACGAAACTGGCGAGACGGACATTCAACTGCACGGCCTCAACGATTGCGCCGACATTCATGCGATGCTGGCGGGCATCATTGGCGGTGCGCGCCACCCAGCGCCCATCTGGCAATCGCACAATGCGGCAATAGCGATCATAGGTCTTGAGCGCATATCCGCCCGTCGCCACAAAATCGACGATCCGCTCAAACGTCTCCCAATCGATATCTTTGTAGGGCGCTGCGCGGATAATTTCTTCGTGCAGCTCGGTTAGATCGAACCCATCACCGCAGGCCCGGCCCATTACGTGTTGCGCCAACACGTCCAGCGCGCCCTCTCGCACACCTTCGCCGTCTATCTCTCCGGCCTCGACGGCGGCCTCAGCGGCGCGGCATTCCAGCACCTCAAAACGGTTTGTCGGCACCAGTAGGGCGCGGCTGGCTTCATCCATGCGGTGATTGGCCCGGCCGATACGCTGAACAAGGCGGGCGGCGCCTTTGGGCGCGCCCATTTGAATCACCAGATCAACCTCTCCCCAATCAATGCCAAGGTCGAGCGTTGAGGTGCAGACAACCGCCTTGATCTGTCCGGCGGCCATCGCGGCCTCAACTTTGCGGCGCTGGTCTTTAGCGAGTGAGCCATGGTGCAGCGCAATTGGAAGACCATCCTCATTGGCGCGCCAAAGCTCCTGAAACATCAGTTCGGCCTGTGCGCGCGTATTGACGAAAACGAGCGACATCTGCGCGGCTTTTATGGCGTCATACACTTCCGGCACAGCGAAGCGACCGGAATGACCCGACCACGGAATCCGCTCCTTTGAATCCAAAATATCGACATGGGCCGAAACGCCGCCATCTGACTGCAATACGATAGCGTCTGGGGACAGCCAGCGAGCAAGTTCGTGTGGCTCTTTGACGGTTGCGGACAGTCCAATGAATCGACAGGTCGGCGCCCAGCTGGCCAGCGTTGCAAGGCCAAGGCTAAGCAAGTCGCCGCGTTTTGACGCCGCAATGGCGTGGATCTCATCAATGATCACGCATTTCAAATCAGCAAAAAAGTCTTCGGCGTGATCTGACGCGATGAACAATGCCAGCTGTTCGGGTGTTGTGAGCAAAATATCTGGCGGCGTTTTGCGTTGGCGCTGGCGCTTATGGCTGGGCGTGTCGCCCGTTCGGGTTTCGATACGGATGTTGAGCCCCATCTCAGACACGGGCGCGCCGAGGTTGCGTTCAACATCCATCGCCAGCGCTTTGAGTGGCGAGATGTAAAGCGTGTGAAGGGCGGGTCGGCCAGAATTGCTTTTCGGTTTTTGGTGCAGCTCGATCAGGCTAGCAAGAAAGCCAGCCAGCGTTTTGCCGCCGCCCGTCGGCGCTATTAGCAACGCGCTTTGACCGGACAACGCCGTTTGCGTCAGCGCCAATTGATGCGGGCGAGGCGACCAGGCGCGAGCCTCAAACCACGCCGAAAATGGCGCGGGCAATTGGAAGGTTGGCACATTGGTGTTGGGCATAAGCAGATTAAACTAACGCAAGAGATGCGGTTTGCCTCTATTTTTTCAGTCTTATTCAGGCTGAATGGTTGTGCGTGTGAGAACGGCTTCATCAAAGCAAAGGTCCAACACTATGTTTCGTATATTACTATTACCCACTTCTTTGCTGGCGTGCGCCGGCGCAGCGGCTGCGCAAACACCGCTTCAGCAAGCCCTGGCGGCGCCGATAGATGGTCCAAAATACAGTTTCGATATGACCTTCCAAAATGGCGACGAGCGGGCCGAGGGCCGTGTGGACCCCAGTCAACCAGAAGGACGCCGGATTACGGTGACATCGCCGCCGGAAGCCGACTGGGACGATGACTTTCGCAAAACCATCACGCAAATGGACAAAGACGCCAAAGGAGACATCTGGTGCATTGAACTTGCCGAGATTGTTCCGCCAGATGCACGCCAAGTGTCTGAAACGGACACAACCGCGACATATGCGTTTCAGCCCGTCGCTGTGGATAAGGAAGATAAGAAGGTGTTCAAACACCTCGCGGGCAGCATCACAGTTTCAAAGCAAAGCCCGTCGATCCTGTCCTTGTCTATGACAGCGCCAAAACCTTTCAAACCGGTCGTGGTCGCAAAGGTGAACAGCTTCAACATGACGGCGACGTGCACGCCCGGCCCCGATGGCCGCGCCTATCTCAGCCGTATGGACATGAAGGTGTCCGGCAAAGCCATGATGAAGGCATTTGACCAGCACACCGTTCAGACAATCTCAGACCTTCAGCCCATTCCGGATCAACCGTTGAAGACTGCGTCAGGCACACCCTAGGCGCGCCGCCTGAAAAGGCGACGGCCATTGATGAGGGTGTCTACTCGCGGCCGTAGCGGCTCATGACACGCGAGCGAACTTTCTCGCGTGCGCGTTCACTGCGCGCCTTTTCGGATACAATGGCCGCTTCAATCTCCGCTTCGATGGCGGCCGCTTCGGCGGCCTCTGCCGCGCGGGCATCATCGGCAGCTTTGAGCGCGCCCAAAGCATCTCGAGCGAAATCGGCAATCTCGAACCGGGCGCCGCCATTGACGTCATATCCGCGGCGAACGATCACGGCGTTCATGGAAGGCGCAATCACAATGTACTGCCCGCGATTGCCAGCTGCGTAGAAGGTGTCTGCCGGAACGCCTGGCGTGTCATTCATTAGCCAGAACTGCGCGCCATAGCCTTTACCATCTGACGGCTGTGCAGGGCCGGGTGTGCTCACAAATTTGCGCCAGTTTTGCGGCAGCAATTGCTCATTTCCCCAACGCCCGTTTTGCACATAGAGCTGCCCAATGCGCGCCAAATCGCGGGCCGTTGACCACACCTGACTAGACCCGATGAAGTCTCCATTCCAGTCGACTTCCATGGTTGTGCGGGTCGCGCCAATCTTGTGAAGTAATTTTTCATACGGAAACTGGTGGAAGTCAGCGTCCGATTTCATCGACTCTCTCAGTGACCGCAATGCGATCAGTGTATCATTATTTGCGTACTTAAACCGTGTGCCGGGACGGGCCTCTAACACGCTGTCTGCTGCTTGGTCGACCACGCGGCCGCCGCCAAAATAGATGCGGTCCGTGCGTGAGCCGCTTTGTCCGCTGTCCAGCCCGCTGGCCATTTGCATGAGATGCGTCAGCGTGATCTGACGGCGCGGGTCTGCGCCATTGTTGAAATCGGCAATCACCGCAGGATAGTTCAAATCAATATGACCATTGCGCCGCGCAGCGCCGAGCACAGTGGCGGAAATGGACTTGGCCACAGACCAGGTGCGTTGCGGGGTTTCATGATCAATGCCGCGCGCATAGCGCTCCGCTACGATTTGACCGTCTTTGACAATCACCACGGCGCTGGTGCGCGTGCCATTGCCATAGGTGCGTTGGTCAAAAGCAAAAGCGACAGGCGCTTCAAGGCGCTCTGCTTCTTCAGTGCGCAATTGGACTTTGACATTGGAACCAATCGCGCTGCCGCGGTCTTCACCTGAAAAGTTCGGAAAGCCGTCAAACTTTGGCAGAAAACCAATCGCAGAGGTTTCCGCTCCAATCGGCAGTTGTGTGCAGCCAAACCCCGGCCGCCAAACCGACATTCGCGGCGGCATGGCGTCTGAATAGCTGACCGAAACGATCTTTTTCGCCTGGTCAATCTTGGCGGCGGGCAGCGCATTATAATGGCGCTCATAATCTGGATAGATACCGTCCAACTCATTGGCTTCAATTTTATCCAGCGATTGTCCGGCATTGAATGTTCCGGCGCAGATGAAGTGCGCTTTCCAGCCCGCCGCGAGGGCCGGGTCCATCTGGGGACTATTGCCGCCCTCTTTCGCAGCGGCGGGTAGCCCGAGCGCGGCTATGGCAAGGGAAGACACAAGAAGTGAACGGATGGCAGACATGAACAAAACTCTCCTGAAACGCGAACGCTAATCTACTAGGCTGTGTCTGTGTCGCAAGTGTGACGGCGCAGTTTGCTGATATCGCCCCTCATGAAGCGATCATTGTGAATCGCGCCAATCGGGAAAAAACCGCTCTCAGCTATGTTTTGCGCCATTGACGCCAAGCGATCTGGCAGCGTTAAATCGTCGTAAGTTATCGGGACGAAGGACCGCCGCGACATGAATCGCAAGATATTTGCCGCGACGGGCATCCTGCTATTTGGCCTCACCGCGTGCGATAAGGTCAGAGTACCCGGCGTAAATCCCACAGGCCAAACCCCCGCAAAAGAGGCGCGCGAAACACCCTCAGAGACACCGCCGGACCCAACGAAAGCCACTATGGAAACCGACCCTGCCATAGCGCCCGTCTCGCCAACACCGGCCGAAGAACAACTCGAACTGACTGCTCAGGACGGCGAAGGTTCGTCAAACATCGATGCTGATGCGAGCGATGCGGAAACGCCTGAAGACGCTGGCTCGCCCGCAGATCCGGAAAACGACGATGAAACCGAGACTGCAGAGACGGGCACGGACGGCGAAAGTGTTGTCCCTGTTGTCACCAGTCTGGCGGCCTTGAATGCAACACGCTGCGGTCTTGCGGCTGGCGCGATCCCGACGCCCACCATCGGCATGGTTGCGGGCGCAACCGACGTGGAGGTTCCTGAGGTGGGCACGGCGGCAGTAAATGCACTCGCCAGCCAGTTGGCCGACTTTCCGGGGATTGTGAAGTTAGAACCCCGCGATGTTTCAGACAGCGGTGTTGTCTCTCGTGGGCATTGCGGCGCAACCCGCATTTCAGAGCGCTGGTTTGTGTCTGCAGCGCACTGCGTTGATGAACCCTATCAAAACATTGATCTCATTATTGGCGCGTCGAACATTCGCAGCCCCGTCGCGCGCACCGTGCAAGCCGATATTGCGATCTGTCATGGCGGATATGATGGCGTGAATAATAGTTACGCAAACGATGTCGCGATGATCCGCGTGAACGCTGCGGCGCTTGACACAATGGAAGACATTCCGATCGCCCAGTTCGGGCGCACCGAAAAACCGCTTGCGCCTGCGAATTACCCAGATGTCGATATGGCCGGATGGGGCCTTACCAGCTATGGCGGCCAACTGTCGAACGAATTGCTTGGGGCCACGCTCAGACTGAAGGCTGCCGGACCTGCCATGATCAGCGTGTCCAGCCAAGCGGGCGCCGGGCCCTGCGTCGGCGACAGCGGCGGACCGCTTTTCGTGACTGAAGCAGACGGCGCGCGAAAGGTCATCGGTGTCCTGTCCGTCGTTGAGCAAGACCGCAAGACTGGCGAATTCTGCGCGGGTGATTACAATGGCAGATATACCAATCTTAAGGGTTACGCTGATTGGATGACATCGGTGATGACCCTTTGTGAGCTTAATGAGGAAATGTGCGAATGAGACGGATGTTGAAAGCGGCTGCGGGATTATCGGCGCTGGTGTTACTGGCAGGGTGCGCGACCGTGAACGAGCGGGTGAGCAAGACGCTGGAAAATAATCCATTCACCAAAAAGAAGGATGAGGCCCCTGTCGTTAGCACGCCTGCTCCGACCCCGCCGTCCACACCCACAACAACAACGACCACCACGCGCACGTCTACGCCTTCTCAGACAACGTCATCAACACGTACCTCGACAACACGCACCTCGACGCCGCGAGTAACCGCGCCAGCCTATTCCGTGCCAACGGGCGGGCCGAATACTTTTAGCCTCTCAGTCTCCAGTTGCCTGAGCGGTTGTGAGATTGTGAACGTCATGATTGACCCGGATAATTACTGGCAGCGCACTGCGACGGGCGCGACGACTAAGGGGCAAAGCCGCGCCCGAATGTACGACGATGTCGCCAACGCCTTTCAGGCTCAAGGCTTTTACGCTTTTCAGGGTCAACTCGATATTTTGCCGGGCAATGACAAGACCTGCTCAGATTATGCGCCGGGCGGGCAAGTCTTCTTTCTGTCTATGTCGCGAAACAGCGGGCAGAGAATTGTCAACTATGACACAGGATGCGCTGGCAGTGCGTCTGCGGACGCTGCCGCCGATGCCATCAACACTCTCGTCCAGATCACTGACTATATGGAGGTCGTCTCTGGCAATGCGGCAACGATCCCTTAGCCGCGATGCAACGGGAAAAAATTGGGGCGAGCGCTCAGCGGTTATAATACGCGGCGCTCGCCCGTAATACTTGGCATCGATGTGTTTAGATGCCGACGTCCATCATCTTCTTATACGCGGGGCGCTCTCGCATTTTCGCAAGCCAGGCGGTTGTCGCCGGACGCCCCTCTAGGCTACCGAGCCCTTCGGCAGACTGAATCTGGAACCCCATTAGGCAGTCAGCCGCGGTGAAGCGATTGCCCGCAAAATAGTCATGCTTTGCCAGATGGGTCTCCACCGTGTTCATCGCTTTTGTTTGCTCCGCCTCCATGGCAGCAGCCATTGGATGGTCAAGCAGGCCGCCATTCATCAAATAGAACCGGAACAGGCCCGGCAAAAAGATGGCGCCCTCAGCGGCATGAATCCATTCTAAATAGCGCGGAAACTCTGGACTGGAGGCGCGGGGATGGAGGCTGTAGTCAGTGTCATACCGTCCCATCAAATACTCCGTAATCGCGCCCGTTTCGGCCATTACCACGCCCTCATCTTCCAGCAAGGGGGACTTGCCCATGGGATGAATGTCCAACAATTCTGGCGGGGCGAGGCGCGTTTCGGCGTGACGCTGATAGTGCTTAATCTCGTGAGGGATCCCCAATTCAGCCAACAGCCAAACAATACGCTGCGAGCGGGATGCATTGAGGTGGTGGAGGGTCGGATTCATTTGGAGTCTTTCTGTTTAGGTTGAATAATTTTGAATGATGCACTGGCACGAGCAATCGGTTCGCCGTTGGCCCGCACCAAACTATCAGTGAAACACAAGGTCCCGCCTGTTTTAATGAAATGGGTGTCGGTCTCAAACCATTCTCCGAGCTTAGCAGAGCCAATGTAATCTGTATTGAGGGTGACGGTTACCAGGCCAGAAACTTCGCGACCCTCCGCGCGCAGCTTTTGAACGCAGCTTAAGCCCATCGCATTGTCTGCAAGTGACGCGATCAAACCGCCGTGGACGAGCCCGCGCGAATTGCAATGCGCTTCCGCCAGCCTCACGCCAATCGACACCTGCTCATCGGTCACCTGCGAATACAGCGGTTCCCATGGATCGGTAAACTTTGACTGACGAAAATGCGGTTTGAACCCATTGGGTGTGGAGGTGACTGTCATCCTGTGTTGATGCGCTGATGTAGAAGGCCATGCAAGCCTTGGTCGCCTTTTCTACCGACACGCGGTTTCCGGAAGTTGAAACGATCTCCTGCAGGATCAATCAAAAATGAATGGCTTGAGGCGCGTTTTCTGGGCGCGTAGACAGACAGCGTGATGAATCAATTTGCCAAATATGCTCTCTTACCTATCGCCGCGCTGCAATTTCTAATTCCAGCGTTACCGTCAACTCTGGGTATTGGTGAGAATGTCGGCGAAGCCGCCCGGGCAGATACGGTTGGCTTTCCGCCCGAGCAGCCGATTGGCGCGATGTTTTCAATCTGGGGCGTCATTTTTGCGCTTTATCTGGTGTTTGCGGTGTATGCCGCGCGCAAAAACGATGATTTGGTGCAGCGATTAGCCGGGCCATTGGCGCTCGCTGGCGCAGCGAATGTGGCTTGGATGCTCGCGGCACAGAGCCTGCAAAATTCGGACTTAAACTTCGCGCTTCTATGGCCCGTTGCGGCTGGAGCGTGGTGGAGCGCGCGGCGCTTTGATGCCATGCGCGACCGGGTGTCAGGCGTCGTCTCAAAAATCGCGGACGCTGTGACCGGTTTGCTGTCTGGCTGGATAACTGTGGCGATAGCGATTTCGGTGCCTTTATTGATCCGCCGGCTTACCGAACTAGGGGCCAGCGATCTGCCCTGGCAGATGTTGTGGATCACGCTGGGCGTCGCCGCGCTTGGCGCGTTCGCATTCTCGAACCGTATTAGCCGAAGTCTTTGGTTCTTCGCCGCGGCCGGATGGGGCTTATTGGGGATTGTACTCAACAACTGGATTGTGACAGAGATGCATTGGCTCGCGATTGCGACGGGGTTGGTGGCCCTGCTGATTGTGTATGTGCGCCTGAGCCGAGGCGCGCGGGGCGCCGTTTCAGCGAAACTGAGAGACTAACGCGATGAACTTATTGGACTCGATTGATACCAGCGGATGGCCCGAATGGGCGGTCTCAGCGCTGCCGCAAGGTCTGAAATGGGGCACTGTTTTGCTGGCCTGTTTCGGGATTTGGATTGCCACTAAAATCGTCAAGCGGATTGTTCATTTTATTGGACGGCGCATGGTCGACAAGGCGCACCCTTTTGAGGGGTCTGCGTGGGATATGGGTGGGTCGGTGGCCCAATTCCTGTCGCTGATCTTGTTGTCACCCATTGCGCTTAAACTCGCCGGATATGACATCGCCCCGCTGATTGCCAAGCGCGGACCGGGCGCAGTCGCGGCGGTGGTCACATTAATCATTGCCATCTTCCTTGCGGGAACGATTACCCGCGCCATTCGAGGTTTTGGCGACAAAGCCCACGCAAACGCAGGGGCCGACGACACCTTGTTCGCCTTCATGGCCTCGATGATTAAGTACATGGTTTTTGCCGTTGCGCTCGTGTTCGCGCTCACGCAACTTGGGTTCCCGACGACATCCTTGGCCGCTCTTCTGGGCGCGGCGGGTCTTGCGATTGCGCTGGCCTTGCAGGACACGCTGAAAGCGGTTGCGGCGGGCGTCATGTTGGCCATGTTCCGTCCGTTCCGACTGGGCGACTATGTCACCGTGAACGGCTATGATGGCGAGGTTTCCGACATCTCGCCCTTCCAAACGACGATCAAACAAATCGACAACCGGGTCGTGACGATCACCAATGATAAGGTGTGGGGCGAAGCGCTGGTTAATCACACCCGTCAATCTCGGCGACGTTTGGATCTCTACTTCGACATCTCCTATGACGACGATATGGATACCGCGCTGGAGCTTCTCCATGGTATCGCTGTCGAGCATGGCCGGGTGATGAGCAATGAAGATATTTGGGTCGGCGTTCATGAGCTCAGCGATTGGAGCATAAAGCTGCGATTGCGCGCTTGGGTGCTCACCCCAGAATTTGTTCAGGTCCGGGCCGATATCACGAAACGGGTGAAAGAAGTGTTTGATGCCAATGGCGTCACCATTCCCTATCCCCATCAGGTCGAAATTCAGTATCGCGGCAGCGCAGCGCCCTCTGGCGAGAAGTCGAGTGTCGCTGACGAGATAGATACCGATGACGAAGGGCGCGTTTAAGGCTAATCTAACGCCATGGCCCGCAAACCCTCGACAGATGAGATACCGGACGTAAATGCGGGCGATGAGGATGACGGCGCTTTGAGCCCGCCGACGGTAAAAGCAGGCGATGCAGACAAACGCCACATATTGCGGCGCCTGTTTGGCATTGGAGTTTGGGGCGGTTTTAAACTCACTTTGCTTTGCATTGTGGTTGGTTTTTTTGTGATGGCGGCCAATTTTGACCCCGCGGCGCAGGATACAAACGTGCTGTCTGCGGTGGCCGGGGTCGCAAAACAAGCCGCTGCTGCGGCAGGTTGGGCCGCGCGCAATTTCTGGCAGCCGGCGCTCGCTGGTGCAGGCATCGTGCTACCCATTTGGGTGCTATGGCGGCTCGTGAGCCTTCCGTTTCGCAAATAAGCCTGTCACTTCGAGATGTTGGCCCGAATGTGGGCCACGCGCTCGCGCATCTCAGAGATTGGCAATGGCGGATTGCCTTTCCAGGGCTGCCCGCACCAAATTAGGAACGCAGCCAAGGCCAACCCGCCTGCCCCAAATCCGAAAGCAAGCCCCCGCCCACTCGGCTCTGCAAGGCCCGTCCACACCATGTTCAGCCCGAACAGCCCAATGCCAACACCAACGAGCGCGATACCCCAAGCGCCAATCGCCGCAGATGCGGACCACCGCACGGTGAGATCCGGTTGAATCCGTTCCAATTCAGCCAAAACCCCCTCGACCAGCGCCAGCATATGCGGACGTTGCGCCCCAGAACTGCGATCAGAACACTGAATCTTGGCGATGGTTTGTTCGCCCGATTTCAACTCCAAAACGCTGATCCAATGATTTTTGACCAGATCATTCCCGAAGATAATTTCGGTCACCGTGCTGAGGCTAGCGGGCGGCATGCTGTCTTGGGTCAAGCTGCGGCCCTTGAGGCGCCACGTTTGGGGTTGGCCAATAGGAGCAGGTTTGAACGTATAGTCTGGCATCAATTACCTTGTCGTTGGGGCACCCCAATTTGACCCAATTCTACGGGTGCGTCTAAGCTTAATTGGGCTATAGTTTCTGCAAAGTCATACTCAGCAGGAAAAAATTATGGACACGTCACAACTCATGTTTCGCGATGGATTGATGAACGGCGAGCGCATCCTCGTCACCGGCGGCGGCACCGGACTTGGTAAGGAAATGGCCGAAGGCTTCCTCAAGCTCGGCGCAGAAGTGCACATTTGCGGGCGACGCGGCGGCGTTTGCGAGACCACGGCCAATGAACTGATGGATGCACATGGCGGAAAAGTTGTGCCGCATGCGTGTGACATTCGCGTCGCTGAAGCGATTAGCGATATGAATGATGAGATTTGGGAGGCACATGGCGCGCTTACCGGGCTGGTCAACAATGCGGCGGGAAACTTCATCTCCCGCACCGAAGACCTCTCAACCCGCGGCTTTGACGCCATTTCTAACATCGTGTTTCGCGGCACCTTTTACATGACCCACGACATTGGCACGCGCTGGATCAAAGCCGGCACGAAGGGCAACGTCTGCTCTATTCTAACCACATGGATATGGAATGGCGGGCCGTTCACGGTGCCATCGGCGATGTCAAAGGCAGGCGTCAACGTGATGACGCAAAGCCTGGCAGTGGAGTGGGGCAGGTATGGCTTGCGTTTTAATGCCATTGCACCGGGGCCGTTCCCAACCGAAGGCATGACCAAGCGCCTTGCGCCGCAAGCGGAAAAAACTGAAGACATGAATGAGCGCGGCGGTAACCCGATGGGCCGCATCGGCAAGATGCACGAACTGGTCAATTTAGCGACCTTCCTGATGGGGCCAGGCGCCGAATATGTGAATGGGCAAACCATCGCAATTGATGGGGCGGCTTATAATGCGACCGGGGGCAACTTCTCTCAACTGGCCGCATGGGGCGACGCCGAATGGCAAGCGGCCAAAGACGCCATCATTGCAACCAATGACGCGGACAAAGCCAAACGCACTGTTTAGGGCAACGACCAATTTTGCCGTGTTTGATAAACTGAGTGTGACGGGCCAGCTTGGTAATCCGGCCCGCGAAACGCATTAGTCGAACACGACCACTTGGCGCGCGACGGAGCTTCGATTGTCTTTCAGGTTTTGAAGCGCGCCAGAGATGCCCTCTAGTTTGATGCGATCGGAAACCAGATCGTTCAGATTCAGGCGATCCTGCATGTAGAGATCAATCAGGCGCGGAAAATCGATCCGGAACCGATTGGACCCCATAATCGAGCCTTGGATGCGCTTTTCACCGACCAATAATTCGATGCCGTGCAATTCAATCATCGTGCCGGGTGATATCATTCCAATAATCGTGGAGAGACCGCGCGGGCGCAGCATCTGAAATGATTGCTCCGCGGTTTGCTTCAGGCCGATACATTCAAAGGAATAGTGGACGCCGCCGCCGGTTAGCTCCTGCACGGCCTCCACGGCCATACCGTCCGATGCGTTTACAACATCAGTGGCGCCGAACTTCTTGGCCATCGCCAATTTTTCATCTTCAAGATCAACCGCAATCACACGAGACGCCCCGGCCAGTGCGGCGCCATTGATCGCGGAGAGGCCAACCCCGCCGCATCCGATCACCGCCACAGTCGAGCCGGGCTCAACCCGCGCGGAATGAAAGACAGCGCCCACCCCTGTAATCACACCGCAGCCAATCAGGCAGGCCTTATCCATCGGCATGTCGGGCGTGATCTTACACAAGGTGCGCTCATTCACGAGAATCTGCTCCGCAAAGGAAGACAGTTGCAGGAACTGATTGACCGGCGCACCCGACGCTGCCAGCCGCGGTTCTTCTTCTTCGCCGCGCTTAAACTGATCGCCGTTCTGCGTATGACAAACCGACATATGCCCCGTCATGCAATACTCACATTCACCGCAGAACGGCGACAGGATAGAAATGACATGGTCGCCCGGCTTGAAACCTGACACCATCGACCCAACTTGCTCCACCACGCCTGCGCTCTCATGGCCGAGGATTGTCGGTAGCTCGGCCGGAAACGTCCCGTCCCAAAAGTGAACGTCAGAGTGACAGACCCCAACGGCGGACAAACGCACCAACACTTCGCGAGGCCCCGGCTTCGAGATCGTCACGTCTTCAATGGATAGCGGCTTATTTGGCTCTCTTAGGACGGCGGCTTTCATCGGCAGGTTCCTCACAACTTGGTTTCATAAAACGCTTACCTCACATTGCGCCGCCGCACAGCCAGCGGCAAGGTCGGACCCCACGGCAAGCAAAAGGGCGGCCCGGTTAAGAGCCGCCCTTCCGAGTTTAAAGTCTTCTCGCCGAAGCGAGGCGAAAACCCCTAATGCTTCACACGCAAAGTCACGCCGTAAGTGGCCGGATCCTGGAAGAATGCGCCACGTGCGCCGACATTCAGCGGAATGTTAAACGTGACAGACTTGGTCCGCTCGTCGGTAATATTCTTACCCCAAAGCTCAAACGTCCATTTGCCACTTGGCGACGTCAGACCTGCGCGAAGATCAACCTTCGTATTGGCGTCCTGAATGTCTTCAACGGATAGCAAACCTGTCGCGGGCTGAACCGCCTGCGTAGAGGTCCGGCGCTCATCCTCATAGCGAACAGAGCCGTTGATGAAGCCCATCATTCCATTTGGATCAACTTGCGTTGAGTAGTCAGCGCCCAAGATGGCCACGATCTCTGGCGCATTGGTCAATGAGTTCCCACACAAGGTTGCGGCGTTAAGGTTGAAGTCCGCCGCCGTTGCATCCTGATTGGCGCAGTCGTCAGGATACTTGGCATCTGTCCATGTGATCGCTGGGCTGATCGTGAGTTCGTCGGTCAGCAAGAATTGGCTTTCGACTTCGACACCGGTGCTGGTGGCTTTATCGACATTGAATGTCTGGAATCGCGTGCCCGTGAATTCAAGCACCTGGAAGTCTTCCATTTCAGAATAGAACGCAGCAACATTGACGCGCGCCCGGCCGCCCCAGAAATCAGATTTCAGGCCGACTTCATATGAATCGATTTTTTCTGAATCAAAAGTCGGATCGGCAAAGACGGGCGCCACGGGCGTACCGCCTGGCGCAAGACCAGCTTGCACCGCCGCGAAGTTCGTCGACACCGCCGCGGTTGGGTCAAGGTTGAAGCCGCCCGATTTAAAGCCGTGGGTGAGGCTGGCATACCCACTGATATCTTCGGTGAATTCATAGCCTAGCGCCGCCGTGTAGACGAGTTCGTCATCTTCGAATGTATCATCAAATTCACGCGGCGCCGGCAGCAGCGCGGCGAATGGTGAACCAACCTCAGTCGCGAACGGGAAGCAGGTTAAGCCGAACGCGCCTGCCGCGAATGCCCCCGGAATGCTCCCGGTAATCGCACCGGTTTGCACGGCCGTACAAGCATTTGAGCTCGCCGCACGTTGATCGAACGAACCGTCTTTGCTTTCGTCCACATAGCGAACACCAAGTGTGGCACTCAATTGGTCCGTCACGTAGAACGTATTGTGCGTGAAGATTGAGAACGACTCACCTTGTTGATTAAAATCATTGATCGCAAACGAACCGTTGGCATCAACGCCGCCCGCCAAAGCAAGCAACGGGTTGGTGCCAAACCCTGCCGCTACGCCAGGGATCGCCAGAAAGCGTGCACCTGCATAGGCTTGATAGTCTGGCCCGAGAACCATTGAGCCTGTCGCTTCAATCTCTTCATCGGAATAATATGCACCGACCAACCAATCGAGACGGTCATCCATCGCATTGCCTTGAAACCGCAACTCGTGGCTTGTGAAGGTAATGTCTTGTCCGTTTGGCAGACCATTGAGACCCGGCCCAACGCTAAACACCTCCAGATTGGTGAAATCGGAGTCCTGCGTACTGCTGGCCATGTATTCACGGTGCGCCGCAAGATACGTCATGTTGGCGAAACCCACATCCCAATTCAATTCGGCAGAAATGCCGTTTTGCTCGAACGGGTTCTGATATTGATCGGCATTGGTGTCATAGCCATCAATCGCGCTCTGGCCGACGGCTGGTACGCCGCCATTGGCGCCCAATCCCGCTAAGTTAAAGAGTGGCAACAAAGCAGACGGCGTGACATGCACAGCGTCACAGCATTCATCGGTCCCTTTGGCGTGGTCTGCAATGACGCGAAGGGTAACGTCTTCGTTCGGTTCCCATTGCAGCTGCGCCCGGAGCATTTCGCGCTGACGCGTGTGGCTCTCGGCACCTGTTGTTGAGCTTGCAAGCGGACCGCGATTACGGAACGCGCCCGACAAGCGAATACCAAGCTGATCTTCGATCAATGGAATGCTGACGCCGGCCTGAATGCCATTGGCGTCATAATTGCCCATCGTCGCGTTCAGGAATCCGTCGACCTCAGACAGGTTCGGCGCTTTGGTTTTGATATTGAGCGCGCCGGCCGATGTGTTCCGTCCAAACAGGGTGCCCTGTGGGCCGCGCAGAACTTCGATTTGTTCGAGGTCGACAAGGTCAGCAAGCGCAACGCCTGGGCGAGACAGGTAAACCCCGTCAAGGAACACGCCAACGGCGCTTTCGAGACCGGCATTGTTGCCGGTTGTTCCCACGCCGCGAATACGCAGCGTCGAGCCACCCGATTCAGATTGGGAGTTCGACATGTTAAACGAGGCGGAAAGCTGTGGCAGGTTTGTGATGTCCGCGACACCCGCTTTTTCCAAAGACTCTGCGTCGAGCGCCGTCACAGCGATCGGAACATCCTGAATGCTTGCAACACGCTGTGTCGCTGTCACGCTGACCGTGGAAAGACGGCGTGTATCCTGATCATCGTCAGCCGATCCGTCTTCTTGAGCAAAGGCCGGTGCAGCAGTCGCCATGGCCAAGACGGACGCGCCGAGAAGCAGTTTGAGTGAAGGTGATGTTCGTTTCATGGACAGGTCCCTCTGAATGCAAAAGTTTTTAGAACATTCGTTCTCGCAGTTTCGAGCGCGCGCGCAAGTTGCGAAATCAAATATTCCACATTTGTGACTAATTTACCCCAAACGCGCGGCCAAATCTCGCGCTTTATTCGCCGGGCAGCACAATCACTTTCCCGACGACTTGGCGGTCCAGTAACATCGCATAACCTTTAAGCGTATCGGCCAGCGGCAGCTCTGCGTGCACCATTGGACGGGTTTTGCCTTCGCGGGCCCAATCCCAAATCTGCTTCACATTCGCAGCGCCCTTTTCAGGAAACTGACGGCCATATTCCCCAGCCCGGACCCCGACCACCGAAAACCCTTTGATCAGCGGCATATTGGTACGAACGGACGCAATCCGCCCAGACGTAAACCCAATCACCAAAAGGCGGCCGTCAAACGCGATGCAACGCACGCTTTCATCAAATATATCGCCGCCGACAGGGTCAAAAACAACATCCGCGCCGCGTCCATTGGTCAGCGCCTTTACCTTGGTGCGAAATCCTTGTTCCACATTGATGGCGTAATCGGCGCCATATTCAACGATTTGGTCGAGCTTCATGTCAGACCCAGACGTCGCAATCACGGTCGCGCCGAGCAGTTTGCCAACATCAACGGCGGCAAGACCGACCCCGCCGCTGGCGCCATGGACCAGCAAGGTTTCGCCCGGCTGCAGATTCCCGCGGCACACCAAGGATACGTAGGCGGTAAGATAAGCGGCAGAATAAGCGGCCGCTTCGGCAAAGCTCATCGTATCGGGTTTCTTTTGCAGACCCGTCGCCGCCACAATCGCAAACTCAGCAAATGCGCCGAACCGCGCGCCGCCCGCAACAGCGTCTCCAATCTCAAACCCCTCGACCCCCGGTCCGATGGCATCAATCTCTCCGGATAGATCCATGCCCGGTGTAAAGGGCGGGTCCAGCTTCAGTTGATACTTGCCTTGGGTGATAAGAATATCCGGATAGTTGATACTCGCCGCGCGCACCCGCACGCGCACCTGCCCAAGGCCGGGTTCCGGCTTTTCGATCTCGCGCACATGAATGCCGCTAAAGTCATCGCTCAATGCTTCACAAACCAGCGCTCTCATCGTTTTGCGTACAGATCGCGCACGAAACCCGCGATCTCCATACAGGCCTTGCGAGACCCCGGAGAAAAATCTGTGAAGGCGGTAAACGCATGTGCCAGCGTGTCATAGCGTTTGTGAATCACATCAACGCCGTCGCTTTCTAAACGCTTGGCATAGGCATCTCCCTCATCGACCAGAGGGTCATGCCCGGCGGTGACGAGAACGGTTGGCGGCAAGCCGGACAAATCACCCTGTTGACCAGGTGAGACCATTAGGTCGCCGTGGTCTACGCCCTCCGGCAGGTACTGATCCATGAACCAATTCATTGTATCGGTGCTGAGAGAGAACGTTCCACCGAACAGTTTTTTTGACGGCGTTTCTGTGACCAAATCAATCGCTGGATAGATAAGAAGTTGCAGCGCAGGCATCGGCTTGTGCTCGCGCTGCATTTCCTGAGAAATAATCGCTGAAAAATTACCGCCCATACTGTCGCCTCCGACGGCGGCGATGCCTTCGGGCGCGCCGTAATTTCCAGCATGGCGCAACGCCCATTCATAGGCGGCGATACAGTCATTGATACCGGCTGGAAATTTGTGCTGCGGCGCGAGGCGATAATCCACGTTCAGCACAGGGTATTTTCCAACCGACGCCAGTATCGAACAGAATGCGTGGCACGCTTCATAATCAAGCACCACGCCGCCGCCCATATGATAATAAACCATCATGGGCGCATCAGGGTTTTGCCCCTCGGGCAAATACATGCGAGCCGGAATCTCATTGCTATCAGGGCCGGTAATGGTCAGGTCTTCAAAGATAACGCCCGGTTCGGGCTTGGCCGCCATCATGGCGATCTGCTCTTTGGCCGCCGCCTGTACCATCTCAGCGGGCATGGACGACATTGGCGGCGCGTCCCGGCCTTGCCACGCCGCCATCTGCAATTGCGGCTCCAGCGTGCGCCCGGCAATCTCAAGCGGTTGCCCGCCTGACATTTTCACCAAAACGCCGCTTGGTAATTTCATCACGAGGCCGGCAATCATTTTCTGAAGGCTCATTGGTGTTCTCCCGGCATCCGTCTGTGGCACGTCGCAGATTACGCATGCTGAGCGCGGGCCGCAAAGCCCAATCCTAACTCACCCAGCGGAAACTGCAGCTACCCCTGCCAGCAATACCGTCGTCGCGAAGGTCGCGGCAGCATCCGGGTCAACCGGGCGACGCATCAGCATGAGGTCACCAATTTCGCGGGCAATTCCAATCGCCGCGGCCGTCAGATATTCGGTATCGACCGTCGGCGCGCCCGCGGCGCCAATCACCTTTTCGATATCATTACGCACCTCTGTGGCGACCGCTTGCATTTCAGGGGTATCAACACGAGCGCCAATAAGCGCCAAATGCGGCGCGCCTTGCGCCAAGGCGTCCTCATTCTCCTCCGCGATAAACGCAAAGTACGCCGAATACGCAGCGTGAATATAGGTCTCGATCGTGTTTGCGTTTTTGCGGACATCCTGCAAGCGGTGGCGAAAACGATGGGTTGAGTCCGCCGCAATCGCCGCAAATACGGCCTCTTTGGATTTGAAATAATTGTAGAACGTCCCGGCCGCCAAATCGGTTTCCCGAATAATGTCACGCACGGTCGTTGCTTCAAACCCCAGCCGCGCAAAAACCCGTCGGCCCGCTTCCAGAATCGCCTTGCGATTGGCGGCCTTGGAGATGGCACGTTTACCGACTGGCGCGCAGAGGTCTGAGAGAGGTTCGGTCATGAGTCACCTTTTTAAGATGCCCATTGCACCGCTACTACAGCGTATTCATCAAAAATGACGTTAGGCGTCAACTTTTATATCTGGCTGATCCAATCTCAGTCTACGAACCAAGGACAAGCCGATCCCGAAGACAAACCGCAACAGTAACAGTCCGAGCACGCCTGCCAAAGGATCACCGCCCTGAAACGCCAAAGCCGCGCCCAAGATAATCGCCACATGCAGCGCAACGATCCGCCCATAGGGCGAAAACATCAGCGTCACCTGATGCGCCGAGCGAAACTCGCCCTTACCAACGAAATCCACCACAAAATAAAGCACGTTCACAGCCGCAATAGCGCCAACAAACACCCACATATGCGGGCCGGTTACCATAGCCCAATCGACAACAGCGCCGAGTGTTTGCGCGTTCCCCTCGTCGCTTGCAAAGGACATTAAAAACAACCCGTGCCCGAAGCAGAATATGCCATAGTGTACGGTAAAAAAGACAGCCAGGAACACGCCGCCTAACAGATGACCATTCTTGCCAAACCCTACCGCGACGATACGCGCAAGTGTGGCCGCCCCGATCACAAGGTTCTCAAGCCAGTATAAGGCGACAAGCGGCGTTGCCCCCCAGCCAAACATCAAGATCGCCGCCAGTGGCAACACATCAACCGCCAGACTGAACCAGGCCAATGGATCGCGATAGGTGCGCGCGATCAGAGAAGGATCGGTAAGACGCCTCACACATGAACCTCGTCTGATCTGCGACTAACCGGTTGGCCCGCCAAAATAATACGCTGGAAACACAAACGGGCTTTGCGGTGTCAGCCCTTTGCTGGCTTTCGGATTGCGATAGTTTCCGGTCAGGATCTCATAGTGCAGGTGTACGCCGCGCGCGTTGCCGGTGTTGCCCATCAGACCAAGAGGTTGGCCAAATCCAATCTCGCGGCCCTTGGCAACTGACGGATCAAAAAACGCCAGATGGGCATAGCGCGTGTAAACGCCCTTGCCATGATCGATGACAATTTGATTGCCATACGAGCTGGAGGTATTGGCCTCCAAAATCAATCCGGGTGCGGCCGCATAAATCGTTCCGGCCGGACGGGCTGTTAGGTCAATGCCCTGATGCGGTCGCCCGCTGCGATACCCAAACCCCGAAGACAGGCATACCTCGTTGACAGGCACGCTCGCCAGAACAACGGAATTGACCACAATCACGGGTTTGAAATTCAGCACCCATCCATCCCGGTCGACAGGCGGCGCGTTTGAAATTGTTCCAAACTTGCAAAGTTGCAAATAGGCGTTCGGCTGAAAGCTCCCTTGGGGTGGGTTGGTTGGGTCTCCGGGCGGGCCGTACACCACAATCGGCGCAGGGGTCGCGCAAGCTGTCATCACGAGGACCGTAAAAAGCGCCAATGCTTTTGCATGCAGCGGCGCCAGATACGCCCAGATAGGATCCAGACGCGACAGCACTAGGCCATTGCGCCCGCGCGTTTTTTGCCCCGCTCAATCTCTTTGAGCAGATCTTTGACATAAACGCTGAAATCAACCTGCATGCGGTGACGCGGGCTGTCGTAAAAATGACCGAGATGCTCCTGCTCATCGCTGGCCGTAACCCGGTTCATCTCCTCGGCGCTCGGCAATGCATACCGTCCATCAATGGCCGCAGCGACCAGTTTGGATTGCTGCTCGGCAAAGTTGACCAGCGTCGGCAAGGGCTGCGCCAATCCGAGAAAGTACAGGCTCTCAAAACCTGGCTTCACCATCCGCTTAAACAGCGGGAAGACATTATCCTTCGGAATCA
>CAZXVJ010000004.1:0-54768 GCA_964644385.1 uncultured Hyphomonas sp. | reverse complement strand
CCAATGTTCTTTTTAATCATCTTGCGGGCCAGCGCGCGTCCCATTTTTGATGGCATCCAACCTGGCAGCGCCGCTTTATCAGCCGGTTGGCCGTTCATGTATTTCGGCAACACCCAAACGCCGCGCCGCATCGAAATATAAAGATTTTCGGCCAGAGGCTTCTGGGAGAGCTCAGAAGAAATATCCATCGCCGAGTTTCCGCCGCCCACAATCATTACATTTTTGCCGCGAAAATCGAACGGCTCGAACGGGTCTGTGTAGTTGTGCGAATGAACCTGATGTCCATCGAAGTGGCCTGGATATTCCGGCACGCGCGCGTCCCAATGATGTCCATTGGCAACAATGACGGCATCATATTCACGGACCTCTCCATTCGATAGCGACACCTGCCATCGGTCACCGGCGAGCGGCTCACACGCGGTCACAGCCGTGTTGAATGTAATCATGTCGCGCAGACCGAAGTGATCAACGTAATCGTGAAAATACTGCAGCAATTGCGCGTGATGCGGAAAGTCTGGCCATTTTTCCGGCACCGGATAGTCTTCAAATGCCAAACGCCATTTCGACGTATCAATATGCAAGGACTGATAGCAAGACGACGCACCATTGGGGTTCTTGAAGTACCAGTTGCCGCCTATATCGTCAGACATTTCAAAGCAATCAAACGGCAGATCAAAGTCCTTCAGCCGTTTGGCCATTGTGAATCCAGAACAACCCGCCCCGATAATACAGGTTTTTGGTTTCGTTTTGCCTTCAAATGCCATCGCACGGATATCCTGTTGGGTTATTGCTGTGTTTGCGTCTGTGGTGGCAGATGGTATCGCGCATCAACAATTGGTCAATAAAGCATACCCTATGGCAAACCCCCTCGACGATCTGGATGTGCGCATCAAACTGATGCGCGAGAACATGAACACAATGGCGAATTTCAGCCCATGGGGCCGTGAGATGGGCTTCAAACTCACGCGGATTGAGGAGGGCCACGTCTGGGCTCGCCAACCTTATGATAAGAGCCTCGCAGGTGATGAAGCGACTGGAATCATTCATGGCGGCGTTGTTACAACCATGCTGGACAATCTATGCGGAGCGGCCTGCGGAGCGGCCCTGCCGGAGTTTCGTTTTGTCGCGACCCTCGATTTAAGAATTGACTATATGCGGCCCGCCACGCCCGGCGAAGATATTCTGGCGGAAGCCGAAGTCTATCACTTCACCAAAACGATCTGCTTTTGCCGGGCATCTGCCTATCACGAGGACACATCAAGAATGATTGCCACGGCTCAAGGCGCCTTTGCCATCAACAAGCCGCGGCCGACCGGGGCGCAAACAGCATGAGCCAAGTCCACCACCGCGCAGACGCGCTACAAGCCTATCTTGCCGCCTCCCCCATGGTCTCAATGCTAGGGATGCGCTGCAATATTATGGGAGACGAGATGACCGCCATCTTGCCGTTTCAACCCAAGCTGATTGGCAACACGACCATTCAAGCTCTACACGGCGGCGCCATAGCCACCTTCCTTGAGATGACCGCGGCCGCGCAACTCTTTCTAAAAACGGAGACTGACGCTCCATCAAGAACCATCAATCTAACGGTCGACTATTTGCGCCAAGGCCACGCCAAAGATCTCTATGCCAGAGCGGAGATCGTGAAGTTGGGTCGGCGCATGGCCAGCGTGCGCGCGGTAGCATGGCAGGATGAACGCGCCAAACCCGTGACAGCTCTAGTCGGTCACTTCATGGTCGGATAGATTCCGTCCTTACTCCGCAAACGGATCATCTGGATCTCCGTCGAAAAAATCTGAATATTCCGGCTTCAAAAGCTGTGCAAACGCGCTCTGCGGCACGGTGACGATATAACTGCCTTCAACGTAAGCGCCCATATCATAGGGCTCATATAAGAAGGCCATGCCGCCAATTTTACCCAGCGCGCTTGACCCGACCAGAACGATTTCTCCTGACAAAACACCCTCCTCAGGCATCTGATCCTGAACTTCATTGACCAGCGATGCAGCCTCTTCGGGGCCTGCATTAAACCGAACCGCCTTTTCGCGCGCAATTTCATCGCGCACGCGCGTGGCCAGCAAGGCCTCAGCCGCTGCCGCATCGGCAAACAAGTCAGCAGCCGCCACGTCCTCATTCGTGCTGACGTTATGAATAACGCCGCTCAGAAAATGATTTGGGTGCGCCCCGCCGCCATCGACATAAGTCATGCTCGACAGGCTGAGCAGCGGCCCGGCCTCAACCGTTTCTGACCAGACAATATCAATCTCCATTTGCCTGAACGATTTAGGGCTTTCAGACTGGCTCAACGCGGCGTGATCGGCCAATTGATCAAATTCTGCTTCCGTCTTGTCTTTCAACCGCTCCGCCAGTTTCGGCGCTTTTTGGCCCAGTTCGTCTGGAAACTGCGCCGATGCGATATAGGTCTCTAGCTCGCGTTCCAATTGCGCTGGCAGATCGAAAGCTGGCAGTTGGGTTTCTGGAGCAAGTTCAGGCGCTGCAGTGATGGGTTGTGTAACAGACACTTCAGTTTGCGCCAGCGTTTCGGTGGTCTCACTTGGCGTGTCTTTTCCGCCACCGCACGCCGTTATCGCAAGCAATGCAGCGCTGGTAATTCCCAATAGAAACGGTCTCATCTCATTCGCCCTCCAGAGTGCGCTCAACCCAAACTGAGCAATTCAGGATCACCGCCTTGCGCGGTTATGTTTACAGTTACCACACGCTCCGTGGCAAAACGATGGAGATAATGCGGCCCGCCTGCTTTCGGCCCGGTGCCAGAGAGGCCTTCGCCGCCAAACGGCTGTACCCCCACAACGGCACCTATCAGCGTACGGTTGACGTAAGTATTGCCCACCGGACAGGCCTCTCGTACAGCGGCGTGAAAACTCTCCAACCGGGAATGGATGCCCAGTGTCAGCCCATATCCCTTCGCCGATAGCGCTGCCCCGACGCTGGCAATATCATCGGGATCGTATCGCAAGACATGCAAGATCGGCCCGAACCGCTCCTCATGAATGTCATCTATTGAAGACAGCTCAACCAAGGCTGGACCAAACCCATAGCCCTCGGTTCCAATTTCGCCGGGGTCGATTTGATGCAGAAGTTTCGCGCCTGTCGGCAGCGCGTCCAAATGGGCTTGCAAATCAGCGCGCGCTGCCGCGTCAATGACGGGGCCAACATCTGTGTCGGCGTTGCCTGGATTACCAACCTTCAATTCATCCATCGCCCCGATCAGTCCCTCGATCAGGCTGCCCGCCGTATCCTTAGGCAGGAACGCCACCCGCAGCGCCGAACACCGTTGCCCTGCAGACCCAAAGGCAGAAACGATAATGTCGTCTATCACTTGCTCGCGCAGCGCGGTGGTGTCGACAAACATACCGTTCAATCCACCCGTTTCAGCAATCAACGGAACAATGGCACCTTCGCGCGCCGCCAACGCTTTGTTGATCAACCGCGCCGTTGACGTGCCGCCTGTAAAGCAAACGCCAGATACCCGCAAATCGGACGTCAATGTCGCGCCAACGGTTTCGCCCCGCCCCGGCAATAAGTGCAGCGCGTCGACCGGCAACCCGGCGGCGTGGAACAAACGCACAGCTTCAAATGCAATCAGCGGCGCTTGCTCAGCAGGCTTTGCAACAACGGTATTGCCCGCCGCTAACGCGGCGGCGATCTGTCCGATAAAAATCGCCAATGGAAAGTTCCAAGGGCTGATGCAGCAAAATACACCCCGTCCGTGTAGGGACAAATGATTGGTCTCGCCCGTCGGCCCCGGCAATCTTTCGGGTAACGCAAACTCCGCCTCAGCCTGCGCAGCATAGTAGCGACAAAAGTCGACCGCCTCGCGCAGCTCAGCCACGCCATCGGCCAGCGTCTTGCCAGCTTCGCGCGCCATCAATGCGATCAGCCTTGCAGATGCGTCTTCCATAGCGTCGGCCATGGCGCGCAAATGCACCGCACGTTCGGCCCCTCCGGCCCGGTCCCATTCTGGCTGAAACGCTTTAGCCGCGTTGAGCGCCGCATCAATCGATGCAGCGCTTGCCTCTTTGCAATCGCCAAGCACCCGGTTTGTCTTAAACGGCACGCGAACCTCTACGCCGCCGCCCGTATCGGTCTTGCCAGACACGATCGCGCCCGCGGCAATTGCCGGGCTATCGCGAAACACATCAATCCAAGCGGTCACCTGTGCGCGCACGGCGCGTTGTGACAAATCGAGACCGGCCGAATTTTCACGGTCCGCCCCAAACAGTCGCGGCGGCGTTGGAATACGCGGGTGTCGGCGGGGTCCGATCTCAACGCGCGTGATCGGGTCATCAACAACCTCTTCCACCGGCACATCGGGATCGAGAAAACTATGCACAAAGCTGGTGTTTGCGCCATTCTCCAGCAAGCGGCGCACCAGATATGGCAATAGATCTTCATGCGCGCCCACGGGCGCATAGACCCGCACACGTTTGCCGGCGCCTGCCGCATCATAGAGCGGCTCACCCATGCCGTGTAGGCGCTGAAACTCGTATGCCGAGATACTCAGCGCGTCGGCCATCACTTCAATCGCCGCCAAAGAATGTGCATTATGCGTTGCGAACTGAGGATAAATCGCCGGCGACGCTTCCAGCATTGTGCGGGCGCAGGCAAGATAGTTCAAATCTGTGCCGGGCTTGGTCGTGAACACCGGAAAGTTCTTATAACCTTCTTCTTGGGCATGCTTGATTTCACTATCCCAATACGCGCCCTTTACCAGACGCACCATAAACCTGCGACCCGTTTCAGCCGACAGACGGACTAAACCATCAATCACGCCCTGCGCGCGTTTCTGGTAGGCCTGTACCGCGAGGCCCAACCCTGACCAATCCTTGAGCGAAGGCTCCCGCGCCAACCGCTCAAAGAGTTTTAGGCTCAACACCAAACGATCGGCTTCTTCGGCGTCGAGGCATAGATTGATATTGGCCTTGGCCGATTGCTGGCACAGCCCCAGCACGACAGGATAAAGTTCATCCATCACCCGCACTTCGTTCACCGCCTCATAGCGGGGATGCAAAGCCGATAGCTTTACCGAAATGCCGCTCGCCATCTCCGGCGCTAGCTTTGGGTCTTTGTCGGCCGCCACCGCTTCAATCGCGCGCTGATAGGCGGCAAGATATCGGGCTGCGTCATCAGATGTTCGCGCGCCCTCGCCCAGCATGTCAAAGCTAAAATGAGCCGCGTCGCCCGCCTTCACCATACGGCGGCCCCGCTTCAGCGCATCTTTCACGGTTCGGCCAAGTACAAACTGCTCGCCCATGATCCGCATGGCCTGCATCATGGCAGCGCGGATGACAGGTTCGCCGCTTTCTCGCACCAAACCCGACAGAAACGCCCCCGGCCCCTTAGCCACACGCCCCGGCACGCCAATCACCTTGCCCGTCAGCATCAGCCCCCAAGTTGAGGCGTTCACCAACCAGCTATCAGATTGACCTTTATGAGCGCCCCAGTCGCCGCTTGTAATCTTTTCTGCGATCAAATCATCGCGCGTCTCAGAATCTGGCACCCGCAGAAGCGCTTCGGCCAAACACATCAGCGCAAGCCCCTCAGAGTTGGACAGACCAAACTCCTCTAAGAAGCTCTCCATTACGCCTTTGCGCCGCCCCTTGGCGCGCGCTGACGCCACCAATTCGCGCCCAGCCCGAACCGCCGCCTGCCGTTCACCAGAATTAAGCGGAGCGCGCGCTTTCAGCAGCGCTTCCAGATAGGCCTCTTCATCGGCAAATTTGTCCGCGTCCAGCGCGTCCCAATCCATCGGTGTCGTGTCCAGCGTATCGGCCATAGTCATTCCTGTCGCTTTGTTTCGGCTCAAAGGGCTGCCCTACGGGCAGGAATTTGCCGTATCATAAAGTTTCAACAGAAACTATATCGCCAGTGCCCAGTTGATATGCGCGAAAATCATCGCGATTTGGCTCTTTACGCTGCTGTATAACCCCGTCACATTGCCCGCTACAGGCCAGTCACCGTTCGCTCTGGGAGGGCATTATGCGGATCATGCTCATCACAGATGCTTGGGATCCCCAGGTCAACGGCGTGGTTCGCACAATGAAGCGCGTCATCGCTGAAGCCGAACAAATGGGCCATGTCTGGGAAATCGTGCATCCTGGTGATAAATTCATCACCATACCCACCCCCACCTATCCAGAGATCAAACTCGCGCTGTTTGCCCGCGGACGCATCGAAGATCGCTTTCACGCGTTCGAGCCTGACGCTGTCCACGTCGCTACGGAGGGCACGCTTGGCATGGCGGGCCGCGGCATGTGTCTGAAGATCAAGCACCCCTTCTCAACCGCTTACCATACGCGCTTTCCCGAATATATTTCAGCGCGCCTGCCGGGGCCAAAAAGCTGGACAACCAAGCTGGGCTATAATTACGTCCGCTGGTTCCATAAATATTCTGGCCGCGTAATGGTGCCGACCCCGTCAATGGTCAAGGAGCTAGACGGTCACCGCTTCATCAACACGATCGCGTGGACGCGGGGCGTAGACACAGAGCAGTTTACGCCTGCACTCCGAAAAGAAGAAGGCAGCGAGGAAGACCCGTTCGAAGGGCTCGCCCGTCCAATCTTTCTGAATGTTGGCCGCGTCGCCGTTGAAAAAAACATCGAAGCGTTTGCAGAACTGGAGCTCCCCGGTTCGAAAGTCATCATCGGTGACGGGCCGCAGTTGGAAGAGCTGAAGCGCAAATATCCGAGGGTGCGCTTCCTCGGCGCGAAGTTCGGCGAAGAATTATCCACCGCCTATGCCAGCGCCGACGTCTTCGTTTTCCCCAGCCTGACGGATACGTTTGGCCTTGTTGTGCTTGAAGCGATGGCGTCTGGTACCCCCGTCGCCGCATATGACGCAACCGGGCCGCGCGATGTTATTCCAGGTTCCAATGCCGGCACGATCACCCCGGTCGATGGTGATTTAGCAGAAGGCGCAAAAGCCTGCCTCTATCTTGATCGCTCGACGTGCCGATCTTACGCGGAAACCTATAGCTGGCGCGCCTGCGCAGAAGCCTTCATCAAAAACCTTCAGCCCATGCCTGCGCCAGTTCGCAAACGGTTTTGGCAGAAACTTCGTTTGCGCCGAAAAAAGAAGCTCGTTCTGCCGATTGATCCGGTCGATATGTTCAGAAAAGGCGACAAGCCCCCGCCTGCAAATGAGTAGATCGGCGTCGCTCGCCATTTGAGGTAACTCACCGCTTGCGCGGTTCTTAAAGTTCCCCATATCCGGGAATTAACTTTCGGCAGTTTCGCCCCCCTCGTACAATCGGCCTCAAAGATCAAAGAATGTGGGACGATTCTTATGACCGATACATCGACAATCGAGATTGATAGCGCAGCGCCAGACGCGAAAAGTAGCGTAAATTTCGCACCACCTGCCGCAACGGGCAGCGGACGCGCTGAACTATTTATTACAGTCGGCAGCGCCAGCCTGTTTCCAGACAGCACCTATAATGGCGGGTCGATCAGAATTGAAAACCAGTCCACCAATGGCGTAGAAATCACGAGCGTCGTGATTGATTTGACGTCAGGCTTCATCCCGAATGAAGTGTTCGACCCCGCGACAGATCCCGTCACAGGCGAATTTTTGCCCCCGGCTGGAGACGCTGCGCAAAAGGACTTTGAGTTTTGGGCCGCTGGCTCGCTCGGCCTCAATCCAGAGGACGTCACTGTGCGGTTTGGAAAACCCGGCGAAGACGCAGGCTTCAGCGAACTTATCCTCACCTTCGCGCCGGGCACCTTCGCGCCTAATGATGTGCTCGCCTTTTCCCTCGATATAGACGCGGCCAGCGCTTACGATCATCAGGGCGCAGGCGGGGTGGCCGGACAACAACTTGCCGGGTCTCTGTTCACGGTAAACTATTCTGACGGCACATCGGCGACCGGCACCGTCTCCCCAGAGGCAGACAACACATCTGGCGCGACCGCCGTTGCTCATGTCGGGTCGAACCAAACCGCCCCCACACTCACCCTGGCCGATGGCTCCACCGCGCCAATCTCCACTGATGTTGGCGATGTCCCTATTCTAATCGATGCTGGCGCAGCGAATGCTGGCGCGACGGTGCGCCTATTCATTCTGGACACCGCTTATTACACCGAAGACTCAAGCCCAGCGCCGATCCCGTTCACCGGCAATGAGTTGAACAAAAACGCCATTGCGATTGATGTCGTGCTAGATGCAAACGGGCGGTGGACGGGCACCATCCCCGTCACCCGCACAGATAATCCTGCCACGACTGAAGATGATGCGAGCCTGGGCATCAACCGAATTGGTGCCACTCTGGTCGATGAAAATGGAGACGAAGGACCGTTCTCAACCGTCCTGACCGTGCAGTTGGAAGCCGGCGCAACCCCCGCCACGCCAACTGATAACACGATCATAGCGACCAATGCCGCCGAGACCCTGCGCGGCACGGAGGCCTTTGACACATTCGTATTTGGCACGGGCACATCAACCACGTCGGCGATCGACCAGATCTTGAACTTTGAGATTGGCGACACGATTGATCTGTCAGGCATAGGCATCACCGCAAATGATCTGGAGGCTCGCTTGATCAGCGACGGCAATGTCCTGAAATTAATTGAAGGGTTCGGGACGAATGATTTCCAACTAAAGGTCAAGCTGGACGGTATCAGCGTGGATGATGTTCTGGACGCGATTGTGTTTGAAGGCAGTTCACCACCTCCACCGCCACCGCCACCGCCAGATGGCGAAAACACGGTCACTGCGACACAGGCAAAAGAAAATTTGCTCGGAACAGGCGCCAATGATGTATTTACCTTCGGCGCCCGTACGTCCACGACAACGGCCCTAGATACGATCATAGATTTCGAGCAGGGTGACACGATTGATCTGTCCGCCCTCGGCATCACGAGGAACGATCTGGAAACCCGCCTGATCAGCAATGGCAACGCCTTAAAGCTGATTGAAGGCTTCGGTGCCAATGATTTCCAGCTAAAGATCAATCTCTCCAATGTATCGGTCGATGATGTTTTGGCTGCGCTAGTATTTGACAGCGGGCCAACAACACCGCCCAATCCGCCCGAAACATCCAATACGGTCATCGCCACAGAGGCCCGCGAGAATCTGAGCGGCGCAGACGGCGCAGACACCTATGTGTTCGATGTCGGCACCTCGACCACGCAGAATATCGACACGATTACAGATTGGGCGCCCGGCGACGTGATCGATGTGTCAGCGCTCGGTCTTTCAAGCGAGGATTTGGAAGCCCGTCTAATTAGCAGCGGCAACACGCTCAAACTCATCGAAGGATTTGGCTCCGGTGACTTTCAGCTAAAAGTCGCGCTTAACGGTTATAGCGTCGAGCAAGTGCTGCACAGCATTCGCGCCGAGAGTGATGCCGATGGTCAATTCTCCAAAGCGCCCGTCATTTACGAAGTCGCCTTGCCCGAAACCTTTGATTTCAGCGCCCTGCCCGGCGCCGATCAACCCGCGCTTTTGGACGACGGTTTGATTGCCCCCGAGCCAGATCAGCCTGCCCAGAGCCTTGACACGAACGCCGCCCATTTCAGCTCAGACATCGTGATTTATCAGGATGATATTGGAATGGATTGGATTGAGGCTTAAGCCCGGTCAAAAGAACGACCACCCGCACATTGGGGGTGGCCGTCCCCACATCCTGAACATCCATACATATGGACAGGATACAGCGGGGATACAGACGGGATATGGACAAGATATGGACTCCAGGCGCCCGGCTAAACCCCGCATAAAAAACACCGCTCTCTGGCGCACAAAACATGCCGAATTTGCTTGATTTTGGTGTGGTTGACGCCTAACTCCCCGGCGTGCGCCCATAAGGATCGGCGCTCAAAGCGGCAGAGGCAGTCGCCGCCCTCAACAAGGTGCCAACGGCTTATGACCCTTTCAGACACGCCTGCGATACGCGTCTACGCCTCGCCCTTACAGATTGTACGGGAACACGCCCCTGACGCGCCTGTGTTTTGCTTTCGGCCTAAACGACTGCAAGCGGCTGCCGATTGGTTTTTAAGCGCCTATCCCGCCGAACCGTTTTATGCCGTCAAAGCCAATCCCGCCCCGCATATTTTAGATGCGCTTTGGGCCGCCGGCATCCGCAATTTCGATGTTGCCTCTGAGCAAGAGTGTGAACACGTCGCCACGCACCTGCCTGGCGCACGGTTGGCCTTCTTGCATCCAGTCAAGAACCGCCGCGCCATTCGCCGGGCGTATCATGAATTTGGCGTACGCATATTTGTCCTCGATACGATGGATGAATTGCAAAAAATTCTTCAGGAAACGGGCGCTCCGGCGGATTTGACGCTGCTGGTGCGCGTTGCGGTTTCCAATGATGGCGCGACCATACCGCTGGCCGGCAAGTTCGGCGCAAATGAGCAAGACGCTCCAGCTTTGCTACGCGCAGCGCGCACCCATGCCGATCAACTTGGCGTATCCTTTCATGTTGGCAGCCAGGCCATGAACCCCGCCGCGTGGGCCACTGCAATGGCAGACCTGTCCCGCATTATCATCGCGGCGGGCACAACGGTCGATATCGTCGATGTTGGCGGCGGCTTTCCCGGCATATATGCCGACGCGCCGCCTCCGCTGCTCGATGAATATTCCGCGATGGTTGCAGAGGCCTTCGAAGGCATGATGGTGCTCGAAAATGCGGACCTGTGGTGCGAACCCGGCCGCGCCCTCGTGTCAGAGTGTGAGAGCCTTCTCACCCGCGTAGACCTCGCAAAGCCCGGCGCCCTATATCTCAATGACGGCAGCTTCGGCGCCCTCTATGACAGCGTTCACGAAAACTGGCAGTTCCCCCTGCGGGCCATCGCTGGGGACGGCAGAGCGCTTGTCGGCGCGGCTGCCTACACGCTGTATGGGCCAACCTGTGACAGCGCTGACAGATTCCCAAAACCCGTTCTGCTGCCAGAGGGGCTGGGCGAAGGCGACTATATCGAATTTGGCAACATCGGTGCCTATGGCCGCGCCATGGCCAGCCATTTCAACGGCTTCGGATTTAGCGAAATTGCCACCGTGTCCGACGCCCCTTGGCCCAGCCTTTATACCGGCCAAGATACCTCCAGTCTCGACGTTGACGAGTTAGCCCGCCAGTAGACCTCATTAGGCTGGCGGCACATCTACCCAATGAATATTGGGGAAGCCATAACGCCTCAGAACGCGCCGTAGATTGTCCGCGCCAGCCGGATCCCCAGTGAGATAAGCCGATCCACCAAGGCCGCTGGACTGGCTGCGCTCCGGTAACATTCGAATGGTTTGGCGGGCAATCGCGGCGCCGCTATCGATATAGCTCACACGGCGCGGCGCGCTGGCCATCAGCTGGCTACGTACCAACGGAAAATGCGTACAGGCCAGCACAATCGTATCAATCGCGTCGCCACCATCCGCGTCAAACAAGGGCGCCTGCACCGCAGAAAACGAAGCGCTGTCTAAATCCTCACCCATTGCATGGGCCTCGGCCAGACGCACCAATTCAATGCTGCCATGCTGGATCACTTTAGTGTCGCGAGCAAACTCATCAATCAAAGCGGCCGTATAGGCCCGGCTGATCGTGCCGGGGGTCGCCAGCAAGCCAATTGTGCGGGTTCGGCTATGCTCAACCGCAGGCTTGATCGCTGGCACCGTGCCAATGACCGGAATATTCAAAACCGCCCGAACGTCCGGCAATCCCAGCGTGCTAGCGGTGTTACAGGCAATCACGAACACATCGGGGCGAACAACGTCGCACAAGGCCTTCGCAACGGCTGGCAATCGGGCCCGCAACGCCGCGTCGGATTTGTCTCCATAGGGGAAGAACGCGTGATCAGCGGCGTAATGCACGCCCAGAGACGGGCCAAGCGCCCGAATTTCATCGGCCACCGTTAGACCGCCAACCCCGGAATCGAACACCAGAACACGCCCACGCGCGGGAGATGGGACAAAACTAAGGGGTAAATCATCACTCATGGGCAAATCCTTATGCGGATTTGTAAACAACGGAAACCGGGCGACGAAAAGGCAAGCGCGCGGCATTCATTGTGCATTGCACCATTTTGGCATACCTTTGGCCAATAGAGCTAGGAACTTTGGAACATGATGAATCTTCTTATGGCGCCGTGGCGCGCCTCATTGGCCATGACAGCGCAATCACTGGAAACCATGCTGACACTGCAAAAATCCATGCTGAGCGGCGTTGAGTCTGGCGGACCAATGTCATTGCCCGATGAGAACAAATTACGCGCCGCCTTTCATAAATCTGCAGGCGACAATCTGCGTCGCTGGGAAGATGTCGCAGAGCAGCTTCAGGACCTGCCAGACTGGATGCATTCCTTTACGCGGGTTCCCGGCCCCATCCTGACAGACTTTTTCGATGCGGCCCGGCGCCGAAAATAGCGTTCACCCCTCTACGAGCGCGGCATATAGATCTGGCCGACGGTCCCGAAAAAAGCCCCACGCCGCCCGCTCACGCTCAATCGTCTCAAGATCAAATTCCGCCGTGATGAAACCGCTTTGGGTTCGATCCAGCTCAGCGACGACATCGCCTGCCTCATTGGCAATGAAGCTGGTGCCGTAGAACATTTGCCCGGATTCCTCCCCAATACGGTTCGCCGCACAAACGGGCACAACATTCGACACCGCATGGCCAATCATCGCCCGGCGCCAGCGCTCAGCCGTATCAAGCTCTGGGTCTTGGGGCTCAGACCCGATCGCGGTCGGGTAGACAAGCAATTCTGCCCCCTGCAGGCACATCGCGCGCGCCGCCTCCGGAAACCACTGATCCCAACATATCCCAACGCCAATACGGCCAAAACGTGTCTGCCACACCTTGAACCCCCTATCGCCCGGACGGAAATAGAACTTCTCCTGATAGCCCGGACCATCCGGAATGTGGCTTTTTCGGTACACGCCCAACACCGCGCCATCGGCATCAATCACAACAACAGAATTGAAATAGGTTGGCCCATCCTTTTCGAAAATTGAGACTGGGATGACGACCCCTAAGTCTGCAGCTACCATCCTAAGCCGTGTTACAGCGGGATGGTTTTGCCAGTCATGCGCGCGAGAAAAATGGATATCATCCTGGGTCCTGCAAAAATAGGCGCCGCAAAACAGCTCAGGTGGCACGACAATTTGCGCGCCCGACGCAGCAGCCTCCCGCACATAGGTTTCGACCGTTGAGATATTGGCCTCCACATCTTCTGACGGTGCAAACTGAATCGCAGCAAGTGAAACGGTGCGGGTCATTTCAAGCGTCCTTTTTAGCTGTCAATTGTGGGACTTCGCGCGTCATGCAGTGAAAGCTACCGCCTCCGGTCAAAATTGACGAGGCGGGCAATGGAATAATTGTCCGATCAGGAAAAAGCGCCTTAAGCGCTGCGCTCGCCGAAACGCTGAATGTCGGCTCATAGGTCGGTAAAAGCACAGCTCCGTTGGTGAGCAAGTAGTTCAGGTGGCTGGCCGGCAAACACAGGCCCGCCGCGTCTTCAATGCGTCCGGGCGACGGCAGCACTGACACCTCGAGACCCGCCTTCTGTAACTCCTGTTGTATATGAAAGTACCGGGCGGCATTAGGGTCGTCTGAGCCCGAAGCGCTCTGGCAAACAACATGTCCAGGTGACACAAAGCGCGCGATATTATCGACATGCCCATCCGTATGGTCGTGCGCCAACCCGCCATCAAGCCAGATAATCTCCCTAACATTCAACGCGGCCTTGAGTGCGCGTTCGGCCTCCGGCTCAGACCATCCTGGGTTTCGATTGGAATTGAGCAGACACTCACGCGTGGTCAGCAATCGCCCCGCGCCGTCCAACTCAATCGCGCCGCCTTCCAAAACAAAATCATGCGCCCGGGTGTCGATATTTTCCACGGCTGCCAATGCAGTCGCCGTTTCGCTGTCGCCCGGCATCACATATTTTCCGCCCCATCCGTTAAACCGAAACGTCAGAGCGATGGCATCCTCGTCGCCGGTTGCGAAAATGGGGCCCGTATCCCTCACCCAAATGTCACCCGCCGGCACCGAAAAGCACCTCACGCCGGCAACATTTTGCAGCGCTACGCCAGCACTTTGCAACGCTTCAGCAGACCCACACGCCACCCGCACCGGCACGAATTGAGCCGCTGCCTCAATAAATACTGCGATTTCCGCCCGCGCCGCCTCAAAGCTCTCCCCCCACTCACCCCGCAAATGAGGCCACCCAACCCAAAGCCCAAAATGACGCGCACCCTCAAAAGGGACTGTATGATTTACATTTGTCATCAATCACCGCCTTGCCACACTGATCCCCAAAAGGAAAAGGGCGACCCAGAACGGGCCGCCCAATCCTAATTTCAATCAATCTTTAGCAGGTCTTAGAATTCGTAGCGAATACCGACTTTGGCTTGCCACAGTGACTGACCAAGCACTTCATTATTCGTGCTCGTGTTCAAATTGTCATAGACATATTGACCATTGTCGATCGACGCACTTGCGATTTCTCGCGTGTATTCATAACGAACGCGGCTTACGTGACCCCAATCATCATTCAACATATTTCCTAGATTTTCGATATCGAGATAGGCGGTCGCCCGGTCTCCATCGACAAGTGAAAGCGGGAATTCTTGTTCAAGACGCAAATCAACGATCGTGGTCCAACGAGAATTAAATCCGTTTCGTTCAGCAATTCCGCCTCGGGACCCGGCGAGTTCACCGTTGGCAATATAGTCAAAGAAGGCCGCCTGTGTGGCCGCATCGCCGCCAAATGACGCCGCGGAGAAAAGCGGATCGGTTGGTCCAGTTGGCACATATATCAATGCACCAGCGTCGTCTGCGCGACTTTCACGGATACCGAACACATCATTCCGGCGATCTGTTGCGAAGGTGTAGCTATAAGGTTGTCCTGATCGACGCGTTGCGAACAGGGACGCAGATGTGAAGTAGTCGTCCAACAGAATATCTTTTTCCCACTTCGCTCGAAGCTTGAACTGATGCTCTGTTTCGAAGTTCGATGTTCCAACATTCGGCGTCTGGTAGCTACGACGAGCGCTGTCTGAATAGTTCGATGTTGCCGTAGAAGACGTCCCTTGGCCGATATCGTTGACATCAGCGTGGGTATAGCTGGTGAAGACGTCGAAGTCGCCCCAATTTGTCGCCCAATTGTTAGACGCTGAAAGTGCCCACAACAGGGAGTCACCTTTATCGAAGCTGTTGATCACGATCGCCTCGGGGTTCCCACTGCCGGCACAATCGTAGACAGCACGGCCATCTGGCGACGTCGAGATCGGATCACCACAAGAAATGTCTGACCAATACGGCGTGTTCTCCAGCTTGTTATAGAGAACGTCACCAGAAACGCGCCAGCCACCAACCCAGGCAATCGAGTCTGAGATATCATAGGCGACGCCAAGATTGACCTTCCAAGTGGTTGGAATTTCGAAGTCTGGGCCCAATGCTGCAACAAAACCATCCGGCAGCGTTGCTGCCAACTCGTCTTGCACGTCCTGAGGCACGAAGTTGCCACTTTCTCCAACAGGAGCGTTCGGGACAAGAATACCGCCACCCCGGCGACGTACATCATCATTGATGACACCATCATTCGAATAGCTGTTTGAAAGCCAAACGGTTGGTGAGCCACCGGAGAAACGCCCCACACCACCGCGGACGCGGAGATTATCCTGCGCATCCCATGTGAAAGAGGCGCGTGGAAGTAAGACGTTCAGGCCATCAATATCGTTTGCATTGGTAAACCCGTATCTTTGCTCAAAGTTGGCATTTGGCCGAATGGATCCCTCTGATTCATAGAAATCATACCGAAGGCCGAACTGAACAGACAAGGTGTCAAGAACGTCCCAGACATCCTGTAAGTAGATCGAGTTATAGTTGTAGCCCCAAAGCGCCCGCAGATCGTTCTCATCATTGGTGATCGCATTTGCATAGTTCAAGCTGCTGGCAATGCGATTTTCCAGGTCGTCTATCGATGCAAAAGCGTAGGACCCTTCTGATTCAGGACCGAACAGATTGTTCACATCCACCTCTTCGCGTTCAAAACCCAATTTAAACGTGTGATCGCCGTAAATATACTCAGCTTTGGCTTTAAATTGTAGGAATTCCTGATCAAGATCATTCGCATGACGGAAGGTATCAGGGCCCAAGGCGATTGCTTGCCCGGTTGATGTCGTCACCGAGAACAATGGAAATTCTGCGCCCGACAAACTGTCCTGCCCCGTTGCCTGTTCGGTTCTGGCCAGTTTGAATTCGGTTGAGAAGTTTTGGGTCCAGTCAGAAAAAACATGCCCGATATAGGTCTCAACCGTTTCGCTGCGATTGTACCAAGAAGACGGAAAGCCGATATTCGCCCGTTGTACAAAGCTGTTACCGTTCTGCTCTCGGATCGCGCCGCCTTCAGTCTTAATATAAGTAAACTTGGCCCGGTGGTCCGCGTTGATATTCCAATCGATGTTGGCGAGGATTTTCTCATCTGTGACGGGCGGAACAGACCCGAATGAGCCGACATCAAAACCGTAAACATCTTGCATGATGTTCGTGATACGATCGATGTCAGCGCCCAAAATGTCGATTTCATTGGTTGCGCCGGATCCAAGTGGACCGGTCCGAAGCGCCGCCGTTTCTTCGTACTTTTCGTAGGCCGCAAAGAAGAAGAGCTTATCTTTCAAAATTGGGCCGCCAAAGGTGGCGCCGTAAGACTTTTCGTCGAAGGTTTGATTGATGGTTTGGTTTCGGGTTCGGTTACCAGCCATGTCGTCATTTGTTTGCTCATAGAATACAGAGCCATGGAACTCATTCTCACCCGACTTCGTCACGGCGTTGATCGTGCCGCCCGTGAAGCCGTTAAATTCGGTGTCATAAGGCGCTGTCTCCACAGACAGCGTGTTTATCGCGTCATACGGAATTGGAGACCGCTGAGTCGGATAACCATTAGCGTTCAGGCCAAATCGATCATTCAATGCCACACCATCGACTGTGAGTGAGTTGAATCGATTGTTCGCGCCCGCAATGCTGAGTTCTTTCGCGCCGCCCGATTGAAAGTTCAAGGATGCAAATGGATCCAACGCAGCTGCGTCAGCGATATCTCGGTCAATCGACACAATTGACGCCAGATCTTCAACGCCAAATGTCGTCGACAACCCTGTATCAAGATAACCACTCGCGACTTGCGATGCGGTAACGATAACGGTTTCCAAAGTGCGGTCACCCTCGACCGAAATATTCAGAGGATAGGTTTCATTCAAAGCAAGCTGAATGTCATCAACTTGGACCGTCTGGAAATCACCCCCAGAAATCGTAACCGTGTACGGGCCGCCGACCCGCAGGCCGCGTGCATCAAATCGGCCCGCCGCATCAGTCGTCGATACAGAAACTGTACCGGTCGGCGTATGAACGATCGTCACAGTTGCAGAGCTTACGGCCCCGCTGTCGCCCGTCACGGCGCCACGAATGCTCGACGTTGTCACCTGTGCGTCTGCAATGCCTGCAATGCTGAGCGCGATGGCAGAAACGGCAGCGCCGCTTGCGAATGTCTTCCAATTCATCATTGTATTCCCCTGGATCGATGAGTGATCGGCTGCGAACCCAAATCCAGCCGATGTCCGATTTACTTACTGGGCTTTTAAGACACCGTTGTGACGGTTTTCACAAGGCTAGTGGCCAGAGTCTGTTGTTGATTGCGAGTCTTTCATCGCTCGGCGATGTAAAAAAGCAACGCTGCACGGCGATGCCGCATTGAATCGACATAATCGCAGCTTCGGCGCCTAGGCCTGAAGGCCGCGTTTAATTTCCTGCAAACTTATACGCTCAGGCGAGAAGGCCTGTTTGAGACTATCGATTGTCTTCATCGGGTCGGCACCACCGCACATAAAGACGTCAACGGCGGCAAAGTTGCGTTCTGGCCAAGTATGGATCGAAATGTGGCTTTCCGCCAAAACGATGACGCCCGACACGCCATTATTGGGTGTGAAAATGTGAAAGTCAGAACTCAAAACAGTGGCTCCAGCAACCTCAGCTGCCAGAATCAGAGACGATTCGATGTGTTCTGGATCATCCAGACGCTGCGCATTCTCCAGATCGATGATCAAATGCGTGCCTGCGAACGTCTGACCATCACGCTTAATGAAAAAGTCGAGGCGCTCCTCAGAAGCGAGTTCTTTTTGAAGGATATCTGCGGTGAACATTTCTGCCGCAATTCCATTTTCGGCGTGTTGATCGACGGAAGATATGGGTTTTTGAGGTGTTTCCGGAGTTTCGGTCCGGCCGGGGTCGACTTTATCCATCCTTTGAGTCCCAATCTTCATCTATTTCAGAGCATTGTTGCCCCAATAACGGGTCAATGATTAAGGTTTCGTGCGCGCCGTAGACCGCAAAATATCCCGATACGCAAGGGTTTATTCGCGCGGTACCAACCTGCATAAAGCGTTGGGAAGCGTACCGGAGAATGACATGGGTTCTGGATCAATATCTAGCAAGCCAAATTATGCAGTCATCACAGGTATTGGACTGTGCGTGTTGCTGGTTATTCGAGTGGCCGCGATCTGCCTGTCGCCGCTTAACCTTTACGCCGACGAAGCCCAATATTGGCGCTGGGGCGAAACACTGGACTGGGGGTACTATTCAAAGCCCCCCATGATCGCTTGGGTCATTCATGCAGTTACAGCTGTCTTTGGCAACGCGGAATGGGCGATCCGCCTTCCCGGGCCATTCTTACATACCATTGCCGCGGGATTTCTATTTCTCACTGGGCGATCAATGTATGGGCCGCGCGTGGGCATGTTTGCGGCGTTCTTATATGCGCTGATGCCAGCCGTGATCTTATCGTCGGGGATTATTTCGACCGACGGAATTTTGATGCCGTTTTGGTGCATCGCCCTTTACTGTCTCTGGCGTTTGCGAAACGGCGACGGAGGGCTCGTCAGCGCGGCAGGGCTTGGTGCTGCGGTTGGAATTGGCTTTCTGTCTAAATACGCAATGGTCTATTTCGGTATTGGTATCGGACTGGCGCTGATATTGGACGGCGATACAAGGCGCGCGCTTCTGTCGAAATATGGTCTGGTCGCGCTGGCTGTAGCAGCGACTGTTTTCGCGCCGCATATCGCCTGGAACATGGCGCATGACTTCAAAACCGTCAGCCATACCGTCGACAATGCGAATTTGGGCGGCGATCTGCTGAACCCCGGCAATGCTTTGACATTTTTAGCCGATCAGATGGGGGTGTTTGGGCCGATCAGTTTTTTGGCGCTGCTATTTGGCCTCATTGTTATGCGAAGCGAGGACCGGGGCATCCTTGGGCGGGATCGGCTGCTGCTCTGCTTCGTGCTGCCTGTCTTGATCATCATTTTGGGGCAAGCTGTCCTGTCTCGAGCCAACGCCAACTGGGCGGCGACAGCCTATCCTGCGGCGAGTATTTTAGTCGCTTCATGGCTGACAAGAGCAAAGCCGAACATGACCATGTGGCTTTGGATTGGCGGATTGAGTTTTGCAGCGATCCAACTCGTCCCTGACATGACGCTGGGCGTAAGACTGGGCATTGGGGCGGCGTTAGCATTGGCGATTGTAGGCTATGGGCATCTCGTCAAACATCGCCCCGTGGGGCTTCTATGGAGCAGCTTAGCATTGCATTTGTTCGTGGCGTTGGCATTCGTAGCACTTGCCCTCTTGCCAGCCGAGCGGGCGAGCGCGCTCGGTTTCGATAACGCCCTGAAACGCACGAAAGGCTGGGATATTGCGACCACTGAGGTCATGGCCCTGGCAGAGGCACATCAAGCCAGCGCGATTCTGGTAGATGAACGCGAGGTTTGGCACTCATTCGACTATTATGCCCGCAATCGCACGCTGCCACTGATCTCCTGGCGTCGATATGGCGTGCCCAAGAGCTTTGCTGAAAGCCAGCCACTGAGCGACACGATCGACGACAAGGTGCTCGTTGTGTCTCTACACGCAGGCTTTCGGCCGAGGATGCGCGGCGATTTTGAACGCTTTGACGCCATTGCGGATATCGACGTTCCGCTGGGGCGACGCAGCAATGGGTGCGCTCTATCTCGGCGATTTAAGGTCTATCTAGCGTCGGAGCATCAGCCGCAGGAGCGGTCTGAGGCCTGGGAGGCTCAATATGATGGCGTCAAAGAATTTCCGAACCCAAAATGCGATCCAGCGAGCGCCAATCAATAAGGCGCGCCCTATTTGACTGGGTCACCCCAAAGCTCTGCCAATCGCTTATCGCGGCCGCATCCATTGCGGTAATAGCGATATTTGAGCGGGTTTTTGGTGTAATAGTCCTGATGATATTCTTCGGCTGGCCAAAACGTGCTGGCATCAATAACTTTAGTGACGATAGGGCTTTTCAAAACACCGCTTTCATCAATCTCACTTATCTCGGCTTCCGCCATTGAGCGCTCGGCGTCTGTCGCAACAAAGACTGCGGTGCGGTAACTATCGCCCTTGTCGCAGAATTGGCCTTTGGCATCGGTTGGATCGACTGTGCGAAAGAAGTATTCGACCAGTTCATCATAGGAGACTTTGGCGGGGTCATAGGTCACCTTCACCGCCTCGTAGTGACCTGTGTCTTCGTACGATACCTTCTTGTAGGTTGGGTTCTCCAACGCGCCGCCAGTGTAGCCAGACTGGGTGTCGTAGACGCCTTCGACCTTGTCAAAATCGGACTCGACGCACCAAAAGCATCCGCCTGCAAACACCGCACTGGACAGCGAGATTGGTGCCTCCACAGTTGCGGCAGGCGCTTTGTCACCATCGGTTTCTGAGAAAAATGTGCAGCCGGCGGCAAAAATCCCGGCAGCAAGGGTGATTAGAAGGGGTCGATTTTTACGCATCAAATACTCTCAAGCTGTAAGCGCACATACAGGCGTGCCGTCCTCTGACGCAGATATGGAGCACCTCTGCGACAGTGAAAAGGATTGATTTCAGTATTGACGGGAATGTGTTGACGACGTGTTGCCAGACGGTGACCCAAATAAGGCGCGCGCAGGGGTGACCTCGATGTCCATATACTGTCCATATCCACTCTGTATCCCGGCCATATACTGTCCATATCCATGCCATAGCGGGTGGAGCGTGACTCTAGCGGGCCTCAGCCGCCAAAACCCGCACTTTGACGCCGGACGAGCGGCCATCAGGATCGACGGCGGTGACGGTGTAGAAGCCCGGTTTTTGCGGTGACCAAATGGGCGCGCCAGCGTCATCAATCTGACTGGGCGCGCCATCAATGAACCAGTTAAGCGGTCCTTCGCCCCGGCCTGCTAAAACAAATGCGCGCGCCGCTTCCCCGCCTATGTCGCCGGCCCAAAGCTCTGCGCCAGGCGGGGGAAACAGAATGCTTGGCGCGACCGGTCCAGCGCTGCCGAAATTGGCACGCGCGCCTTTTGTATCTGGCAATCGCTGCGTCATTAGCCGCGCGCCGGATGCGCCCTCATCGGACAGATGATGGGCTGCCCGGTCTGCGATTTGGAACAGGATTGGCAAAGCGTCTGATCGCCCGGTATGGCCGGGACGCGGCGCGCCATCCGCCCGGCCCACCCAAACCACGATGGCCAGATGACCCGAAACTGCTGCCGCCCATGAATCGCGATAGCCGTAAGACGTGCCTGTCTTGAAAGCGATTTGCGGCGCGCTGGCCGTCAGGCGGCCCGGCATACGCCCTTCCGGTGTGGGGGCAGATTGTAGAATATCGATAATTTCAGCCGCGCTGGCCTCGCCCATCAATCGGCGACCGGGCGTGCCGGCCATGGCGGATTCTTCATCGGCCCGCCACACCAGCGGCTTGGCGACCCCGCCATCCCCAAGCGCGGCATAGAGCAATCCCAAATCGCGCGCGGTGAGCCCTGCCCCGCCCAGCGCAAGGGCGAGCCCGGCATCTCTGGTCGCCCCGCCATGAATCCGGGGGTCAGCGCCCGCCATGCGAAGTTGAGCCGCAAAACGTTGCGGGCCAATCCGGTCCAGCGTTAGAACAGCCGGCACATTGAGGGAATGTTGCAAAGCCTCTGATACCAGCACATCGCCGCGGAAAGACCGATCAAAGTTTTCAGGTTGGTATGCGCTGAAGCGTTTCGGCAAATCCATGATGCGCGTATCTGGCGCGGCGCTGCCATCATCAAAGGCCATAGCGTAGATGAAAGGTTTGAGGGTTGAACCGGGGGAGCGAGGCTGAGCGGTGAGATCAAGCCACCCGCCGGGGCGATCGCGCGACGCAGACCCCGCCACGGCGCGCACCGCGCGGGTTGGAATGTCAATCACCAGAGCGGACACTTGCACTTGTTCGCCGGCTATCATGGCGCGGCTAGCGGCGATGGTTTCAATTTCGGCCTGTAGGGCGGCGTCGAGCGTGGAGCGAACGTCGCCGCGTGGGCCAGCGGCAAGTGATTTAGCTGTGCCATGCCAGGCGCGGGCTGGAAAATCCCGGCGGGTTTTTGGGATCGGAGAGGCCGCAACATCGCCAACTTGATCTGCGCTGATCAACCCGTACCGATTCATTTTGGTCGCGACCCAATCACGCGCTTTGGCGGCCTGTTCCGGGCGTCTATCGGGGCGGCGCACCTCTGGCGACTGCGGCAGGGCGATTAACAGCGCAATTTCATCATCAGACAGACGGTCTGCCTCATGACCAAAATAGCTCCAGCTGGCGGCGCGAACGCCCTCCAGATTGCCGCCATAGGGGGTTAGCGTGAGATAGAGTTCGAGGATCTCATCCTTCGACAGACGCGCCTCAATCTGATGGGCGCGGACAATCTCAATCAATTTTGACTTGATCGTGCGAGGGCGCGGCTCAAGCATCCGGGCGGTTTGCATGGTGAGGGTGGAGCCGCCGGAGACGACGCTGCCCTCTGTGATGGCAAGGCCCGCCGCGCGGACCATGCCCAGCCAATCCGTGCCGCCATGTTGATAGAAGCGTTTGTCTTCCACGCGGATCAGCGCTTTGACGAACTCAGGGTCGAGCCCATCTACATTGGCGGCAAAACGCCAGCCACCTTTATCGGTTGGGAATGCGCGCAATGGCCGTCCTGCCCGGTCTGTGACCATGGCCGAGATATTTCCCGCGCGTTCCAATGGCGGTGGGAACGCGCGATCAAGCCCGATGATGGCGAGCAGTCCGCCCGCGACCGATAGCGCAAAATTGCGCAGCAGGAGGGCCGATTTACGGCGTGCCACCAGCCGCGCCTGCTGTGGAGGTGATCGTGACCCGTCCAGCGCGTGAGCGACCGAACACATCCGGGCGGTACATATCTTCTGCCACAACACCCGGCAGAGCATATTCTCCGGGGGTTACAGCACGAACAACATAGGCCAGCGTGACCGTATTGCCGAGCACATCAATCGCGGCAACGAAGCGATCATCCTGCGCCTGAGCGGTTTGGGCATTTGCAATCTCCCCTAAGAACGAGAAGGCGCCGCTGCGGCCACTCGATTGCTTGCCGTCTGCCGGACGCAGAACCGTTTCAATTTCAAATCCGGCGGGCAGAAGGTCTGCAATGATCACGGGGTTCAGTCGGCGTTCTTCCGGCTTGACTGAAACCGACACGACAAGCTGATCGCCTTGGGCAACATTGCTGAGGTCAACCCGTTCGCCTTGCAGAGTGTAGAAGGCTTTTGACGCTGTGAGCTTAGACGCCGCAGGCGGCGGGGCTTTGATCGGCGCGCCTGTGACCAGCACCGTGCGGAACGATGGGGCCTTGCCCGTCAATTCAAATGAGACGCCGGAGCCGACTTGATCTTCGCTGAGCAGATATTGGCGTTCATTATTATTGCCGCGTCCCAGCCCTTCGACCTTCATCTGAAACCCTGTTTCACCATCTGTCAGCGCGTTTACTGCAAGCAGTGCAAAGGCTTTTTCCTGAGTGGTCAAACCATTCGGATCGGGCGCATCATTGCTGAGGCGTTCTGCGAGGCGTTGCACCGTGGCTGGCATCTCGGCCTCTGCCGCGAGCGCGAGCATGGCTGTCACATCCCGCAAGGGGGTCTGATAATAGTCACCCGAATTGTTGTAGCCGAGCGCCTTTTCCGCTGCCTCAAAGGCAGAGACGGCGCGAGACCGGTCACCCATATAGGCTAACCCTGCCCCTATGTGGGCGCGTGCCAACGGACTGTCGATGTCATCCAGAGAGCGATCGTGCAGATAGCGCAAGCGGGTGATATCTGCCTTGCCTGCCTTGGCCAGCACATAGAGCGCGTAGGCCGATGAGCGGTGAAGCATCTTATCCTGCGTATCGTCTGAATATCGGCTTTCATAGACATCTGCGTCATAGCCATAGATTCTCCAGCGGTCGCCGGTCGAGACGGCGCGCAAAGCGCCATAGGCCCGCTCCAGCGCTTCATCTGGCACGGCGTAGCCCTGTTCTTTGGCGCGGTAGACGAAATCTGTCGCGTAGGCGCCCAGCCAGGGCGAGGCGTATCGGTCGCCCTCCCGCCACAGGCCGAACGCGCCGTCAGCGCCTTGTCTGTTGAGGATGGTGTTGACCGCCTTTTGCACCCGCATGCGCGGCTCGGTGCGATCTTCCATACCGCCCATGGCGACCAGTTCCTCGGAATAAAGCAAAGGCAATGCACGGCTGGTCGTCTGCTCTGTGCAGCCATAAGGATAGCGCGCCAGAGAGGCATAAAGCGCGGCTGGGTCCATCGGAATGGTTGAGAACCCAACGGCAACCGACACTGAGCCTGGCAAGAAGCCGTCAAGATATTTTGGATCGACGGAAAACTCATCACCCGGTTCCATCAGAGCGCGCGTGACACGCGTTTCCGGCAGATAGGGTGAGCGCGACTGGATAACGTAGTTGTGGTCCACGCCGAAGTTATCTGGCCCTTGGACAGTGTAGCGAATACGCGCAATGCCTTCCTCCGTGCTTTCGACACGGATCGGGTTGTCTGTGCGCTGTCCAGGCTGCAGTGTTCGGCTTAGCTTGGTATCGGCCACAGAGACCGGGCCGGCCGCTGAAATCGTGGCGTTAAACGCGCCCGCGCCCAGTTCAACATTATCGATGCTGGCGGTGAGGAACGCCTCATCACCGGGCGCTAAAAAGCGCGGCAGGATGAGATCTGACGGGGCTTCATCGCGCACCGTCATACTGGCCTCAGCCGAGCCAACGCCGCTGTCTGACCAAACGACTGCCATTAAGCGAAGTTCTCCATTAAAGTCTGGCAAATCAAACCGGACCTTTGCTTTTCCCGTGCGTTTGACATCAACCACACCAGAGAAAAGCGCGACAGATTTGGTAGGCACCACTGACAGGCCTTCACCGCCAAGTTGGTCCCCGCCGGAACGGATTTCAGCCGGTAGCGCCATATTGGGATCGAGCAAGCGGCCATAATCATCATACATCGACACTTCGAGCGCCTTCTTGCCGTAATAGTAAGCGACCGGGTCAGGGCTTTTGAATTTGGTGAGCGCCAGGATGCCTTCATCCACTGCTGCGAGGGTCAGGAAGACAGGCTCTCTTGGGCCGTCTGCAATGTCGATCTCGATGACTTGCTCGCGGCGGGGGCGCGCCACATCCGGCGCGTCTATGCTGACGTTAAATGTGCGAGCGGCCATATTAACCGGCACATGGGCAACGCCAACGGCGCGGCGCGGCTTGGCCTGTAGGATTGGATCGCGTTCTGTATAGACCGAAACCATAACATAAGCACCCTCGCCCCAATCATCTGTCACCGGCAGCGACACGCGGGTGCCTTTCTCGCTGACCGCAAGCGTTTGGACGCTAAGGACGCGGTCGGTCGCGACGACGACCTGGGCCTGACCATCATAGGGCGCAACAATCGTAACCTCTGCATTATCACCGATTTCAGGCTGTACTTCCGGCACCATGACGCGGACACGGTCCGGTGCTTCGGTGCCATCGGATGAGGTTTGACCGCCCCAACCGACATAGAAATCATCGCTGGCAATCGCGCCATCTGGGCCCTCTATGATCAATTCATGGCTGCCCCAATCGAGGCCGCCCATTTTGATCTCAGTGCTGGCACCGGCCTCTGTGTTGACCTCGCCTTCATTGACCTTGACCACCGATCGCGACCGTCTCCAGCGCCACCGATCATCTTCATTGTACCAGTCATAATGATAGTCGATCGCTAGCAGCTTCCATTTCAAGCGCTCGGCCACAGCATTGCCATCATCATTTATCGCGGCGACCTCGAAGACGATGTCTCCGCCTTCTTCAGCCGACCCTTCAAAGCCCGGTTTCATACCAATATAGAGCGGCTGAGACCGATATGGGATGCGAACGCTTTCACTCACCGCGCGGCCGCCGGGTTCCAGCACGCTTACCACAGCATTGAGCCGTAGGGGGCGGTCAGCGGTTTCGCCGCGTGTGCCGGGATCGAGGGTTACCATGGCCGCGCCAGCGCCATCGGTGGTCTGGTCGGACAGTTCGATAATGCGCTCGCGGAAGGTGGCGTCATGTTTGCCGAATGTGAAACCTTCAAAGGCCGGGAATGGGTTGGACTGTGGCTCAACCCTCGCAGTTGCTTTCACGGTCAGGCCCGCGCCCGGTGCGCCATAGAGAAATCGCGCATCAATCTGCACGTCGCGTGTTTCACCAGACTTCAGCGGTGTTTCACTGTCTGCGTTCAGGTCAACCGCGATGCGTTGCGGGACGAAGTCCTCAACCGAAAACCGGACACTGCCTGACGCCTCAGAGACGCCATCAATTTCAACGAACGCACTCCATTCGCCGCGGGACGCGCCGCGCGGCAGTTCATAGCTTTGTGCAACGGCGCCGCTGTCTGGATCATCAAACCTTCGTTCAGCGGCTTTCAGACCGTTCGGGCGATAAATGACGAGGTTACCGGACCGGTTCTTGACGCGCTCTCCCACGCGATTGCGCAACATAGCGACGAGTTCAACCGTTTCCCCCGGACGATAAATGCCGCGGTCAGTATAGACATAAGCGTCAACCAGGCCCGGCGTGCGGCGCCCACCGACACCATACTCTGACAGGTCAACCGGCGCGCGGGTAAGGTCAAGCACGGCCAAATCCCCTTTCGGGCCAAACGCCATAACCATGCTTGGCGCACTATTGCCTGTGCCTTGTGTAATGGGCGCATCAAACGACACGCGGCCCTGCGCATTGGTTTCTGCCGACGCCAACACGGAATTATTGCGCGCAATGAGACGAACATCCGTGCCTTCGAGAGGCTTACTGTCTTTGAGTGAGCGCAACGTGACGTCGAGACCGTTTTGGCCTTCATAGGCCGTTAAAGCGAGATCGGTCAGCATGATCCAGCGACGTGCAGAGGCTGGCGGACCTTCCCCATCGATAAGGTCTTCGGCGTCCGTCACGCGAATAAAATAAGCCCCAGGTTTAAGCGTACCAACAACATCTTGTAGCGGGAACACGGAAACAACCGGCGCGTTTTGCTCAGCAGGGATGTCCATTGTCCCGGACCAAAGTTCTTCTTCAACATCGCTCGGGTTATCGGTGCCGTAGTCGTAGGAATAGCGTCCTTGCGCAACCGTTTCACCTTCGCTGATGCGCTTGAACGCTAATGCCCGGTCATTGATCCGCGACACGGTGATTTTGACCTGATCGACGTTGACCGTCTCAATCGGCACACCATCGGCGTCCGAGCGCGGCAAAATAATGCCCGCGCCCTTGAAGCCAACATAAGGCGGGCGGTCTGCAAAATCGATTGGGACCGATTCATCCCCCGACAATGAGCGTTTTCCATCTGCCGCAGGCAGACCTGACTTGAGCGTCGCCGTGTGGCTGGTGCCGAAACTGAGACCGCCCGCGCAAAGCTCTCGGCCCTCAATAGTCAGCGCCGGGCGGAAGGCGGGGCGAAAATCAATATAGCTGCTGTAATCGACATCTGGGTCCAGCGCGCCAGAAAACACAAAGCAAGCCAGCGGCTGTTCTCCGGATGTGTCGATACGGTAGCGGAAATATTCAAAATCGGTTTCTTTTTCTGCGAGGAGTTTTTGACGACGCTTCTCTCTCTGGCGCGCGGCAACCTGATCGCGGCGAGAGCGTTCGACAATTCCCGTTTCATCACCTGTGACGGCCACGTCTTCTGGCACCTTGTCTTTGCCACCGCCGCAGGATGCCACGAGCGCCAAGGCCGCGATTGCAATCATCGTTCGCACGATGCCTTTGCTGCTTGCATTCACCTTGGCCATGGCCTGATCTCCCTGAAACTACTTAAGTATCTTACACCCCTTCGCCGCGGCGCGAACAGGGCGTGATTGGGTCAATTCAAAGAATTTGATCGCATTATTGGTCTCTTTCTCGCTTCGGGTGTGAAAAAATTTGTCTTGCCACGCCTGCGTGCCGGGTGACAGGGCTGAACCATTATGTGGATTTGGCGGATCATTGGCGGCGTCGCTTTCGTATTGGGCGTCTTCGGATTGGCCCTACCCGTCTGGCCGACCACCGTGTTCTGGATCATCGCCGCCTTTGCGTTTGCCCGGTCTAATCCGGCGTGGCGCGATTGGATTTATGCGCGCCCAATTATTGGTCCTACCGTGAAGAATTTTAATGAGCGGGGCATACTCAGCCGGACCGGAAAGATCGCCGCGGTGACAGGAATGGCGGCATCTGGCGTCATAATGGCGTTAACCTTGCGCGCATGGCCGCCCGCCCTGATCGCTGGATTGGCGGCGCTTGTGATGGGCTCATTCTATGTCATTTCGCGGCCTGAACGCTGAGACCCGCGAAAATTACGCCTGAAACGGGAAATTGGCATTGTTCCTGCGAGTCGGGGGACTGACCCGGATTCAAGGAGCTCGAACATGACCCGTAAATGGACGCTTTTGACGGCTCTTACGCTTTCTATCGCCAGCCTGAGCGCGGCTGAGACGTCAGACTTGCGCGGCACAACCGGCGCATCGATCGCGACGGCGACAGTGGCCCCTTCCGATCCATACGCGTCTGAACTGCTCGGTGGACCCATTCTGGGCGCGCCTCGAGGCGCGGACCTGCCAGAGCACACACTGGATCAGATTGAAGCTTTTGAGGCGACGGTTGAGCCAGTCTTCTATGACACGCCTACGTATGAGAGCCATACGCGCCCGGGAGAATTCGTGACGGTCAGATACACGCCGACCGAAACGCAAACACGCGCCCCGGAACCGGCGCGCGTGCAGGGTTTGCTAACGTGGCAAGGGCGCACAAATTGAGACGCCTTAAAAGAGCAGTTTAGATCTGCGCGCTTTCGCCGAGGACCAAATCAGGCGCCGCGATCTGAACCGCCGCCTCTGTCGGCAGCCAGCATGTCACCTCAAGCCCGCCGCCTTCGACTGACTTCATGCCGACGTTTCCGCCATGCAAATCAACAAAGTGCTTCACCAAAGCAAGGCCAAGCCCTGCGCCGCGCTGATCCCCTGACATAAAGCTGTCAAAGCTGGTGGCGCGCTTTTCGGCCTCCAGCCCCCGGCCATTGTCGCGCACGGATAGGGTAATCATTGAGCCAACCCGGTCTGCCGACACAACCACTTCACCGCCCGATTCAGTAAACCGCAGCGAGTTGGAGATCAGATTAAACAAGACTTGCCGGATGCGGCGTTCATCGCCGCGAATGACGCCAAGATCATTGTGGACCTCTGAACGGACAACGACTTCGGTATCTTCGGCTTTGGTCACAACCATTTCGACACTGTCTTCGACCACATCGCGCAGGCGCACGTCTGATAAGTCCAGATCCATTCGGCCCGCTTCAATCATCGCCAGATCGAGAATGTTCTCAATCAGCTTGGACAGGTGGTCTGATGCTGACAAAATAGCGTGGACATAATCCAACTGACGCTCTGACAGATCATCATGCTTCTGACTTTCAAGGAATTCGGCATAGCCAAGAATGGTCGTGAGCGGTGAACGCAGCTGATAGCTGACATTTTGTACGAATTCCGTTTTCAGGCGGTCTGCCGCTTCAAACGCTTCGGCGCGTTCACGAAGGGCGGTTTCAACCCGGCGCGTCGCGGTCACATCTGCGAACGCGATCATCGTATTGCCGTCGGGCAGTGGATGGGTGAGATAGGTTATGATCGACCCATCGGAGCGACGCATTTCCCCAGTCGTGGACTGACGCGCTTTCGAGGATGGATCGGTGATGTGGCCTTTGATGGCGTTCCAAATATCCTTGTCATGGAAGAGCGGAACGCACGCATCGACAATATCATCATAATCTGGGCTATCTTTCAGCGTATCGGCCTCAAGACCCCAGAGGCGGGCGAACGCCTCATTCGACAGCTTCAGACGCGCATCGGCGCCGTACACCGCAACCGCCTCATGCAAATTGTCCAGTGTTGAGGATTGAGTTTTGATCAGGGCATTGAATTGCGTGCGAAGATCAAGCTCTCCCGTAATGTCTTTGAACAGAAGCAAAAGGCCGCCCATAGGGTGGCGCTGACGGGTCACAGAGAGCGTACGGTCATCTGGCAAAGACCAGGTGTCTTCTTTCACGCCGTCAATATCGAGATAGTAGGACAACTCCTCAGCGCGCCATTCCGCAAAATTGGTGCGGGCCGGCAGCTTCCGACGCTCTCTCAAGCGGTCCAGCAATTCGCCATGATTGGGGCTGTCGAGCAGGAAGCTCTCATCAAGATCCCACATATCGCTGAAGGCTTTGTTGTGGAAGGTCAGCTTGCGCTCAGACCCGAAAATGGCAACCGCGTCGGCAACATGGTTGAGCGTTTCGTCATGAGCTTTGACGTGGCGGTTCAAATCTTCGCGGGCGTTTTCCTGTTCGGTAACATCAAATGCCATGGCGCCAGCGCCGCCAGAGAGCGGGAAGGTCAAGACGCGCATGGCGCGCCGATCATTATTGATGACGAGGTGGCGCGTCTCATCAATGTCGTTGCCTTCAGAAATGGTTTTGCGCGCCTGATCGGCGGCGGCTTGATCCAGCATGATCTGGCGATCGAGTACGCGGTCGAGGTTTCCGCCATCGACGGCGTCAATATAGGCCGGGTTCACCCATTGTAATTTACCCATGCCAGACACCCGCCAGGCTGGGAACGGCGCTTTGCCGAGCATATCAAGAAAGGCCGTCGGATCGCGGGCGATGACTTGCCGGGCTTCTTCCAGCTTTCCGCGGGCCGAGCTTTCCTCAAGGCCTTTAATCGTCGTGTCGGTGATCCACACAACGGCGCGTGCGCCAGCGGTGCGACCGTCTGCTTCCAGAAAGCGCCCGGAGGGGCCGATAATGGTCAAGGAGAAAGGCTGACCGGTTTCCCGCAATTCCCGCAAGCGAATGCGTAGGCTGGTGTCTTGGCCAGCGCCGTCCCGCGCTTCTAAATCTGCCAGCCCCTCGATGATACGCACAGCCGGATCGACAGAGATCGCATCATCGGTGTAGCTGAGCAGGCCTGCCAGTGCGACGGGCGATCCGAAAAGCGTAGGCGCTGTAATCTCATCATCCTCGCTCTCCAGCGCTTCACCTTGCCAAACGAGAATGACACCGGGATGGGCCCCTAATATGGAGCGATGTTCCGCGAGAATAGTCTCAAGATCACCGGAGCGTTCGCGATATTTCTTAGCGGCGCCGCGCGCGCCATCTGACACGCGCAAAGCCCATAGCAAAGCGGCCAGCCCGAGGGCGGCGGCGCCGGCGGCCATGAAGATGGGTAACTGGTCTGGCGTAAAAGCCATATGTGCCTCATGATCTACGGGACCGAAACGCCCGCTATCAAATGGTTTCAATTCCTTAACAAATTGCCCGATTTCGTTAACGAGGCGTTAACGAGACGGTAAGAACTGCGGGGCGGGCGTCAAGCTGAATCTGGCTGAAATGCCCTTTCGGCCCGCGACATGACTGAATCGTTATGTTGCAAAGGCCGTTCGCTGGCATAAACTGAGCCTTCGTATCCTGTTTGGAGACCATCATGCGACTAGCGAGTTTATCTATTGGTGTTGCGATCTGCCTGTCACTGGCCGGGCCCAGCGTCGCGCAAGCAGGTGATCTGGATGAAATCGTCCGCTTGCCAGGCCAAGGCCAGGGCGTGGTAAAAACCGATGATCTGAACGCACCTTATAGAGCCGACCGCCCTAATCGGTTGGTGCCGGGTGGCGGCCTAATGATGAGTTTTGATGCAAACGCGGATGGCCGCGTGAGTCCAGCCGAGTTGAAAGAGGGCGCGCTGGCTGCGTTTTCAGTGGCTGATCGCAATGAAGACGGCGCGCTAACGGCGCTTGAGCAACAGGCATGGGCCAACAGTCTGCCAACGCTGGACGATTCCCTTGCCAATCCGGTGCGGTTTGACCCCAATCTAGACCGTATGGTGAGCGAGAAAGAATTCACATCTGTCGTGGCACAGTTAGCGGTCGCTTATGCAGATTCCAGTTCTGGCGACATTTTCGTCGCGAGCCTTGAAGCGGCTGAACCAAAACCGCGCCGACAGGACACGCTGGACATTTTGAACCGGAACAATCGCCGCGCGCGTCGATAAAACGTCAGCGTTAGGATTTCAACACGTTGTGTCGGCTTCGCCGCGCTCTCCAAAGCCATCTGCAATGAGGCTGGCGACAGCGGTCACAGCTTCTGCAGCGTCGGGGCCATCCGCTTCAATCGTCACCTCACAGCCGGTATGCGCGACGAGCATTAGCAAATCCATGATGGATCGCGCATCGGCGCGTTCCGCTTCATGCTCCAGTGTGATCGTCGACTGAAACTCGCCGGCCAGTTTCGATAGCCGCGCGGATGCACGCGCATGTAGGCCCTTACGATTTACAATAACGGCGCTTTGGCGTGATTTGGTTGAGGCAGGGTCCATGAGATCAGTTCTTTGCCAGCAATTCAGATGCGATATTGATGTATTTGCGCCCGGCATCTGCGGCTATAGAGGCCGCTTCTTTCATGGTCAGGTCGGCGCGCACTTCGGCGAGCTTGATTAACATAGGAAGATTGACGCCGGATATCACCTCAACATCTGCGCTGGACATGATCGACATGGCAAGATTTGACGGCGTTCCGCCAAACATGTCGGTGACAATAATCACCCCTTTGCCAGAATCACAGGCGCGCGCCGTTTCGCGAATTTGTTCGCGGCGCGCTTCGATATCATCTTCGACTTCAATTGAAATCGAGCGAAACCGTTCCTGTTGCCCCACCACATGTTCAGTCGCGGAGACGAGTTCTTTGGCGAGCTTGCCATGACTGACGACGACGATGCCGATCATTTAATGCCTTAACGAAACGATTTAACAGAACGTCATGCTGACACGGCGAAAACCTGCGTCAACCCTGATTCCCCCGTGAGGCAAGTCATTGCGACTGTTTTCAGCGGTGTGTGAGCCCTAAGACATCATCCATGCCGTACAAACCGGGCGGCTGAGCCGCAACCCAGCGCGCCGCCGTTATGGCCCCCTCTGCGAACACATTTCGGTCCAGCGCTGAATGAGAGAGGGTGATTAGCTCTTGGGGAGAGGCGAAGGTGACCTCATGATCGCCAATCACGCCGCCGGAGCGGCGTACCGAAAACCCGATATGGCCCCGCCGTCGCGCAGCCTCTGGACCTAAATAGGGTTTGCTTTGGAGGACTGTAAGCGGTGTTTTGCGACCCGCCGCCGCTGACTCGCCCAGCATCAAGGCCGTACCGGATGGCGCATCGACTTTATGGCGGTGATGGGTTTCCAGAATTTCAATGTCCCAGTCTGGCCCCAAATGTTCCGCGGCGAGGCGGGTGAGATTTTGCAGTAAATTGACCCCAACCGAGAAATTACCGGCTTTCACAATGGCAAGTCGTTTAGCGGCGGTGCGAATATCGTCTTCCTGAGCGGCGCTAAAGCCTGTCGTGCCGATCACGGCGGCGCGTACGCGGGTGTGGGCGAGGGTGTCGAGCGCCGCCAATGTGGCCTCAGGTCTTGTAAAGTCGATCCAGACATGTGCGTTGGCCGCCGCGGTGACTGTGTCACTGAGGGGATTGATGCCGATCGCAGACCCACCCGCCAAAACGCCTATATCTTGAGTTAGGTGGTCGCTATCGGCGGTTTCAGACCCACCAACGACCTTTAGGCCTGCCGCGAGCGACGCGGTGGTCAACTGGCGGCCCATTCGCCCGGCTACACCGGCAATGGCGACATTCAAGGGATCAGAGGCATGTGTCACGGTCATAACGGATATTATACCGGGCTTTGCGCCGGGAGCGAGCCCCCTTCTTGCGGGCTTGATGGCGGCGGATCATTTTTGCCCGGCGCGCTGAAGACATAGCGCTGATAGAACAAGGCGACCCCGATCAGGGATAGGCCGAGGCCAATGAAGCTGCCCGCGCGTGCCACACCTTCCAGAGCGGCCATATCCAGCAGGAAGACTTTGGCGATGGAGATGATCAATATGGCCAGCGATGCAAAGCGCGCGGCCGAGCGCTGGCGCAAAACGCCCCAGAACAGAAGCGCGAAGGCGTAAACAATCCAAGCAATGGAAAACGCCCAGAGGCGGTCATCGTCAATGTCCATAAATGGCCCGCCAATCGCACGCGCGGTTTCCAAGGTGACCCAGACGAACCCAAGTCCCATCGCCGCGATGCCGGTGATCTGACTATGTACCGTCCGACCTGTGCGGCGCAGAATGAACGAATACACGCCAAGCAGAATGGCTGGCATGGCGAACGCTGGAAACAAGAGATTGGCAATTGGCATATAGCCAAGAGAGGTGTTTGGGAGTTCCGTGAAGGCGATGAAAATGCCGAGCAGCCCCAGCACAACGGCAATGCCCTCAAATACGCGCCACACCACCGAAGGCCCGCGGAGGCGCCAGGCAAAGCTGATCGCCATACCGAGATAGGCAATGGCGTAGCTGGATGCTTCGCCCAATCCAGCAAACGGGCCGTTCAGAACGCCGCCACCTGCAATATGGCGAATGGTGAGACCGACGAGCGAGAAGCCAAGGATGAGCGCGCCCGCTTCATAGGCACGGCGCATACGGGGGCGTGCTTTGGAGAGCCACGCACCGCCAAGCAGCGCTGCGATCGCGATCGCGAACCCTGCGGTCATCTCGTTTAGAATAGGGGTCGGTGCGATCATCATGCCTGACAACATGCCGGGACGGATCAAAAGACCCGTTGCGGCGGCGACTGCAACCGGGCCAGCCCAGACAAGGATTGGGAGATTGAACCGGCGGCAGACCAGCGCAATCGCCACCGCGACCACCGCCATGGCTGGGCCGAGCCAAAGCCCGCTGAGCACAAGAAACGGCGCGAGGCCCGCTGAAAGCACGATCCCTATGGCATAGAGCGACGCGCCGCCTGGATGGTTCTTGAACTGGGGGTCACGTCGGCGCATCCAATCGAGTGCAGCGCCAAAACCGCACGCCATGAGCAACGCGGCAAGCCCCCATTCAAAACCGGGCGACAAAGCGTTGTGACGCCAAAAAGCAATAAACAAAGCGGCGGGCGGGACGAGCGCTGCGGCAGTTGCAACAGGGGCCTTCACCTGCAATCGGCTCATCACGGCTGTGCCGCCAAGCCCGAAGCCCAGCGCTGCCGCCACGCAAGCATAAGCAAGGTTCGGCACCATCGCGCTCCAAGCCAGTAGGCAGACCAATGTAATGCCGCCAGCCAAAGGCGTAATCAGTGCGTAGCCTGCCCGTTGCCAACTGGCGAGCAGCGCAAAACCGCCCAGCAGTGCCAGCGCGCTGGTGACCACAACAGGGGCATGAGACTTATCTATGCCCGACAGCCAGATAAGACCGCCCGCAAGCAGAAAGAAGAGATGCGCGGCCAGTATGCTTGATGTCGCCGCGCCGGGCAGATTCTTGATGTCGAGCCATTGCTGGGGCCAATCTACCTTGGCATCGGCGTCCCGCTCTCCAAACAACAATCCCATAGCGGCCAGGCCGAGCGCATAGGCCGGGATAGCCCATTCGCGCGCCGGGTCTGCGCCCGCCAGTGCAACCCAGCCCCAAAACGCGGCGCCGGGAAGGATAATCCACATGCCTGCCCGCCAGCCTTTCAAGCGCATCAGGGTCAATCCGGCGGCGGTGACCAGCGCGGCATATGGCAATAGTGGAACGGCCGATCCTTCGATCGCTCCCGTTAGTAAGGGCGCAACATAGGCGCCCGTCAGCCCGAGCGCGGCAAGTAAGGGGCCAAAGCGTAACGACAGCAATACGGCGACGACCGACGCAGCGATCAACAGGCCGAGCGCAACGAGGGGCGGCACCAGATCATAAAGAAAGCCCGCGCCGATGGCCGCGCCATAGAGAGAGATGACCCCAGCGCCCGCCAAGATAGAGGGCAGGTGACGTACGGATGTATCCGCCGATTTCACCAGAGCCCAGGACTCTGATCTCAACGCCGCGGCGATCAGGCCCGCACCAAGGATCACAGCGCTGATAATACGGGCCACGGGGCCAAATAGGCCTGCATCAATCACCACCCGGACGAGGAAGAGACCGCCCACGGCGAGGGCGAGGCCGCCTGTCCACACCATCCAATTGGAGGCGATCATGCGTTCCCAATCAATCGATTTGGAGGCGGTTGGAGACGTAGCGGCAAATGGTGTTTGTGTTTGCGCTTGCGGCGCTGCGGCGCGGGTTTGCATCGCTGGTTGGGGAGATGGTGGAGGCGCAGGTTGCGGGGCCGGTTTTGAAGGGCGCGTCGGCGGCACACTGGACGCGATTGGCTGAGGCGCGATTGGCGTAAACGGCGTCTCAGCAGCAGGCGCGCCGCCCACGATTTGACGCAGACGATAGATTTCACGGCGCACCTCTAGCAAGTCGCGCTTGGTGCTAAGCAATTGGAAAAATGCAATGAGCCCGAAGATCGGAGCGATCAACAGAAAAAGGACTGCAATACCAAACAGGACAACGATGAAGTCCATGAGACGCTCCTCATATCAGTGAGCAGGTACTCACACACGATCTTATGGGTCAAGGGCGAGAGTCTTAGACGGGCGTCTGGTCTTTGTTTTCCTGTGCCAGCTTCGCCGCCTCTCGTTCGCGCAGTTCATCTGAAAAGGCGCCTGCAAAGATACCGGCAGGCAGGGCGACAAGACCGATTCCCGCCAGCGCGATGATGGACGCGAAAAAGCGGCCCAGCGGCGTCACAGGGAAAACGTCGCCATAGCCCACGGTTGTGAGGGTCGCGATGGCCCACCAGACCGCGCGCGGAATGGACGCGAAGCTTTCCAACTGTTCTCCGCCAACGCCTTCGATGAAATAAAGCGCAACGGCAGAAATATAGACCAGCGCCAAAGCGAGTGCGAGCGATGTGAGAAGCTGAGTGCCCGCTCGCTTTAACGCTGCGCCGAGCACATCGAACGCTGGGACAAAACGTGCAATCTTGACCAGACGCGCAAGCCGCAAAACGCGCAAGGCCAGCGCCGACACACCGCCGCCAAAGATCATCACAATCAGTTCGGGCAGGAAGGCGAGCAAATCTGCGAGCGAAAAGAACTGCGTCATATATTTCAAACGGCCGCGCACGCCGCTGAACTTCGGATCAAGTCCGCTGACCCAAACCCGCAACACATATTCCAACGCAAAAACCGAGACGACCACAACATTGAACACACTAAAACCGGCCGCCCAGTTCGGCTGACTGGAAAGCGTCGGTTCTGTTTCAAGCGCCAGAGCCAGAAAGCTAAGCAGGACCAAGCCGATGATGATCCAATTGGTCACCGAGATGCCCGTTGCGCGAGCCTCTGGAACAAGTTCTTGGTAGAGGGCGCGTTTCAGGCTCATCGAATCGGTCTCCGGCTAGCCTCTTAGCACGCCGCCTGTTCCTTTGGCGACGGCTGCAATAACGGCGTCCATAACCGACTGGATCGCAGCGTCGTTCATCTTGTCGCGGGGCTGAATCGTGACTTCAATCGCCACGGACTTATGCCCATCGGGTGTGCCTTCGCCTTGATAGACATCGAAAATATCTACGGCTGAAATCAGCTTTTTCTCAGCACCGCGGGCAAGACGGGGTAGGTCTGCAGCCGGGGTTTCTTCGCTGACGAGGAAGGCTAAATCACGCCGTATGGGGGTGAGGTCTGCGCGGTCGAGCACCGATTTGGTTTTGGTCGGCCGTATTTTCATTTGCGGCAGGGCGTTGAGATTCAGCTCAAAGCCATACATCGCGCCGTCAATGCCAAGCGCTTTCAATACACGCGGATGAAGCGCGCCGAAATGAGCCACCGTTGTTTTTGGTCCCAGCTTGAGCGCCGCGCCTTGACCCGGATGCCATTGCGGCTGAGCGGGCGCAGCGACCTGGAAGCGATCGCCCGGTTGGCCAAGAGACGCTAAGACAGCGAAAAGGTCGGCTTTGGCAGAATAGGCGTCATAGGCCGGCGGGCTGCCTTGCCAGTGCCGGGATTGAACTGGACGCACCAGCGCGGCGATCATGCTGCGTTGATCTTTCGGGCCATCACCTAGGTAGATCGGACCGGCCTCGAACAGGCGCAAGCCGGGCTCTCCGCGATCGGCAGCCCGTTGCAGACTGCTCGCCAAATTTCCCATAATAGAGGGGCGCATTTGGTTCAGTTCGCTGGCCACTGGATTGGCAACCGTCAATGCCGGGTCAATCTTACCAAAATGCGCGGCATGGTCTTTCGACATGAAGCTCCACGTCACCGTTTCAAGGAAACCGCGCGCGGCCATGACGCGCCGGGCGGTTCGAATCCGTTGTTGGATCGGCGTTGTGATGGCGCGGCGCCCACCGACAGGGTCAGGCAAAGAGGTTGTGGGCAGCGCGTCGTAGCCGATGAGGCGTGCAATTTCTTCCACTGCGTCGGCCGATTGCTCCATATCAAAGCGCCAGCTCGGCACTTTCAGATACCAGGCATCACCGGCGTCTTCGATGCCAAAACCAAGCTCTTTCAGCGTCTTCTTCATGTCGGCAGGTTTGACCTCAAGACCGGTCAACCGTTTCACGTCTGCGGGGTGGAACGTGACTTTTTCAAGCCGCGCCGCGACGGCGCCCTGAATGTTGGCCTTGGTGGCTTTCCCGCCGCCATGTTCAAGGATCATTGCCAGAGCAAGGTTCAAACCATCGACGCAGGATTGTGGATCGACGCCGCGCTCAAACCGATACCGGGCATCAGAGATAATGCCCGTTGTGCGACCTGTTCGGGCCGTGCGCAGCGGATCAAACCAAGCGCTTTCGATGAACACATCAACGGTGTCCGCCGTCACAGCCGTTGATTCACCGCCCATCACGCCGCCAAGGGCAATCGGCCCGGAGCGGTCTGCGATCACGCACATATCTTCAGTGATCTTGTACGTCTTGCCGTCGAGGGCTTCGAGCGTTTCACCGGCTTTGCCAAGGCGCGCTGTTACAGGGCCGTTCAGCTTGGCCAAATCGAACACGTGCAGGGGCCGCGAGCGATCAAACGAGATGTAGTTCGTGATGTCGACGAGCAACGACTTTGGCTGGATTCCAACCGCTTTCAGCCGGGCCTGCATCCATTCAGGTGACGGGCCGTTGTGAACGCCGCGCACGACAGCGCCAGCAAACATGGGGCATGCCTCTGGCGCATCAAGCTTAACCTCAACCGGGCACTCGCCGCTGCCAGACACAGGCTTTATGTCAGCATCGATCAGACGGCCTGCGCCGGCCGCCGCCAAATCGCGCGCGATGCCTTGCACACCGAGCCAATCTGGCCGGTTGGGTGTGACTTCAAAATCGATCACGATTTCATGCAGCTTTAGCGCCGTGGCAGCGGGGGTTCCGACCTCGAAAAAATCCGTCAACTCTATAATGCCATCGTGATCATCGCCGGCCTCAAGCTCTGATGCAGAACACATCATTCCGAAGCTTTCAACGCCGCGAATCTTGCGGGGCTTTTTATCAAGAGAGAAATCGAGGCCCGGGATGTATGTGCCGAGCGGCGCGTAGATTGCGCTCATACCGGCCTTGGCATTGGGCGCGCCGCAGACAATTGTTTTGGTACCATCGACTGTGTCGACGGTGCAGACCCGAAGTTTATCGGCGTCTGGATGCGGCTGAGCATCGGTGACTTTGCACACGGTGAACGCGGCCAGACGTTGTTCTGGATTTTCGACGTGCTCGACCTCTAGGCCAGCTTTCAGCATGTGGACCAGAATGTCTTCGAGACCGGCCTTTGTGGCCAGGTGATCGTGGAGCCATGGAACGGTGAACTTCATTAGCTTAGCCCTCCGCTGACCGATGGGGTGGCCCATGGCGCGAAGCCGTAATGGCGCGTCCAGGCGGCGTCGGCTTCAAAGTATGGGCGTAGGTCTGGCATGCCGTATTTCAGCATAGCCAGGCGATCAACGCCCATGCCGAATGCGAAGCCCTGATGGGTTTCTGGATCTATACCGCAATTTCTGAGCACGTTGGGGTGGACCATGCCGCACCCGAGCACTTCGAGCCAATCAGTCCCCTTGCCTATTTCGACCATGCCGCCGGAGCGATCACATTGAACGTCCATCTCGGCAGAAGGTTCTGTGAAAGGAAAGAAATGCGGGCGGAAACGCGACACCGCACTGTCTATTTCGAAGAAGGCTTCAACAAAATCAATCAGGCAGCCTTTTAGGTGGCCCATGTGGATATTTTCTTCGATGACGAGGCCTTCAACCTGGTGGAACATGGGCGTGTGGGTGGCGTCCCAATCATTTCGATAGACCCGGCCCGGCACAAGGATGCGGATCGGTGGTTTCTCGCTCATCATGGTGCGGATTTGAACGGGGCTTGTATGCGTGCGCAGCACTTTGGGCGGCCCGCCTTCGGGCGCGTCCAGAAAGAACGTGTCATGGGTTTCGCGCGCCGGGTGTCCTTCCGGGAAGTTCAGCGCGGTGAAATTGTGCCAATCATCCTCAATGTCTGGCCCTTCGGCGACGGTGAAGCCCATATCGCCGAAGATCGCTGCGACCTCCTCAAACACTTGCATGACGGGGTGCAACGCGCCGACCGGCGCATCGGCGCGGGGCGGCAGGGTTAAATCTAGCGTTTCGGTGGCGAGTTGGGCGTCGAGCGCGGCGTCTTCCAACGCGGTTTTGCGAGCGTTTACAGCATCATTGACGCGGGTTTTAAGTGCGTTCAGCTTGGGGCCTTCGACTTTGCGCTCGTCATCCGACATGCCGCCCAATGCTTTCATCAGGCCAGACACACGCCCCTTTTTGCCAAGCTCTGCAACGCGCACAGCGTCGAGCGCGGCCAAGTCAGCCGCCGCCTCAATCGCGGCCAGCGCGTCTTTTTCAATGGATTGAATGTCGGTCATGGGGCGGTGAGCCTCTCAGGCTGGATCAAGCGCGCTTAATAAGCGTGCCCGCGCTCGGTTGCAAACCCTGCAGGGCATGTCGTATCGACGCCTAGTCATCATCATAGTGGCGAAGGGCGGCGAAAAAGGCGTCGAAATCATCCCACCAGCGCGCATTTTCTTGCCAATTTATGGAGTCAAAATCCACAAAGCCAACGCGCGGGCTGCCCCCTGTATTATAGTCTAGAAACAATGAGACCCGGTACCATTGGGCGAGCAGGATCATGTTTTCGCAGCCTGAGATGAAATCGTCGGCATAGTCTTCATCATCTGGATCGGCGTAATCTGTAATGGAATCGTAGAGCGTCCGCAGCGCCTCAGTTGGATTTAGGTCATCATAGCCACTAAACGGCATGATCACATCATCATAGCCGCACACGCCTGACACACCGGGATTAGGAATGCACAGATTGGCGACACTGCCACCATTTTGAACGCGATAAATGGCTTTGAGGCTTTCTGGCAGTTGAACACCGAGACGCGCTTCAGCCTCGCGAATTTTGTGATCACTGCCAGCTGATTTTTCGGTCGGGATATTATTAAACGTGCCGTCGACGTCAGAATAGGTGCCGTGGCTATAGTGGAGGCCGCGTAGAAAGCTGGTTGGCGTTACCGGGTCTTCAAGGATACGCAATTGTAGATCGGTCGACGGTTCATTGTCTTGTATAGGCGTTGCGGATGGCCCGGGTCGTGACTCGATGCGCGCAATAATAAGACCCGCGACCGCGCCGATCAGGCCAAGAAGGCCAGCGGCTTTCCAATCTGCCTCGGCCAGTGCGGCCACGGCGCGGTCCGGCCCAAACAAAGCCCCTGCTCCGCGGCCGATCAGATAGAGCAAGCCAACCAATATGGCCTGGACCAAAGCCGTGACCGGCAAGCTGAGGAATGCTTTGCCAAGCGAGCCGCCCCGCGCGGCATGCGTCCACGCGCTCCATTTTCCGAAAACGAAGCTAACGGTGAAGGCCAGCGCCAGAACAAGGATAATCCACGGACTGCGCGCCAAATATCCGGCTGCAATTGCACCTGCCATAAGCAGAAGGCCCGCAGTGATCCGCAAGGTGCCGCTGAACGGTGTCGTGAGGCCAGTTGCTGGCATTTATTCGGCTCCGTTTTGATGGAAAGGAATGGGTTCAGGGTGACGTGTCATCTGTGATGTCTCCGAAATCGGCTTGTAAATCCTCAATGTCGGTCTGGAGATCTGACAGTATGGATTGGAGATCGCCCGTTATCTGTTTGGTGAGGCGCATCACAATAATCGCGACCGCGCCGCCCACGACCAAAAGCCCGGCAGTCAGGTAAATATCGATCGGCCCAAATGCATTCAAATCTCCGGATCGACCAAATAAGCGCGCGCCGCCATGGCCGACCAAGTAGGTGACGCCCGCAAAAACGCATTGCGCCAAATACGTGCCGACCAATCGCACAGCCCCCGTGACGGCCGAGGATTTGAAGCGCTCACGCCATTTGGAAAACTGAGTTTGCACATGCAAAATTGTGAGGACCACGGCGAGCAACGGTATGATCGCCAAGGGACGAAGCATCGCGCCCGCCGCCACGCCAACGCCAAAGATGACGAGCGTTGTCAGCAACCCCATGAAGACCAGCTTTGACTTGATTGCAGGATCCATGAAGTCTTTCTTTCTATCCCAATGAGCTCAGTTCAGCGCACAAAAAAGCCCGGCGCAAGGGCCGGGCGTTTCAGTAGAGTTGAGAGACCGGCGTCTCCTAGGCCAATGCGGCCTTTGATTGTGCGATCAGGGCTTTAAACGCATCCGGCTCGCGAACGGCGAGGTCTGCCATGACTTTGCGGTCCACTTCGACACCAGCCTTGGTCAGGCCATTGATGAAGCGGCTATAGGTCAGATCTTCATCGTGGAGACGTACAGCCGCATTGATCCGCTGGATCCAGAGCGAGCGATACTTACGCTTCTTAACTTTGCGGCCAACATAGGCGTATTGGCCAGCGCGCCAGACAGCTGCTGTGGCGGTGCGGAAGTTTTTAGAGCGCTGGCCGCGGAAACCCTTAGCCTGCTTGAGAATTTTCTTGTGCCGCTTGTGCGCGGGAACTTTGTTACGTGAACGGGCCATCCTGGCCTCCTGCTGTTAAATTGGTTCAGAGGGCCTTAGAGGCCGTATGGCAGCCATTTTTTGACGCGCTTTTCATCAACTTTAGCCACAAGACGTGTGCCGCGGTTTTGACGAATGTATTTCGCATTGTGGCTGATGAGGCGGTGACGCTTGCCGGCAACGCCGTGCTTTAGCTTACCGGATGCCGTCATTCTGAACCGCTTCGCAGCGGCTTTCTTGGTCTTCATCTTCGGCATTTTGATCTCCTAATATGAGGCGTATTGCAGCCTTGGTCAGTCATTCATGGGCGCGCGAGGCATGCCGTTTTGGCCATGGCGCCCGGAAGTGGCGGTGTATGGAGGATTAGGGAGGTGGAATCAAGGGTGATTGCAGCGAATTACGCGGCTTTGGCCCCTACCCGCATTTTAGGCCGATGATGGTGTCGTCTTCGCTGGTCAGGATATTGAGGCGGCGGGGGACGTAATCCATCGTGACCTGAGTGCCGGGTGACACAATTCGAGTGGTTTCTGACACCCTATTGGCGGGCAATTCGGCGGCTTTGGAGCCGAGATAGCGTTTGAGCGGACTCAACCCGCACGTATCATTCATGCGGTCGAGCGGGTCCATGCGTTCGGTTTGCACATTGCGTTCGGGCGGCGCTGGAGCGGGCTCCGGCGCAGGGGCCTCTGACTGGCACGCGGCCAGCACACTGATTGTCAGTAGAAGAGCCCCCGCCCGTATCACCCTAGCGCGGGGCCAGGACCATGGTCATTTGGCGACCTTCGAGTTTGGGTTCGAGTTCGACTTTTGCGATTTCGTCAAAATCTTCCTGAACACGCTTCAAAAGTTCCATTCCGAGGTGCTGGTGGGCCATTTCACGGCCGCGGAACCGCAGCGTGACTTTGACCTTGTCGCCGTCCTCGAAAAAGCGGGTCATGGACCGACCTTTGACCTCATAATCATGGGTATCAATGTTGGGCCGCATCTTGATTTCTTTGAGATCAGAGGATTTTTGCTTCTTCTTCGCAGCTGCGCGCTTCTTGCGTTCTTCGAATTTGAGCTTGCCATAATCGAGAATCTTTACGACCGGAACCTCTTGGTTCGGCGAGACTTCTACGAGGTCCAGACTGGCTTCGCGGGCGGCATCGAGCGCCGCTCCGATAGGCATAACGCCTTGTTTCTCACCGTTTTCATCGATGAGCAGGACCTTTTCAACGCGAATATCATCGTTGATTCGGGGTCCGGTGTGTTTTTGCGGCGCCGCCGCGTGTGGTCTGCGAGCTATGACCTATCTCCTTTGTGGTCGTTATCACGAATGCCTAATATGCCTGTCGCAGCGTCATTCTTCAAGATGTAAGCCCCCGCTTTATTAAGCGGGCAAACGGCCCAACGCGCGTACAGATTGCCAGACATCATCCACACTTAAGCCTGAAAGCGTTGGCGCGGAGTTAATTATCACCACATCTGGCCCGCGCGGGGCGGCGTGATCGGGGTCACTTTCGGTAAGCGCAAATAGCGCAATTCCGGGCGCCCCCGCCAGCGTGGACATGTGCATTGGCCCAGTATCATTGCCGACCACAAAGGCGGCCTTCTCGGCCAATGTCGCGATCTGGAAGAAATCCGTGCGCGTGACGAGGTTTTTAACCCTCGGTTCCAATTTTTGGATGGCGTGGGCGAGCGGGCCTTCAGATTTTCCGCCAATAATGGCGGGCATCACCCCGGCATCGGCTATGCGGCTGGCAAGTTCTGCGTAGCGCTCTTCCGGCCAGCGTTTGGCTTCGCGGTGGGCCGATGCGCCGGGGATGAGCAGCATGTAGGGCTGTGTCAGTTGAAAAAAGGCCGGTTGAAGACGGGGCGGATCGCCCAGCAAGGGGCGGATCCATGACAGATCTGGCATCGGCGCAGACTTGCCCAGCCAGCGACCATTGGGCGCGACGCCCGCGACGGCCAATTGCTCATTTAAGCGGTCGATCGAGTGAAGACTGCCGCGTGCGCCATTGTCGTGGAAAAAGGCTGCTTTTTCATGGTGACCCGACCAAAGCGGTGTCTTGCCGCCTTTCGACAAAGCCGTGAAATAATTCTTGGTGCGTCCGCTGGTCTGAAAATCATAGACGATGTCGTATTTGGCTGATTTGAGGCGCTTGATCAGAGATGCCGTGGCCTTAACCCCTTCTGGGCGACCATCGGTTTCGATATGATCGACATAGGGGCAGAGCTTGGCAAAGTCTTCAAACAGCGGCGTCGTCAGAAGCGTAATTTTGGCCGACGGATGAAACTCTCGAACGGCTTTCATCGCGCCGAGCGATAGGACGAAATCGCCTAACGCGCTGAGCTTGATAATCAGCACAGTTTGCGCGTTTGCGCCCGGATTCACCGGACTCTTTCCTGCGTGCTTGTCTCTCGCCATCGTGTCGACTTTAATCCTTGAGCAGCCGCTTATAGACGCCAAGCGTCGCGGCTTGAAGCCCCCGCTTGGAAAAGCGCTCGCTGATATAAGCGCGGCCCGCCTTGCCCATGCCGGCGCGGGCGTCTGGCCCAATGTCAATCATGGCCCGAATGGCGCCCGATAGCGCGATAGCATTGCCGGGCTCAAACCGTGTGCCGGTCTGAGCTTCGACAACGGTTTCGCGACCGCCGCCATGATCTGAAACAATAATCGGCCGCTGCATTGCTGAGGCTTCCGCTGCGACCCGGCCAAAGGCCTCAGGCCGGGTCGACGGGGCGAGTACAATGTCTGACGCCTTATAGGCTGCGGGCATATCGGTGACATGATCGCAGATCAAAATGGTGCCGCCCATTTCGCCCGCAATGATCGCGTCTTCTAATTTATTGACATAGCTGCCCCGCCCCTGCGCATCCCCTGCCAGCACCAGAACAAGTTTTTCAGCTTCGTCCGGCGCAAGTTTTGAAATGGCTTCAATGGCGGTCAGCTGGCCTTTCCAATCTGTGAGGCGGCCCGGCAGAAATAGCGTGAGACGTGTATCCCCTGTCAGGCCCCATGCTTTGCGGATTTTTTCAACGCGCAGCTGATCAACATTGGCCGGGTCAAAGGCAGCAAGATCGACGCCGCGCGGAATGGTGACGAGGCGGTCATCTGGCACGCCATGCACGGATTTGACGTGTGCGGCGATCCACTCACTGTTGGCGATAACGATAGCGCCTTTCGCCATGACCGAATTATATTTGATCTTCGCGCTGGACGTGCCGGAATAGGCGCCGTGATAGGTGGTGACGAAGGGCACATTGGCACTGGTTGCTGCACGGTAAGCGCTCCAGGCCGGGGCGCGCGAGCGGGCATGCACCAGATCGACCTGCTCTCGGTCAATCAGGCTTTTGAGCTTGGTCGTATTGAGGGCCAAGATGGCTGGGTTCTTGGATTTTGCGTTCATCCGAAAGAGCACGCCGCCAAGGGCCTCGAACTCCCCTTCCATCCGTCCGCCGCGGCTGGCCAGCAAAGCCCGCCCGCCCGCAGCGACAATTGCTTCGGTCATTTCGAGAACCGTCCGTTCTACGCCGCCTGCTGAGAGTTCTGGCGCGACTTGCAAAACGGTTTTGCCGGTCAGGTCTGGGAAGTCTGTATCAGCCATAGCCGACATACATAGAGTGATTGGCGCGGAAACAATATGGAGAAGTTGCAGATAGCGCGGCGCGGCTTGACTTTGCGACCTGAAATCTGGACGGATGACGGCGATGTCGACAGATTTTCTAACCACCGATGAGGGACGCACCCTCGCCTATAGCGCCCACAAAGGCGCGGCAGACGGCCCAACCTTTGTCTGGTTGAGCGGGTTCAAATCCGACATGCAGGGCGGCAAGGTCACGGCGCTGCAAGACTGGGCAGCGGGTGACAATGTGAGTTGTCTGGCATTTGACTATTCCGGACACGGCCAATCCAGCGGCGCGTTTGAAGACGGAACGGTCAGCGCGTGGCGAGCCGATACGCTGGCCGTGATCGACGCCCTGACCGACGGACCACTGATTTTAGTTGGGTCCAGCATGGGGGGCTGGATGGCTTTGCTGGCAGCTATGGCGCGGCCGGACAGAGTGGCGGGGCTGGTGCTGATCGCGCCTGCGCCTGACTTTACCGAGAAACTGATGTGGCCAGGATTTTCCAGCGCGGCGCAAACCGAAATTATGGAAACGGGCCGCACGTTGCGCCCCTCTGATTATGATGAGCCTTACGTGATTACGCGAGGCTTGATCGAGGATGGGCGACGCTGGCAGGTTTTGGATACGCCGATCGGCTTTGATGGTCCGGTCCGAATCTTACAAGGCATGCAGGACGCCGACGTGCCGTGGCAACATGCAGAAAAATTGGTGGATGTCATCACGAGTCCAGATCTGGTCTTCACGAAAATCAAGGACGGCGATCATCGCCTAAGCCGGGACGCAGATATTGCCCGTCTATTGACAACGTGCCGTGAAATAATGAGCGCGGCCCGCGGCGCGGCTAATTGTTAAGCGACCAAGTTTGTTGGATGGGACGTAAGCCGACATAACGGCCAAGCTTTGACCGCAGTGTAAATGCCGCGCGTTGTCTCAGCTGGTCGGCATTTTGTTGATCGAGCAAGAGCCGCAGACGGGCAAACTGACTGGTTTTGAACGCGCCATATTCTGTTTTGAGATCGCCGCGAAAGGCGCCGGATTGCCCAGCCTGAATAAAGGCGGCAACGTCTTTTGAGAGTTGCGGCTTGAAGCCCTCCCACCAGTCAACACATTCGGCCTGCAACTGATCGAGGCCAACCGAATCGAGGCACATCTTCTGAGCAAACTCACGCGCCGACGCCCAATTCGGGAAAGACGGCAGAGGGTGATCGCCCAACATTGAGCGAAAGACATCAATGTTTTTACGAACGGGCAAGAGCGGAATGGTGCCAAGTTGCAGCGCCTCATAGACGCGCACGGTTTCCAGCATAATGTTGCCAGATGGGCATGGCGCGAACTTTGCCTGGCTCATCATACTGGCATAGTCGTTGATCGAGAGGCCCTGCTCGACCACATTCTCGACCGGCAACGACAAAAACCCACCCGGGATTTTATTGAACTGCTTGGCCATAACCGCCCGGTCCGCCTTATACGCTCCGGCGAACATCCAATTGTATTTCCGCTGACTGGCCGGGCTGAAAAACGTATTTCCAAAATGCGGTGTAAATCCTGTCGGAATGGTCAAGACGCCGTGCCCTTCGAGCGCCGAGTTTTCATAATTGCGGATGACATAGTCAAACGCAGCATACGTATCATAACCGCCGCGAAAATACTCATCACCGGCATGAAACAGTCCGCACCCACCCGCTGCTTCAATCCGCATGAGCAAATCAGGGTCGATATTGAGTTGATGAATTGAATTGAATAAATAGAGCGCGCCAGAATGGACCGGTATATCTGCCTGATAGCGTTGAAGGCCTGTCCCAAAAACAGACCGTATCCACGCCAGTTCTGACGGCTTATTGTCCAGCAGTGGAATGATACGCAAATTTGTCCCCACGACGCGCCTCACTTTCCTATATTCTATAGTTTTAAGAGTGCTTTTCTAGTCCCCACAGGGACGTTACACAAAAAAATCGAGCTGTGACAAGGGCTTTTGAAGGCATTTACGAACAGTTCACCGAATGGCGATCCGCTTGGTTCAACGCAGGATTGATGCCAGTCCTAATTCATAGGATTTATGGATTGGACGCCAGCCAAGTTTAGATTTGGTCTGTGCGTTCGAAACACGTTTACAATCGGCATAGAAACTGGCCGCCATAGCGCTGAGATCCGCTGTTTCAAACGGAACGGGCGCGGGCAGATCAACGCCAAGCAAACCCGCTGCCAAAGTGATAACATCCTGAGGCGGTGCGGGCGCGTCATCACACAGGTGAAAGACACCTGTTTTCTGGGGTGCCTCGATGAGCTTTACGATACCGCTGGCCAAGTCTTCGACGTGGATACGCGAGAACACCTGTCCCGGCTTAATAATGCGGCGCGCCTTGCCCGAACGCACCCGGTCCAAAGCCGACCGGCCCGGACCATAGATGCCCGGCAACCTCACAAGGCGCGTGTTGGTGTTGATGTCACGCCATTGCTGCTCTGCCAAGACACGTCTTTTGGCGCGCGCGGACCCCGGATTGAGGTCACTCCATTCAAACGCCCATCCGCCGCCAAGGTCTCCATAAACACCTGTCGTGGAGAGATATGTTATCGAGGCTGCGAGCGGCGCAGCGTGAGACATAACCCGCGCAACAGGGCAACCATCTGAATCTGGCGGAACAGAGATCAGCCAATGCGCGCCATCTGGCACATTGAGCGGTCCCTCGCCCGACCAAACCTCCGCATCGATACCTTTTTCACCAAGTTGCCGGGCTTTATCGTCGCTTCGGACGGTCCCGCAAACCTGCCAACCCTGCTCCAGCGCCTGCGCCGCAACGCGTTGCGCACTATAGCCGACGCCAAAGATAAAAAGCAGTGATGGCGGAACTGTCATTTGGCAAATGGCCTCTAATTATGCCTATTGATTGGAGTAGTTTTCAGGAGTAGCGCGCCCATGTCCCTTATCGCAAGCACCGTTGCCGTGGTGGCCATGTTTCAACTGGCAGGCGCCGACGCGGCCCGCGAAGAGCAAACCCGGCTTAATAATTGTCTCGAACTAATCGAAACCAATCCGGACGCGGCCTATGAAGATGGTCTGACCTGGAGTTATGAGGGCAATCGGCCCGGCGCGCGGTATTGCACAGCGCTGGCTCTGGTGGCGTTAGATCAGGCAGACGAAGGCGCGGCGCGGCTAGAAGAGCTCGCCAATGCCAAGGATGCTGGCAGCGTGGGGGATCGTTCAATCTATCTGGCACAAGCCGGAAATGCCTGGCTGACAGCCGGCGCGCCGGACGCAGCTATCACAACGCTGACCAACGCATTGAAACTGGCGCCCCGAAATGGCGAAATCCACAAAGACCGCGCAGCAGCTTATTTCATGCTGGGCGATTGGGGCAATGCGATCGCCGATCTAAACCAAGCGATTAGCGCCTATCCCTCAGATGCCGAAGCGCTGCACATGCGCGGGCGCGCCCATCTGGCCATGAAAAACAACATGGCCGCGATGAGCGATGTCACCGCGGCCATGGCTGCTGATCCTAAAAATATCGACGTGCTGGTCTTGCGCGGCGAAGTGCGCGAGGCGATCCGCAAATCTCAGCTGATCGTCCTCGAGCCCTAAGCGCCCAATCAGGCAGGCTTCATAAACAACAACGTCATGCGGTTAGATTCGCCAATCGCTTCCATTGCGGCGCGCTCTGGCGTGCCCTCTTCCGTGCCATTCAGCGATGGCGGCAAACGCCAGACAATGTCATCTGCGCCGGGCACATCTTTCGGATTGGCATTGATGTCGCTGGTATCCTTCAGCTTAAAGCCCGCCGCTTCGAATTTAGCGATTACATCGGACTGTTTCAGATAACCTTTGGAACCATCTGCCCATTCGGCCGGAGCAGATTCAGGCGCTCTGTGCTGGACCACGCCGACCATGCCGCCGGGCTTGAGCACACGGTAGGCTTCTGACGCGGCGCCATCCATATCATTGAAGCGATTCAGATTGTGCAATGCGCGGATAAACAAGACCCGATCAGCGGTACCATCTAGATTGGCGGGCATTTTCGTAATTTGGAACGTACCAACAGCAGGCCCGTCCTCGCCAGCCCATTCCGTTGCTGTTTCAACCCATTTAGCAGAGTCAGCAACGCGCTTGGCGGTCCACTCATCGCCGAAGCCAAACTTCGCGTAGAGTTCATCAGAATAATTGGCGCCAATGATTTTTCCGTCTTCGCCAAGATAAGGCATCAGGATTTTCGTGTACCAACCGCCGCCGGGCAACGCTTCAACCACGGTCATGCCGGGTTCAACATCAAAAAAGGCAAGCGTTTGAGCGGGGTGGCGCGCATTATAGCGCGCGCGAACTTCATCCGGCTGAGCCTCAAGCGCCATGTTCAGAGCGCTGGCCTGTTTAGCCATTTTCGGGCTGTTGTCGTTTGAGTACGGACCAGAGGTGCAGCCAGATAGAACCAGCAAGCTGCTGGCGGCGGCGAGTGCGGCAATCAATTTCATGTGTCGTCTCCCTATAAGTGAGTTTAGCGTTTGGTACCTCGCCTTCCGGGCGAGGGAAAGATTGGCTCACGCGGATGTGATGACGCTCCGCGCGCTTGTCGGATCAATCTGCCCCATAGCGCCCTTCGACCATCGCAAACATCGCGCGCAGACCGCATGCAGCGCCCCCTTCCGGGCGGCCATACTTGCCGAGCCGCCAGGCCCAAACGTCCAAATGGACCCAGCTTTTCGCGTCAACGAATTGCTTGAGGAAAAGCGCCGCAGTAATAGACCCGCCCATTCGGCCACCGGAATTGACGAGGTCCGCAATTGGGCTTTTCAGGTCTTTCAGGTAAGGGTCCCAAAGGGGCATCCGCCAGGCGGGGTCTCCACTGGTGAGCGCACCCGCGCTGATATCCTGCGCGAGTTGTTCATCATCTGTATAGAACGGTGCAAGATCTGGCCCGACAGCGACACGAGCGGCCCCGGTTAAAGTTGCAAAATCAATCAGCAAATCAGGATCGGCCTCGCTGGCTTTGGTGAGGGCATCGGCGAGGATCAAACGGCCCTCAGCATCTGTATTGTCTATCTCAACGGTTAGCCCTTTGCGGCTGGGCAAGACATCGCCCGGGCGGAACGCATTGCCATCAATCGAATTTTCGACGGCAGGGATATAAAGTTTGAGGAAGACCGGAAGATTGGCGCCCATGATCAATTCAGCCAAAGCGATGGCGTGCGCGGCTCCGCCCATATCTTTTTTCATAATGCGCATACCCGCGCCGACTTTAATATTCAGCCCGCCCGTATCAAACGTCACGCCTTTGCCGACCACGGCCACGTGCGGATGGCTGTCATCGCCCCATGTCAGTTCGCAGAGGCGCGGCTCAATAGAATTGGCGCGGCCGACGGCGTGGACGAGGGGAAAATTTTGTTCGAGCAGCGCATCGCCGATCACCATTTCGAGCTTTGCACCGAAGCGTTCAGCCATATCGGACACGACCCCGGCCAATACGTTTGGGCCAAAATCATGTGGCGGTGTGTTGACGTTATCGCGCAAGCGATCAATGGCGGCGGCCTCTCGGCTGAGCTTGTCTGGCTGCGCCGTTTCGGGAACGATCAGGCGGGGTGGTTTGGCTTTGGAGGTGAGGTAGCGATCAAACCGATAGGCCCCATCGGCCCAAGCCGCTGCCACGTGATCAAAATTTGAACCGGCATCCGTGACGAGTTCATAATCGCCCTCCGGCAGTGCGCCTGAGAGACCCGCGACGGCGAGCGCGTCTTTGCCATTGCCGAGACCGAACAGGACATGAGCCAGTGCGCCATCCTTTCCGGGCACCTTGAGGAGCGCGCCAGAGGCACCTGTAAAGGCTTGAGATTTTGCGATCGCGCGCATGTTTTCAAACAGGTCTTCAGAGGCGGCGTTCCAGCTCTCTTTTGTGAACAAATGGAGGCTGGCTGGCGCCTTTGCGGCATCGGGCGAGACGAATGAGGTGTGCATCAGAAAAAGCAGGCTCCTTGAGGAACAGTTTGAGTTAATCGAATTAGGGCTGGCGTTAACCGAACCTTGACCCTGAAGCCTCAAGGTCTGTTTCAGCAAACAGATACATCCCCGGAGCCTTCCCATGTCCAGAGCAAATTTATCCGTGGCGGCCTGCGCCCTTGCCCTCTCTCTTAGTCTTGGGGCGTGTCAGTCCACAGCCGGCTCTGCCGAAGCGGCTAATGAACGCGCCTTGGCCGAAGCCATTGCTGAAGCGTCAAAGCCAGCCACGCCGGAACAGATCGCGGCGGCCAACCGGGCTGACCCGCTGACGAAAGCAAACTTCTGGGCCAAGGAGTTTCAGAAAGACCCGGCCAATCTGGGCAATGCGCTGACATTCACGACGGCGCTGCGCAAAATCAACTCGCATGAGCGCGCGATTGAAGTGATCGCGCAGACCAGCGTGGTGCATCCGGGCTCGGCAGATTTGATGATGGAGCTCGGCCGCAACTACGCCGCCCTTGGCAGTATGAATAAGGCGACGCAGGCGTTTGCACGGGTCGCGAAAATTGCGCCGGAGCGCGCCGATGGCTGGGCCTCTCTTGGCACAAGCCTCGACCGGATCAGCCGTCATCTGGACGCGCAAACCGCTTATATGAAAGCCCTGGCGATTGAGCCGAACCGCACATCGACCTTGACCAATTATGGCCTGTCGCTCGCATTGATCGGCAATCTGGCCGAGGCGGAAGCCCAACTGATCAAAGCCGCAGCGCAGCCGGATGCTGACTTGCGCGTTCGAGAAAATCTCGCTCTCATTCAAGGCCTTAGCGGCGATTATGAAAGCATGGCGCAAACCAGCGGCAAGCATGCGCCGACGGGCATTGTGGAAAATAATGTTGAGGCTCTGCGCGCAATGATCCAGCCGACACGGACATGGGAATCACTGGCGCAAACGGCAGACCTTGGCGCGGTGCCACAGCCCGCCTCCCCCATTCCGGCGCTGCCTGCCAATCGTGAAGCGCCTAAAACGGCAAAAACTCAAGCCGTGGGCGATGAAAGCATTGGCCTTGTTGGCGAAGCCGAGCCGAAGCCGTCCACATCGTCTGGATTGCGGTTACGTCGGAATTAAAGGGTTTTGCAGCACGCCTATCCGGCACATCTTTCGATGTCCGGTGCAGCGATCTGTTTTCGTTCAATTTTATGAACTGTCATCATAGCCCAGATCGACCGCGTCATGGGCGCGGGCGTTGAGGGCGATGTAGTTTTGATAGACCTCTGCGCCCATGCGTTTGCGCGAGGCATCTGGCGGGCGACCATAGCGGATGGGGCTGATGCGGGCCGGCAGATTGTAGAGATCATAGCTTTGCAGCTGGCGCGAGCGCAGCCAGCGCGCCATGCGGGCGGCGTGGTATCCGGTGTTGTCTATGGCGTCGATCAGGCCGCTGATGCGGGCGATGAGCGGCGCGGCATTACGCTCTGACTGTTGGTTGTAGTTTGGATTGATGGGGGGCTTTGGTGCGTGCCTCACGCCGTTCAGGCGATCCAGCGCCATTTGTTCAAAGTCTATGACGCGGAGGCGCGGGCGGGCCTCTGGCTTGGGCGGCGGCGGACTGGCGCTGAGCGGTTCTGTGAGCGCGAAGTATGGGCGCCGGGTGGCGGTGCGTGTGGCGGGAAGCGATGTGGTTTTGGAGGGCTTTGCGTCATTGGCGGCGCGCGTGGTGATTTTGGGCGCAGGAAAGCTCATCGCGATCAGGATCAGCATACGGCGCATCAGGGCCTCGGCCCAGATCAGGTTTTTGGAAATGGTCTGATAGGTGGCATGCGCGATGGTTTTGCGCGGAGCATCCGTGCCAAGGCCCAGCATCCCGGCAAGGTAGCGCGCAATATGGCTGGCCGTTGGCCAATGATGCGCGACAGTGCTCTGCGCGCCGGGGATGAGATCGGTAACTGACATAGGCGCTAGTATGACCCCGGCCAGCGAGGGGGTGGATAAGTTTTGTGGTTTTTCTTTTAGCGCGTTGGTTTTGTTTGGGTTTGTGAAGTTGAAGGTGCGGGGTTGAGCACGT
>CAZXVJ010000003.1:62792-107356 GCA_964644385.1 uncultured Hyphomonas sp. | reverse complement strand
TGACCAGATGGCCTGTAAGCCGGGTTCTGTTCGCCCATCTTGCGATAGGTCTGGCAGCCATTCCTCTGGGACGCCCCTCACGAAACGCCTCACGCGACACACCCGGGGCGCAGGCTGAAAACGGCCCATACGCGCCCCCTATTTGGTCTTGCTCCAGGCGGGGTTTACCTTGCCAGCGATGTCGCCACCGCCGCGGTGGGCTCTTACCCCACCCTTTCACCCTTACCCTTGTCCGAAGACAAAGGCGGTCTCCTCTCTGTGGCACTTTCCCTCGGCTCGCGCCGGGCAGGAATTATCTGCCGCCTTGCTTCCATGGAGCCCGGACTTTCCTCCAGCAGGCCGTTACCAACCTACCAGCGGCTGCCCGGCCATCTGGTCAGGCCGGGCTATAGCAGCCATGCGCAGATCATGCGAGAACCGAATCGCAATGGAAACTTTCAAGCTCAAAATCTTGTCACCGTTTTTGCGGGCGCTACATCGTTTGATCCAGCCAGATGTTCGCATCGTGTCGGGCGGCATTGCCTTCTATGCGCTGTTTGCGATTTTCCCGATCATCTACCTGACGCTCACCCTAATGGGCGCGCTGTTGCCAGAGGATGTGGCGCATCGCCTTGCGGGCCCGATCAGCAAGCTACTCACCGCGGGGGTCGAGCCACTATCCGGCGCAGAAATAGATACCATTCAGAAGTTGACCCCCACAGGCGTGACGCTGCGCGCTTTCGTGGCTCTCCTGCTCGTCATCTTCACGGCCATCACAGGCGCCAAGGCCGCCATCATTGGCATCCGTATGATTGCGGGCTCGACCCGCAGTTCCAATGTGGTGAAGTTTCAGGGCGTCTCACTCTTGCTCACCGCGGCATTGATCCTGGCTATCTGGGTGCTCGGCGCGGCGCAAGTTTTCATGACGGCGGCCACACAAGGCGACAATAATTTCACCGCGCGCTTTGCTGCCCAGATTTCCAGCGTGGCTGAAACACTCTGGATTTCGCGCTGGATTGCCAGTTTCGTTGTCTTCTACACCATCATCGCTTTGTCCCTTCGGGGGCATATCAGCGGCGGGCGGGCCAAGATGGCGGGCGCCGCGGTGGCCGCTCTGGCTCAGCTTGGTGTGACCTATCTGTTCCAGCTCTATCTGTCCGTCACCACGCTCGACACGCTCTATGGCGCGCTGTCCTCAGTGATCTTGGGCTTTATCTGGCTGTCGGCGTCCGTCCTCTCGCTCCTTCTCGGCGCGGCCCTCGCGACCGAGTGGGCGAAGGTCTGGCGAGAAGACGACGATATCGGTCTTTAAGCCAATGGCCTCGTAAGCGCGCGGCTGACCTCAGCGATACGCGATAGTGTGGAGGCCGCGGTCAACCCGTCCAGCCGCCCGTTCGCGGCCCAGCGGCGCTGAAACGCCAAAACAGTTTGCTGGGTTTCGGCATCGTAGATACCGCTGCGGCTGACTCCATAGCCGACCTCAGCCAGCTGATCTTGCAGGCCAGCCACCGCTGCGCCGGTATCTCCCGGCACCCAGATCGCGACATCCTTCGTCGAGGGCTCTGTCTGATCTGGCCAAATCCCAATGCCGGCCTTCGCCAACTCGTCCCATGGGAAATGCTCACCGGGGTCAGCCTTTCGCGCAGGCGCAATATCTGAGTGGCCTACGATACGCGGTTGCGGGATCGTATGCCGGGCGAGGATGCCGTGGCACAGCGCCATCACTGCCGCGATCTGCTCAGCCGGGTAGGGGGGCAGCGAACCGTCCGCGGCTGGAAAATCATGTCCGCCATTCACAATCTCAATACCTATCGAGCATGAGTTCAAATCGCTATCACCCTGCCAGCTACCAACCCCAGCATGCCAGGCCCGCTTGTCTTCCGCCACCATTTGAGTGACGCGCCCATCTTCCCAAACCATGTAATGCGCTGAGACTTCCGCGCTCACATCGCACATGCGTGCCAGCGCTGCCTCGCCGCTCTCCATGCCTGTATAGTGCAGCACCAGCATATCCACATCAGCCTTGCGGTCATTGAAGTTTGGGCTTGGCGTTTGTTCAATCTCCATCAGCTTGGTCCTGATCCCAGTTTCTTACCCATGGCCGCTTCCGGCATCTTAGAGTTCGCCCGCAGCGCAATCACCAACACGCCGCTCAAAGAAATCACAGACCCCATGACCAAACGCGCCGTGATGCCTTCATTCAATAACACGATACCAAACACAACGCCCCAGATCGGCGTCATCAAAGTCAGCGGCGATAACAAAGACACATCATACTTCTTAAGCAGGGTGTAAAATCCGCCATGACCAAAAACTGAAACGCCAAGCACAGCAAACACTGTTGCACCCCAAATCGGCCATCCGCCATTCACATAGCTGGCGATCTGGCCGGTCTCCATCAACGCTGAAATACCAAATAGCGGGATGAAGCTAAACAGGCCGACCCAGGCCTGCATTTGCAACGCGCCAATCGGTGCCATGCGTTTCATCAAGATGCCCCCGACCGATCCAATGAAGGCAGATATGATGATATAGACCAGCCCAATCGAAACGCTGAAACTGCCGGGGTCGAACGCAATCAAAATGACCCCTGCAAAGGCGAGCATGATGCCAAGGCCGCGCCGCCAACCAATCGTCTCGCCTAGAAACGCCATGCTCATCAATGTTGAGAAGGGTACGCCAAGTTGCCCGGTGACCGCCGCCGCTGATGCGCTCGCATTGGCCAGCCCCAAAAACAGCAGAGCGAAATGGACCGCTCCAATGCACATCGAGATCATGAACAACGTTCTCAGATTATCAGGGACAGGTCGCAAAAATGGGATCAACACAACCGCGATGCCAAGAAACCTCACTGCCGCAAAAAACAGAGGCGGCACGCTCATATCCGCCACCGCCCACCGGGTCACCACGATGTTTAGGCCCCAGACAAGGCAAACGGCAAACAATAGGCTAAAATCTCGGAACGGCATGGCGGCGGCGTATCAGAGTTTTCTCAGCCTGGGCAGGGGCCACGCCGGGTCATCTGACACAAATACTAAACACGGGCCGCAAAACGCGTATAATAACTCTAAAGTTTAGGACAGACAGCGCAAAAGCGCGGTTCCGGGAGCAGGTGATATGGGTTTGATTTGGTGGATATTGCCAGCAATTGCTGGCGTTATAGGTCTAATGTTGCTGTTTGCGGCATTTGGAAAATTCGGCAATCTGAAGCCGTTCTCAGGCATGACGCGGCTCGTCTTTAGTGTCGGGTTTTTGGGTCTGGCGGCCGCTGTGGCCTTAGCGGGGCTGAATATACAGACGTTCCACAGACTGACCTATGAGCGTCCGGTTGCTACGGTAAAGTTCGCGGCCGTCGATGGTGAAACAGATAAATATCTGGTCACAGGCAGCTTTGCAGGCGGCGAACCATTGGTGCAGGGAAATGGCGAGCCCATCATTCTTTCCGGCGATCAATTTGCAATGGGCGCGCAAGTTATAAAGTTCAAACCCCTTGCCAATGTTGTTGGCTATGACTCGATTTATCGCCTCGACTACATTGAAGGCCGTATGGCGCGCCGTTTTTCAGCAGAAGCCGTTTCAGAGGCAACGACGAATGGTTTGGACCTCGCCAATCGTGTCGGCCTCGACATGCACGGCCACGCTCAAAAATTTGGCAAACAGTTCGGGATCGACGCTGAATACGGATCGGCCACTTATCAACCCATGGGAGACGGGTTTGAGTTCACCATCAAGATTACCCAAGATGCGCTCATAGCTCGCCCGTCCGCAGAGACAGAAGCCATGATCGACCGTGGATCGTATCCGGGCTTCCGGTCGTCTAAGCCTGAACCCGCGCAGCAGACAGGCACCGGCCAATGAACCCTTGGGAACGCTTCGTTGTCCCTAATCTGATTGCGAAAGCATGCGGCACAAAGCCGATCATGAAGCAACGGGAAAAGGTCGTGCCGCTCGCAGAGGGCCGCGTTTTGGAGCTGGGCTGCGGGTCGGGCACCAATTTCGCGATGTATGACACCAACAAAGTCGATCACCTGTTCGCGCTTGAGCCATCTCCCGGCATGCTGACAAAGGCGCGCCGCACCGCGTCTCAGCTTGGCATTGGGTCTGGTATTGAGTTCATCGAAGCGGGCGCAGAAGCTGTGCCACTGGAAGACAACAGCATAGACACAGCTGTGATCACTTTTGTGCTGTGCACCATTCCCGATTGGAAAGGCGCGCTGGAGGAAACCCGCCGCGTTCTGAAGCCGGGCGGCCGCGTCTTGTTCTCTGAGCATGGCCTTGCGCCGGATGAAAGCGTTGCCAAATGGCAGCGTAGGGTTGAACCGATTTGGAAACCGCTAGCCGGCGGGTGTCATCTGACGCGCGATATTACAGCTTTGTTTGAGGAGGCAGGCTTCGCGCTCGAAGACGCAGAAACCATGTATCTTCCGTCTACGCCAAAAGTCGCTGGCTTTGTTAGCTGGGGCGCCGCGCGCGTTGCATGATGTGCGCCGGGTGCCTGCGCTTTTGAGACAGCCACCCTTCCTTCCTTTCCTAAATGGTACGCCAGACCTTTCGCCGGGCCTATCCCCGATTGCGGAGTCTGATTGGCTTGCGCCCGATACTGAAGCGGCGGTCTGGCTGGCGGATAAGCACACTTTGATGCGCAACCACCGCGGCGAAGTTTACGGCGATCTGGGCGCAGGGCAGGCGGCCAGCGAATTGGAAGATTTGATCAAAGCTGCCATTGGCCGAACCGACCCCGATTGGCAAACGCCATTAGAGCGCGCCAGCGCGTCTGTTTCTGACGATCTCTGCCTGCTGACCCGCAACGATATAGGGGAGTGGTGCCTAACCGCTGCCAGTCTATGCACGCCAACCTTTTGGCGGTTAGGTCAAATGCTGGGGCGGCCTTTGTCTGGTCTGCATAGCGCGGTGCCGGCGGCTAACCCTGATCTTGTCGCTCGTATTCATCGCATGTTCGACGCGCTGGCGCCGGGGCGCATCCTGCAGCGCTGCAACTGGACGGTACAGGCGGGGGCCGCGCGTCACACCCCCACCGCGCAACCTCTCAAGGCTTTGGCCGCTGATACAACGGATACAGCAGCGCTTGACGTTCTGCACTTGCGGGTCGAACGTCAGACCCTTCGCAAACTGCCCGGAAGCGGCGCGATGGTGTTCACCATCCGGATTTGCATCGACCCGTTGCTTGCGGCCATTTCGGAAGCGTCGGCCCGTGAGGCCTTCGCGAACAGTTGGAACGCGATCGCGCCTGAACTTGCCGCCTATAAGGGCTGGCCAAGTTATGATCGCCTTGTGCGTGCGGCCCTTTCACAGCTGGACGCAGGTTGTTAAAGTCGGCGGCAACAGCCCGTCTCAAACTTTCAAGGATATATGTCATGGACTTCAAAAAATTGCTCGATGAATTGCGCGGCCACGCCTCAAAAGCAGCTGAAGACCTAGAGCTCGACCGCCGGATCGAAGACGGCAAAGAACTGAGCCAAGAGGCGATTGAAAAGATCAAAACGGATCGGAATGCCCAAATCGTTGCGGGCGGCGGTGGCGCCCTTCTGCTGGCTGCGTTGCTGGGCACGAAAGGTGGACGTGGATTGCTTGGCGGCGTGGCGAAAACAGGCGCCGTCGCTGCGCTGGGCGCTGTTGCTTACAAGGCTTGGCAAGATCGCCAAGGCGGTTCAATCAGCCAAGATGATGCTGGCGCAGCAGGCTTTGTGACAGATACAAAAATGGATGCAGAATTTGCTGAGGCGCTCGTGCGTACAATGGTTGCGGCGGCATGGTCTGATGGCGCGCTCAACGCTGACGAGCGTACCTCGATTGAGGCCGCGCTCGAAAAGGCTGGTTCAGATTCGAATGCGCGCGGCTTGCTAACAAACGCAGAACCAGAGGGGGAAACCCTAGACAAGATTGCTAGTGCGGCTCGCTCACCCAATCACGCGGCGCAGTTGTTTGCATCGGCCTGTGTTGTGACGGGCCAGCCGAATGCGTCTGAGTCCGGGTTCCTGAACCGCCTCGCGGATCGGCTCGGCATTGAAGCGCAACATGCCTCTGCCATTCGAGACCGGGTCGCTGTGGGTTGATCGCCTCCCCAATCTGCGCCATTCAGCGCGCGTCTATCCTGACAACATCTTCTGCTGCGGAGCCTTCATGAAATATTGGCTGTTTAAGTCCGAACCCTTCAAGTTTAGCTGGGATGACCTGAAAGCTGAAGGCGAAGCGGGTGAGGAATGGGATGGTATCCGAAACTATCAGGCCCGCAATTTCATGCGCGACATGAAAATCGGCGATCGCGCCTTCTTCTATCACTCAAATAAAGGCCTCGAAGTTGTCGGAGTGTGTGAAGTCTCAGCGGAGAGCGCGCCGGACTCCACAACCGATGACGAGCGCTGGGATTGTGTCCATCTGCGCGCCCTGTGTGACATGCCTGTCCCCGTCACTCTGAAAGCCGTCAAAGCCAATCCAAAACTCGAAGAGATGTCATTGGTCACCGCGTTCCGCCTGTCAGTGCAACCTGTCAAAGCCAAAGAGTGGACAGAGGTTTGCCGGATGGGCGGGCTGAACGGGAAAACACTCAAACCTCTCTAACGATTTGGTCTGGTTTAGCCCCGATTGCCTTCTTCAAAACTTGCCAATGTCCAGTCTGCAAACGTCTTCAGATTGCCGCCATTGAAGAGAAATCCGGCCACTCCAGCAGCTTTTGCCGCTTCAATATCGGTGCTTTTGTCACCGATTAAAAAGCTACTTTCTCGTTTGACCGGGAACTCAGCCATAGCGGAAAGCAACATTCCAGGCTTCGGTTTTCGATCAATACTGTCGCGGCGATAGCGCTCTATTTCGCCTTGTTGGTGATATGGGCAGTAATAGATTTTATCGATCAATGCCCCGTATTGGGCGAGTTCGCCAACCATCCATTCGTGTAGCTGGTGCATATCGGCCTCTGTGTAATAGCTGCGGGCGATGCCAGATTGATTGGTCACCACAAATACATACCAGCCCCGTGCATTAAACGCAGCTATGGTTTCAGCCGCCCCGTCGATCCATTCAAAGTCCTCAATCCGACTAACATAGCCCTTATCAACATTGATAACGCCGTCACGATCAAGAAAAAGGGCAGGGCGATGCAGAACCATGCGAAGCTGTTTGCCTGTCTAATCCGTCTGTTGCAACCACTCGCGACGCTGGGGAAATTGCTGGACCTTTGTTTGAAAAAGGCGTCAGTTATCGTTTGAGAAGCAGAACGGCTTCCGTTTACCAAACCCTTGGGAGGGCATTATTTTGGAACAGTTTCTACCCCTAATCATGAGCGCCATTGGCGGCACAGTTCTTGGACCGATTATTTCGAAGGTTCTTGGCGGCAGTGGCACCGGCGGTGTTCTCGGCGGAATTCTTGGCGGTGTTGGTGCTCATTTTGGCGCAGACGCAGCGGGCATGTCTAACCTGCTCGGCAGCACTGGCATCATGGCGCACCTCGGCAACGTGCTTGAAGGCGGCGTTGGCGGCGGCGTGCTTGGCACCGTGCTCGGCATGGTGATGAAAAGCCGTAACTAGCGCGGCTTTTGCTAAGATAAATACATTGAAGGGGGCAGCGCCAAATGGGGCTGCCCCCTTTTTTATGCGCTACTATCAGCCGTGATCTTTTCAATCGCGCGCCGATTGGCTCTTACGCCGATCAAATAAGGCACGAGCGCAATCAGTGTCATACACGCGGCCAATAGGAATGCAGCACCTGGAAAATAGATCGTCTCGCCAGATGAAAAGTGTTTCAGGGTTTGGGTCATAAGGACGGGGCTAAAGATCAGCGTGAACGCCATGATCGATGACATCGCGCCCTGCAGCTCGCCTTGCTCATTGCTTGGCGTCAGGTTTGACGTGATCGTATTGATCGCTGGCAGCGTCACCCCGCCCAGCGCTGAAACGCAGATAATCGCATAAACCATCCACGGCGCGCCCGCCAAAGCAAAGCCGAACATGGCCAGCGCGTTCATCGTTAAACCAAACATCGCGGCGCGCATTGCGCCCAGGCGCTTAATCAACCGTCCGGTCAATAGGGCCTGCGACAGCGCCGATCCCACGCCCACTGCGCCCAGCGACAATCCGATCTGAAAGTCAGACCAGCCAAACCGAATAGCGCCATGAAAGTTCCACGTGCTCGGATAAACCGCATGAGCAATCTGATAGATGCCAATGGCGATGATGAACCACGCCACACGCGGCAGTTTTGAAAAATGCCGGATCGCCCCAAACGGATTGGCCCGCGCCCAACTAAAGTCTCGCCGATTTTCGGGCGCGAGGCTCTCAGGCAATACGAAAAACCCGTACAGAAAATTAAGGCCCGCCACGCCCGCCGCGACAAAGAAAGGCAGCCGCGTATCAATATCCCCCAATAGGCCGCCTATGACCGGGCCAAAGATAAAGCCGATGCCGAACGCCGCGCCCGTCATCCCAAAGGCTCGCCCGCGGTCTTCAGGCGCCGTTACATCGGCAATATAGGCATTCGCGACAGATACGGTGCCGGAGAATAACCCCGCCAGAGCGCGCCCCACAAACAAGATGGCTAGCGTCGGCGCTAATCCCATAATCACCAGATCAACTGCCAACATGCCAATCGACAACAGCAAAACGGGGCGGCGGCCATACCGATCCGACAAGCCACCAAGAATGGGCATCGCAAGAAAATTAGCCACCGCAAACGTCGCGTTCAGCCAGCCTGATGGCCCCACGGCCAGTTCGGCTGGCAAGTTCGTCACTTCCGTCAACAGAGACGGCATCACCGGAATGATGATGCCAAACGAAATCATATTCATGGCAACGGTAACGATGACAAAAAAGAACGCATTGCGCCCGTGCGGCGGTTCGGCGTTCGCCGTCGCGGAGAGCGAATTGTCGTCCATACGATCTGCCATGTGGTCTGGCGGGGGTTAAGTCAATCAGTACGGGCGCTTAACAAGGCGGCGAAATTAGCCGATACTCGGCCGATCGAACGGGCTAAATGGGAGACGCACGGGATGGAGCTCTACATATTGATTGGGGTGATTGCGGCGATTGGGCTTGCCGTCATATTCATCTTCAATGGCTTGGTGCGTCGTCGCCAGATGGCCAATAATGGTTGGTCAGATATTGATGTGCAGTTAAAGCGGCGCGCGGATTTGATCCCTCAGCTTGTTACCACGGTTCAAGGCTATGCAGCCCATGAGCGTGAGTTGTTTGCGGACATCACTGAAAAGCGCACTGCCGCCATTGCGGCTGGAAATGATCCGGCGGCGCGCGGCGCGGCTGAAGGCGCTCTGTCTGCGCCGGTTAAACGCCTCTTTGCTGTGGCCGAGGATTATCCTGATCTGAAGGCGAGTGACAATTTTTTGAACCTACAAACTGAGCTCTCAGATACAGAATCAAAAGTCGAAATGGCTCGGCGCTTCTACAATGGAGCGGTGAGAGATTTAAATACCGCCGTGCAGAGCTTTCCGGCCAACTTGATCGCGGGCCTGTTCGGCTTTCGCCAACGCAGCTTCTTTGAAGCGGATATGACAGACCGCGCATTGCCCAACGTTGATCTGGGAACATCCAAATGATCGCACGGCTTTTTGCCATTTGCTTGGCGGCGCTTGCCATTGCGCTTGTCGCGTTCGCCGATGAACAAATCAACCGCTATGACGTGGTCATCGATGTTGAAACAGATGGCGATATTATCGTCACTGAAACCATCGATATCCGCGTTGAGGGTCGAAATGTGAAACGGGGGATCAACCGCGATCTGGTCAAGTATTTCCGGCAAGACGGCGCCAAGTATGCCTTCGACTATAAAATTCTAAGCATCACGCGCGACGGAAAGCGAGAGCCTTATGAGCGCATGTCAGAGGGTAATGCTGTGCGTCTGCGGATTGGCGACGCCGATGTCTTTTTACCGTTTGAAGATCACGTGTATGAAATCCGCTACCGCGTCAAAAACCAAATTCGCTATTTTGATGAGTTTGACGAACTCTATTGGAATCCAACAGGCTCTTACTGGACATTTCCAATCCTGTCGGCCAGCGCCACCGTCAATCTACCAAACGGTAGCCGGTTCGTTCAGCAATCGGGATATACCGGCCCGCAAGGGTCCACCGACACGAATTATCGCTTTGTGCAAGACGGCGACACTTACATCTTCCAGACCACCCAGTCGCTCGACACTTTTGAAGGCCTCTCCGTCTCACTTAGCTTTGAGAAGGGGCTGATTGATCCACCCTCCGGATCAGATATACGATCGCTTTGGTGGCAGCGCTATGGGTCGCTGGCTTTGCTTATTCTATCGGGTCTTGGTCTGTTCGGTTATTATGGACGTGCGTTTAACAAGGTCGGCCGAGATCCACCAAAGCTTCCGATTTTTGCGCGCTACGAACCGCCAGAGGGGTATTCACCGGCGGCCACGCATCACATCTACCATCGCGGCTTTTCCGGCGATGAGGCGTTGATTTCGTCGTTGATGAACATTGCCATCAAAAAGCGGATCAAAATATCTGTCTCAGAGGCAGGCAACACAACCCTAACACGCCAAGAGGCTTCAAATAATGCGCCCGCGCTCAGCGCCGACGAAGACGTTTTGCTCGCCCGCATCCTCGGCGATAAATCCAAATTGACCCTTGGTGAGGCGTACAGCTCCAAATTTGCCACGGGCTACAACGCGTTTAAGCGGCGTATCGGCAAGACCTATGGGGCCGACTATTTCAAATGGAATCGCGGGTATGCGCTGTTTGGCATACCCATCACGATCGCAATTGCGGTCTATGTGGTTGCCAACACGCTGAATTGGACAGTCTGGCATACGGCGGGATTGCTGGGCCTCGCCGCGATGAACGCCCTATTCCTGTATCTATTGCCCGCCCCGACACGCAAGGGCGCGAAGATCCGATCAGAAATCGAAGGCTTCAGGCTGTACCTAAAAACCGCTGAGGAGTTACACCTCAACAGCGTCGAGGTTGGCGGTGACAGGCCTTTGCCGATGACGACTGAGCGCTACGAGAAATTCTTGCCTTATGCCATCGCGCTCGGCGTTGAGAAGCCATGGACCAAGCATTTCGAGTCATTGCTGCCGGACGAATCCAAAGCCTATGATCCGGCTTGGACCAATCAGCGCAAATTCGGGTCTATCGGGAAGCGCAATGAGTCGATCTATAAATCGATCGGGTCCAGCGTTTCGACCGCCAGTACGCCGCCGCAAAGTTCCAGCTCATCAGGCTCCGGCGGCGGCGGGTTTTCAGGCGGCGGTGGTGGCGGCGGCGGAGGAAGCGGTTGGTAACGGCTAGCGCGTGCCCACAGCGACTTGGAACTCTTCCGGCAGTTAGCGTCTATTCCCTTCGAAGGAATTGCTTGCTGGGCTTAATTCCTTGGAAGCGTCATCGCTCAATTTTTGACACTTCATTCGCACAATTCGTCGCTGTTCTGGCACGACGGTTCGGGCGACGGCGAGGGTCTTGTTGACACCGTCGCCAATCGGAACGGTATCTCCTTCAAACCTAGAAGAGTGCTTTTGATGAGATGTCTTTTTGGAGACGTCATGTGTCGTCGGCGTAGCCAATTGACCCTCGCAAGAATAGCGGGTGCCCTCAGTCTTCACCTGAGCGTTTGCGTTAAAAGCAGACAAGAAGACTGCCGCTCCGATACAAAGTGCCAGCCTCAACGCCCCAACTCTTTCATCGCGTCTTCTAGCCCTTGCAAGGTCAATTCGAACATGCGGTGCGGGCCAATCAATTCGCGAATCAACTGGATGGATCCGGTATATTCCCAAGCGCCTTCTTTGACGGGGTTCATCCAGACAAAATTCGGATACTGCTCCACGAAGCGTTGAATCCAAACGCCGCCAGCCTCCTCGTTCCAGTGCTCCACGCTGCCGCCTGAATAGGTGATCTCATACGGGCTCATCGTGGCATCACCGACCACGATCACTTTATAGTCGGATGGAAACTTGTGCAGCACGTCCCAGGTCGGGATGCGGTTGTTCATGCGGCGACGATTGTCTTTCCAAAGGCCTTCATATGGGCAGTTGTGGAAGTAATAGAATTCCAAATTCTTGATCTCAGCACGCGCCGCAGAGAACAATTCCTCCAATACCTTCACATGTGGGTCCATTGACCCGCCAACATCCAGCAGCAGCAAAACCGACACCGAATTGCGCTTCTCCGGGCGCATCTCAATATCTAAATAGCCCTGCTTGGCCGTATTGCGGATGGTCGCATCGAGGTCCAGTTCATCAGGCGCGCCGTTTCGGGCCCATTTGCGCAGACGCTTCAGCGCGACCTTAATGTTGCGCGTGCCCAGCTCCACACTGTCGTCATAATTCTTGAACTCGCGCTTATCCCAAACCTTTACGGCCCGGCGGTGGCGAGACTTCTCTTGGCCAATACGAACACCTTCTGGATTGTAGCCATTCGCCCCAAACGGAGACGTACCGCCTGTGCCGATCCATTTGCTCCCGCCCTCATGGCGTTTTTTCTGCTCTTCCAAACGCTCCTGCAGCGTCTTCATCAATTCCTCAAACCCGCCCATGGCTTCAATCTCGTCCATCTCTTCCTTGGATAGGAATTTCTCGGACATCTTCTTGAGCCACTCTTCGGGCAAATCCTGCACATCAACGGCGCCTTCCAGACTGTCCAACCCCTTGAACACATGCCCGAACACGCGGTCGAATTTGTCGATATTACGCTCATCTTTCACCAGCGCGGCGCGTGAAAGGTAATAGAAATCCTCCACTTCCATGCCGATCACTTGCTTGTCCATCGCCTCCATCAAGGAGAGATATTCGCGCAGGGTTACCGGCACTTTGGCTTCGCGAAGTTCTTGGAAAAAGTTGAGGAACATAAGGGGCCTGCCTCGGATCGCTGGGGTGAGTATGAAAAGATAGCCCGGCTTGGCCGTTCTGTCCAAGCTGACGCAGCGTGAAGAAACAGCAGTGGGACTGCATTTACTCACATTCGGTTCAGACCTTGCCTGCTATATGAGGTCCATGCTGAGGGTTATTCCATCTTTCGTGATCGCCAGTGCGCTTGTTTTGACAGCAGCGGCAGATATGGGCCGCAAACCCGCTGAGACGACCCCTTCTGTCTCATTACCTGGGCCAGAGCTTCCCGCCGCGCCCAGCTTTGTGGCCGAATCTGACGTCGATAGCGCAGAAATCAGCGCAGTGCTTGATGCGATCTGGCAAGCCGCCGAAGTCCTTCCCAGCAAAAAATCGACGCGCCTAAAGCCCAATATGATGCGCCTTGTGGCTCAATCTGGTGATACGGCGCTCATCCAGCAATGGAGCCAAAAGCTGAACAGTCCCATGCCAACGCCTCAGCCGGACTATGTCGATTACGCGGCCAATGATGCCCGCGCTGCGATTGATACCTATGGCTGGGATGGCTTTGCCCAGCGCGCCCGCACCCGGCAGGCACCATTTAACATTGGTCGTCCAGAAAAAATGGCGGCCGGAGTACGCCTGGCCAACACCCCTCAAGAGGCGCGAACGCTGATGAACTTGATGTTCGATTTGGCCAAACCAAATGTATCGCGCGGCGGCGGCGGCGATACGTTCGAACAGTCAGATTTCGGCCACGCGCTTGGGGAACTCTCGATGCAGCGCTGTGATCTTGGCATGTTTGACCGCGCCATTGCGCTCACCGCCTTTCCAGACAGTCTCCGCTACGCAATTTGGCGCGCCCGCATTACCGGCGGGGACGCTGCCTTATTGCAACGCATCACCGATGACGCTGATGGCGAAGACACGTCCCATGTGCGCCAAGCGATAGAAGGCTACAGCGCCGTTCTGGCCCGTGGCTACTGCACTGAATAATCAAAGAATCTGAAAGTCAGGGTTTGCGGGCACAACAAACCGTTCCATACCAGTCAAATTATGACGAACCCAACTCCCCTGCCAGACGATGCGCCTAATGTGATGATCGCCGAATCCAAAGAGGTTGGCGCCATTGCGCATCTTTACCGCGCTGAAGTTTACCGCTCTACGATTTGGCGTGAACGCTTGGATCAGACCACCAGCTGGGCGGTTGTGTCAACGGGCATTGGCCTATCCATTTCCTTCGCCACGGCCTTGGCCTCACCCTTCCCAATTGTGTTGGTGACTGTTTTGTGTGTGGTCTTTCTGGTGATCGAGGCGCGGCGGTATCGCTTTTTCTATGTTTGGCGCTTCCGCGCGCGCGTACTGGAATTGACGTTCTATGTTCCGATTTTGAGAGGTGAGGGCGCTGCGCTGACGGATAAGCATGGCACGCCGCTTTCCGACGATTATATCAAGCCTAAATACCGCATCACGATGGCCCGTGCGATCGGCCGGCGCCTGCGCCGTATTTATGCGTATGTGTTCGCTGTTTTGGGGGTCGCCTTTCTTGCAAAGCTCGCAATCCACCCAACAGATGTGACCTCTTTCGCAGAATTCGTTGACCGCGCCCATATCGGACCGATCCCGGGCTGGCTGGCGCTGACCATTGGGACGATGTTTCACGTCGGCTGGATCGTCTTTGCGATGGTCACTTGGCATCAGGACCGCAATGACGGCTCAAAGATGGAAGACTTTCTCGATGAAAACCGCGCCGAAGTGCGGATGTCAGACGGCGGCTAAACCAACCGTTGCTTTTGCCTAAGCCTCAATTTCGCTGGCGTCAGGCATGATGGGCGAGGGGGCCGCTTTGCCAGCATCTTGCGCTGCGGCAAAGCCGGTCATTCGGTCGAACTGACCCATCATCACCATGCCTGCAAAGGCTTCCTTTTGCCCGGCTTCCTCGTTCAGATACGTCACCCGTAACTTGAACCGCCAAACATCTGCATTCATGAGAAAAACACCCGTCTTCATCGACCTCGAGTTCACATCCGAATACGTGATCGCATCGCCAATGTAAGAAAACCCGCGAGATGGATTTCCGGGCGCGGTAAACATGCTGCTCTCTTCATGCACGGGCGTCCGGGCGCGTACGACGTCTGTCATTAGAGTGTCCAATTCGTCTGTTACTGACATCCCATTTCTATAGGCATACATGGTGAAGATCGCGCCGGCTCCGTTGGTGTAGTTACAGCCAACATCCATGCCGGTCTGTTTGAATACGGTCACCTCGCCAGCGCGTGACATATCTCCCCACTGAACCGGACAGATCATGCCAGATTGCAAATGGGTGGCATTTCCTTTGGCATCAAAGGCCCAAATTTCTTCGTCGGGCAGGTCGGGTTTTAGCTCTCCCCGCATCGCTTGGCCCATAAGGTCCGCTAACAGTTTGGCGTCGTCAGATGCATCCTCATCGACGGAGGCTTGCCCCGTTTCAGGGTCAACATAGATCGTCATGCCTTCGTTTTCTTCCGGTGTTGACGCACACGCGGCGGCCACGATCAAAACGCTTGCGCAAAAAAGAGGTTTCAAAAATCGCCGCATCATTCAATCGCTCCTGGTGAGTTCATGTTGTGCGAGCGGGTCAGCCCAAAATCGCTCACCTTTTGGCTAGCCCTGCGGCCCTCGTCGCCCGCCGCCATCTTGGCGACGTGACAGGAACGCCAGACGCTCAAACAGCGCCACATCCTGCTCATTCTTCAGCAATGCGCCATGCAGAGGCGGTGTCAGTTTTTCAGGGTCTTGCTCGCGCATCGCGTCCAGATCAATGTCTTCATTCATCAGCAATTTCAGCCAATCGAGCAGTTCGCTGGTCGATGGCTTCTTCTTTACGCCGGGCAATTCACGCATGGCATAGAAGGTCGTCATCGCGTCGCCAACCAGCTTCTTTTTGATGTCTGGGAAATGGACATCAACAATTTCCTGCATCACCTCTTCATCGGGGAACTTGATGAAGTGGAAGAAACAGCGGCGGAGAAAAGCGTCTGGCAATTCCTTTTCATTGTTTGAGGTGATGATCACAATGGGGCGTACTTTCGCCTTCACCACTTCATCGGTCTCGTAAACATAGAACTCCATCCGATCGAGTTCCTGCAGCAGGTCATTCGGAAACTCGATATCGGCTTTGTCGATTTCATCAATCAAAAGGATCGGGCGTTTCTTAGCGGTGAACGCCTCCCACAGTTTTCCTTTTTTGATGTAGTTCTTCACGTCCTTGGCGCGTTCCTCGCCCATTTGGCCATCGCGCAAACGGCTCACCGCATCATATTCGTACAGGCCCTGATTGGCCTTTGTGGTCGATTTGATGTGCCACTCGATCAATTCGCAATCGAGCGCTTTGGCAACTTCGATCGCAAGGACCGTCTTGCCGGTGCCAGGCTCCCCTTTGATCAGCAACGGACGCTCCAACGCGATCGCGGCGTTGACGGCGACCTTCAAATCATCAGTGGCGACGTAATCCTTGGTGCCTTCAAAACGCATGATCGATATTTCCTCTGCCGGGTCGTCGCCGCAATGGCGCGCAATGTTGTCTTGGGCCGACCATAAGTCACCCACGCCCAAGAGCAACCTTTGACCTTGCGCGAGGGCTGACATCTTACTTCAAGCGCAAACGCCTGTCTGCGCTTAGCTTGGCGCCGTCGCCGGGCGCAGCGCGTGCCTCCTGCGCCACAAGTGTCGTGACTTTTTTGTCACAAAAGTGTTGCGGTCCGCTACCAATCGTTAACCCTGTTCTGCGATCTTCAATGAAATCAACAGGATTGGATATCTGGGGTATGCCACTCAAACTATCTCTTAAGCCGGGCGAGACATTCGTCGTGAATGGCGCCGTTGTTCGCAATGGGGACCGCCGCGGTATCTTATTGCTCGAAACGCAGGCCCGTGTGCTAAGAGAGAAAGACTTGATGCGTCCGGAGCAAGCCAATACGCCGGCTAGCCAGACCTACTTTGCAATTATGCAAATGTATTTACTGGGTGAGGTTGATGGTCCAGCCTATGATAAAACGGCGCAGGCGATTGCGTTACTGCTTGGCGAGAGTGCCGACGCAGATATGCGTGACGCGGTGCTGGAAATTTCGGCTGATGTTGCGGCTGGCAATTTGTACCGAGCGCTTGGGCGCTGCCGTAAATTGATGCTGGTAGAAACGGCGGAGGCTGCTTAATGGCAGATGGTCAACTGATGCGCGCTACTACGAATACATCTTCTGGCACACCGCTTTCCCTGGATGAGGCGATTGCACGTTTAGAGGCTGACGAACACGCCGATTTGACGGTCGATCTAGGCAATGGCCGCATCGCGAAAGTGGAAGGTGCGCGCGGCACATCAGGTCTGCTTCAACGGTTACGCGGCCATCGCATGTTGATGGCGCTGGCCACGGGGGCAGCGACCCTGCCACGGTTTAAGTCAACTGAAGCGATTGCGGTCTCTCCAGAGGTAAAAGTAATCCTAGACGCGGTGTACGCGAAACGCTAAGCGGCCCGCCATGAGCGCTGAACTCGTCTCCCTCTTTACAGCCAGCTTCGTCACCTTCTTCGTCTTAATCGATGGGGTGGGTGTCGCCCCTATCTTTGCTACTCTAACGTCTGGCGGTGACGCGGCCTATCGCCGGTCTATGGCGGTTAAGTCCACCCTCGTTGCGTCAATTATCATCTTTGCATTTGCGTTTGGCGGGGCATGGTTGCTTGGCGCGATGCATATTTCGATAGACGCCTTCCGCGCGGCTGGCGGTGTTTTGCTGTTTCTCATTGCGCTGGACATGGTGTTCGAAAAGCGAACCGAGCGACGGGAAAACCGCGCCGAAGACGTTATGGAAGAGCATCTCGACGGCACGCCGCCAGACGATGTTTCCGTATTCCCGATCGGTATTCCAATGATCGCCGGACCCGGCACAATCGCCACTGCCATGTTTTACATGTCAGAAAGCGCAGATTGGGCTGAGCGCAGCGTCGTGCTTGCCGCGATAAGCCTCAACCTGGTTTTGGTATTGGTCATCTTTTTGGCCGCAGGTCCGATTGTGCGCGCGATGGGCGAAAGCATCGCTGGCGCCCTCACCCGTATCCTCGGTGTGATCTTGGCCGCGCTCTCGATTCAGCTTTTAATCGACGGCATCAAAGGCGCTTTTAATTTGGGCTAAACGCGCGCGCCTTTTAGCGCGTCAACTGAAAAGCCTCAAAATTCCTTGCCCATGAAAACTTCCGGCGGCGGCGCGCGGCGCGGAAAGGCTCTGAAAAATGTCGTCAGAACCAGCCAAAACAGCGCCATAGCGGCTGCCACCAGCACCATCACCCGCAGGGTCATCTGCTGCGTCCACTCAACGCCTGCATCAGCCCGCTTTAGGGCGCGTCTTCCCTCCAAACTGGTCAGCGCCACGGCGCGGTCTCCGCCCGCTTCTGCCAACAGTTTTACGCGCCGCATGTCGGTTGGAGACTCCACCAATTCCAGCAAATCTACGGTTGCTTCCACACTGGTGAGGTCGGCGACCCGGCTGATCTGGTTCAAATCGCCCTGCAGCCGCTCCATACCCTCAAGATCGAGCGCGTCCCGATAAGCGGCCTTCACCAGCGCCGCGCGTTCCGCTGTGGGGGCGAGGCCGGTCAGGCTTTCCTCAAGAAGTGGGGTGAGCGCTGCGTCGGGCAGCGCGAGATCTAGGCGGCGCGTTAAATAGGCGTTGTAGTCTTCAGACAGTCGCCGCGCCTTGCGGGATGCTTTCAGGATGGTCGCTGCCTGTATCACCGCTTCGGCGCTTCCATCGCCTTGCTCAGCCTGAAGGAGCGCAAGCCCGGTCATCTTCAAAATGACGGGGTCCATGCGGTCGCCCGCCAACCAACGCTTTGAATTATCAGCCAAATCTGAAAAATCGCCGAGCCGTCCCAAACGCGCGCTGACGGTTTCGGCCGACCCGCGACCTGTCGAGACCAATTGCGGCGTAATAATCATTTCCGCCGTTTCATCCAGCGCCTCTTCCTCAAAAGTCTCCGAGGTGACGAGCGGGTTCAACGTTTGTTCAAATTTTTGGCGAACGTCGTCATATAGGATGAACATGGCAGCATTGGCGAGGCGTTCATCTTCTGACCCGCTGGTCGCTGAATCGGCGGCTGCCTGCACTGTCTTCGCATCGTCGCGGTCGAGCATTACAGGTGAGGCAAGCAAGAATCCGCGCGCGCTGGCCACATTTTTTTCTCCCAACTGATCGTTGATCAGTTGGCTCCAATAATTCATCCGATCAGATTGACTGCGCGCGCGTGCGGCAAAGGCATCATCCATGTTTCGGCGTGTTGTATTGAGGGACTCGACGGTCGGTTCGTCCCCAATACTGCGATACGAAAATGCACCTGCAATCGTTTCCGCGGCCAAAATAGGCATCAAGATCAGCAACGCATTGAAAACGACCGCTTGCATCCAATAGGTGGAGTGTTGGGAACGTTTCCGCCGTCGGGCCATAAGTCGAAAACCGTAATAAAAGCTGGAGATGGGACTGTTATCTATAGAGCGCGGCACCGGGGTAAAGATCAAGGGCCGGAGGGCAGGAATACTGCGTTAGCGGACGAATTAGATCGTAAGGACACTGTTTTTGCCTGACTTTTTGCCTGAATTCGCCGCAATTATCTGAAAATATTAATTAAAGTTACGCTCGGCTTGGCAATTGCAGGAACCGGTCAAGCGAAGTATATCGTGCTCAAAAGCGTGAAAGGGACTGTCATGGCTAAAGCAAAAGCAAAGACCTATCGTCCAACCGAGAAAGAAAAGTTCATGAACGCCAAGCAAAAGGCCTATTTTCGGTCTAAGCTGGAAGATTGGAAGTCAGAAATTCTCGATGGAGCCAAGCAGACCATCAATAATTTGCAGCATGACTACACGGCGCTCCCCGATGTTGTAGACCGCGCATCGGCCGAAAGTGATAAAGCGCTTGAATTGCGCACCCGTGACCGTCAGCGCAAGCTGATCTCCAAGATCGACAGCGCCATTCGGCGGATCGATGAAGGCACCTACGGCTATTGCGAAGACACCGGAGAACCGATTGGTATTCGCCGGCTTGAAGCGCGCCCTACGGCGACGCTAAGTTTAGAAGCGCAAGAACGCCACGAACGCAAAGAGCGTACGCGCCGAAACGATTAGATCACGCCAAAATGCAAAAAACGGCGGCCCTTCTGTTTCGAAGGTGCCGCCGTTTTTCGTATCAACCCAACGCCTCGGCGGTTCTTATGACCAGCCATTTGCGTTGAGTGTATCCTCGCACATAAACAAAAACAGACGGTTACTGACATCTTTTCAAGCCTTTAACCGCGACACCTGATGTTTAACGCCAGCATTGCCGATGTTTACTTTTGGGACGCATTTTCAGGCTCCCGCCGCAAAATGGCCACTGCGCTGCGTGTAAATCCCTAACCACTCGTTAACTGCTTGCGGTTCATATAGGTGGGAATTAGGCGTTTTGACCCACAGGTAGGCCGTAATGAAAGACAAGGTGCAGGCAACAGGCGATGACGGGTGGGAAATGCCCGAACGCCGGGAACGTGCCGTAATGTCTGGCGTTGCGCCTGTGCGCCAGGACGCACCGAAACAGTCGCCTGATAAGCCCTCTGCGGCGCCAGAAAAACGACCAACGTTCGATGCTGTTTCCCCTGAATCAAATGTTCGCTTGCCTAGTGGTCGGGGCGTTCTCAGTCCGGCTGAGATTGAAGCCCTGCTTCGGCCCAATCTGGATGACTTGCCGGACGAAGAAGACGTTCCGGAACCGTCAAAAATTTCTGCCCGCCCTGATATTGATTTTTCAACTGACCCTGGGAATAAACCCGAACGATCGGCCACAGCGGCTGAAACGGATGACGCCCAACGCCTCGCCGCGCGTCTCTCGCTTGCCTTGCGGCGCGATTGCGGTTTGAAAGCGGCTGCCCGCGTAACGTCTGTTTCGAATGGCCCATTCTCCGATGCGCTCATGGGAGATGCCAGAGGCAGCGCTGTGGCGTGCTTCACTGGGCCAGACGGAGAAATATCCGCCATGCTCGTGCTCAGTCCTGCGCTAAGCGCGGCTTTGATTGAAACGGCATGTGGGGGCGCGCCGGGACAAGCCCCCGCGGCGCGCCGCGCACTGACGCCACTCGACGCCGCCTTGCTCGAAGGACTGGTACGACCTGTGGGGGCGGCTCTGTCGTCTCATTTCAACTTTGCGCGGATTGAAACCGATGCTGGATTTGCCGCAGCGCTCGCTCCGCCTGGCGCGGCAAACTACATCCATATGAATGTGCGTGTCGACACTGCCGAGCTGCCCGCACGGCTCATCATTGCCGATAATGATCTGTTCGACACGGCGCCTGCTCGCACAGATGACGCCAGTCTGTTTGATGCCCCAGATCCTGCCGCGCTAAGCGCTCCAATTCCCGCATCTGCGCGAACCCCGCGCGCCGTGACCGCGTTGCTCACAGTGCGCATCGCCAGCCTGTCGGTGCCATTGTCTCGCCTGACCAATTTGAAGGCCGGCTCGACGCTGCTTCTTGGCGTACCAGCCGATCAGCCGGCAGAGCTATTATCGGGCGGACGTGACGGCCCAGTGATCGCGGAGGGCGATGTCGGCCGACGCGGCGGCAAGATGGCTTTGCGTATCGCGCGCAAGATTGGTTAGAGACTGGATCAGCGCTTAAACGCCGGTAATGCCGCTAATCTCTTTTTCCATGTGCTTTTCAGCCGCGTCTCTGGCGGCGTCTTCAGAGCCGGAGGCCAATATCTCGGCTTCTTTCTGCGCCCACAAGCGTTTTTGATAATTGGTCGAGATTATATCGGTAATGACCAACACGCCGATCACCAGATAGAAACTCGACTTGCTCATCGCATCAATCGGGAAGGTGAACAGCTTCATATGCGCAAGGTGCGCGCCCTCAGTGACCAGCAACACGCCCACGAGGAACAGAATGAACAGTCCCAGAACTTCATACATGCGGTTCTTCTTTAGAAAGTTCGCCACGGTATCGGCCATCAACGCCATCGCGATGCCGGAGGTTATGATCGCAATCGCCATCAGCCAGACCTGATAATCCGTCGATAGTGTCGCGCCTGTGGCGTCATCGATCACTTTGGTGTTGGCAATCGCCATGGCCGATAAGATGGAGTCGAACGAGAAGACTAAGTTCATCGCCACAATCATTCCAATCGCTTGGGCAACCGACTTCTTCTTCCCACCCTCAGAATGTTCAATATGTTTCACCGTCAGCAAATGTGTGATCTCTTTGATCGCGGTGTAGATAATGAACGCGCCGCCCAATAATGTAATCAGCGCTTGAAAGGTAAACTCGCCCTCAAACACTTTGCCAAGGCTAACGTCAAAAAGCGGTTCGGCCAGCGCATCAAACAGCGCAACAATCACAAACAGCAGCACGATGCGGAACGCCACTGCCAGCCCGATGCCCCATTTGCGCACCATGGAGGCTTTCTCCTCGCCCACGCGTTTTGACTCAATGGAGATGTAGAGCAGATTGTCGAAGCCCAGCACCGCTTGCAGCAATAACAACATGAGCAGGGTGAACAGGCCCTGCACGGTGAACACTTCTGCGACGATTTCTGCAAACATCTCTCAAACCCCTTTAAAGGCATAGCCAACCTGCGCACCCATAATCTGCACCGGGGCAGTGGGGCAAGAGGTTTGGGGCAGGGCAGCGCACATCTTGGCGTCGCTTTGCTTTCGTATTGCTGCTTTATATGCGCAATGAGTTAGGCTCAAAAAACGGCAATAATCAAGCAAAAACAATGAATTGAAGCGCAGGTGCCGTGGCCCGCTATGAAAGGCTTTCTTACTGTAATCGCCGCCGCGTCATCTTGCTGCCGTCGGCGGGCAAAGAGAGCATCATGCCGTCCTCTCCCATTACAATCGGCCCGTCATACACCTCGCCTGTGCCCTTCAAAAAATAGGGATAGAGCGCCGGGCTCGGCAAGGCCGGAACGATATGGCTAAACACCAGTGCGCCGGCGTCTGCGGCCTGCGCCGTTTCAGCGGCCTCAACGGGCGTTGCGTGATAGTTCTTGATATCAAACATAATTTGGCCCAGTCGCTGATTGCCCGCCTCTTTCATCGCCGTCTCGATCTCAGTCACCATCTCAGCATTCAGCGCCTCATGCACCAAAATGTCAGTCCCTTTGGCAACCGCCGAAATGCGGGGGTCAAACGCGGTATCGCCCGTTAAGGTCACCGATCGGCCTTTATAGTCGAACCGGTATCCCATCGCAGGGTTTACCGGGTCGTGGTCTACCTTGAACGCGGTCACTTTTAAGCCCGAGTCGGTTTCGAGGACCGGGTAGGTGTCTTCATCGATGGCCATTTTTACCGTGGATGCGACCATGCCGAACCCGCTTTGCGGCAACACGTCTTGTCCATGGTGAGTCACTCTGAACACGGAGTCGATTTGGTAGGCTTGCTCAAACCCATCGGTCACCTGCTGGGTGCCCTCCGGCCCATACACGCGAAGCGGCGTGGAATGTCCGCCCCCAGCCCAGCGTTGCATGGCCAGTTCTCCCAATCCATCAATATGGTCAGAATGCAAATGCGTCAGGAACACCGCTTTGACGCGTGCTGGCGCCAGTCGCATCTCGCCCATATTGCGCGGCGTGCCGCCTCCACTATCGATAACATAGACTTCATCGCCAGCAATCACTGCTGTGGATAGGCCAGCCCGGCTCGGATCTGGCACGGGAGATCCAGTGCCAATCAGCACCACATGAAGACCGTCTTCCAATCCGGCCAGCGGGTCTGCTGACAATTGCTTTGCGAATGCCCGCTTAAAGACCGCTTCGCCAATCTGTTCAGCAAACAAGGCGCGTACCAGAAGCAGAACGGCAAATATTAGAGCCGCAAATATCACTATCCATTTCAAAACCCGGATCATCTGTCCAACTCCCACTTAAACTACTAATTGCGCGCAGAGCGCGATCACCTACCCGTACCGCTATGCGTTGAAGTTCAGCTTCAACCCCGGCTCTGGCCAGCGCCGTTTCAGCAGCATGCCGGTCCCGCTTGCCGTGATGTAGGCGTCGCACATATCTTCGCCGCCAAACGCGATATTGGTCACAAACGGGTCAGGCAGAGCGTAGTGGCTGCTGTCGCCTTCCGGCGTAATCGTTGTGATCCCGCCCTTGCCAATCGTTGCGACACATACGTTTCCACTTGCTGCCACGGCGAGGCTGTCGAAATAGCAAAGGTCTGTTTGCCCTGTGACCACACGGCCCTTCTGAAAGGGTGGATTGTGCGGCTTAAACTCGCCCGGCCCGGTCAGATCATAGGCCCATAGCCGCGCCGTCATCGTGTCTGCAAAATACAATGTCTTTCCATCTGGCGACAGCCCGCATCCGTTCGGGCTGATATGGTGATAGTCCACCTGTTTGACCATCGACCCGTCGGATTTGCCGTAATAGACCCCGCCAATATCGCGGTGGCGCGCAAACTGTTTGCCAAGGTCGGTGAAGTAGAAGTTCCCGTCTGCATCAAACACAATATCATTCGGTCCGCGCAGCTTATGCCCGTCGACCTCATCATACAGCCGCTCTACTTTTCCTGTGCTCAGATCAATGCGTTCAATCCGCCCGCCATCGTAGTCTTCCGGGCACGGCCCCGGCACCGTCAATCCGTTTACTTTGGCATAGGAAAACCCGCCATTATTACAGCAATACAGCGCGCCATCTGGCCCAATCGCCAGCCCATTCGGCCCGCCGCTCAGCTGAGCGATTGTCTCAGTTTTGTCGCCCGCCCAACACCGCGTGATACGTTTGGCCTCTATCTCCACCACGATGACAGACCCATCTGCCATCACCACGGGCCCCTCCGGAAACCCTAGCCCCGTCGCTACAATCTCATAATCCATATCGCTGCTCCCTGTTTGGGAGTTAGCTTAAGCCGCGACGCCATAACAGCGCAAACCGCCACGCAATGAGTGGCTTTAGGCACGGTCCAGTGTCCGGATCACAAAGGCATGGTCATCATGCTCTCCGGCTGACACCGATTGGCTTGAGACTTCCGTCCACTCATCGTCGTCCATCGGTGGAAAAAACACGTCGCCTTCAGGCGCAGCGTCCACATCGGTTAGATAGAGACGGTCGGCCAGTCCAATCGCATCGGCATAGATCGTTGCCCCGCCAATGACGAATACTTCGCTCACGCTTTCTCGTTTCGCCACAGCCTTAGCGGCGTTGCGGGAGGCGTCAAAACTGGAATACACCCGCGCGCCCTCCGCTTTGTAATACCAGTCCCGTGTCAGCACGATGTTTTCACGACCGGGCAGGGGTTTTCGCGGCAGGCTTTCCCACGTCTTACGTCCCATAATAATGGGCTTGCCCAGCGTGACCCGCTTAAAGAAAGCCAGATCACTTTTCAGCCGCCACGGCAGTGTGCCGGCATTGCCAATCACACCATTGCGCCCGCGCGCTACGATCAGGGAAAGTTTGACGTCGTCTGTCATGTCTTTATCAAGCGTCCTTCAGCTCTGGCTATAAAGGGGCATCGCAATATGCGCGTCGAAAGTCTACACACCCCTGCGTCCTAATTTTAATTCTGTGCGTGAGAGAAAGCATCAATGAATTCAATCTCTGGCATCCTCACAAATGGCAATCCGGGCCTGTTGCTGCCAACCCTGCTAGCGCTCACGCTGACCGGCATTGGCGTTTGGCTGCTCAAGGGGCGTGTTTGGGCCATTATCTATGTCGCGCTGATCCCGTTTTTGAATTGGTCATTTGGTGTGATCCCAGAGTTTCCGTTGCTGTGCAGCGAGGCCGTCACGGCGGCAGGCACCTGTAAATCGCCAATTTTCGGCATGTCAGAGACGTTTGCTAAAGGCGTCACACTTCATCCGATGACGATGGTGACAGGCATGGTTTTTGTCGTGAGAGACTTTGTGCAGCGTGAAATGGGCCACCGTGTATTGGCCGTCATGGCGCTCGCGATTGCGTGGTCGTTCTATTATGCATGGCCGGTCATTGCACTTGCCAGCGGTATTGCCTTTGCGATCTCAGAGGGCGTCGACTGGTTGATGTTCACCTTCACGAAATATCGCCTTTCGACCCGTATCCTTCTGTCTAGCGCGCTGGCCGCCCCGGTGGATACAACCGTGTTTCTCTATGGCGCAGACCTCGCCAAGCAGATGGCGTTTGGTTTGGAGCCCGGCAACTCGCTCCACTTTGCCAACTGGGTCGTATTCGTCATCGGCAAGATGGTCGGCGCTGTCGTGGTCTCTCGGATCATTCGGCGGCGAGAGGATGCAGGCCTCACCAATCCGCACGAAGCCTAAACGAAAACGCCCGCCACAAATCAAATGCAGCGGGCGTTCTTCAAGATTTAGAATGAGGCGACGGTCTAGTCGTCAGCTTCCAGCATTTTGGACCGGAACATGATGCCCGCCAGGCCAGCGCCAATTAGCGGAGCAACAAAGAACAACCAGAGTTGGCCAATCGCAGATCCGCCAACAATCATTGCAGGGCCAAAGCTACGCGCCGGGTTAACCGAAACGCCTGTCACTTGAATGCCAACAATGTGGATCAAAACCAACGTCAAACCAATCGCAAGGCCAGCAAATCCAGCCGGCGCAGACTTATGCGTCGATCCCAAAATCACGACCAGGAAGATGAAGGTCGCAACAACTTCGAAGATGAACGCGGCGGCCAGTGTGTACTCACCGAGATAGCCTTCACCCCAACCATTCGCGCCAAGGCCATTTTCGGCCAATGAATAGTCGGCTTTGCCGCTTGCGATCATATACAGGATGCCGGCACCGACGAGCGCGCCAATGAATTGAGCGGCCCAATAGGTCAGCATTTCCATAAGACCCATACGCCCTGAAACGAATGCGCCAAAGCTCACCGCCGGGTTGACGTGACAGCCTGAAATTGCGCCGATGCCGTACGCCATCGCAACAATGGCCAAACCAAACGCGAAGGCGATGCCAAGCTGGCCAACCGCTTCAACGCCAACGGTGCCAGCGCCAGCCAAAACGGCCGCCCCGCACCCAAATAGGACGAGGGTCATCGTCCCAACAAGTTCTGCTAAAAATACTCTCATATGTTTGCCTCCCAGCAATTCGCCCAATAAATCAGGCCCATAGGGAGAGGATTCAGAGTTTTTGTTACCGAAACAATAACGAATGGCAGTGCCAACTGCTTATTGTGCCTTATCCACAGCCACGACGAATGCCGTCATTTCGCCCAAAATATCCGCCAGTTCAGGGTTCGGCAGAAATACTTCATGTCCAATATCTGGCACGGCTTTCAGAAGAACTTTATTGCCCAAAGCGGCGCTTACCTGCGCCATGCGCACTGATTGTGAGATCGGCACGAGCCTGTCGGTCTCACCATGAATCAGAAAAACTGGAGCGTCTCCTGGCTGTGCCAGCGTCACAGGTGAGATCGCTTTGGCATCGGTCCCGCCCAAAAATGCTGCCAAATCTCGTTTCAGCGCCTTGTGCGGGGTTTCAACCATCGCGGCCTCGAAGTCAGAGATGCCCGCCAGACTGATGCGCGCCGCAATCTCGGTTGCCTCGTCTCGCCCCGCCATCAACGCCAGTGACCCGCCCGCAGAATATCCAATCAATACGATGCGCTTGGGATCATACCCTTCCGCTTCGGCGTTCGCCTTGACCCATTTGATTGCCGCATTGGTGTCATCCAGCGCCGCCGGATAGGTCGCTTCACCAGATAGCCGGTAATCAATCGTGACGGCGGTAAACCCGCCCTCTGCAAGCAGTTTACAATAGCCTTCCATATCTTTCCGGCTGCCAGACTTAAAGCCTCCGCCATGGATGAATACGAGCGCAGTCTGTCGCTCGGCTTTATCCGCGGGACGGCACAGGTCTAGTTTTTGCCCAGATTGTGAATACGAGATGCCGCGCTGAAACGAGCGATCGCTCGCCACAGGGGTCGGCACACCAACGCCTCCTTCGCCGCTCGGCCCGCTACCGCAGGCACTCAGACCAAGTCCAACCGCTGCAGCGATAAGCGCACGCATCAGACCGCAACGGGCGCTTTGATATGCGGTGCCGGCGCATAATCGACAAGGGTGAAATCCTCATAGTCCCACCCGAACAGATCGGTCTTGTCTGGGTTGAGGATCATTTTAGGGCGTGGCCCCGGCTTGCGGGTCAGTTGCAGCTCCGCCTGCTCAATATGGTTCAGATATAAATGCGTATCGCCAAACGAGTGCACAAACTCGCCGGGTTGCAGCCCCGTTGCTCGCGCCATCATAAGCGTCAATAAGGCGTATGAGGCGATATTAAACGGCACGCCCAAAAATACATCGGCAGAGCGCTGATAGAGCTGGCAGTTCAGCTTGCCGTCCATGACATTAAACTGAAACAGGCAATGACAGGGCGGCAATGCCATCTCATTTACATCGGCCGGGTTCCAGGCTGAAACGATCAGGCGGCGGCTGTTCGGATTGGTCTTAATCTCGTTCAAAACCCACGAAATTTGATCTATGACCCGCCCATCTGGCGCGGCCCAGCTGCGCCACTGTTTGCCATAGACCGGGCCAAGGTCGCCATTCTCATCGGCCCACTCATCCCAAATTTTGCACTTATTCTCCTGCAGCCAGCGCACATTGGTGTCGCCCTTCAAAAACCAGAGCAACTCCACAATGATTGACCGCAAATGCAGTTTCTTTGTTGTGAGCATCGGGAAGTCATCTGCCAGATCAAATCGCATTTGACGGCCAAATACGGCCCGTGTCCCCGTGCCCGTGCGATCGGCGCGCTCGAACCCATTGTCTAGAATATCCTGAAGCAGGTCGAGGTATTGTTGCATGTGTTGGCCGCTCCTTGGTCACCGTCAAATCGTTCTGCCAGCGCCCGAAAGGGTTAACAATACCTTTGTCGACTCCATCCACATCTAGGGGTGAGTCTAACCCGAATGAAAACTCTCTTTGGCATAAGTGGTCTGAATCAACGGCAATTAGCCGATAGAGGACATGGACTTATGTTTCGCAGATATCAAACTTCCGCCGCTGGCGCGTGGCGTTCGAATGAGACCGGCAATGTGGCAATGATCGCGGCTTTGGCCATTATCCCGATTCTATCGGTTGCTGGGCTCGCGATCGATTTGCAATTGACCACAACCAAGAAGAACAAGGTTCAGCATGTTGTTGACAGCGCCGTTTTGGCGGGGTCGCGTCAAATGCAGTCTGGCCGAACTCAGTCCGAGATCACAAGAGATGTGAGCGCTTACGTAAATGCTTTGATTGAAGAATCCGGCACCGGAATGCGCTGCGGGAACATTACATTGACCTTCGCAGATGAGGGTCAAGACATGAGCGCCTCAATAAAGTGCAGTCAGGATACGACGCTCAGCCAGATTATTGGCAAGCAAAAGATGGACTTTCTTGTTTCATCTGAGTCGACCTACGGCATTGGTAAGGTCGATATCGCCTTTATCTTTGACGTTTCAGGTTCGATGAATTCATCCAACCGTCTCAGCAATCTGAAAACAGCGGCGAAGATCGCTTTTGACGAGTTGCTGCCAGACGGCGTAGAGCGCGACGGCACGATCCGTATTGCGCTGACAACTTACAATCACTCAGTCAATGCGGGCAGCAGATACGATAATGTCGTCCGCACACGCCGTCTACTGCCGGACGTGAGCAACAACCAATCAACCAATCGTTACAATCGTTTCCGTGATGAGCGTCTACTCGACCGTGTCTCAAATGAGCGCTTTTTCTATTATGAGCAAGGCACGTGTGAAGAGGATAACTCATCCTATTGTAACCGGTATTGGGCCGATTATTCCTGGGAATTCACGCGCAAATATCTGCCAAGCGGTAATGACGAGTACACGTGCGTCTATGAACGTCTGGGCGAAAATGCTTTTACAGATCTGCGCGGCCGCAATCGCAATGGCGAATCAATGATCTCAGGCAATCCAACCTGGATCGCAGATTTCAATGCCATGCCCGGTTATGGCGGATACGCGACCTATTCTGACTATTATAAGCGTCAGGGTCAGGATGAGATTGAAAACGGCGGCGCGAATAACTGGTCTGACGGCGCGTTCCTCGGCTATCCAGCCCAGTGTCAGGATTCAGAAATTATGCCGCTGACCGAGAATAAGAACAAGCTCAAGCAGTATGTTGACGACCTTGAGGCAGGCGGCGGCACCGCCGGTCACCTTGGCGTTGCGTGGGGGTGGTATCTCATCTCTCCTGAGTGGAACTCCCTCTGGCCAACCGCGAGCGATGCCTGGGCCTATGACGAGGAAGATATGGCCAAAGCGGTCATCATCATGACGGACGGTGAGTTCAATCATACCCACCCGACCAACCCGATGTCATCGGTCGCCATGGCGATGGAATATTGCGACGCCATGAAGCAAGATGACAAGCGGATTCAAATCTACACGGTTGGTTTTCAGGTGCCTGAAAGTGCTCAGAAAACGCCAGATGGACGTACCATTCTTGAGTATTGCGCAACGTCCAGTTCGCACAATTTCAACGCTAAGAATGGCGAGCAGTTGGCGCATGCCTATCAGGCCATTGCCGCGTCAATCTCCGATCTGCGGATTACCTACTAAACGTTTCTCGCCTGACACGGTGCCTGCGCGCTGTGTCAGGCGCCATACCTTCACTCAGCGCAGGGGCGGCGCGCACTCAATATGACACCGGCAAACCTTCTCTTGAACTTCAAGGTCGACACGCGCGGCAATGTATTGATGCTATCGGCACTGATCATTCCTGTGCTGATGGCTTTGATGGGCGTTGCCATCGATTTTCAATTCACGGTCAGCCAGAAGAATAAAGTCCAACGTACCTTGGATTCGGCGGTTCTGGCCGGCGCCTTGCTACGCCAGGATGGTGCCAGCGAAGCCGAGGTTCAAATCGAGGTCGACCGTTATGCCCGCGCTATGATCTCCAAGCAGGGCGGTGAGCTCACGTGCGGCGCCATCACCGTCAGCTTCGACACCGAAGCAGAGGATGTCCGCGGCCACATCAAATGCGACCAGCCCACCTTCATTTCGCAAATGATCGGCTATGATAAGATGGATTTTCAGGCCGCGTCTGTTGCCACCTATGGCATTGGCCGGGTTGATGTTGCCTTCATTTTTGATGTCTCAGGCTCAATGAATTCCAATAACCGCCTGTCCAATTTGCAGGCCTCTGCGGCGGTGGCGTTTGATGAACTTTTGCCAGACGATCAGGCGCGTGATGGATCGGTGCGCCTCGGCATCGTGACTTATAATCATTCTTTGAATGCCGGCGCGCAATTTAACCAAGTCACCCGCCGTCGCCGCTTTGCCTCTGATACCGGCAATAGGCAGGCCCGAAATCGATACAATCGCCACAATGATGCACGGCTCGAAGACACCTCAAATGGCAATCAACGCTATTTCTATTACGAGCAAGGCACGTGCCTGGAAGCCAATCAAAACGATTGCGATGAGTTTTCTCCCTATGATTGGGACGCCGCGCGCAGCCCCTTTATGGGCGCGATCGCTGACAATACGTGTGTCTCAGAGCGCATTGGTGCAGAGGCGTTTACTGATGCCGCGCCCGCTCGCAATGCCCGCATGATCGCTGGCAATCCTCATTGGGATTTCGACGCGTCTGATCGCTTCAAATGGTATGGCCAACGCGAAATTGAACGCTGGGGCGCCGATGCCTATTCATACGGCGCCTATACAGGTCGCTTCGCCACGTGCCGCGATTCTGGCCCTGTGGCGCTCACCGAAGATAAAGCTGCCCTGAACGCGCATGTTCAGTCCCTCACCGCCAATGGCGGCACGGCCGGTCATCTTGGCATTGCGTGGGGCTGGTATCTTGTGTCGCCAAATTGGGCTGGCATTTGGCCGGCTGCATCAGAGCCCGGCGCTTATGATGATCCGGATGTATCCAAAGCGGTGATCTTGATGACCGATGGTGATTTCAACACCGCCCATCCTGACGCTGGCGCCAATTCGTTCAATCAGGCCGTCGCCATTTGCGATGCCATGAAGGATGAAGACAATAATATACAGATCTACACAGTCGGCTTTCAGGTGCCGGGCAATGTGCAGACAACGCCGGACGGCCAAACCATTATGCAATATTGCGCCACCAGCGCGGGCCATGCGTTCAACGCCGACAATGGCGAGCAGTTGACCGAAGTTTACCGCGCCATCGCCCGATCCATTTCAGACTTGCGGATCAAAGAATAGCGGCGCGCTATTGCTTTAGGAACTCAGCTTCAATTTCTAACGTCACCTCATCGGTGACCAGTCCAGAAAACTTATCCACCCCAAATGCGCTTCGGTTGAGTGTTGTGGTGGCCGAAAATCCGACAACATCCGCGCCGCGCAATCTGTCATAGGCCCCGCCATTGAACGTGGCCTCCAGCGTCACCGGGCGCGTCACGCCGTGCAACGTCAAATTCCCGGTGATTGCCGCTTGCGCCTGTCCGATCATCTCGACCTTCGTCGAGACGAAGGATGCGGTCGGAAATGCCGCGGCGTCAAACCAATCTGGCCCCATCAATTCGGTTGCAAACGCATCATTGGCAATATCGAGAGAGGTCATGTCGATCGCCGCCTCAACGCTCGCCCCGCCCGGATTGGCCGGATCACCGCTCAGCTTGGCCTCAAAGGCTTCGAACCGCCCGATATAGGTGGAGTATCCCAAATGATCGATTTTGAAGAGGATAGACGCATGCGCGGTGTCCATCACATAGTCCCCGGCCTCGACCGCGCTGATTTCCGCCGAGACATCCGGTTTCACAAGGGGGGCAAGCAGCGACGTGCATCCGCTGAGCGCCGCAAGCATGGCTGCGCCGCCCAGCATGCGGTGCAACTTTAGACGGGGGTTCAGCATGTTTTGGGCCTCTTTGCATCGCGCCTATCCATACCGCCCGATATGGACGGGATATGGACAGGATACAGAGTGGATATGGACAGGATATGGACTCTTTTTCGGGCAAAATTGACCGGCGATTAATCCTGCGACTTTGTTCCGACCCAGGCCTCAACATTCTCTTCCATAACCGCCAGCGGCACGGGGCCATCCTTCAAAATAACGTCATGGAACTCAGCCAAAGAGAACGCGTCCCCCAACTCTGCCTTGGCGTTTTCACGCAGCTCCAAGATTTTGATCATACCAATCTTATAGGCGGTCGCTTGCCCCGGCATCACGATGTATCGGTCAATCGCCTTGCGGGAGTCGCCTTCGGGGTTGGGGGTATTTTCCAAAAGATAATCAATGGCTTCCTGACGGGTCCACTTCTTATCGTGCAGTCCGGTATCCACCACCAGACGCGCGGCGCGCCAAATCTCCATCGCAAGGCGGCCAAAGTCAGAATAGGGGTCTTTGTAATATCCCATCTCCTTCGGCAGAAACTCCGAATATAGCCCCCATCCTTCTGAAAACGCGGTGTATCCGCCATATTTTCTAAACTTTGGCAGTCCCTGTAATTCTTGAGCAATCGCAATCTGCATGTGGTGGCCCGGTAAGCCTTCATGGAAGGCGAGCGCCTCCATCTGATAGGTTGGCATATCCTCCATGCGATAGAGATTTGCGTAATACGTTCCGGGCCGTGACCCATCCGGCGCAGGGCGCGAATAAAAGGCCTTTCCGGCGGCCTTTTCGCGGAATGGCTCAACCGCTTTAACAATCATCTCTGCCTTCGGGAACGTGTTGAAAACACTTGGCAAATCCTCGCGCATCTCATCAATAATTGCGGTGGCTTCTGATAGGTATTGCGCTCGGCCTTCGTCAGTATTTGGTAGATAAAACTGCTCGTCGGTCCGCATGAATTCCATGAACGCTTTCAGGTCGCCTTCAAAGCCGACCGTCTTCATGATCTCGCGCATTTCACCATGAATCCGCGCCACTTCATCCAGCCCAAGTTGGTGGATCTCAGCGGGCGTCATGTCCGTGGTTGTCATCGCCTTCAGACGCTGGGCGTAATACTTTTCGCCATCGGGCAGCTTCCAGGCCCCATCCTTGTTATCTGCGGTCGATTTCAGGTTTTGAAGGTCCGATAACGCCGCTTCATAGGCCGGTCCGACCGCGTTGAGCAGCGCGTCGCTGCCATCGGTCAGCAGCGTGTCATACTGCTCTTGCGTGATCTCATTCTTTTCGAGCAGGGCGTCGATCTTGCCAACAAAGTCTTCCATGATCGGGCTGTAGCTGTCGCCGTTAAAGGGATCGCCCTCGATGACGTTCTCGGTGGCCTCGATGACATAATCATATACGAAAGCGGGCGGCTGAATGCCCTGCGCGGCGGCGGCCTTGGCGTTTGCGACATGCTGCCCCAGAAAGTCCGGCACACCGTTCAGGCGGGCAATATAGGCCTCTGCATCTGAAAGATTGGTCACCTGATGCTGATTGATCAAAAAGGCCGGAATCCCCGATAATTGACCCCGCATCTGGCTAAAAGTGTAATTGTGCAAGCGATAGGGAAACGCCTCTTCCGCCAATTCTAGCTGATATTCGGCCAAACGCATCGACAGTCTGTCTTGGTCAGATAACGCCGCATCGGCAAATTTTTCGTTCATTTCAGCGACCATTGCGCGCTGCAGATCAAGGTTTTCCTTGGCGAATGCTTCGGTTGCATTGTCCCATTTGTCGTAATCATCTTTGACGCCCAGATAGGTCTGGCTCATCGGGCTGCGGGCGAGGTTTTCCTTAAACTTCGTTTCAAACCAAGCATTTAGCTGCTCGCTTTTCGAGGCGTCTATCTCTGGGGTCGTTGCATCTACGGGCGCAGGTGTCGATTGGGTGGGCGCTGCGGGTGTGTCCGGCGCGGGCTTGCCTCCACACGCCGCCAGTAGGGCCAATGCAGATACAGTCAAAACAATAGATTTCATGGAGCCTCTCCAGATGAATTTGGACATTACAGATTTGGTATAGAACTTATTAACGGATTTTGTGAGTTCGTTAACCTTTGCCGTGCGAGATAACCGCATATAGGATTCCCGCACATGAGTCGGCCGGGATCCCTATCGGCATAAGTGTTGACCGTGCCAGCTAATAAGACGCTGGCCAAAGGAGCGTTGATTGTAATGGAGTCTCTCGAGTTGACACAGGCTGCGCCCAATCCAGAAGAGACTGTTGCGCCAGACGCGCCTGACGGTAAAAGCCGCAGCGCTGGCGTCGATTTTATGCAGCTCATATTCTGGGGCTGCCTCCTCGTTTCAGTCGCGGCGGCATGTATCGCCCTGGCGTGGCCCTCTGCCGTTGGCGCGTCGGGCCCTATTTTGCTGATCGGTATGGCCGCGGGCGGCTTTATGTTTCTGTTATGGCTCATCCACGGCGCGGGCAGCCGCTTAGGCTTGTTCCCGGAACGTGGCTCGGGCGCACGCGTGGCGAAGATGGGAACGCCTCGATTTGGCTGGATTGAGGCTTTGGACGAGTCCGTCCTGATCGCCGATCAAGGCGGCGCGCCCGTCGCGGCCAACCAGCGCTATCAAGATCTCACAGCGCTCGCGCTGATGATCAGCCAGTCTGAAGGCGGCCCGGTCACGGTTGATCGCTTATTCGGTGCCAGCCCCGGCCTCGCAGCCCCCGTCTATCGCCTCTCCAAAGCGGCAAAAGCGGCAGAAACAAGGCGCGAAGTCCTCCCCCCCGTAACCATAGGCCCTGATCAGGTTCCAGCACAATTTGAGATAAGCGTATCTCCGCTGCCGCGTGATCGCGTGTTGTGGCGGATTCGCCGTATCGCTGGCCAACAAGAGGCAACAGGCGCGGCAGATTTGAAATCTCTCTACGTCGAAGACGCCCCGATGGGATTTTTCGCCGCGCGGCCCGACGGCGTGATTACCTATGCAAATGGTTGGTTGCGTGAAATGCTGGGCCTGCCGGAGTCGGCTCGTAACATTCGTCTCGATGACATTATGCGGCCTGAGTTTGTTAAGTTGCTCAGCCGGGACCGCAAGTCCGGCGCCGCAGGCCGGGCGAATATCCAACTTCGAGCTCGTGACGGTGTGGAAGTGCCTGTGCAAGCCATTACGACGTGGACAGGCCGAGGCGCTGAAGCTGCTGGCCGCACGATCATTCTAGCGAATAAGCAAGTTGCCCCTGAATCTGAGGGCCGGTTCAATCTGGCTTCGAGTTCTCGTCCGCCGCGTCCAGAGGGCGGCGATCCAATGTTTGATGACGCGCCGTTTGGCGCGGTGCGCCTAGAAGGCCAATCGCTGGATGGCGCCATCATAATGGATGCCAACCGTGCATTGATGGAAATGACAGCCGGACAGGCCACGCCTGGCGGCGGCTTTGGCAGCTTGTTTGCGGCGAGTGAAGATGAGGATTCTGACGCTTTGAGCGTGTCGCTGCTTGATGCCATCGATAAGCCGGTCGCGCTCAAACTTGCCGGTGAGGATGGCCGGGACGTCAATGTGTTCGTGACGCTGAACGGGCAAGGCCGTCCATCGGTTGCATACATCATCGACATTACCGAACTGAAGCAACTGGAACTGCGCTTGGCACAAGGCGAGAAGATGCAGGCGATCGGCCAACTCGCTGGCGGAGTGGCGCATGATTTCAATAATGTCTTGCAGGGCATTATGCTCAATACAGATCAGCTCATGGTGCGCCACCCCGTCGGAGACCCATCTTTTAGCAATCTAAAATCGATCCACGAGTTTTCTGTGCGCGCTAAAGATTTGGTGCGCATGTTGCTTGCTTATGCCCGCCAGCAGACGTTTAAGCGCGAAGTTTTCAATATTACTGACTTTCTCTCAGAGTTCTCGATCTTGCTGCGCCAAATACTCGACGAACGTATTGAATTGGACGTTAAGCATGGCCGCGATCTGCCGCACATTAAGGCCGATAAGAACCAGATCGAAACTGCCATTATCAATCTGGCGACCAATGCGCGTGACGCGATGCTTGCGCACAATAATAAGGGTAAGCTGACCATCCGTACCGCCCGCGCGACTGGGCGCGACGCCCATGCCAGAGGGTTCAGCTTTGTCGAAGATGGCGACTATATGTTGATCGAGGTCGAAGACACTGGCCACGGTATGAACGCTGATGTTATGGCCAAAATCTTCCAGCCGTTCTTTACCACCAAAGAGGCTGGTGTTGGAACAGGCCTCGGCCTCGCGACGGTGTATGGCATTATTAAGCAATCAGGCGGCTATATCTGCACGGACTCAGCGGTTGGAAAAGGCACGACTTTCCTGATCTACCTGCCCGCTTTGAAAGCCGAAGATGTGCCCGCGCCGGTTGAGATTTCAGCGGCTGATGCCGCAGCCAATCGCCCGATGGATATTTCAGGACGAGGACGCATCCTTTTGATCGAAGACGAAGACGGTGTGCGCGGCATTGCCGCCTCGCTGTTGCGTTCGCGCGGGTATGAAGTCGAAGAGGCCTGTGACGGTGAGGACGCTATGGAAACGCTTCAGGCAGAGCCTGAGAGCTTTGATCTGATCATTTCTGATGTCGTTATGCCGGGCATGGATGGACCGACGCTCATCCGAGAGGCAAAGGATCTTTTGGGCCATGCGCGCGTGATCTTTATTTCCGGGTATGCCGAGCGTGATATCGCACAGCAATTGGATGATGACCGTGAAGTCTCCTTCCTGCCGAAGCCTTTCACCGTGCGCCAGTTGGCCGAGCGCGTGAAAAAAGAATTGGGCGTGCCGAAGGAACAAGAGGCCGCTTAGCACAGGCAAGGCGGACGGCTTTAGGCCCTTTTCGCTTTTCAGCCTCCAATATCTAGCGCAAACTGATCCCTTGAGTTGCCAAAAGAGCAACCGGAGGAAACAGCATGACGCAATCAACGACCCCGGAAACGGGCGCCGAGTTTAGCCCCAGTGAGCATCAAGGAACTGGCGGCGCCCTTGGAAAAACCGGGTTTGCGTGGGCTGTGTTCGAATGGGCACGAAACCCGTACTATATTCTGGTCGTCATCTATATTTTTGCGCCCTATTTTGCCGGTGCCGTGATGAGCGCAGACATTCTGGCCAGCGGAGCGTTAGACGGATTAGACCCCGAAGACGCGAAGGCAAAAGCTGGCGCGGGCGGGCAGGCTGCGATCGCCTCTGTCACCAAAACTGCGGGTATGATTGCCGCCTTTAGCGCGCCGTTTCTTGGCGCGGCGCTTGATCGTGGCGGCCTGCGCAAACCTATCCTCGCTATTTTCCTCGGTCTCATGGCGCTGATGTCATGGTTGCTTTGGTACGCCATTCCCGGCGAGGAGGGCCTGCCAACCGGCGTGGTGATGGGCGTGCTAGTCGTAGCCTATGTTTGCTACACGTATTCGGAGGTCACTCATAATGCGATGCTGACGGTATCTGGCGAGCCGAAATCGTTGCCGATGATATCAGGCCTTGGGCTTGGCTTAGGCAATCTCGCGGCGACTTTGATCTTTCTTGCGCTGGTTGGGTTCTTCGCGCTGCCCGGCGCGCTAGGCTGGCCATTTTCAGAACCGCTTTTTGGGCTCGATCTTTCCCGGTTTGAGCATCAGCGGCTTGTTGGACCGATTTGTGCGGTGTGGATCGTGGTGTTTTCCATTCCGTTCTTCCTCAATGCCCGTGACGGCGGCACGAAGGGGGCAAGTTGGTCGAAGGCTTTCAAAGAGGGTGCGATTGGCGTGTTTCAAACCCTGCGCGAAGCGACGAAGTATAAAGAGGTTTTGAAGTTTCTGATCGCGCGCATGTTCTATGCCGATGCGATGGCCGCTTATTTGGCGCTTGGCGCAGTATATGTTTCCCTGTTCCTTGGTTGGGGCTTTTTGGAGATGACCGCATATGCCATTTGGGCATCGGCATGGGCGTTCCTAGGGGGCATCATTGGCGGCTGGCTAGATACGCGGCTGGGGCCGAAGAACGCGTTGATCGTGGAAGTGATCGGGTTGGTTCTGATGCTCGTCTTCCATCTGTCGATCACGCCGGATTCTCTGTTCTTCGGATTGGTCGAGAATTATCAGGTTTGGGACGGCATCGTGTTTCAGACACTGTCGGATATAGTATATCTCGCATCTGTCAGTGTGCTGGCGATTGTGGCAACGGCGAGCATTTCTTCCAGTCGGTCGCTGCTGGTGCATTTGGCACCTGAGGGACGTAGCGGGGAATTTTTCGGGCTGTATGCCATTGCGGGTACGGTCACGGTTTGGCTTGGGCCTTGGATGGTGGAGATTTTCACCCGCGCCTTTACGAGCCAGCGGATCGGCATGGCCTCGATTGGTATTCTGTTCGCGATTGGATTGATTGTCCTGTGCTTTGTGAAGGCCGATAAAGAGATTGCTTAGACCCAAATCGACTTGAGGAGACTGGCAAAGTCTTCCGCGCGTTCTGCGACGGCCCAGTGACCTGCGCCGCGCGCGACCGTCAGCGGTACGTTCCAGCGTTCTGAGAAGCGCTGAGCAACCTTCAAATCGACATAAGGGTCATGCTCTCCCCAATATAGGTGGCCGTCTTTGGGAAGCTTTGCGAGATCATCCTCCCACTGGCCGCTAAAGCGAAGCCCGCGCGCGGAGCGATACAGCTTCAGGATAGATTGGCGCATCGTCTTATCGATCGCTGCAGCGTCGTGAGCGGCAATCTGTTTCGGCACGCCTTGTTCGATAAGCGCCGATTCCATACGTGCCGAGTTGCGCATGCCCATCATAACGAACTCTCCAAGCAGCGGCGTTGCCCACATGCGCGCCATGCGGTGGCCTGAATAATGACTGTCGATGACGGCGTTGGAGACACACCAGGACGCGATCAGATCGGGGCGAAGGCTACACGTGCGCAGGGTAAGCAATGCCCCCCAATCATGCCCCACAATGCGAACCGGCCCGCCCGACTGCTCAGCCGCCGCTTGGATCTGTGCGATGAGCCAGTCTGTATAGGCCTCCTTTGTACACGAGAACCCATTGGGCACTGGGGCGGCAAAGCCCGGCAAGGCCGGCGCAACATAGTCGCCTTCCGTCAGGCCGAGCGCGGCGATGAGGGGTTGCCACAGCTTTGGTGTATCTGGGACGCCGTGAATGAAGACAATCATGCTCTTATCCTTTTGTCGCAGCCATTAAAGTTTGTGCTGCACCGCAATATATGACACTAGCCAATTAATTCTGGTCCCCGCGCATCGACGCACGGCCCGTATTGCGCTGATCGATCGAAGCCATTTCCTGGTTGACGCGTCAAGGCGCCCGAACCGGGAAGAGGCAAGCGCCGCTTCCTCAAAATTGAGTTTCCGGGAGTGGGCGGCTCGAAAAGCCCGCGATCATCCCTCGCATATTTGAAAGTATTGTTTTGACTAAATTCTCCGATCTCGGCCTCGCTGAGCCGATCCTTCGCGCTGTCACAGACGAAGGTTATACAGCCCCAACGCCGATTCAAGCCCAAGCGATCGCGCCCCTGATTGAGGGCGATGATCTGGTGGGGATCGCGCAGACAGGTACGGGCAAAACGGCGGCTTTTGTGCTTCCCATGCTGAGCGTGCTGGATGAGATGGACCCTGTGATCAAGAAAGGGTGCCGGGTGTTGATTCTAGCGCCAACGCGCGAACTGGCCGCGCAAATTCTTGAAAGCGTTCGCACCTATGGAAAACATATTCAGCTGCGATCTACGCTGGTCGTTGGAGGCGTGAAACCGCACAAGCAGATCAGAGATATGGCTCCCGGCGTTGACGTTTTGGTGGCAACGCCCGGCCGCCTCGAAGACCATATTCAAAACGGCATTATCAAACTGTCTCATACCGACGCGATCATTCTGGATGAGGCTGACCAAATGATGGACCTTGGCTTTATGCCCGCCATTCGCCGGATTATGGCGAAGATGCCGAGAGAGCGCCAAACTGTATTGTTCTCAGCCACCATGCCGCCGCCTATTCGCAAACTGGCGGCAGATTTTTTGACCGATCCGGTTGAAATATCCGTGACGCCGGCGGCCAAACCCGTCGAGGCGATTGATCAGAACGCGTATCTTATTCGCGGTGAGACCAAGAGCGCTTTGCTGGCGTCTATTCTGAGCGGGGATGATATGGACCGCGCGATTGTATTTACCCGAACCAAACGCGGCGCTGACAAGGTCACCAAGCAGCTTGATAAGGCCGGGCTGTCTGCTGTTGCGATACATGGCAACAAAAGCCAGAACCAGCGCATCAAAGCGCTGGATGCATTCAAAAAGGGCAGAACCCCTATCCTTGTGGCGACCGATATTGCCGCGCGCGGCATTGATGTGGACGGGGTGAGCCATGTGGTGAACTATGAATTGCCAAACATTCCCGATGCCTATGTTCACCGGATTGGACGCACCGCGCGGGCCGGCAAAAGCGGGGTGGCGATTTCTCTGGTTGGCAATGATGAGCGCGGATATTTGCGCGATATTGAAAAGCTGATGAAGATGGAGATCACGCGTCTGGAACCACCGGAAGGCACAGCGCTCGACTTGTCCTTGCCAGAGGATGAAGGCCCGCATGTTCGGTCTGGCCGGGCGGCGAACAATCGCAGCCGCGGACGTGGCGGCGGCGGTGGCCGGGGGCGTTCAGGTGGCGGGAAGTCTAAGTCTGGCGGTGGTAAGCCCGGCAAGCCGCGGCATAAGTCTCGCGGCGGCGGGGGTGGCAGTAAGAGCGGCGGCGGGGCGAAATCTCGCGGCAGTTGGTCGCCTTGATACTGGATCGCCCGCTGGGCGCATCGCAGATGCGCTAGGCGATGGATCGTGCATTTTTGATTGTTCCCGTTTCGCTGCGCTCAACATGGAACGCCGCTTCGCGGGCTCATGGCTGTGTTTAAGCTCTGTTCTTTCCGTCTGCGTCATGCCTGATGAGCGTTAGCTCATCTGGGTATCCATCTGAGAATGACGTTCTTTGGCTGGCTGTTCCGAGATGGGTCCCCAGACGCTTCGCGTCGGGGATGACGCAGAACATAAGGGGCAGCACGTGCGGCCGCGGTGAAGCGGCTTGGGGTCTGTTTGATTTTCAAGTTTGATGGATCGCGGTCAGGGGACGGGACGAAGGGCTTCGGCGTATTCTTTTGCGGTGTGATGTGTGTGTCGCGCGTTGTCGTTTGCGGCGATAATCAAGACGTTTGTGGCGTTGAATGGAGTCCATGCGGCGCAAATCGGTTCGCACAGAGATGCGAACGTGACGTTGCCGTCATAGGTGAAGGCTTGCGGCGCTTCGTTGCCGCTTAGATTGTCTGACTGATATAAGATGTGAAGCGTGAACCAATGCGTGACGCCAATCAGAATTGTGGAGTCTTCACCGCGCAGACTGGCGGCCTCCATGCGCGCCAGAATCACGATCAATTGCACCCATATCCACGGCCATAACAGCACGGGTGTTTGGGCATAAAGTTGGTTGATCTGCTCTCGGTTCATGCAAATGAGTATAGATGCGCGCGCAAGCCGGGCGGATTCAGCGGGCATGTTTCATGGTTTGAGGCCGTGTTTACGGGCGATGTCGCCGTTTTGAGTGAGGGAAAGCGCCGAATCTATCCCCCAATATCTAAATATGCAGAGCGTGGCCGAGGGCGCGCAGCGCCGCTTCCTGTAGGGCTTCGCCCTGCGTCGGATGGGCGTGAATGGTGCCGGCAACATCTTCCAGACGCGCGCCCATTTCTATGGCGAGGCCGAAGGATGCGGAGAGTTCTGCGACGCCTTTGCCAACCGCTTGCAGGCCCAGCACCAGATGATTGTCGGCGCGGGCGACGACGCGCACGAAGCCATCCGTGGCTTCCATAGAGAGGGAACGACCATTGGCAGCAAAGGGGAACATGGCGGTTTTAATCTCATGCCCGGCCGCTTTGGCTTCATCTGGCAAGAGGCCCGCCGAGACAATCTCAGGATCTGTGAAACAGATGGCGGGAATGACTTGCTTGTCCCAGCGGCGTGTTTCGCCCGCCACAATCTCAGCCACCATTTCGCCTTGCGCCATGGCGCGGTGGGCTAGCATCGGTTCTCCGGTGACGTCGCCGATCGCGTAAATGCCGCTCATGCTCGTCATACATTTGTCGTCAATCTTGATGTGTGCGCCGTCCATGTCGACGACCAGATTTTCGAGGCCCCAGCCCTCGGTGAGCGGGCGGCGGCCGACGGTGACGAGGATTTTGTCTGCGGGTATGGTCTCGGTTTTTCCGCCTGACGTCTCAACGACCAGCCCGTCGCTGTCATGGCCTGTGGCTTTCGCGCCGAGTTTGACCTCAACGCCAAGGTCTTTCAGGCGCTTGGCAACCGGCTTTGTCAGGTCATTGTCGTAGAGGGGCAGGATACGATCTGCCATTTCGACCATCGTGACGTTTGAACCGAGCTTGGCAAAGGCGATGCCGAGTTCCAGACCGATATAGCCGGCGCCGACAACGGCGAGGTTTTCGGGCGGGTTTTGCAGGCTAAGCGCCTCAGTCGATGAGATGATGTGGTCGCCAAAGGGGAGGTGGGGCAGTTCGGTCGCCTTAGACCCAGTGGCGATACAGACATGCTCAGCGCGAATTTTGGTGGTTCCGTCATCGGTGGTGACTTCAATGGTTTTACCATCAATGAAGCTGGCCCAGCCAGACACGAATTGAACCTTGTTTTTCTTGAGCAATCCGCCGACGCCGCTGGTCAGTTTATCGACGATTGTGTCTTTCCACGCGACCGTTTTGGCCAAGTCGATCTTGGCTTTGCCTGCCTTGATGCCGAGCACGTTTGCCTTGGAAAAATGCTGCGCCTTTTCAAATTCATCGGCGGCGTGAATGATGGCTTTTGATGGGATGCACCCGACATTCAGGCAGGTGCCGCCAAGGTTTGCCGCGTCAACGATGATCGTATCTACGCCGAGCTGTCCGGCGCGGATGGCAGCAACATAGCCGCCGGGGCCAGCGCCTATGACAAGCAACTTGCAGGAAAGATCGGTCATGTCGGGCTAGTCCTCGATGAAGATAGTTGCGGGCGATTCAAGCAAGCCCTTGATGCGCTGGATGAAGACCGCCGCGTCCCAGCCATCAATCACGCGGTGATCGAAACTGGAGGAGAGGTTCATCATCTTGCGGGGCACGAACTCGCCGTCTTGCCAGACGGGCATGACCCGCATTTTGTTGACGCCAATGATCGCCACTTCCGGATGGTTGATCACCGGTGTTGTTACGATGCCGCCCATTGCGCCCAGCGACGTGATGGTGATGGTTGAGCCAGACAATTCCTCGCGCGTGGCTGTGCCAGCTTTAGCGGCCTCAGCAAGGCGGGTGAGTTCATCGGCGCAGTCTCTGAGGCTGAGCGATTCAACATGGCGCACGACCGGCACAACAAGGCCGTTATCAGTTTGCGCCGCGACGCCCATATGCATGCCGCCATATTGATGGATGACGCCTTCATCATCGTCAAAGCGGGCATTCATTTGCGGTTGGTCTTCCATGGCGCGGGCCATGGCGCGCATCAGGAAGGGCAGGAGGGTGAGTTTGGCCTGACCGTCTTTGCGTTCTTTGTTGAGACGCGCGCGCAATTCCTCCAGCGCGCTGACGTCTATTTCATCGACATAGGTAATGTGCGGGATGCGCGATTTTGCGCGTGACATTTGCTCGGCGATTTTGCGGCGCAGGCCAACGACTTTGATCTCTTTGACGGCGTCATTACGGGCGCGGGCGCTGTTGCCATTGCTGGTTTCGCCGCCGGCGTGGATGAAGGCATCAAGATCGTCATGGGTGATGCGGCCAGCGCCTGCACTGCCGGAAACGCGGCGAAGATCTATGCCTGCCTCCATGGCGCGTTTGCGCACGGCGGGCGAGGCGATGGGTTTTTCTCCGGCGGCGCGTTGGGGGGCGGCGGCAGGTTTTGGGGGTTCAGCGGCGCTGGGTGCGGGTTTTTGAGTGGGTTTTGGGTCTGTTTTGGGCTCAGCTTTCGCGGTGGGCTCATCGGCCAGCG
>CAZXVJ010000003.1:41519-62692 GCA_964644385.1 uncultured Hyphomonas sp. | reverse complement strand
GTGGGTTTTGGGTCTGTTTTGGGCTCAGCTTTCGCGGTGGGCTCATCGGCCAGCGCTTCGCCCGGTTTGACGTTGCCTTCGCCTTCGACTTCGAGACGGATGAGCGCGGCGCCGACAGCGATCACCTCGCCAATCTCAGCGCCGAGCCAGATGATTTTACCGTCGCGAGGGGCGGGGATTTCGACCGTGGCCTTATCGGTCATCACGCTGGCGAGGATTTGATCCTCGCGTACCTCTGCGCCGACGGCGACGTCCCACTCAACCAGTTCAGCTTCGGCAACGCCTTCGCCAATGTCTGGCATTTTGATGACATGCTCACCCATTATTGGTCTCCAATACGCGTTTCATGGCCTTGATGACGCGCGCGGGGCCGGGGAAATAGTCCCATTCCTGCGCGTGGGGGTAGGGCGTGTCATAGCCCGTGACGCGGTTTGGCGGGGCTTCCAGATAATAGAAGCAGTGGTGAGAGACGAGCGTGATAAGCTCTGCGCCAAAGCCGCAGGTGCGGGTGGCTTCATGCACCACGATGCAGCGGCCCGTTTTCTTCACGGACTCAACAATGGTGTCGAGATCGACCGGAACGATGGAGCGCAGGTCAATGACTTCGGCGTCAATGCCGGACTCTTCAGCCGCCGCGAGCGCGACATGCACCATCGTGCCATAGGCCAGAACGGTGACCGCTGCGCCGGGGCGGCGGATGATCGCCTTGCCAAGCTCGACGGTGTAATGCTCATCCGGCACTTCGCCCATTTCATGCTTTGACCATGGCGTGATGGCGGCTTCGTGGTTGCCATCAAAAGGGCCGTTGTAGAGGCGTTTGGGTTCGAGGAAGATAACCGGGTCATTGTCTTCAATCGCGGCGATCAGCATGCCTTTGGCATCATACGGATTGGACGGGATGACGGTTTTGAGACCCGCAACATGCGCGAACAGCGCTTCGGGGCTTTGGGAGTGGGTTTGGCCGCCATAGATGCCGCCGCCGGTGGGCATGCGCACGGTGAGCGGCGCGATGAAGTCTCCGTCAGAGCGGTGGCGCAGGCGGGCGGCCTCTGAGACGAGTTGGTCGTAGGCGGGGTACATATAGTCGGCGAACTGAATCTCGACGCAGGGGCGCAGGCCATACGCGCCCATGCCTATGGCGGTACCGATAATGCCACTTTCATTGATCGGTGTATCGAAGCAGCGTTGGCGGCCGTATTTCTCTTGCAAGCCTTTGGTGCAGCGGAACACGCCGCCAAAATAGCCAACATCCTGGCCGAACACGACGACGCCGTCATCGCGTTCCATGCAGATGTCCTGAGCGTCCCGGATCGCTTCGATCATGGTTTTGCGTGCCATTAGATGCCTGCCTCCTTGCGCTGGCGGATAAGATGGGGCGGAAGCTCTTCGTAGACGTCTTCAAACATATCCTTGGCGCTGGGATGGGGGCCATCATGCAGGGTGCCATTGGCTTCAGCGGTTTTTTGAATGGCGATGATCTCGCTCTCAATTTCAGCTTCAGCTTGTTTGTGGCGTTCCTCGCTCCACGCGCCTGCCGCGATGAGGTGCTGGCTGAGCCGCTCAATCGGGTCGCCCATCGGCCATGACGCGCTTTCCTGTTTGGGGCGATAGCCGGATGGGTCATCAGATGTGGAGTGAGGCCCGTCGCGATAGGTAACGTGCTCAATCAGCGTTGCGCCGAGGCCTTTATGAGCGCGCTCTGCGGCCCATTTGGCAACGGCGTGGACGGCGAGATAATCGTTTCCGTCAACGCGCAAGGCGGGCATACCGAACCCAAGACCGCGGGACGCGAATGTGGAGGCTTTGCCGCGCGCGATGCCTTGGAAGGTTGAGATCGCCCACTGATTGTTGACGATGTTGAGAATGACCGGCGCGCGGAAGGTGGAGGCGAACACCATGGCGGAGTGAAAGTCAGATTCAGCGGTGGCGCCATCGCCAATCCAGCCTGCGGCGATCTTGCTATCCCCGGCAATCGCTGAGGCCATGGCCCAGCCAACGGCCTGAACGAACTGTGTGCCAAGATTACCCGAAATGGAGAAGAAGCCGTATTCCTTTGAGGAATACATGATGGGAAGTTGGCGCCCGTGCAGAGGGTCTGCCGAATTGGAGTAGATCTGGTTCATCATATCGACCATGGGGTAGCCGGCTGAAATCAGAAGACCTTGCTGGCGATAGGTCGGGAAGTTCATATCGCCGGGCCCAAGCGCGGCCTGAAAGGCGCAAGCCACTGCTTCTTCGCCAAGCGCTTGCATGTAGAAGCTGGTCTTGCCCTGACGCTGGGCCATCAACATGCGGGCATCAAACGCGCGCACGGTCATCATGTCTTTCAGCCCTTTGAGCGCCTCGTCTTCGGTGAGTGACCCGGCCCATGGGCCAACCGCTTTGCCGTCATCATCGGTGACGCGGATAATCTCATAGGCCAAATGATGAATGTCCTCAGCGTCGACATCCGTGGGCGGGCGGATTGAGGCGCCGGCATCTGGAACGGTAAAGCTGCTAAAGTCTGGGGTATCGCCCGGTCGGCATTCTGGTTCGGGGACGTGTAGCTCGAAAACGCGCTTCTTCGCCATTACTTATCCTATTTGTGCGGTGCAGCATTTTGCCTTGAATCGACACATTGCTGCATGACTGTCTCTTTATACGCCCCTATTACAGACAATTCGTTCCCGTCAAAAGGTTTCATACGAAACTTTCTGTCTCGTTATGTTGCATCTTCCTGCGTGTGCGTTGGCGCGGCGGAGGCACGCGCGGTTCCGGCGCGCTAACCCAGCGTCACGCCTTGCTCGTTGGGGCCTGTGGAAGCATGTTGCTGAAAACCGATATAGGAGACGGCCCATGAAAACCCGCATCACAGAAATGTTCGGCATCGAGCATCCCATTATTCAAGGCGGTATGCACTATGTCGGCTTTGCCGAGATGGCGGCGGCGGTCTCCAATGCGGGCGGGCTGGGCATCATTACGGCGCTGACGCAGAAGACGCCCGGTGATCTTGCCAATGAAATCGCGAAGTGCCGTGACATGACGGATAAGCCGATCGGTGTGAACCTGACGTTTCTTCCCGCGGTCAACGCGCCCGATTATCCAGGCTATATCAAAGCGATTATCGAAGGCGGTGTGAAAGCCGTGGAAACCGCAGGCAACAATCCGTCTGCTGTTCTGCCTGTGCTGAAAGAGAATGGCATCAAGGTGATCCATAAATGTACGGCGGTGCGTCATGCGCTGAAGGCGCAGTCCATTGGCTGTGACGCGGTTTCCGTTGATGGTTTTGAGTGCGGTGGCCACCCCGGCGAAGACGATATTCCGAACATGATCTTACTGCCCCGCGCCGCTGACGAACTGGACATTCCTTTCGTGTCATCTGGCGGGCAAGCCGATGGTCGGTCTTTGGTGGCCTCACTCGCAATGGGCGCTGAAGGCATGAATATGGGCACGCGCTTCATCGCGACCAAAGAAGCGCCGGTGCATGAGAATGTGAAACAGGCGATTGTGAATGCGTCGGAGCTGGACACCCGCCTTGTGATGCGCAGCCTGCGCAACACGGAACGCGTTCTGACCAATGACGCCGTTGAGCGCCTGCTGGTGAAAGAGAAAGAGATGGGCGCCGATCTGAAGTTTGAAGACATCATCAACGAAGTGGCGGGCGTTTATCCGAAGATCATGCTGAACGGAGAGATGGATGCCGGGGCGTGGTCATGCGGCATGGTTGCGGGCCTGATCAATGATATTCCGACCTGTAAGGAACTGATCGACCGGATCATGGCCGAGGCTGATGAGATCATCAATAAGCGCCTGACCGCTTTCCAATCGGGCACTGCCGTCAACGCATAATAGCGTTTCGACCTTTACCTCCCGCATCCCACATATGGGGTGCGGGATTTTTCTTTGAGGATATATCGATGCAGGATTTCAACGGTAAAACAGCGTTCATTACGGGCGGGGCAAGCGGCCTAGGCCTTTCTATGGCGCGGGCCTTTGCGGCGCGCGGGGCGAACATCATGTTGGCGGACCTGAACGAGGAGGGGCTCGCTGCGGCAGCAGAGGCGCTCAGCGGGCGGGCGAATGTTGAAATCGATTCAGTTGTGTGTGATGTGGCCGACCCTGCCGCTATGCAACGCGCCGCCGACAAAACGATTGAGCGGTTCGGGAAAGTTCATGTTGTTTGTAACAATGCGGGCGTGGCGCTGGGCGGGCAGCCGGGCGAGATTCCGCTGGAGGATTGGCGCTGGATTGTGGACATCAATCTGATGGGGGTTGTGTACGGCGTGGAGATTTTTGCGCCGCTGATTAAATCTCATGGTGAGGGCGGGCATATTATCAATACGGGCTCTATGGCAGGCCATGGCGCGGCCCCGGGCATGAGCCCTTATAATGCGACGAAGTTTGCAGTGGTTGGCTATTCAGAAGGACTGCGCCAGGAATTGGCGCCGCATAATATCGGCGTCAGTTGTTTGTGCCCGGCGTGGGTGCGGACCAATATTCACACGACGACGCAAGGCCGTCCAACGGGCGGACGCAGTCAGGCAGAGCTGGACGCCGATCCTGCGTATCAAGACATGGCTGAGGTGATCGGTTCAGGACTGGAACCAGACGCCGTGGCCGAATGGGTGGCAGATTGTGTGGAGGCCAATCGGCTGCACATCTTTACCCACCCTGACTTCAAGCCCTTCATTGATGTACGCGCCGGCGCTGTTTCAGCCGACTATCAGGCGATCATCGATGATGGGCGGTTTAAGACGTAAGTCTAAAAGGGCAGGCGGCCGCCTTGTGCCACGGCTTGATTTGCCTCGCGTACAGCCAGTAGTTTCGCCGCGCCAAAGCCCATAATGGTGAGGGCGAGCTGTACCGGCCACCAGCCGATGATGGGGGCTTCCAGGCTCCAACCCAATCCGCCAATCACGGTGGGTTGTCCTATCATTGCGCTGACTTCGTATAGGACGCGGTTCATGCCCGGGAAGAAGCCTGCAAGTATGCCGACACCGGCAGCGAGTTTGAGAAGACCGTTCATTTGGATTGCCCCGTGTTTGATGGGGGCGACTGTCTCATAGCTTTCGAAACATCCGGTTCAGATAAAGCGTCAAATTTTGTGAGTGTGGTTTAGGCGCGGACTTGTTCGACGCCGAGGCGGGCAAGTTCATCGGCGCGTTCATTGCCGGGGTCTCCGGCGTGACCTTTGACCCATTTCCAGGTGATGTCGTGGCGCGCGCAGGCGGCCTCCAGCGCTTGCCAGAGGTCTTTGTTTTTGACGGGCTTGCGGGCGGCTGTTTTCCAGCCATTCTTCTTCCAGCCATGAATCCACTTGGTCAGGCCGTCTTTGACATAGGTGCTGTCGGTATGAAGGGTGAGCTTGCTAGGGCCTTTCAGCGCGTTCAGCGCCTCGATCGCACCCATCAGTTCCATACGGTTATTGGTGGTGTCCGGTTCGCCGCCATAGATCTCTTTGCAGGTGTCGCCATATTTTAGCAAAGCGCCCCAGCCGCCGGGGCCGGGATTGCCGGAGCAGGCCCCGTCCGTCCAAATATTTATCGTGTCTGTCATGGGCCTGAGGTGGGCAGCTTTGTCTCTGTCGTCAAGGCGCGAGGATTAGAACGCGTCGACGGTGCGCTCGCTCAGCTGGGTGTTCGGTCGCACAATCGCCAGAAACAAGGCCCCGCAAACAACGCCGGAAACAGCCCCGATGGGCACGCCGACTAAAAAGCCGCCGAGTCCAGGTAGAACGCCTTCAAGGGATGAGAACACTGTGGTGGTTGCGCCAACCAAGATGGCGCCCCAGATCGCGGCCCATCTCAGATAAGGATTTCGATGAGTAATACCGCGGTGCGGCATACGGCCAATCGATAGCCAGATCACAAGGCAAGAGACCGGTATGGTGATGAAGAACAAGACCCAGTTCAGCGTTGCCAGCAGGGCAGCAAAGCGCGCGCCGCCTAGGATTCCATCATCAAACCGATTTCCCATTGCTGCCACGCCGATAGAGATTTCAATAATCGCTGTGACCAAAAACCCCAGCGCGGCGACTGAGAAACAGGCGCACAAACCACACAAAAATACCGCCAGCCCAATCCGCCTTATTTTGGTGTCGCCGGCATACCCGCCCGCATAGGCGCTGGGGCCTCCGCCACTGATAACCTGTCCGTTGGGTCCAAATTCGGTCATTTAGCGCCTCCTACTGGTAGAAATGGCTATCACTGACCATTTGATCAATGTGTCAGAATTGCCCAACACGGCTACGGCGATTGACGATAAGACTGGATTTATCGGGTCGGCGGATGCGCCAGAACAAATAGGCGGCAAGCCCACCTGTCAGCGGCCCCGCGAGCCATATCGCCAAATCCGGGGCAATCATCGACTTGTTAGCGGACGAAAATTCGCTGGTCGCACCGACATAGACAATCATCGCTATTGTGCCAGCGGCAACGCCTGCGAGCACATAGGCTTTCCACTCAAACTGACGGGCGCGGATGAGCAAGCCGTGAAGGGGGAGACCGCCAAGCAGCATAGCGGGCCAACCTATGATGGTGCCCAATCCTGCGCCCAGCAGCGCAATTTTGACGTGCTGCAACAGAATGCCGACAAACGAAAGCGGGGTTGTCTCATAGCCGGTAATCTCAGTGCCCCGCTGAACAAGAAAGACCGATGGATTGGTCAACCACAGCACGATTAACGCAATAAACGCTGCGGCAATGGGCGGCGCAACAGCGCTGGCCGTGATCAATTTTAATTTTTCAGGATTTTTCACGCCCCATACCCTTTTGCCGAGTCCACTTTGGCATGAAAGGCGAGGCGTGAGGCGTAAGCAAGCGGATTCTTCGGTTTGACGAGTGCCCCAGCCGGAGTTCCTGTCCAATCGATCAGCCGGGTCAGAAAAAACCGGAGCGCCGCGCCACGCGCCAGGACAGGCAAGGCTTCGCGTTCAGCCGCCTCAAGCGCACGAACGCTTTCATAGCCCGCGATCAGATTCGCGCCTTTTGAAAAATTGTAAGCCACCCGCGTATCTCCATCCGTAGAAGGGCTTTCATCGAACGCCCAGGCATTGAGGCAGATCGCGAGATCATAGGCGAGGGCATCTGTGCAGGCGAAGTAGAAGTCAAACATGCCGGTGAATGTGTCCCCGAGGAAAAAGGCATTGTCTGGGAACAGGTCGGCATGAATTGTGCCGCGTGGCAGGTTAGCTGTGCCCGGCGTCGCCTCAGCAATATCGGCGAGCGCCGTCTCTATCGTCTGGGACAGACCGGGCTGAAGCGTGTTGGCGCTATCGCTTAAACCGTTCCAGAGCTTTGGCCAGGCAGACGCGCCCAGAGTGTTGGCCCGCAGCGGGGCATAATCTGCCAAAGCGAGATGCATCTGAGCGAGCCCTGCGCCCACGGCGCGGCATTGCGCGATATTCGGCTGGCGCGGGGACAGGCCATCCAGAAATGAGACAATGATTGCAGGGCGCCCTTCCAGCGTTCGAAGCGCTGCGCCATCTTTCCCCATGATGGGCTGAGGACAGGGAAACCCTTTGGTCGCCAGATGTTGTTTCAGGCCGACGAAATATGGCAAGTCGCTGGCCTCGACCCGCTTTTCAAACAGGGTGAGGATATAGCGGCCTTCTGTTGTGCCGAGAAAATAATTCGAGTTTTCGACGCCCTCCGCAATGCCCTTGAACGCCGTGGGCAAGCCAAGGGCATAGTCGGCCAGAAACGCGGCCAGCGCTTCATCGGAAACTTGGGTGTAAACAGCCATGCTGGCGGCTTATCAGGCTGGCGCGGCGGAATCTATCTCATCTTCATCTTTGCCGGGGCGCCACAGATCTTTCTGCATAGTTCGACCCATCAGCCAGAAGTGAAGCGCGGCCCACAAGAAGAATAGAACACCAACGGACACGCCAAGCCGAACCCCCGTTTTGCGGGCAGGTTTGCAGTAAGCATTATTCGCGGCCGCTGCCTCATCCAGTTCGGTGCCAGAAATGGCGTCTGGTTTGTCTTTGGCCGCTGCCTTGAGATTTTTCTCAATCGTGCCGCAATCCTTTGTTGAGACGGGCGCGTCCAACTGTTCGAGCTTCCAGCCCGTGCCGACATCAGAGATCGCGCCAATCACGGGGGGGCCAAGCCCATAGCCAAGCAGGTTGACCACAAACAATAATAGCGCCGCAGCGGTGGCACGCATGCGCGGCTCAACCAGTTTTTGCGTCACCGCGAACATGGGCGCGAGATAAGAATAGCGCAGAATGGCGGCGACCCCGAGGATGGGCACGGCAATCCAAACGCTGGCGGCTGGGCCGAACAGCGTATCGGCATTGTAGCCAAAGATCATCAAGGGCACGCAAAGGGCGAGGCCAATGGCGGGTAACCAGCTGTCAGAATTGGGGTGACGCGCCCGGACACGGTCCGCCACGACACCTGACCCGAAAGTGCCGATACCGGCGGCGACACCCAGCACGCCGCCATAGATCAGCGCCGCAGTCATCAGGTCGAATTCATAGACGCGCATCCAATAGGGCGCGATGAACTGGCCAATGCCATAGCCAGCGAAAGAGGCGAGCGCGCCGCCAAGGGCGACATGCCAAAACGTGGCATTTTTACCAACAACCTCAAACACTTTGAACGGAGACGGCATTCTGCGAAGCGCTGCGGCTTCAGCGCCGCCAGGGTCTGAGTACCCGCGCGGGGGTTCTTTGACGGTGATTTGGAAGATGATCGCAAACAGAATGCCTGGCAGGCCCATCCAGATAAAGGCGTCTCGCCAATCAAGCCCGCCGCGCGTTGCGATGTAAGCCCCGCCCAAGGCGGCCAGCATCGAACCAATCGGAATACCAAGCGCGAAGATACCCAGCGCGGATGAGCGTTTTTCAGGTGGGAAATAGTCCGAGATCAGAGAGTGCGATGGCGGCGAACAGCCCGCCTCGCCAATGCCGACCCCAATGCGCGCAAGGGCAAATTGGAACGTATTTTGGGCATAGCCGCACATGACGGTCATGCCGCTCCAGGCGATCATTGCGACGGTAATGATGCGTGTGCGGTTTTTGCGCTCTGCCATCATGGCGAAGGGAATACCCAGCAGCGTGTAGAGCAGGGCGAAGGCAAGCCCTGAAAGAATGCCGATCATGAAATCGGACAGACCAAAGGTTTCGCGAATTTGCTCGCCCAAGACGCCGATCAACGTCCGGTCAATGAAGTTGAACGTGTAGACGACGATCAGCGCAAACAGGACGTAGGAGCGATAGGCCGATGAGCCATAGCCCTCAGACTGGGAGAGTTCGGGCGTTTCTGTTTGGCTGGTGTCGGTCATGCTTTGGCGCCTCCAAGCTCTGCAACGAAGTCTCGCTGCAGGGTGCGAGCTGACATGAAAAAGCAAAATGCCGCCACGAAGAACCAGCACACTGTCAGGGAGATGGAATATTTCAGGCCTGTCTTGCCGGCCTCAGTACAGACTGAGATCTGCTCAGGGGTCAGCGTTTCAGCCGTTGTTTGACAGATGGCTTTGCTCAACTCGCCGCCCATTCCGGCTGAGGCAATGGCGCTGTTGGTGAAGAAGTCGGAGAAGAAGCCTACGAAATAGGGGCCAACACCGTTGCCGATGATGGACACAACAATCAAGAGAATCGCAATCGCCGTCGCGCGTGATTTCGATGAGACAACACCTGCGCCAATATTGTACTGAGCGCCGAGGTAAGCGTAGTGCGCCATTGCGCCAATGCCCCAAAGGATAAAGACGAGCCTCAGGTCAGACATAAAGAAAGCGCCGATATAGGCAGGTACCGCGATCAGAAGACCCACCGCGGGAACAATCGCTGCCGCTGACGGCATGCGCCCTGTGAGCTTCTCTGTGATGTAACCGCCGAGGAAGGTGCCGATCGCCGCAAGGAATGATAGTGGCGCGCCATAGTTTACCGCAGCGTCCCGCACATTCAGCCCATGTTCGCGTTGTAGGAAGGGTGCCTGAAAGCTGACCAAGCCATAGCCCACAAACGCAACAAGCGCGGCGCCGATGACCATCCACCAGAACGACGGCTTTCCATTGAGTTCGCGGAAGGTCTCTTTAAGACTGGCTTTTTCTTCGGGTGTCGCTGACGGTGGATCGGAGTACCCACGTGGCGGTTCTTTGATCGTCCACAATACGATCAGCGCAATCAAAACGCCGGGGACGCCGACGACGACGAATGCAATTCGCCAGCCTTCAGTATTGACCCAGTCGATGCTGCTGAACAGTCCGCCGACGCCAATATTGCCGAGGAAATTTCCGAAGGTCTCGCCCTTCATTTGGGCAATCGGTCCACCGAAAAGGTTTGCCAGAACCCCGCCCAGCGTCACGCCCATTGAATAGATGCCGAGCGCGGTTGCGCGGCTGACAGGTTTGAAATAGTCGCCGATAATTGAGTTAGCAGGCGGTGTGCAGCCCGCTTCACCAATGGCGACGCCAATCCGAAACAACAGAAGCGTCATGAAGCCGGCGGCAAAGCCGCAAAGCGCGGTCATCACAGACCAGAGTATAATACATGCCGTTATAATTTTGACGCGGTTTGACCGGTCAGCCCATAGGGCGATGGGTAGCCCCATTGCGGCATAGAACAGGGCAAAGGGCGGCCCGTACAGCAGGCCCCATTGGCTATCTGTCAGTTGGAAGCTTTCAATGATCGGCTGTGCCACAACCGCAATCAAAGTTCGATCAATAAAGTTTAGGGTGTAAACCACCATGAGGGCCACAAGAACGTAGGAGCGGTAGCCCTTGGTTCCAAAACCGGTTAGGTGCCCATCTGTCGCCGTGCCTGTCGCAGTCGCATCAGTCATGCTGTCCGTCGCCTCCCAATGTATTTTTGCGCATCTGGCGGCGCACTTTGAAGTCTACGTTAGCCGCCACGGCGCGCGCGGCAAGCCCTATCGTGGCGTGAGCGATGGTTTAATCGGATGTGTTGCTGTCAAATCAGCCCGGATGACTTGAAACTCGTTATGCCGCCCGTGCCTGCAATCAAATGATCGTGTACCGTGATTTCTAGTGGATCGAGCACATCGATGATCTCACGGGTCATGTCGATGTCGGCCCGCGAAGGGGTGGTGTCTCCGGAGGGATGGTTGTGGACCAATATGAGGGCAGAGGCCTGTAATTCGAGGGCGCGGCGGGCAATCTCTCGGGGATAGACCGGGGCATGATCGACCGTGCCCTGGCCCATCAGTTCGTCCGCAATCAGTTGATTTTTGCGGTCGAGGAACAGCACCCTGAATTGCTCACGTCCTTCATGTTGCAGTTTTTGCTGCACATAGGTGACCAGCGCAGACCAGCTGGAAATGGCGGGGCGTTTCTTGATGTCTTCGATGGAGGCCCGCGCGGTCAGTGCCTGGACGGTTTTGAGGTAAGCCGCCACCGTTTCGCCGACGCCGCTGACCTGAGTGAGATCTTTCGGCTCTGCGGCAAGTACGGCGCTGACACCGCCAAAGCGGGCGAGGAGGGCCTTTGAGATAGGCTTCACGTCGCGGCGCGGAATAAAGGCGAACAGCAAGACTTCCAGCAATTCGTAATCATCAAGCGCATCTGCGCCGCGCGCGATGACTTTGCCGCGCAACCGGTCACGATGACCTTTCCAATGTGGCTGTGTTGTCTCGTCTACCATGCCGCTTGGTTTAGCAGGTTTGGCCGCATCGACAATTTTTATGGCGAATTATGGCGCCGCCGTGTGAGGGGTGTGGAGGCCGGTTGGAGAGGATGTAAACACTTCAACGCCGTCTTCAGTGACGCCAACCGAATGTTCAAATTGCGCTGAGAGTTTTCGGTCTCGCGTTACTGCGGTCCAGCCATCAGGCAAAATAGCAGCGTCTTTGCGGCCAAGATTTAGCATGGGCTCAATGGTGAAAAACATGCCGGGTTTCAGCTCAGGTCCGGTGCCCGATTCGGCTGAATGAACGACATTGGGTTCATCATGGAACAGTCGGCCAAGGCCGTGCCCGCAGAAATCTTCGACAACGCTCATTCGGTTTTTGCGGGCCACCTCTGAAATGGCACCGCCAATGTCTCCAAAATGACCGCCCGGTTTGACCGCGGCAATACCCGCCATGAGGGCTTCATAGGTCACATCCATCAACCGCTCGGCTTTGCGCTTCACATTGCCGACGCCGTACATCCGCGAATGGTCTCCGTGCCAGCCATCCAGCACGCAGGTCACATCAATGTTGGCGATGTCACCATCCTTCAACGGCTTGGCGCCGGGAATGCCGTGACAGATGACATGATTCAGTGAAATGCAGGAAGCGTGGCGATAGCCGCGATAGCCAATCGTTGCCGATTGAGCACCGTTATCCAGCACAAATTCGCGGATCAGATCATCGAGATGTCCGGTGGTGACGCCGGGCTCAACCTCGCCCGCGATCATATCGAGACACTCAGCCACCAGGCGGCCTGCTTTGCGCATACCCGCGAAGCCTTCAGCGTCGTGAATACGAATTTCGCCGGTGCGCATCGGTAGTAAAAGGTGGGTATCGGTCTCAGACATGGGGCGGGCCTTTTTTCGGGGTTGCCCTATCATATCGTAAAGAGGCTTAAAACTTCCACCCCCGCGCCCGGTAAATCGCTATCTGCGACGACAAAGGAGGCTAGGAAGCGTCCAGATTTCCGTCTACGTTTCGGGATATGACAGACACATCACCCACTGCCGCCGTTCTGCTGATCGGCGATGAACTGCTATCTGGCCGAACCCGCGACATCAATTTGCAAAACATAGCGGGGTATCTCAGCCCCCTTGGCATCCCCGTGCGGGAGGCGCGGACTGTGTCTGATGTGCAGGAAGACATTGTTGCTGCGGTGAATGATCTACGCGCGCGCTACACCTATGTGTTCACCACGGGCGGCATTGGCCCGACCCATGATGATATTACAGCCGATGCGATTGCCGCCGCGTTCGGGATAGAGATTGGGGAGCATCCAGACGTGATCGAGGATTTGACGAAGCGATATGCTGAGATGGAGACTGAGTTCACGCCCGCGCGCCGCCGCATGGCGCGCATTCCGCATGGCGCAAGCCTTGTTTCCAATCCTGTGTCTGGCGCGCCCGGCTTTCAGACTGAGAACGTGTTCACGCTGGCAGGCGTGCCCTCCATTGCGCGCGCTATGCTGGAGGATATCGGCCACAGATTACAGACCGGGAAAGTCATCCACAAGATGACGGTGCGCGGTGTGGGCCTTCGTGAGGGCGAGATCGCTGAGCCGCTTGGCGCGTTGGCGAAAGAGATGCCGGACGTATCGTTTGGGTCTTATCCCTGGTTCCGTTCAATCGGCGACAATGGCGTACATCTTGTTGCCAGCACGGTGTCAGAAGACTTATTGCCGACCATTGAGGCGCGCCTGAGCGGCATTATTACGGCGGCCGGGGTGACGCCGCAGCGTGTGGTCCCCGAAACAGCGTAAGCCCGGCTTTGCGTTGGGTGAGGTCTGGAGACGGATACGAGCCGCCGCTAAGCTGAAAACAGATACAAGTCCAACATAAGAGAGACCGAACATGGCAGATGACATCATCCTGGTAGAACGCGACGAAGCGATCGCGGTTGTAACGCTGAACCGTCCAGATGCGTTGAATGCCCTGTCGCGGGCGCTGCGGACTGAAATTGTTCGCGTGTTTGATGAACTGGCGCAGGATGAGTCCATTCGCGCGGTGGTGCTAACGGGGGCGGGCCGAGCCTTCACCGCAGGTGTTGATTTGAAAGAGGCTGGCGAAACAGGCTTTGCGCTGGGTGTTGATGAGGATTCCAAAGCTATGGATATTGCTCGCGCGCTGGATGCCTATCCGTGGCCGATTATTGGCGCCATCAATGGGTTTGCGATTACGGGCGGCTTTGAGTTTGCGCTGATGTGCGATGTCTTGCTGGCGTCAGAGAATGCGAAATTTGCCGATACGCATGCCCGCGTTGGGATCATGCCCGGTTGGGGGCTCAGCCAAAAATTGTCACGCATGATTGGCAGCAGCCGCGCCAAAGAGCTGTCCTTTACGGGCAATTTTCTGGACGCGGAAACGGCGGCCGATTGGGGCTTGGTCAACCGTGTCTATGCCGCTGATGAACTTGTGCCTGCGGCGCGCAAATTGGCGCACGAAATGACCAGCTGTGACCCCGTTCTTTTGCGCGGCTACAAAGCGATCATTGATGATGGGTTCGCGATGACATTTGGCGACGGCTCAAAAGAAGAAATCCGGCGGTCTGCGAAGCACGCGGCCTCTGTCACAGCCGATTCGGTTGAAGAGGCTCGCAAGCAGGTCACAGCGCGCGGCCGCACACAGCAGGACTAGCTCAACGGATAGGTCTCTCGATTGGGTGTTGAATTGATCGCGATGATCAGCGCGATAATAAACAAGACGCCCGCGATCAAAGATGTGATGGCCGCAACGCCGAAAACGATGGCCACGGTATCAAGCCCCACCGCTGAGTCGCCTCCGATCATGCTTTGGTTTTGAAGCGCGCGGCCGGCGAAGTAGCCCGCTTGTGCCAGCAATGCGAAGATCCATTGGATAAGTCCGATGACGCTAATCGCGATCGAGTCGGTCGCGCGCGCCATCAAATGATAGGCCAGCCCGGTGGCGATCAATGTGGCTATAGATAAGAGGGTCGGAAACAGTTGTGCGAGCGCAAAGCCCGGGTGGCCTGAACGCATAACCGCGTTCGCCACAAAGCCTAAGAATCCAAGCATCACAAGCAATGCTAATACGTACCAAAGAATGGGAACAATCTGTTTCACGTGAAGACCCTTTTTGTTGCCTTCGGTCTATCTGACCCATCTCACGCGTTAATGTCTATAGTGCCAGATGGCTTGCAAATTTCTCCCGGCTGGCTAAGTCCATGCCTGAGTGTGCGGGCGTGGTGAAATTGGTAAACACAGCAGACTTAAAATCTGCCGACCGAAAGGTCTTGCCGGTTCAATCCCGGCCGTCCGCACCATTCAGACCTGACGGCTTGCCGCGCAAGCGCCCCCATGTTCGGTGCCTTGCTCTAGCCGAGCCACTTTGGCTTTACATATTCTTCGCCCAAATCATGCGCCACTGCCTCATGGGCGATCTTTCCGCCGTCCACCGTTAGCCCATTGGCCAAATGCGGGTTGGCCTGTAGTGCGCCGCGTCCGCCAAGATTTGCGATCTGCATCACAAATGGCAGCGTCGCATTGTTGAGCGCATAGGTCGACGTGCGAGGCACAGCGCCGGGCATGTTGGCGACGCAGTAATGCAGGATGCCGTCCACGTCATAGATCGGGTCTTCATGTGTGGTGGCGTGACTGGTTTCAAAGCAGCCGCCCTGATCAATCGCGATATCGACCAGCACAGCGCCCGGCTTCATTGTGCTCAGTTGCGCTTTGGTGATTAGCTTCGGCGCTGCGGCGCCGGGAATGAGCACCGCGCCGATCACAAGGTCTGCCTCTTTGACCGCTTCAGCCAGACTGTGCGCGGTTGAGTACATCGTTTTCACGGAGCCACGGAACATCTCGTCCAACTCTTCGAGGCGCTGATTGTTGCGGTCAAATACAGTAACGTCCGCGCGCATGCCTTGCGCGATCTCTGCGGCGTGGGTGCCAGAGACACCGCCGCCAATGATCACGACATTTGCGGGCTTCACGCCGGGAACCCCGCCCAATAGCACGCCGCGACCGCGCTTTGTTTTCATTAAAGCCCATGCGGCGACCTGCATCGACATACGCCCCGCCACCTGGCTCATCGGCTTGAGCAACGGCAAGCCGCCCTCATCATCGGTGACGGTTTCGTAGGCGATGGCCAAGCATTCAGACTCCATCAAGCCCTTCGCCTGAACCGGATCGGGGGCCAAATGGAGATAGGTGAATAGAATGTGGTCTTTCGTGAGCCGCGCGGTTTCCTCAGGCTGAGGTTCCTTCACCTTTACGATCAACTCGCTGTTCTGAAACACCGCATCTGCGTCTTTGAGGATCGCGGCACCAACTTGGACATAATCCTCATTGGCAAAGCCGGACCCGATGCCCGCCCCATCTTGAATGTTCACCTCGTGGCCGGCCCGCACCAATTCGCTGACGCTTTCAGGCGTTAGCCCGACACGTGATTCCTGTTTCTTAATCTCAGTTGGAACACCAATTCGCATCTTGCGCTCTCCTTGGGATAATACTGCTTTGAGCCAGCCATAAGCGACAAAATCAACCCTTGCAAAGCCTCACACGTTTCCGGCGAAAAAAAAGCCGCCAGTCTCTTGCGAAAAGACTGGCGGCGATTGTGTGATGCAGGCTTGGCCTAGAGGCTGCGAGACAGTGTGACAACGACGCGATCGTCCAGAAGGTCTGCGCCGCTTGGCGACAATCCGGTCGTTTCGACATCATTGCCCCAGTATCTGACATCGATATCAAATCCCTCAAGCGAGTATGTCCCGCCAACCGACCAGTTGGTGTAATCGCCGCCGCCATCGAAGCTATAATTGCCGACGCTGACATCCACGCTGAGATAGTCTGTGAAGGCATGTCCGCCCGTGGCCTCGATATAGGCGCTCTCATTGTCAGGATCATAAGCGACTGATCCGCCTACGCTGGAGCCGCCTGCAAACTCGTAACCGAGGCCGCCATAGACTTCGACAAAATCAAGATCACTGTCGCTGGAGTCGGGATAGAAATAGCCAATCACGCCAACATCCCACGTCACGCCATTTGCAAATGCGCTGGTCAGTCCGCCGTACAGGTCGACCTCAATATTTGTGTCGGTCGCGTCTCCGAAGTCGACATTTGATGCCCATGTTCCGGCATAGAAAAGTCCATTCTCGTAATCAAATCCGCCTGAAATGGCCAAGTCGCCCTGCGATTGTGTGATGCCTCTCCAGACATATTCGGTTCCAATTGCGACATTGCCCGACCATTCGCCCTCTGCGGCGGCTGTCCCCACCAATGTTGTTGCAATGGCGAGTGCGACGCCCGCGCGGCTTAGAATAGATCTTATCATGGAGTGTACCCCTGCTACGGTCGGCTTCCCGTTGAAGCCGTCTTAGGCAGAGTTGCTGGGTCTGCGCGATAAACGGAATCTTGCTGCAGGTGCACACTCAGAATTGTTCAAGTCGCTGACGATTTGGGCAGACGGATGCCAAAATGCCTAGCGATTGTGCGTTTAGCGCGCGGTCAACGGCGCATATCCAAGGTGCATGCCAGCGTCCACCAACAGTGTTTCTCCAGTCACATGGCGGGCATCATCGGTCAAAAAGAAGACCGCAGACGCTGCAATATCGTCCGGCCCGCTGGCAACATTTAGGGGCACAGAGGCGGCAACGCCTTTCTCCATCTTCGCATACTGCTCTTCGCTCATTTCGTCCTTGAACCAGCGTGTCCCGATGAAACCCGGACAGATCGCATTGACCCGGATCGCTGGGGCTAAAGCGCGTGACAGCGACAGGGTCATCGTGTTGAGCGCGCCCTTGGTGGCGGCGTATGCGACCGACGAGCCAATGCCCGTCACGCCGGCAATCGAGGAGACATTTAGAACGGCTGACGCCCGCCCGGTGTCGGCATGTGCTTTGACCAGCAAATCTTTGCACGCCTGCACCATCATAAATGGCCCCGCGACATTGACCGCATAGGTGTCCATAAAGTCTGCCTTGGAGAGCGCGTTCAGATCGGAATGATCTCTGGCGTGACGGGTGATCCCCGCATTATTGACCAAAATATCGAGGTGGCCGCTCGCGGCGGCGGCCTCTGCGAGTTTCGCGCACCCTGCCTCTTCTCCGACATCAGCCTGAATAAGCCGCGCTTGCGCGCCGAGCGCCTGACATTCGGCCACCGTGGCTTCACCGTCTTCCACAGATCGTGAGCAATTGATGATCAGATTTGCGCCGCGTTCCGCCAGCAACAAAGCGATTGACCGTCCGAGTCCAGCCGCAGACCCTGTGACCAAAGCGTTTCGCCCCGCAAGATCCTTCAATTCTCTCATATATCCCTCCAAAATCCGATCAATTTGCGCCATCCATAACAGGTTTGGCACAAATGTAAGGCCTATGCCGCGTCAACTCTATTTCAACGCTTGGCCGATATAACCCTTGAAAGACTAGAAAAAGGGCGCGCCTGATGCATAACGAAATAGACGACACTTTGTTTGATGCGATGATCCAACGTATTAAAAAAACGGGTTTACTTGCAGACGGTGAGGCGCCCCGGATCGCCAATAATATCTACAGAGACGGTGTGGTGACCTTGGCTGAAGCAGACACCCTGTTCGACCTGAACGACCGCTTGTCAGGCAGCAATCCCGAATGGGACCGGCGTTTCGTCGAGGCTGTGACAGACTTTGTTTTGAAAAACCATCAGCCAACGGGCTGGGTCTCCGATGATGAAGCCGATTGGCTAATCTCCCGCATAACCCGCGATGGCGTCGTAAAACTAGATACCGAAATGGACCTATTGCTGACCATACTGCGTTTTGCCGAGGGCGCCCCTGAGCGCCTTGGTCATTTTGCTCTTAGCGCCGCATGCCAGCGGATTACAACGCGCGGAAAAGCCACCAAGGATGATGTCGAACGTGTGCGGCGTGCGCTATACGCGCCGTCTGGAGATGGTGCGATTTGGGTCACAAGTCGTGAGGCTGACACGATGGTTAGAACCAATGATAGCATCGCGTTTGCCAAGAATGATGACGCCTGGGCCGATCTTTTTGTAAAAGCGATCGCCAATCATTTGCTCGCTCGGGCCCACCCGAGTCCGCTGTCTGAGTCAGATGCTCTTGCAAGAGAGCGTTGGTTGTCTGACACAGCGGTCAATCCCGCCGGTTTCTTTGGACGTGCCTTTAGCGGCATTGGATCTCAGGGCTGGTTCGACAAGGTTACCTACAATGCCAGCAAAGCCGAGGACGCGCGCCGGGCCGCCGCTGAAGCGGCGAATCGCGAAGCTGAAAAGGTCGACGAGGAAGAATCATCTTGGCTGATGCAGCGCCTTGGTTGGGACAAGAAAATTAGCCCCGCAGAGCGGGCGCTGATTGAATTCCTGAAATCGGAAGCCCCCGGCTTTGCAGACGGGCTCAACGCTGCGGCGTAGGCGCAAAAGGCTTCGCTGACCTCTATTGGCAGGATGAATGAAGATTAGAATCAGGCCGCGCGCAAGTTTTTGGCTTGAGGGCGGCCAATTCGTTTGCGCAAACTGCCGCAACGCCAGTCATGGACAAGCGCTAAGCAGAGTTTTAAGTCCATAGGCTTCAAGACTGACACTATTCCAGTGGGCCGGGAGCGACCATAAATGTTCAATAAGATATTGATTGCCAATCGGGGTGAAATTGCTGTGCGCGTGATTAAGACGTGTCGGCGTTTGGGCGTCAAAACAGTGGTCGTATTTTCTGATGCCGATGCCGGTTCTATGGCCGTTGAGATGGCGGATGAGGCTGTTCATATTGGGGCATCTGCAGCGTCAGAAAGCTATCTGGACGCCGATAAGATCATCGCCGCCGTGCGCGAAACAGGCGCGGAGGCGGTTCATCCAGGGTTCGGGTTCCTGTCAGAAAATGCTGAGTTTGCTGAGCGGCTCGCCAAGGAAAAGATTGGCTGGATCGGCCCGAATGCGCACGCCATTGAAGCGATGGGTGACAAAATCAGCTCCAAGAAATTAGCCGCAGAGGCTGGCGTATCGACCGTTCCCGGCCATGACGGCCTGATCGAGGACACCAAGACGGCCATCAAAGTCTCGAAGGAAATGGGCTATCCGGTAATGATCAAAGCCTCGGCGGGCGGCGGCGGCAAAGGCATCCGCGTTGCAGCCAATGATAAGGAAGTTGAGGAAGGTTTCCCGGCGGTGAAGGCTGAAGCGCAAAACGCGTTTGGTGATGACCGCATTTTCATTGAGAAATTCATTCTAGAGCCGCGTCATATCGAAATTCAGGTGATGGGCGATAAGCATGGAAATTGTGTCTATCTGCACGAACGGGAATGTTCGATTCAGCGTCGCAATCAGAAAGTGATCGAAGAGGCGCCCAGCCCGCTGCTAGACCCGGCCACCCGCAAAAAAATGGGCGAACAGGCCGTCGCGCTTGCCAAGGCGGTCGACTATGACAGCGCTGGAACCGTTGAGTTTGTGGCCTCCGGTAAAGACAAAGGCTTCTACTTCCTCGAAATGAATACGCGTCTGCAGGTTGAGCATCCCGTAACCGAGATGATTACCGGCGTTGATCTGGTCGAGCAAATGCTGCGCTCAGCCTATGGCGAGACGCTGAATCTCAAACAAGACGCGCTGAAGATCAATGGCTGGGCCGTTGAAACGCGCGTCTATGCAGAAGACCCGTATCGCAACTTTCTTCCGTCCATTGGCCGATTGAAGCGCTTTTCAGCGCCCTCTGAAGGCCCGCTTGGCGATGGCGAGGTGCGCATGGATAGCGGCGTTCGTGAAGGCGATGAAATCTCAATGTTTTATGACCCGATGATCGCCAAACTGGTCACGCACGGGAAAGATCGCGATACCGCGCTCGACACCCAAGCGGCGGCGCTCGACCGATTCCATATCGAAGGAATCCAAGACAATATTCCGTTCATTGCCGCGGTTATGGATGAGAAACGGTTTCGGTCTGGAAATATCACGACAGCCTATATCAAAGATGAGTTTCCCGACGGCTTTCAAGGCGTCGCGCCGACTAAAGCCCAACTGGCTCAGTTGGTCTGTTCCGCGGCCTATATCCACGGCTTCAACGCTCGCCGCGCCGCGCATATCTCAGATCGCCTCAGCCCCATTCCGGAGGCGCGCACCGAATGGATCGTCATCCTCGGTGATGACCATCACCCTGTGACGCTTGAACTGGGCGATGAGGGAGATGCAACAATTGCGATTGATGGCGGCAAACCTCACAAACTGGTCACGGGTTGGATGCCCGGCGCGCAGTTGCTGGAAGGTGAACTGGATGGCAAAGCGTTCGCCGTGAAGTTTGCAGACAAAACGGAAGGCTACATCATGCGCCATCGCGGCGTGTCGCTGCGCGCGCTGGTGTGCACACCAAAGACGGCAGCGCTTCACGCCCGCCTTCCGGAAAAAGAAAAGCCGGATATGTCCAAGCTGATCATTTCCCCAATGCCGGGATTGGTGGTGTCGATGGATGTTGAGGTCGGCCAAGCGGTTCAAGAGGGCGAAGCTGTGTGTGTTGTCGAAGCGATGAAAATGCAGAATATTATCCGCGCTGAGGCTGCGGGAACCGTGGCGGCCGTCAATGTTGCTTCAGGTGATAGCGTTGCGGCGGATGAGGTCATGGTGGCGTTTGAGTA
>CAZXVJ010000003.1:36678-41419 GCA_964644385.1 uncultured Hyphomonas sp. | reverse complement strand
ATGTTGCTTCAGGTGATAGCGTTGCGGCGGATGAGGTCATGGTGGCGTTTGAGTAGGGAACGCGCGCATACAGACGCTGCTTTCTTAAGCCTGACAGCCAAAATGATTCGCTAGTAGGATACAAATCGCGACAAAGTTCAGTAAAGTGGCTTATAAATCCAATGGGAGGAAGAATTCTATGGGACTACTATTTTCGCCGAACGGACGTATCAATCAAAGTACCTATTGGCGCGGCGTCGTAATTCTAGCGGCAATTAGCGCATTGCTCTGGATTTTGTCCGCGTATGTTGCGCCCTTCATCTTCATGCTTGGGGTTGTATTTTGGTGGCCTTGGATCGCGGTTCATGTGAAACGCCTTCATGATGCAGATCAGTCCGGTCTGATTGTTTTGGCGCTGATTGTAGCAGCGTTGGTGTTGTACTTTGTCCTTAACAGCGTTTTCTCCATGTTCCTTGGCGGTGGCCAAGCCGCGCAGCTTGAGTTGCAGGAGCAGATGATGGAAGCTTTGGAAGATGAAGATTTTGCAGCTTACTTTGCGTCCATATCGACCGCGCTTAGGGCTTCACTACCCGCTACTTTGCTGACACTTGCCGCAATGACAGGCATTATTGGTTTTGGAATGAGTTTCTTTAAATCCACGCCGGGCGATAATAAATTTGGTCCACCAGAGGGCAGTGTTAGCGGAGATACTTTCACTTAAACGCACAACTCATTTTGTCAGGAAAGGCCGGGCCATAGGATCCGGCCTTTTAGCATTGTCTCAAGCGAATTTGTTTATCGTTTATTGATAAAACTCGAAGAGTTCGCTAGGGAAGTATGAATTCTCAAATGGGTCAGGCTCGCGCACAGGTTTTAGATGGATTTTGGCTTTGTATTCTTCCGCCCGGACGGGCGATTGTCCCCGCGCCGCTTCGGGCAGGGTCTTATCCTACTGACGGGTGCGATGATGATCATAACGATTGCCGCGTCGTTGGTGGCGGAAGGCTTCAGCCTTTTGCAATGGACGCTCATTTTTCCCTATATTTGTTTGTTTTCTAAGCGGTTGCACGATGCAGGGTATTCCGGCTGGTTCTATTTGCTGTTTCTGATCAGTTATCTTGTCTTGATAAGCGCACTGACGTTCATGCTGATTGGATGGTTGTCACCGGGCGCAGCAGTGATGCAGGCCGAGTACTTTGAGATTGCAATGCGGGACGGCCCTATGAAGGGCCTGGAATGGATGCAAATCAATGGAGCAGAATTGGCGCGCCTATCGGTTGCCACCAATGTGCTCGCCCTACTGATCAGCCAAGCCATATTGGGACTGGTCGCGGCCAAGCTACCATCCCTTCCAAACGCCAATCGCTATGGTCCGCCTACAACGGGCCCTTATGCCCCAGACGCCTGATCCATGTTTGATCTGAAAGTAACCAAATGACTTACACACCATCGTTTGATCCCGCCACCGCCGCGTCGCCGCCGGTTGATCCGCAGCGGCCATGGATTCAGGATCCGCGCGATGATCCATCTGAGATGAACTGGGTGAAAACGCTGTTCAATCCATTTGGCCGGACGGGCAAACTGCATTTTAGTCGCGCCTGGACCTTTATGTTTCTAGGGCGTCTGCTGCTGTTTGTCGTGCCGGTTTTTGGCGCGTTTTTGGTGAGTCTGGCCGGCATGGATACAGGCTTCTTGTGGAAACCTATTAAGGTGCTTGGCGTTCCGATACCGGGTCTACTCATTGCCTTTGTGGGGTTCACGCTCATCACAGAGTTCACGTCATTTATTGCTCACCTTAGGCGTCTATATGAAGCGAAACGTCCGTCACTGTTGGCGATACTCGCTTTGCTGCCATTGATGTTGGCCGGCGCGGCGTTTGTGGCCGGGTCCGCTGCCGGAATGGCAGGGTACGATCAGATGCAGGCGAAAATCGCCGAGGCCTCTAAGGCGAAGGCTGAGGCTCCAAAGGATCAGAAGACCACTGGCAACACCGATGCGAAGGCGAAGGAAGCGAAGGCTAAAGAACGACGAGGCGGTCAGCGCGGAAATCGCCGTGGCGGCCGACCTGGCGGCCCGAATGAAATGCCAAGTCAGGCGCAAATGGCAATTGGTACAGGGACGGGCATGGCGTTACCAGTCTGGATGCTGTCGTCTTTCTTTGTCATGTTGTGGACACTGCTTTATGTGGCGCGCCTTCCCAATGGCGGAGACGGCCGCTTATCAACGGGCAGTGAGGGGCCGCTGGAGCGCGTTTAGGGCGGTTGGCAAGGTATGGGTGGCTTTGCCTCACGCATCGCGCTTTCGAACACGCTCGCAAACGCGGTCCTTAGCGCTGCATCGATGGTTTTCATATCGGTCGATTGGCCCAATGCCTCAAGGCTTGTGACGCCATAGTTAGGGTCTGCAATGCCGCATGGGGTTATCCCTGTGAAGTGTTCAAGGTTTGGGCTCACATTTAACGAGATGCCGTGATAACTGACCCATCGCCTCAGCCTCACACCAATCGCGGCGATCTTATCTTCCTCAGATGACGCTCCACCAGGGCGATCAACCCACACGCCAACCCGGCCCTCACGTGGGCCGCCGCTGACGCCGAGCGAACCGAGGGCTTCAACGATCCAACGCTCTAGATTTTGCACAAAGGCACGCACATCGCGGCCCCGTTCACCAACATTCAGCATCGTATAGGCCACGCGCTGGCCAGGCCCGTGATATGTAAACTCCCCGCCACGGCCCGCTTTGTGAACGGGAAATCTGTCGGGCGCCCGAAGATCTTCTGGCTTGGCAGAGGTGCCAGCGGTGTAAAGTGGGGGATGCTCCAGAAGCCAAACCAGCTCGTTGGCGGTGCCTTCATAAATCTGTCGCGCTCTTGCCTCCATTGCCTTCAAAGCTGCGACATAGTCCACGAGGCCATCTGATACTGCAAAGTCTACGGTGCGAGTTTTAGTCATGAAAGGCATATAGCGATGAGATGAGGGCTTCACAAACCCCGGCGCGCGGCCTATATGGCGCGTCTACCTCGCTTGTAAAAAGCCGTGCGGCCGTGGCGGAACTGGTAGACGCGCAGCGTTGAGGTCGCTGTGGAGCAATCCGTGGAGGTTCGAGTCCTCTCGGCCGCACCATTTTCCTTTGATGTCAAAGGGACGGTTACCTCAATTTGCCATGTTTTATAGGCGCCCCTGCTTATATCGAAGGGAAGAGCGTACACCTATTTGGGTGGCTTTTTATGGCCTGGGCGCTACCAGCCAAATAAGTCGAGGTCAGCATCAGATATCCAGTCCATCTGAGCGCCAAATGTGTCCTGAGGTTCCGAATAAAGAGGAACTGGAGAAAGATCGATTTGAAGCTCAAAACTCGGTTGATCGATGAGAAACCTAGACAAAGCATCAATATTTGATGTGCCGTCCTCAAGGCTCGAAAAGTCAAATGCTTGCTCAACGGGTTGGACTTCGGCAATTGGTCCAGAGGTTTTGTGTGAAACGAAGTCACCAAGCAGCTTGGCCACCAGATCTGGAGCGATCTCTTCAGACACAGCGGCCTTTGGTGCAGCCTCTTGTTGAGGCGGCTGCGCGTCAAAGATGATCGAATCGATCACCTGTTGTGCTGAAAATTCATTCAAATCAATGCGCAGTTGGAAGTCCCCTACATTGAAGCCCTCATTTAGCTTAAGGACGGTTCCGCTGCTAATTGTTTTGATGGTCAAGTCAGCGAGCGAAAGCCCCAGCGCCGACAGATCTATGCTATCCCCAATGCTCCAGCTCGCTACGGTGTCCACGCTGCCTCTGACGCTGGTGCCAAGGTTAAACACAAAACTGTCCGCCTGATCTGTGCCGACCAGTGTCTCTTGAGCGTTCGTGGCGTTTATAATGTTCACAGGCAATTCGCCGACCGTCACACTAACGGTGGCGGTTGATTGATTGCCTTGACCGTCTGAGACGACATAGGAGAAGGAATCGATACCCGATGTTCCTGCCAGAGGCGCATAGGTAAACACGCCATTGCCATCATGAGAGACCGTGCCGGCATTTCCTTGGCTGAAACTCAAGATTTCTAATGGATCGTCTTCGGGGTCGCTGTCGTTGAGCAGCACATTGATCGATACAGATGTCTCTTCATCTGTTGAGACTGCATCCGCAAGGGCATTCGGGGCGCGATTGAAATCCCCAATTCCATAATCAATTGAGGCAAGAACGTCCGCAGCAGAATGACCGTTCAGCTCAATCCGTAGTTGGAAATCATCGCCACTAAATCCGTCGATCAATTTCAACGTGTTACCGCCGCCAATCAGGCGGACTTCCAACCCATCAGGCTCAAAACCCAGCGCGCTTAGATCAATGATATCGCCAGGTTGCCAATCAATGATTGTGTCAATCTGACTCGCTGTAGAATCGCCGCTTTCAAAGATGAATTGATCAATTGCTTCGGTTCCGACATGCGTTTCGCGATTTTCTGTAGCGTCAATTCGATTGACGGGCAGTGTGTCCTCACTGACGTCGACGCTGACCGTGGCGGTGCTTGTGAACTCACCGTCTGTGATGGAGTAGGTGAACGTGTCGGTGCCGACGAAGCCTTCATTGGCGACGTATTCGAAGGTTCCATCTGGCAGCTGTGTGACGGTGCCATTAAGGGGTTCATCGACCGCGCTGATGGTGAGGAGGTCGTCTTCAGGGTCTGTGTCATTGATCAGAGCGTCGATGATGACCGGGGCAACGCCCACGGTGGCTGCGCTATCATCTGTGGCGGTTGGCGCTGTGTTGACGGG
>CAZXVJ010000003.1:15340-36578 GCA_964644385.1 uncultured Hyphomonas sp. | reverse complement strand
CAACGCCCACGGTGGCTGCGCTATCATCTGTGGCGGTTGGCGCTGTGTTGACGGGTGGTGTGTCCTCACTGACGTCGACGCTGACCGTGGCGGTGCTTGTGAACTCACCGTCTGTGATGGAGTAGGTGAACGTGTCGGTGCCGACGAAGCCTTCATTGGCGACGTATTCGAAGGTTCCATCTGGCAGCTGTGTGACGGTGCCATTAAGGGGTTCATCGACCGCGCTGATGGTGAGGAGGTCGTCTTCAGGGTCTGTGTCATTGATCAGAGCGTCGATGATGACCGGGGCAACGCCCACGGTGGCTGCGCTATCATCTGTGGCGGTTGGCGCTGTGTTGACGGGGTCACCGCCACCGAAGTCTATGGAGGCTAGAATATCTGCTTCTGAAAATCCATTCAGATCAATTTTTAGCTGGAAATCATCCGCATCAAACCCCTGTATCAGTTTCAGGGTCTCTCCGCCGCTGATCAAGCGGACCTCTAGATCGTCCAGCGTCAATCCAAGCGTGGACAGATCGATTATGTCTCCGGGCTGCCAATCATCAAGTACATCGGTTGTTGTTGTTGTTGATGTGCCCTCGGTAAAGACAAAGCGATCTAGGCCCTCTGTTCCCTTTAGCACTTCGAACGAGGTGGTTGCGAAGATCGTATTGACGCTATTGGGATCTGAAACCGTTAAGGTAACCGTCGCCGTGCTGGTGATGCCGTCTGGGTCCACAATTGTGTAGGTGAAGCTGTCTGTGCCGATGAATTCCGGGTCGGGCGTAAAAATGAAGGCCCCAAACTCATCGAGAGCAACAGACCCGGTGGAGGTCTGCGTGAAAGATTGGATAACAAATGCGTCGCCATCCGGGTCGAAGTCATTCGCTGTGGCAACGATTAGCCCCTGCGTGTCAACATCGATGGCTAAATTGTCATTGATGGCAATGGGCGCTCTGTTTCCAGTGGGGGCGTCGCTGTCATACACAATTGAGGCTAACACCTGCTCAACTGTGAAGCCGTTCAGGTTGATCTTGAGCTGGAAGTCATCCGGGCCATTGTCGAGCAGAAGCTTTATAATATCACCGTTGCCTAGAAGGCGAACGTCCAGATCATCCTCTGTGATATTGAAGGCGGTCAGATCGATCCGATCTTGAGGTTCCCAGCTATTGATGACGTCCAAAAATGTCGTCGTAGATGTGCCAGGTGAAAAGATGTATTCATCGGCGCCAGCACTGCCGCTTAGAATTTCACGGGCAGGTGTCGCTATGACCGTTGCGCCCCCAACGTCGATGATATCGTCGATCCGAACAAGTCGCCCCGATACGATGTCAATATAGTAAAGTTTTCCATCAGTCCCCTGAACGAAATCTACAGGCCCGCGTAGACCATCTGTCTTGCCGATAAAGGTTATGTCACGTCGGTCATTTACGTTAACGGCATAAATTTCGTTTCCGGAGAAGTCTGCAAAGAAATAGTGATTTGAGAAATCGGTGGTGTATTCCGTGCCGGTGAAAACGTTGGAGCCACCAGTGATCGCCTGAACCTGGTAGCCGGGCGCGGATGAATCGTGGGCAAAAGCCCGAAAGGCTGGAGCAATTACGATCGAGCCATCGGCGACGGAGGCATAGAATGCTGCCGCCTCGGGCAGCTCATTGTATTGCTCGGTCTCGATGATGACGCCGCCATCACCACCTTCGTAGAATGGCCAACCGAAATTGGCGCCCGCATCACCTGAGTTGAGTTCTTCGTAGGCGTTCCAGCCCGTGTCACTGATGATGATGCGGCCATTGTCATCAAAGGCGAGACGGAACGGATTACGCAATCCGAGCTGAAACACTTTTGACGCATTTTCGCCGAGGTCGTCGGTGACGAATGGATTGTCGGCCATGCCTTCGCCTGTGATAGGATCAATGCGGAGGATTTTGCCTGAGAGGGAGTTGATATCTTGCACGCTCACCGCACGCGGGTCGACAAAGTTGAATGCGACTCCATCGCCAACGCCCAGATAAAGAGCGCCATCCGGGCCGAATGCCAATCCTCCACCGGCATGTGAGGTCGAGTCGACTTTGATGAAGTCTTGGACAGCTTCTCCCGTCAGTTCATCATAATCAGAGCCGGGCTCATCGACGTTTTCTGGAATATCGAAGCGCAAAAGCCCGTCGCCTGATATATCATTCGCTGATTGGCCGGCTCCGCCCACCAGAACGACTTCGCTGTCGGGAATGACCGTCTGGTATCCGGTGGTCGCATCCGCTTCAAATCGGCTGAGATAGGCGTAACGATTGCCCGGTAGGTCAGCGCCTGCAGCGCCGACGCCGTCAGCTGGATCTGCTACATAGTAGACATAGACATAAGGGTTGGCCTCAAAATCCGGGTGTAGGACTATGTTGAGTATGCCGCGATCAGAATTGTTGTTTACTTGATCGGAGATATCCATAAAGACGCCGGTCTCGCCGGTGGCCGTATTGAGCGTTTTAATAACACCGCCTTTTTCAGCGATGTATACAAGGTCAGGATTCGTCTGGCTGAACACGACAGAAATGGGCAGGTCTAGACCAGTTGCGATTTCAGTTTCTGTGAACTCGTGCGTCGAAATCAATCCAGGTTGGGGCGGATCAGTGATCGGGCTTTCATTGTCCAAAATATCTACGCGAGCGGTACGAGGGGCCAGAAGGCTGCCGCTGTCGGCGCTGATGAGGGAAAGCACGAAGGCCTCAGTTGACTCTTCCAACAGATCGTCAAGAATTTCGATTGGCACCAACACGCGTGATTGCCCGGCTTCCATCGTGATCGTTCCGCTTGAGTCTACGAAGTCAACGCCGGCCTCTGCCGTATCCCCAGTGATACCGTAAGTGATCGTGACCGGTTCAGACAGATCGCCCGCTCTGACGATTGCGACCAAAATAGTTCCGCCGGTCTCTGACGAACTTAACTCTGCGGATTCAAGAAATATTTGGCCCGACATTTTCCCCACCTTCTGTTGGTCATTTTGCTTCGCTTCGGCGAATTCGTTCTGCGCAAAGAGCAGCAAAAACGGCGGCGAATCAATCCCTATTTGAAAATTGATTCAACGTTCAAGAACAGCATCGCGGTAAAGGTATGGTGCATGATTTTATCATCTTTGCGCGATGGGCCTCACGTTCCGCAAAATGTTTGGGACACGATCTCAGACGGGTCAGGCGCATCTTCAAAGGCGGTGAAGTTTGCATCCTCTTCGTAAGGCGTTTGTAGTGCTGTTATGAGATTTATTGTTGCCTCATTGTTGCCGGATTCGGCGTCGTTAAGGGCGCGTTCGACTTGATGGTTTCGTGGGATTCGCACGGGGTTAGACTTGCGCATGAGGCCGCTATCGCTCGCTCGCGCCGTGTCGGTTTGTCTTAGAGTTGTCCATGTCTCTAGCCAGGGGCGTGCGACTTCTGCGGTGTCAAAGGCGCTGACAATGGCGCTGGGTGGCCCGCCTTCTACGTGGCGCGTGAGCGCGGTGAAAAAGCGCGAAAAATCAGCGCCGCCTTCCGACAGGGCGGTGAAGGTTTCTGAGATGAAGTCCTGCAAAGACTCATGATCCGCAGAGAGCCCCAGCTTGTTTGCCATCGCGGTTTCGAACGCGGCGTGAAATGTTGCGGCGTAAGCGGATAGGCAGGTTTGAGCGGCTTCGACTTGCGCGTCTTCTGTATCGCCCAAAAGCGGCAAAATTGCCTGAGCCAGTTGCGCCATATTCCATTGCCCGATTTCACCCTGGCGGTTCCAGGCATAACGGCCCTGATGATCAATTGAGCTGAACACTTTGTTGAACGCAAAACGGTCCATGAAAGCGCATGGGCCGTAGTCGATCGTCTCACCCGCTATGGAGGCATTATCGGTATTCATCACGCCGTGAATGAAGCCGAGGGACATCCATTGTGCGATCAAACTGGCTTGCGACTTGGCGACTTCGGTGAGGAAACTGCGATAGCGCTCTGCCCCTTCGCTTTCAAGGTCAGGATAGAGCCGGGCGATTGCGAAGTCGGCCAGTGCTTTGAGTTGATCTAAATCCCCCATCGCAGCTGCGAATTGGAAGGTGCCAACCCGAATATGACTGCGGGCTGTGCGCGCTAAAACAGCGCCCGGCGCTGGGCCGTTGCGCATAATGTGCTCGCCGGTCTCAACAATGGATAGCGACCGTGTTGTCGGCACCCCCAGCGCTGCCATTGCTTCGCTCATGACATATTCACGAACCGCAGACCCAAGTGTCGCTTTGCCATCTCCGCCGCGGGAGAACGGCGTCAGCCCGGAGCCTTTCAAATGCAGATCATGGCGCAATCCGTCGCGGTCTAAGGGCTCGCCAATCAACATGGCGCGGCCATCCCCCAGCAGGCGAGAATAATGTCCGAACTGGTGGCCGGCATAAGCCATGGCGATGGGCGGCCCTTTGGTCAGCGTGGCCGCGCCCGAAAGGAGCGCGATGCCCTCAGCGCTACTTAACTCATCTGTCGATAGACTAAATGTTTCTGTGAGTGACGCGTTGAGCATGAATAGTTTCGGAGCCGGAAACTGTGCATTTGGGACCACTGCGAAGAAAGGGTCTGGCAGGCCCATATAGGATAGACGGCCAGGGGGCGATGTTTTGGGGGGCTGTGAGATCGTCAAAAAGTGGGCTCCCGGGCGCGGTTATACTGCTTGAAGGTGAGGCCATCTTTGCAAAGGAAGATCAAGGGCAAGGCCCCTTGCAAGGATTGAAGCTGGGTTCTTGGCGCAGAGTGCTCGCGCCCCCCGAACCCAAGAGTTCGAGCCCCTTTCCGCTTGCTCCGATCGGGCAAGCATACAATAAGGCAGGGCATGTCAGAGCTGAACGAATCGACTGCAAATATGGACGACCGCGCCGCTCTGGACGCTGCAATGACGGCTGAATGGGCTGAAGCGATTCAAGATAAGGATTCGCGCTGGCTGGCACGTGCTTTGGGGCGACTTCACCCGGCTGATGCGGCTGATATTCTTGAGCAATTGTCGCCGGATGTCTTCTCTGATGCAGTTGAATTGCTTGGCGGTGACCTGCCATCAGACATTCTGATCGAGCTGCGCGATGAGTATCGGGAAGATGCCATTGACGTCTTGCCTGATGACGCGGTCGCCATTGCGCTTGATGAACTTGATTCTGATGATGCGACGGCCATTCTCGAAGATCTGGGCGATGATCGCCGCGAACGTATTTTGGATGATTTAGAGCCAGTTGAGCGCGCTCAACTGGAACAAGGCCTGGCGTTCGAGGAAGACACGGCCGGACGTTTGATGCAGCGCGAATATGTCGTGGCGGGTGAGTTTTGGACGGTCGGTCAAACCATCGACAATGCCCGTGAGCGCGGCGCCAATCTGCCGGAACGGTTTTACGAAATCTATGTCACGGATCCAGCTTACCGATTGGTCGGGGTGGTCTCGCTCGCAAAACTTTTGGCCACGTCGCGTGACATACGGCTTGCTGACATTATGGAGCCTTTGGAGTCGGATATTACGACCGATCTGGACCAAGAAGAAGTGGCTTATCAATTCCAAAAGTATTCCCTGGCCTCTGCGCCCGTGAAAGACGAGAGTGGCCGTCTGGTCGGTATGATTACCGTCGATGATATGGTCGATGTCATTCAGGAAGAAAACACCGAAGACCTGCTGGCGCTTTCGGGCGTGTCCTCGGCAGATGGCTCTGACACGGTTTGGGAATCTGTGCGTGCGCGGGCGCCATGGCTGGGCGTCAACTTGTTCACGGCGTTCATTGTGTCGGCGATCATCTCACTCTTTGAACATTCTATTGAGCAAATCGTCGCTTTGGCCGTCTTGATGCCAGTGGTGGCAGCGCTGGGCGGCAATGCGGGCAGTCAGGGTTTAGCGGTGGCTGTGCGCGCCATTGCGGAGCGCGAGCTCGATGGATCGGCGGCGCGCCGCGCGGTTTTGCGCGAATTTTTGACGGGTGTCGTCAATGGCGTGATCTTCGCGATTGGTGTGGGTCTCATCGCGCTGGCATGGTTTCAAGACGTGAAACTCAGTCTCGTGATCGCTGCGGCCATGCTTGCGACGTTCATTTGGGCTGGGTTATCTGGCATTTTGGTGCCCCTGACATTGAAGCGCCTTGGCGCTGATCCGGCGGTCGCCTCTTCAGTGTTCGTGCTAACATTAACGGATGTTATCGCATTTCTCAGCTTTCTGGGATTGGCAACTATGGTGCTCTTGTGATTGGGGATTCGGGCTGAATAGGTCGCGCTTTTGGGGAAAGGGCGCGCCAATTGCAGCGTCGGAGGCTAGAAATACGCCGTTTGTACCAATGCGGGAGCCATTTGCATGGCCCGAAGACTACGCACGTCCCGATCTGGGCTCGAACTTATCAAGAGTTTCGAGGGCTTTCGTTCGCGCGCGGCTGAACTTCCAAATGGCCAATTTGTTATTGGTTACGGGCATACCCGCTCTGCGCGCGCAGGTTTGACGGTAAACCGCGCGGATGCCGAGCTAATCCTGAGACATCACGATTTGGCACCAATTGAGCGCGATGTGGCAGATGCTGTTCTGGCGCCACTGGATCAGAACGAATTCGACGCATTGGTGTCGCTTACCTTCAGTATTGGCACCGGTGCTTTTCTCGCCAGCGATGTGTTGGCGCGGCTGAATGAAGGCAAGCGTCTGGCTGCCGCTGAGGCGTTTTCGCCCTGGCGAAAGGCGAGAATTGACGGCAAATTGTGCGTTGTTGATGCGCTTGTGCGGCGGCGGGCGGCGGAAAAAGCGATGTTCTTGGAGCACCGAATGGGGCGCGCTGCGGTTCCGAGCGCGCTCATCCGGGCTGAGCTAGATATAAACGCGGCGCTGATGGCCCCGAATGAGCGGGCGGTTATAGTTGAATCGAACTTTGAAGACGACCGTGCGACCGTTTCTAAGCCGCGCCCTCGTTCGGCGACGCGCGAGGATGCTCAATCTGCGCCTCAAGCGGCCGCTCGGGCCGTTGCAGAGCGGCTGACACGTATTCTGGGGGAGAATGGAGCACTCGCTTCTGGCACGCCGCCAAAACGCCCCGAGACGTCGCCTGCGCCCGTGCGAGACCGCACTGACGGCCTAAGCGTAGAAGAAATCACGAAGGCTGTGTCAGAACTTGCGGGCGGTGAGCCTGTAGACGAACCGGCAATAGAGCCGCTCGCTCGGCCTGATAACGGTCCTGACGTCGAAGCGGAAACGTCTGATGCGGACACTCTGTTTGTTCCTGATCTGCCTGTTTTGGACGAGCAGCCTGAGTCAGATTCGATTGATCCGGTCGATCCAAAGCGCACGCCTGCCAATCTGTTTGAGCGTCGGCCTGAAGATGGCGATCCTCTGCCCCTTGAGACCGCGGGCGTGATTGATGATCTAGAGCCACTCAATCTGGATGATTTGGATGTCCAGCGCGCAGTGGCTCAACATGACGAGTTTGAGATCGAAGACCGTCGGCGTAGCCGACTGTCTTGGCTTCCATTCGCGCTTCTGTCGCTGCTCGGTTTGGCGGCGATCGTGTTTGGCGCGCAGGACTTTTTGTCTGTGGCGCAGCCGGATGGCTCCATAGAGGGGGTCAATCAGCTACGTTTTGGTCCGCTTTTGATGCTGGGTGGCGGTATTTTGTTCATCATCGCTGCCTACTATTTGATGCGTGAGCTGCTGGATCGGGATTAGGCGCTGACATGGGCGCGAAGTCCGGCTAGAACGCGCCCATGATTGCAAATACATACCCAACGCTGAACTTCAATCTTGGCGAGACTGCGGACATGATCCGCGAAACGGTTGCCAATTTTGCCGCTGACAAAATTGCGCCGATCGCCGCTGAAGTTGATAAATCCGACACCTTCCCGCGCCATTTGCTGCCAGAGATGGGTGCGCTTGGCTTACTGGGCATCACGGTCGAAGAAGACTGGGGCGGCACGGGGCTTGGGTATCTCGAGCATGCGATCGCGATTGAAGAAATCAGCCGCGCCAGTGCTTCGGTTGGGCTGTCTTACGGGGCGCATTCCAATCTTTGCGTCAATCAAATGCGGCGCTGGGCGAACGATGATCAAAAGTCTCGTTATCTCGGCAAGTTGATCAGCGGTGAGCATTTGGGCTCGCTGGCGATGAGCGAAGCCGGCGCTGGGTCTGACGTTGTGTCAATGAAGTTGAAGGCCGAGAAAACCGATAATGGCTTTCTTCTGAACGGGACTAAGATGTGGATCACCAACGCGCCGGATGCCGATACGCTAATCGTGTATGCCAAGACCGAGCCGGGCGCGGGGTCTCGGGGAATTTCTGCCTTCATTATTGAGCGGGATATGAAGGGGTTTTCTGTGTCACCTAAGCTGGACAAGCTTGGGATGCGCGGGTCTGAGACGGGCGAGCTGGTGTTTGATAATTGCGAAGTGCCGGATGCAAATCTGATGGGGCCGCTGAATAAGGGTGTCGAGATTTTGATGAGCGGGCTCGACTATGAGCGGGTTGTTTTATCCGCCATTTCATTGGGCATTATGCAAGCCTGCCTCGATAATGTGCTGCCATATATCCATGATCGCAAACAGTTTGGAAAATCGATTGGCGAGTTCCAATTGATGCAAGGCAAGCTGGCCGATATGTACGTCACGCTTTCAACGGCGCGGGCCTATACATACGCCGTCGCGCAGGCCTGCGACCGGGGCGAAACAACGCGTAAAGATGCGGCAGGGTGCATTCTGTACGCGGCGGAGAAAGCGACGTTGATGGCGTCTGATGCGATCCAGATGCTGGGCGGAAATGGCTATATCAATGACTATCCGACGGGGCGCTTATGGCGCGATGCGAAACTGATGGAGATTGGCGCCGGCACAAGCGAGATCCGGCGTTGGCTGATTGGGCGCGAATTGTTCGGCGAAACAAGCTAAGTCTTCGGCGTCTCAGCGTGGGCGGAGCTCAAGAGAGGCTCCATGTAAGCCGCACGTGGCTGAGAGGCATGCGCATCCAAAGCCGCCTTGGCCGCCTTGTAGCCGGCCTCAACTGCGTCGTCATAGGCGGTCCAATCTCTTAGCGCGACGTCTTCAAGCTCTGGCACAACCAGCACATCTGCAAAGCTGTGGCCCACCTTTGGATCAATATTGACCGTGGCGGCGCGCATGAGCAGACCTGCGATCGGCGGGGCAGCTGAAAATCCGTGTTGCATAATCCAGCTAAAAAATCCGGGGGGATTTGCAAACTCATCCCCTACAAACCCGTCACGAGAACGCGTGACGTCGCTGCCGATGACCGTGCCGCGATGAAAATCTCGCATGATGTTACTTGGGAAATTGTTGAGCACTGCGCCATCAACCAACACCTCGCCCTCATCAACGACTGGCGGTAAAATGCCAGGAAGGGAAATGGTCGCGCGCAACGCTGTGCGCAACAATCCTGTGCGATGCAGGCGAATGGCACCGTCTGTCAGGTTTGACGATAGGGCGAAAAACGGGATGGCCAGATCGCCAATATCAACGTCGCCAAAGTGTTCTTTGAGCCGCGCATTGACCCGGTGGCCGCGGACCATACCGACGACAGGGAGTGTGTAGTCGCCGAGCGGGTTGCTATCGACAAAGGCCTTGCGGATGCGCCTGTCGATCTCATCATCATCCCAGCCCATCGCGACGCAGGCGGCGATGACCGCGCCCATTGAAGAACCGCCCACAAAATCAATCGGGTGGCCCGCTTCACGGATAGCGCGGATAGCACCAATATGGGCATAGGCGCGCGCGCCACCGCCGGACAGCACGACACCAATAGACCGACCGGCCATGATGCGGGCCAACCGATCACAATCATCCTCATCGCGGCTTTTCCAGTGGAACACGCGGGACGCATTTGCTGCTTCTAGCCATTCGACAGGCTTGGCCGCTTGTCGGTTGTTGCCATGATGCAGCAGCAGAACGTCTACCAGTTTCAATGTTCTGGCCGGTGAATGATTGTCTGGCATGATGGGGTTTGATGGGCGGGCATCGGCGCGGCCCACGACCCAAATTCGGTCTGCCTGGCGGATCGACTGACGATACCACGGGGTATCCCCGATATCAGACACCAGAATGACAATGTCATGGGTCTTCTCAAGTTCGTCAAAGAAGGTGGCGGGTTGGTCATCGCCCTTGGCTTCATCGATCACGCAGGCGGAGCGTCCGATTCGTTCAAGCGAGGTTTTCAGCGCATTGGCGCGCAGGTGCAGGTCCATTGTTCTTGAGGTCGCCACCAAGGTGAAGACTTTGGGCTCAGACCGCGTTGTGCGGCGGCGATTGTGGCGCAGGCGGTTGAGCATGATGCGGATCATGCCTTCCAATAGTTCCGGCTCTGCTTTGACCATGCGTTCCCAGCCTTTGCGGGAAATCTGCATGATTTCGGAGTCTCGTATGGCATAGACTGAGGATGAATGAGGCACATCATCGGGGGTTCCGTCGCCGTCAATGTCTATGCCACCAAGAAACAGTGCCATCTCACCGACCGGTTCGCCGGCCCGGATATGGCCAACAAACTCGGTGCGGCCATCCATGGTCGCGCGGAAGGCGCCGAGGGAGCCGGACAGGACAAATGAGATCGAATCAGCAAGGTCACCGGCCTCAAACAAAGCCTGACCTGCGGGCAGCGAAAACCAACGCGCTTCCTTACCGGCAGCGCGCATTGCACGGCGGGGCACATCCTTCAAAAATGGGATGGACTTCAATGTAGGCGTAACGTCTAGACCCATAGGCCTGAGCATGCCCATTTGATGTCCTCCTCGTAAAGGGTTTTCGCGCCCCAATTTGAACCGATGGGCGCGGTGAAAGCGTGACAGAGTTAAGACAATGCAAGGGCAGGGCCGCAAATCGCTCGCGTGAATGGCGAATTTAAGCCCGCAGATGGCGGTCACTTGACCCGTGACAGGCTGCGCGGTGCCCGCTAATCAAACAGGTTAGCAGGGAAGGCAAACGATGCCCGTATTGAAATCAACATTGGATGTATCCAGCCCGGCCTATGCGGCCAATCATAAAGCCATGTCAGAGCTTGTCGCTGAGTTGCGGGAGCGCACGGCAACTGCGGCACTTGGCGGGCCTGAGCGTAGCCGTGAGCGCCATATTGAGCGCGGAAAACTCTTGCCGCGTGAGCGGGTTGAGCGCTTGCTGGACCCTGGCGCGCCGTTTTTGGAGCTGTCCGCACTTGCCGCAGGCGGCATGTATGATGGCGAGGCGCCCGGCGCTGGTGTCATCACAGGCGTTGGCCGGGTTGAAGGGCGCGAATGTATGGTGGTTTGCAATGACGCCACCGTGAAAGGCGGCACCTATTACCCAATGACGGTGAAAAAACATTTGCGGGCGCAAACCATCGCCGAAGAGAACCATTTGCCGTGCATTTATCTGGTCGATAGCGGCGGGGCGAACTTGCCGCATCAGTCAGATATCTTTCCGGATGATAATCATTTCGGGCGCATCTTCTACAACCAAGCCAATATGAGCGCGAAGGGCATTCCTCAGATTGCATCCGTGATGGGCAGTTGTACGGCGGGCGGCGCGTATGTGCCGGCCATGTCTGACGAGACGGTCATCGTTCGCAAGCAAGGCACGATCTTTCTGGGCGGCCCGCCACTGGTGAAAGCGGCGACGGGGGAGGTGATCTCTGCTGAAGACCTAGGCGGCGCCGATGTGCATGCGCGCCAGTCCGGTGTGGTGGATCATTACGCAGCGCATGATGATCATGCGCTTGCAATTGTGCGCTCTATCGTGCGGACGCTGGCGACGCCAAAACCGCAGCCCTTTGAGCTGACCGAACCGAGAGAGCCGCTCTACGACCCGGCAGAGTTGCACGGCCTTGTGCCAGAGGATGCGCGTGAACCGTATGATGCGCGCGAGGTGATTGCGCGGCTGGTGGATGGGTCTGAGTTCCATGAGTTTAAGAAGCTGTATGGCGAAACGCTCGTGTGCGGCTTTGCCCGGCTTTACGGCATGCCTGTGGCCATACTCGCCAATAATGGCATCCTGTTTTCTGAGAGTGCGCAGAAGGCGGCGCATTTTATTGAACTTGCGGACCAGCGGCGTATCCCATTGATATTTTTGCAAAATATAACAGGCTTTATGGTTGGGTCGAAATATGAGGCCGGCGGCATTGCCAAGGATGGCGCCAAGATGGTGACGGCGGTCGCGACGGCGAGCGTGCCTAAGTTTACGGTGGTGACCGGCGGCAGTTTTGGCGCTGGAAACTATGGCATGTGCGGGCGGGCATATTCACCAAGATTCATGTTCATGTGGCCTAATGCGCGCATCTCTGTGATGGGCGGTGAGCAGGCGGCCTCTGTATTGGCGACGGTGAAACGCGATGGATTTGAACGACGCGGGGAAGACTGGAGCGCGGCAGATGAAGAGGCCTTCAAACAGCCCATCCGGGACCTGTACGAAGAAGAAGGCAGCCCTTATTTTTCGACGGCGCGGATGTGGGATGACGGCATAATTGATCCGGCGGATACGCGCCGCGTGCTGGGACTATCGCTGTCTGCCAGCCTCAATGCCCCGTTCCCAGAGCGCGGTTTTGGCGTGTTTAGAATGTAGGGGTCACCGAATAAATATATGCGGGGTTCAGGACCCGTTTAGGTGTCTATATCCTGTCTATATCCACTCTATATCGTGGCCATATCCGTCTGTATCCGGCCGCCTAGATTTGGCGACCGCGTTGAACCAGCGCGTTCTCGAACGTCTTCGCGATTGTTCGCATCGCGCCGATTTGTTCGCGGGAGGATAGGGACATAACCGGCATCCCGGTTTTATTGACGTCGACGATGTAGATGCGCCCGTCAACTTTGTCGCGCATGACATCCACGGTTCCAAAATCAAGCGCGATGGCATTGCAATAGGCCGCGATCAAATCTGTCTCCTCAGCCGAAAACACATCATCGCCGGATCTTACATCAACGCTGAGGTAAGTTGTTCCGAACCGCTTATCGAGGGATTTATGTTTGTGGAATACGACCGGGATCTCTCCCATCACATAAGCGATGCGCAGGTCTTCGCTGGTCTTGCCATTAAATGTGCTGTCGATCAGGCGTTGATACGCATAGCCCGGCAGTACCTCATTTGGGGAAATTGGGCAGTCAACAATGACGCCATCATGCGTGCCATTATCATCTGACTTGCGAACTGCCGGGCCTTTATATTGCGTCGGATCAACGCTGAGCGAATATCCGAAAACCTGTTCAAAGATATCCGCGACATGCTGTTTGGAAATGTCCTCAATGTGCTGGTTGACCGCGACGCAATTGCCGCGTGCGTGCAGGTCTCGGCCAACGTCGGAATGGGTTGCGTCATCGAAGATGAAAACATAGTCGGCTTTCGACGCGTCTGAGATTACTTTCAGCCCCGTCAATTGCAGGACCAACCAGATGTTATACCAAGGCGGGGCGTTGTTGGGATAGAAGGCAATCGTGCCGGTGGGAGCTATGCCGCGCGCGAGCCGTCCGACCCGATTGGCGACAAGATAGGTGTAGAGTTGCGTGACGGTCCAGACGTCCCGAAAGAACGAGCCGTTCAACTTAACACGCGCGTCCGGCCCCGGCACGTAGAGGTGCTTGTCGGTGGTTATCCGCATCCCGCGAAAATAGCCCGCTGTACGGCGAACGGAAGAAAAGACCGACGATTGTGTCATCTAACTTGCGACGGCTCCCATGAACTCAAAGTTTAAAACTATTCATCACGAGATAACAGACAATCCAAATTGTACCGCATAAATATCGCGATACCGGGATCAAAAAAATGTCAGGTGCGTGTGAGAATTGAGAGTCCTTGAGCGACAATTGCGATGTGATGCGCTAAGGCGCGATGGGCTTTCCGGCCCAGTCAAAATGCCTGCCGCTATCCTCTGCGGTCAGCCCGTCGATGACGGTCAGCAATTTGGCGGCGGCGTCTTGCGGCGTGAACAAGGCGTTTGGCGCGGTGTTGCTTTGGAACGGCGCCGAGAGCTGGGTATCGACGGTTCCAGGATGCAGGCTAATGATCACTGCGTCCGGGTTTCGTAGCCGCATTTCGATTGAATAGGTTTTTATCAGCATGTTGAGCGCCGCTTTCGAAGCGCGGTAGGCGTGCCAGCCGCCGAGGCGATTATCGGTGATGGAGCCGACCCGCGCGGATAAGGCCGCAAAGACGACCGGCTGTTTGCGGGCCAGCATTGGCAATAAGTGTTTGGCGATAAGCGCTGGCGCGATGGTGTTGGCGCGAAAGATGCGCTCAAAATTATCCGCCGATTGCTGTTTGAGTGATTTTTCAGGCTGTAACCCTGCGCCATCTGAGAGGAGGCCGATGGCGACGACGCAATGGGTCAGCGGTCCGGCCTCTGCGATTTGGCTGGTGGCGCGGGTCAGGTCTGCCTCCTCTGCAGCGTCAGCAGCAATGGCGACCGCGCCCTCAATCGGTTCGCCGCGTCTGGAAACAGCAAAAACGGTTTCGAAGCGCCCCGATGCGACATAAGCGGCGACCAGCGCGCGTCCGATGCCGCCTGTGGCGCCAAATACAACTGCGTTCATGTTCGCTTTCCTGTTTGTCTACGCCGCGCCGAATAGGCGCATCTAAAACCGCGCGCGCCGCGTATAGTTTAGACGCGAAGGATATACATCATGCAGACTTACCTAAAAACACGGCTTGCTGCCGCAGTCATCGGGCTGGGTGGATTGGGCGCTTGCGCGAGCGCGCAGCTTGAAGATTTTGAGGATGCACCGCGCCAGTTCAAGCTGGAAGAGTATTTTGCGGGTCAGACCAATGCCTATGGTGTGTTTGAAGATCGCTTTGGCAAAATCAGACGCCAATTTAAAGTGGTGGTGGATGGCTCTCTGGAGGGGAACACGCTGACGCTGGTGGAGTCGTTTGAGTATGATGATGGCGAGCGCGACACCCGGACATGGGTGATCGAAGTTTTGGGCGATGGCAAATATCGCGGCACCGCCAATGACGTTCCTGGGATCGCAGTTGGTGAGATTACGGGCAATGCGTTTAACTGGAAGTATAAGGTTGATTTGAAGGTTGGGGACGGGGTTTGGAAGGTCGGCTTCGATGACTGGATGTTCCTGATGCAAGACGATGTTTTGCTGAACCGGGCCTATGTCACCCGCTATGGCGTGCGCATTGGCGAGGTGACCATCTCTTTCAAGAAACCTTGAGCCGAGCGGCGGGCGGGGCTCACGCGCCCCGCATTACATCTCAGTCGTGAAGCAGACTTAACGGGTTTTCTGGCGCTGGAGGGCGCATATTGACCGTGTCGCGCACCCCTTGCGACGTGTTGATTAGGAGAGACTAAAATGACCCGATCCCTTTCATTGCCCCCTTTCTTGGCGGCGGCCGCCTTTGCCACGGCGCTGATGGCGCATGCCGGCGAAATGCCTGACTTTTCAAGCTTTGACACCGATGGCGATGGCGTGATTTCAAGCGCTGAATATGTTGCCTACAAAACGGCCGATGGCGCGGTGAGCCAAGATGATGCGCTACGCAAGTTCGCCTCTGTTGACACAGATGCCGATGGCACGGTCTCGCAGGCTGAATTTGATGCTGCAATTGCGGCCTGGAAAGCCAAACATGATGCCGACACGCCGGAGGATGAGACCGCCGACGACATGGATGCGAGTTAAACTCAGAGCATCTGTTCTGATTTGACTTGCTGAGAGCTCGCCAGAATGGCGGGCTCTTTTCATTTGGGTTTCAGTTTCGCCCGGCGAGATGGGCGGGTATAGTTGACGCCAATCGTGACGATAATCGTGCAATCTATTTAAGAGGCGGACCCCATGCGAGACTATGAAACTATACGGCTGGAGGCGACGCCGGAAGGGCTGGCGGTTGTGACGCTCAACCGGCCCGATGTTCGCAATGCTTTTAACGCACAGATGATTGCAGAGCTGACCGATGCATTTGATCTGCTGGCCGATCAGGCAACGGTGCGGATGGTGATGGTGCGCGGGGCGGGCAAGTCTTTCTCTGCCGGGGCTGATCTGACATGGATGAAACAAGCGGCCAGCCATACGCAAAGTGACAATGAAGCCGATGCAGAGAAGCTGGCTGAGATGCTGTTGAAGCTGTATGAGCTGCCGCAAATGACGCTGGCGCTGGTGCACGGTGCGGCGATGGGCGGCGGCGCGGGTTTGGTGGCGGCGTGCGATGTCGCGGTCGCGATGAAATCGACCAAGTTCAAGTTTTCAGAAGTGTTGCTGGGACTGACGCCTGCCACGATCAGCCCGTTTGTGATTGATGCGATCGGGCCGCGCTGGGCCAAAGCGTTGTTTGTGACGGGGGAGGGATTTGATGCGCCCTATGCCGAACGGATGGGGCTGGTGCAATATGTGGTGGAAACGGACGCGGAGCTTCTGGAGATGGAGGAATATCTGGCCAGCCTTGTCTTCAAAGCAGCGCCGGGCGCGATTGCTGATTCTAAGCGTTTGGTGCGCGATGTGACCGGGCAGGTGATTGATAAGGATCTTGGTCACGAGACGGCCAAACGCATTGCCGCCCGCCGAGCCAGCGCGGAAGGCAAGGAGGGCATTGCCGCGTTTCTGGAGAAGCGCTTGCCGGGCTGGTCAACCTAAGGGGCCTGAACGCTAGCCGCCGGGGGGCATGCTGCTTTCAAGGTCTTTGATATTGCCCGGAAGATTGATGCCGAGGCGTTCAAATCCATCAAGGCAGGCATTGACCGGATCGATACCGGTGAGAGATTCGATCTGATCTCTGAATATGAAGGCGAGTAATCCAAACAGAACGAGGTAGATCAGGAATTGCGACATGGATTTGAGCAGGAACGCGCCTGCACTGCCAACCACAAAACCGACCCCGCCGAGGATAGCGGCGCCCATCCATGGCTCCATATCATTGCTGACGCTGGCCGCTTCATTATAGCCAAACCAAGCGCCAATTCCTGCGCCAACGATGCCTGCGAGTCCACCGAGTCCGGTGCCTGATGCGTATGCCATGGAGTCTCCCCTTTATAATATACTTGCCTGTCCTAGCGCGCCGGGCGGGGGTGGGAAAAGGAAAATGTCATCTTTCTGCCCCTTTGTGGCACGGAATCTGTCGCCAAATCGTCGTAATTACTGAGCATTAGAGGTTTTATGAATCATCGGGCATCGCCAGCGTCATCGCGCATTTCTGACTATTTGCACAGTATGCGCGGGGCGTTGCATGATCGGTTTGTCCGTGGGCCGTGGAGCCAGGGCGTGTTCGAATTTGTCGCGTTTGGTATCAAACAGGCTTGGGCGTGCTTGTTTGGTGGGTTGATGCTGGGGCTCTTGCTGGCGACCCATTTATTCTATCCGGATGGGGCCGCGCTAAGCCGATATGATTTTCTGGTGATCGCCGCGATTGGGATTCAGGGCGTGATGCTGCTCAGCGGATTGGAGACGTGGGAAGAGGCGCGGGTCATTCTGGTGTTCCACATTGTGGGCACGATTATGGAGCTGTTCAAAACGCAGGCGGGCAGCTGGATTTATCCAGAGGAGAGCTTTCTGAAAATTGGCGCAGTGCCAATGTTTTCGGGCTTTATGTACGCTGCTGTGGGCAGCTATCTGGCGCGTGTGTGGCGGATCTTTGATTTTAAGTTTGACCGGTTCCCGCCGCTTTGGATGCAGGCCGTGCTCGCGACTGTGATCTATATCAATTTCTTCGCGCATCACTGGACCTATGACATCCGCATCGCTCTGTTTATTGCCAGCGCGTTGATTTATGGGCCGTGCATTGTGTGGTTCCGGCCAGATGAGGCGCGCAGGCCGATGCCGTTAGTCGTGGGATTTGTGCTCGTGGCCTTGTTTATCTGGTTCGCTGAAAACCTCGGGACATTCGCCAAAGCCTGGTCATATCCCGGGCAGGAACATGAATGGTCGATGGTGTCTTTATCGAAACTGGGATCGTGGTATCTGCTGATGATAATCAGTTTTGTGCTCGTGGCATTTATTCACCGCGGGCAAGACGAGGACGCAGATGAGCATCAAAAAACTATTGATCGCAAACCGGGGTGAGATTGCCTGCCGGATTATGGCGACGTGTGACCGTTTAGGCATTGAGACGGTCGCGGTGTATTCCGACGCCGATGCCCGTGCCAAGCATGTGCGCAGCGCAGGGGAGGCGGTCCATATAGGCGGCGCAGCGGCGAGTGAGAGCTATCTGGTGGGCGCTCGAATTATTGAAGCGGCCAAAGCAACCGGCGCCGATGCGATCCATCCGGGCTATGGGTTCTTGTCGGAAAATGCGGATTTTGCCGAAGCGGTGCAAAAAGCTGGATTGATCTGGGTCGGGCCGAAGGCGGACACGATCCGCGCGATGGGCCTGAAAGATGAAGCCAAACGCATTGCAGAGGCAGCCGGCGTGCCGGTGCTGCCGGGATATCGCGGCGAGGCGCAGGACTTAAAGACGCTGACGAGCGCGGCCAAAGAGGTGGGCTATCCGCTGCTGATTAAGGCGATTGCGGGGGGCGGCGGGCGCGGCATACGCCTTGTGACGAAAGCAGGCGATTTGAAAGCTGAGCTGGAAAGCGCGGTCAGGGAAGCGGAAAGCGCGTTCGGCGATGGCCGCGTGATGCTGGAAAAGCTGGTGGAACAGCCGCGCCATATTGAAGTGCAGGTGTTTGGCGACGCGCATGGCAACGCTGTGCATATGTTTGAGCGCGATTGTTCGCTGCAACGCCGCCGCCAGAAAGTGATTGAGGAAGCCCCGGCGCCGGGCATGCCGGATGACGTGCGCAAGGCGATGACAGACGCCGCGGTGAAATTGGCCAAAGCGGTCGGCTATGAAGGCGCTGGAACGGTGGAGTTTATTGTTGATGGCGCGCAGCCTTTGGCGCTGGAGACGTTCTGGTTTCTTGAAATGAACACGCGGCTGCAGGTGGAGCATCCGGTGACAGAGCGGGTGACCGGGCTGGATCTTGTGGAGTTGCAGCTAACCGTCGCGGCGGGCAAAAAATTGCCGATGAAGCAGAAAGACATCGCGCTGAATGGGCATGCGATTGAGGCGCGGATTTGCGCCGAAGACCCAGCGGAAGGCTTTCTGCCGGGCGCGGGGCTGATCGAAGAGTTTGGCATGTTGCAGCCGATTGATGGTGAAGCTGTGCGCTGGGATGCCGGGTTTGAGTCTGGCGACCGGGTGCCGGCGAGCTATGACAGCCTGATTGCAAAACTGATTACGCATGGCGAGACGCGCGAGGCGGCGCTGACCCTGCTGACCGATACGCTGACGCATACGCAGCTTGTCGGCGTGCCCGGCAATGCTGGGTTCTTGCTGCGCTGTGCCAGCTCTGACGCATTTGAGGCGGGCACCCATCACGTCAACTGGATTGCTGAACAGGGCGAGGTGCTGACGGCTGTGCCAGAGGAGCATAAATTTTCTGCGGCGCTGGCCGTGGCGGACATTCTGCTGAATGATGATTTTAGCAATGACCCATGGGCCAACCGGGAGGGCTGGCGATCGAGCGGTTGGCCCCGCAATACCGCGGCGGTGGCGATTGATGGAACGGTGGATGTATTAGAGCCTGATACGTGGTCTCTGCCGGATGATATGCCGTTGCCGCTTGTGACGGATTTGTCGCCCCGGCGGTTTGCGGCGACCGCTGGCGGGGATAGTTTTCTGGTGACCGTGCCAGATTATGACGCAGACGTTGAAGCCTTGCTTGGCGGCGACAGCATCAAAGCGCCGATGCCGGGCAAGGTGATCGAAGTGAACGTGAAGCCCGGTGATGCCGTCACGTCTGGCGATGTGATGGTTGTGATGGAAGCCATGAAAATGGAGCACGCCATGGCGGCGCCGCGCGATGGGGTGGTGGAAACCGTCAACGTGCAGGCGGGCGACCAAGTGGCCGATAGCGCCGTGTTTGTGACGCTGGTGCCCGAAGAATAGGTCACTCGAGGCCCCTTCGGCGTTCAGCCCTCGTAAAGCCTTTCTGGCGTAAACTGTTGTTGAAACTGCTATCCGGCCCGGAATAGCGGCTTTGTTGTGTGCAGCTTGCGCCGCAGGAAAGCCGCAATCTGGGCGTATCTGAGGCGCCAATGCTGCTCGCACTTGTTCTTTCTTTCACGCTAGTGACGGGCTCTGGCCCGATGGATGAGGCGTTGAAAGCGACCGAGGCGCCCAATTCTCTGCGCGCCGCGTTCACGGTGCATATGCAAAGCCGCACGGCGCAGCGGATTTACCGATTTGACCCACGATTGCCTGAAACTGAACGCTGGCAGGTGATCTGGTGGGAAGGCGATGATGACGAGTTAGAAGCGGCGGCGGCCGAATGGGCATTTGAAGCTGCGCCGGATGGTCGCCTGTTTCCAGATGATTTGCGCGTCAGCCTTGGCCGCGATGTGGCCGTGGATGATTTTGAGCAGGCGTGGCGGTTATCGTTTCGCCATGCGCCGTCTCACAATGATGGCGAGTTTGACGTGTGGGCGGCTGAACGCCTGAGCGCGACGGCGTGGCTGGACCCGATTGGCGAGCGGTTCATGCGTATCGACTATACGCTGCCTGCGCCTGTGCGTGGCCCGGAAGGTGGGCGTTTGACGCAGTATAATCAGACCTATCTGCTGGAGACCGAGCCGCGATGGGGCATGAGCTATGTCTCTTCCTTTGCGATTGATCTGGAAGCCAAGGCGGCGTTTCGCACGATGCAGCGATCCTATTCGGCGCGCATTACCAGCGTTGAATTCTTCTTTGCGAACAAGGCCGAAGAGATGGCGTTTGAAGATCGACGTTTGCAGCCTGCCCCTGAACGATTTGGCGTAGAGCTGGCAGGGCGCTAAACCCTTTCTCATGACGATTCATATGGTGAAACTTTGCGTCGGCGCTGACAGCGTTGAGGATTTGATCGACTGGCAAAAGCGATTGTTGCAAACGAGCGACCGCCCATATCACCGCACACGCATGTCCCCCAAGCGCCGGGATGAATTGCTGGATGGTGGCTCAATCTACTGGGTGATCAAGCGGGCCATTCGGGTGCGCCAACCGATTGTGGACATTAAGACGTTTGATGATTCTGGGGGTCGCAGCATTTGCGAATTGGTGTTTGATCCGGAGATTGTGCGGACTTATGCCCAGCCGAAACGCCCGTTTCAGGGCTGGCGCTATCTGAAGCCGTCTTCAGCGCCGCGGGATTTAAGCTCTGGCGAGGCGGCAATCGATATTCCGGCAGACCTTGATATTGCGCTGAAACAGGCCGGGGTTTGGTAGCGGCGCTCTGCACTCAGTGAGCCTGTGGATACAGGCTGTGGATAGATTTTCGATGAGTCCATACCGAGTCCATAAGGAGTCCATATCCGGCTCATAGGTTGTCTATATCATCTCGACCGTGCTGAGCGTGC
>CAZXVJ010000003.1:9937-15240 GCA_964644385.1 uncultured Hyphomonas sp. | reverse complement strand
GAGTCCATATCCGGCTCATAGGTTGTCTATATCATCTCGACCGTGCTGAGCGTGCGGCCAAGACGGGCAATTTCATCGACAAGCAGATCAAGATCGGCGCGCCGCGTGCGGTGGTTGGTGAGATTGACGCGGATGGCGGTGTTGCCGTGCAGGCGCGTGGTGGACGGCGCGGCGATGCCCATGATCTGAAGCTGGATGACGATTTCGTCGTTGAGATCATTCAGCCGGTCTGGTGACAGGCCGGGGGCAGTGAAGCGGAAACAACAAATGTTGAGGCTAACGGGGGCGAGGCGTTCGAGCGCGTCATGGGCGTCGACCTTTTCAGCCAGGTAAACCGCCTGATCGCAATTTTGAGCGACCAGCGCGCCGAGCTTTTCGGTGCCGTGTTCTGTGAGTTGTGCCCAGACTTTCAAAGCGCGAAAGCCGCGGCTGAGTTCCGGACCATACTCTGTCGGCCAGGGATTGCCCGCAGCGAGGCCGCGCTCTGTGCCTTTGAGATAGGCTGGGCGCAGAGAGAAGGCACGCCGGTGCGCCTCTTCAGATCGGATCAGCACGAAGCCTGCATCATAGTTGACGTGCATCCATTTGTGGAAATCAAAGGCAACGGAATCGGCGCGCTCTAAGCCCTTCAGGCGGGGGCGGATCTCGTCGCTGAGCATGCCCATCGCGCCGAATGCGCCATCGACATGGAACCAAATGCTTTCATCCTTCGCAATGTCGGCAATGGTGTCTAAATCATCAATCGCGCCAGTGTTCACGGTGCCAGCAGTTGCGATGATTGCGAACGGATCAAGCCCGGCGGCGCGGTCTTCGGCAATGGCGCGCTTGAGGGCATCGGTGTCGAGTTGGAACGCGTCATTGGTGGGCAGCTTACGCAGGGCGCCGGAGCCAATGCCGATCATGTCAAATGCGCGGGCAATGCAGGAATGGGTCTGTTCGGAGGTGTAACCAACCAGCCCCCCGCCGCAGATGCCATCGGTGCGGCTATAATAATTGAGCGCCTGATCGCGAGCGGCTTTCATCGCGATGATGGTGGCCATGCTGGTACCGGTGACCACAAGGCCGCTGGAGGTGTTCGGGAAGCCCATAATCTGAGCGCACCAGGCGATGACCTGCTTTTCAACTTTGATCGCGGCGTGATTGCGCCCGCCTGTATTGGCGTTGATGGCGGCGGCGGCGATCTCAGCCATGAGACCGCTGGGCGTGCCGGAGCCATTGACCCAGCCGAAGAAGCGCGGATGCGTGTTGCCGACGCCGTAGGGCAGCAAGGCTTCAAGTTTCTCACGGGTTCTGGCCGCGCTGATGCCCTCAGCGGGGACGGAGGTTTCAAGATCGGCGACGATATGATCGGGCGGCAACGTCCAGACACGGCCTTCGCGGGCTGATTCCAGCTTGTCGAGCGCGGCGTCCAGCATTTTGTGGGCTTCGGCGCGCAGGGCCGGCCAATCGGCAGGGTCAAGGGTCAGTTCTGGCTTTGGGGCGTCGGTCATTTTAAGATCAACCTTGTTCGAAAATGCTGCATGTGCGGGGTCGCTTTCACCATGCAAAGCGTTGCAATGCCAGCGGGTTCTTGGTCCATAGGCCCAATCAATAGTCTAAAAGAGGTTTCTCATGCGTTATTTCCTGTCTTGTCTGGCCGCTGTGTCGATGACCGCGTGTGTCCATGCCGACCCAGCCCAAGATGCTGAGCCCATCATAGCAGGCATCGATGCGCAGTATGAACAGACAGAACACTTAGCCATGAAATTGTGGGAATATTCTGAGGTGGGCTATCAGGAGACCCGCTCGTCTGGCTTGCTGCAGCAAACCCTCAGCAATGCTGGCTTTACGGTAGAGGCCGGGGTGGCGGATATTCCGACCGCTTTTATGGCGAGTTATGGCACTGAAGGGCCTGTGATCGCTGTGCTGGCGGAATTTGATGCGCTGCCCGGCATCAATCAGGACGCCACGCCAGAGCGCGCACCCGTGGCAGGCAAAGCGGCCGGCCATGCCTGTGGGCACAATCTGTTTGGCGCAGGCTCTGTTACGGCGGCGATTGCGATTAAAGACTGGCTGGAAGAGACGGGCACGCCCGGCATTATCCGTCTGTACGGGACGCCCGCCGAAGAAGGCGGCAGCGGCAAGGTGTATATGGTTCGCGATGGCCTGTTCGATGACGTGGACATCGCGTTGCACTGGCATGCCGGGGATGAAAACTCAGCGGCGGCAAACACATCGCTCGCCAATCGCTCTGCCAAATTTCAGTTTTCGGGCGTTTCAGCCCATGCCGCGGGCGCGCCGGAGCGAGGCCGCTCTGCGCTGGACGGCGTTGAAGCCTTTAACATGATGGTCAACATGATGCGCGAGCATGTGCCGCAAGAGGCGCGTATTCACTATGTCATCACCGAAGGCGGTACGGCGCCCAATGTGGTGCCGGATTTTGCCGAAGTGTTTTACTATGTGCGTCACCCGCATCCGGATGGCGTTGAAGAGATTTGGGCGCGTGTTGAGGATGCCGCGCGCGGGGCCGCAATGGGCACCGGCACAGAGGTGGACTGGGAAATCATCCATGGCAACAATCCGCTGATGGTGAACGAAACACTGGCGCGGGTGGCGGATGCGAATTTGCGACGGGTCGGCGGGGTGACCTACACGCCGGAAGAAACCGCCTTCGCGACAAAGATCCGAGAGAGCTTCACCAAGCCAAGATTAGCGCTGGGCAGCGAAGCGGAGGTGCAGCCGTTTGAAGTGTCAATGGGCATGGGCTCAACCGATGTGGGCGATGTGTCGATCACGGTGCCGACGGTGGGCATCCGCACTGCCGCCTGGGTGCCTGGTACTGCGGCCCATAGCTGGCAAGCGGTGGCGGCGAGCGGCATGTCGATTGGCGTGAAAGGCACGCAGGTTGCGGCCAAGACAATGACGCTGACAGCGATCGACTTGTACCAAGACGCCGATCTAATTGCCGCAGCAAAGGCCGAGTTCGAGCAGGCGCGCGGGGCAGACTATGTCTATACGTCTTTGCTGGGCGACCGCGATCCGCCACTCGATTATCGCAAGTAGAGGGCTACTCGACCAAAGTCTCTTCCGGCATCGCCTCTTCCATCACATCTTTGACCTGAAAGGCGAGGCCGAGCAGGTCACCCATGGTTTGACGGTCGGTTGAGAGCATCATCATATCTTCGAACAAGGCGTTGAGGTCTGGGATTTCGCCGTCTGCTGTTTCGGCTTCCAGTCTTGAGAAAGTGCTCTCCAACCGGGTCCCGAGACGTTCAAATGTGGCGTGGGTGTCTTCATCTTCTGCGATGTCTTTGAGGCCCATGATCATATGCGTCATGTCGGGCATATCTTTGGTGATCGCTTTAATCTCATCGCGTGTCGGCATTTGGTTGAGAATTTCCTCAACGCGCGGATCAGGATGTTTATCTTCCGGCGCAGCAATAGCCGGCGCGGCGATAAGAATAAGGGCAGATGTCGCGAAAAGTGTACGGATCATGAGGGGCCTCCCGGCGGGTCTTGCGCCAGGCCAGCCCCAGCATTTCTATCATCATAACAGGGCAAAGCGCGATTTGGCAGGGGCGACGTGCAGTGAAGGAGACCGGCCTGTGCGATCTTGCGCTTCACCCGCTACGCTGTCAGACCGATGGAGCCATGATGGACGTGCTGATGAACTACTGGCCGCTTTTGCTGGGCCTTGCAGCGGCGGGCGTGTTTGCGGGCCTTGCGGCCGGCCTGTTCGGCATTGGCGGAGGGGCAATCATTGTGCCGGTGCTGTTCTTCCTGTTTGAGCAAGTTGGCTACCCCGAAACGGCAATGCATGTTGCAGTTTCCACGTCTTTGGCGACGATCATTTTGACCTCTGCGCGCTCTGTTTTGGCGCATCATAAGCGCGGCGCGGTGGATTGGCAGGTGATCCGAAGTTGGGCGCCGTGGATTATGCTGGGCGCGCTTGCGGGCATGGTGGCGAGCGGGTGGATGAGCGGGCGTGCACTGACGGCTATATTTGGCGTGATGGCGTTTGTGCTGGCGGCGCAACTGTTCTTTGGGCGGCCTAGCTGGCGATTGGCAGACGATATGCCGGGCGGGGCGGGGCGCGCTGGACTGGGCGGGGGCATTGGCGCGCTGTCAGCCCTTATGGGCATTGGGGGCGGCACGTTTGGGGTCAGCCTGATGACCATGTGCGGACGGGCGATGCATCAGGCCGTGGCGACAGCGGCCGGTTTTGGCATCGCCATTGGATTGCCGTCTGCGATTGCAGCGGTGTTTGTGGGGTGGGGGCATGAGGGCTTGCCGCCGTTTAGCGCTGGATATGTGAACGTTCCAGCGTTTTTGCTGATTTCGCTGTTTACTGTGGCGATGGCACCCGTCGGTGCGAAGCTGGCGCATAGCCTGGATGCGGCGCAGTTAAAACGCTGGTTTGCCGTGTTGTTGAGCGTGGTGGCGGCGCGGATGCTGTGGAAGGTTTTTGCCGGGTAATCTTCACACGCGGGTGAGGGCTTCCCAAGGGCACGCTGAACAGGCACAACAGGCCCAGAAACACTGACACTTTAGCGGGAGACATTCATGCGCGAGATCCATCATCTGATCGGCGGAAAATCGGTCAAAGGCACGTCCGGAAATTTTACTGATATATACAATCCAAATACTGGCGCCGTGCAGGCCAAAGTCGCGCTGGCATCTGAGGCGGAGATCGCCACAGCGATCGAAAACGCGGAAGCGGCGTTTCCGGCCTGGTCTGCGCTGAACCCGCAGCGGCGGGCGCGGGTCATGTTTGAGTTTCGCGGTCTGCTGGAAAAGCACATGGATGAGCTGGCAGAACTGCTGTCGTCCGAACATGGCAAAGTGGTTGCCGATAGCCGGGGCGATGTTCAGCGCGGGCTAGAAGTGGTCGAGTATGCGTGCGGGATGCCGCAAGTGCAGAAAGGTGAGTTCACCGGCGCGGCCGGGCCGGGCATTGATGTCTATTCCATGCGCCAACCTTTGGGCGTTTGCGCGGGCATTACGCCGTTTAACTTCCCAGCGATGATCCCGATGTGGATGTTCGCGATGGCCATCTCTGCGGGCAATACATTTATCCTGAAACCGTCTGAGAAAGACCCGTCTGTGCCGATGCGCCTCGGAGAATTATTCCTGGAGGCTGGCGCGCCAGAGGGCGTGTTGAATGTGGTCAATGGCGATAAGGTCGCGGTCGACGCCCTTCTGGATCATTCAAGTGTGAAAGCGGTTAGCTTTGTCGGCTCGTCTGACATTGCGCAGTATATTTACAGTCGCGGCACGGCCAATGGGAAACGTGTTCAAGCGATGGGTGGGGCGAAAAATCACGG
>CAZXVJ010000003.1:0-9837 GCA_964644385.1 uncultured Hyphomonas sp. | reverse complement strand
ATGGGCGCTGAAGAAGGCGCGGACCTGTTAATGGATGGGCGCGGATTTGAGCTGCAGGGCTATGAGGATGGGTTCTTTGTGGGGCCGACCATATTCGACAATGTGAAACCGGGCATGAAAACCTATGAAGAGGAGATTTTCGGGCCTGTCTTGCAAGTGGTGCGGGCTGAAACGCTGGAAGAAGCCGCGCGTTTGCCGTCTGAACATCAATACGGCAACGGCGTGGCGATCTTTACCTCAAATGGCGGCGCGGCGCGCGAGTTTGCGGCGCAGGTGAATGTCGGCATGGTGGGCATCAATGTGCCGATCCCGGTGCCGGTCAGCTATCACACGTTTGGCGGTTGGAAACGGTCTGCCTTTGGTGACACCAATCAATACGGCACAGAGGGCATGAAGTTCTGGACCAAGGTGAAAACCGTGACTCAGCGCTGGCCGGAAGGCGACGTTGGTGATCAGGCGTTCATCATTCCAACGATGAAATAGGAGCGAGACATGAGCACTGGAACCATCGCATTTATTGGACTCGGCAATATGGGCGGCGGCATGGCGGCCAATCAGGCGCGGGCAGGGCGCAAAGTGATTGCGTTTGATCTGTCTGAGAAAGCGCTGAAAGCTGCGGAAAAAGCAGGCTGCACCGTCGCATCAAGTGCTGCCGAAGCGGTCCAGGCGGCCAATACGGTGATCACCATGCTGCCGGCAGGAAAGCATGTCCGCAGCGTGTATGAGGCGGATATTATACCGAATGCACAGCCGGGCGCATTGCTGATTGATTGTTCAACGATTGATGTTGATAGCGCGCGAGCCGTGGCACAGATGGCGACCGATAAGGGTTTTCGGGCCGCTGATGCGCCCGTATCTGGCGGCACAGCGGCGGCCGATGGCGGTACTTTGGCGTTCATGGTGGGGTGCGCGGAAAAGGACTATGAGGACATTGATGAGGCGCTGGGGCCGATGTCAAAGGCAGTGTTTCGCGCGGGCGATAGCGGGGCGGGGCAGGCGGCAAAGATTTGCAACAATATGCTGCTGGGCATCCATATGATCGGGACGTGTGAAGCATTTGCGTTGGCGGAAAAACTTGGGTTGGACGCGAAGAACTTTCACCAGATTGCAGAGGCGTCGTCCGGGCAGAATTGGAGCCTGTCGGCCTATACGCCTGTCAAAGGCGTGGGGCCGGAAACGCCAGCTGATCGCGGTTTTGAAGGCGGATTTGCGACCGATATGATGCTGAAAGATTTGCGGCTTGCGAAAGAGGCAGCAATGAGCAGCGGCGCGGCGACACCGCTGGGCGGGCATGCGGAAGCGCTTTACGCTTTGCTGTCTGCCAAAGGCGAGGGCGGCAAAGACTTCTCATCGGTCATTCGGATGCTGAAAGGCAAATAGGGCGCTAAATCTTGGTCGCCGTAACATTCAGTCCCGTGGTTGAGTGAGTGGTAATTTGCAAACTGACGTTGGGTTCAGGTTTGACGGGCGCCAGTTGGTAGGTGCGCGCCAGTTCAGAGACGAGGATTGTCATTTCCGCGAGTGCGAAGTTCATTGCCAGGCACATGCGCGGGCCTGCGCTGAACGGAATGAAGGCGGCGCGGTGGCGTGACGGGGCGGTCTCTGAAAATCGCTCAGGATGGAAAATGCCTGGGTCTTTCCAGATTTTTTCGTGGCGGTGCAGGGCATGAATATTCAAAATGACGACCTGCCCTTTCTTGACTTTGTGACCAAGGATTGCCGTCTGCCGTTGTGCTGTGCGCACAAGAATGGGCGCGGGCGGGTAGAGACGCATGGCTTCTTTGACCACTTGCAGGGTAAGCGGCAGTGCGGCGAGTTTGGCTTCGCCGGACTCAATCGCCGTGGCCTGTTCAGCTTCTTGCCGTATCTGGGATTGCCAATCTGGATGGAGGGCCAGCAAGTAAAGCGCCCAAGCGGTGCCCATTGCCGTTGTTTCAACGCCAGCGCCCATGAAGCCAAAGATGATGTCGGACAATTTTGACTTATCTTTCAGCAGCGCAATGACATCTTCTGAGGTCTCTGCTGATTCTAACCGTTCACGCGCCAATGCGTCTGCCACTTTGCGCAAGCGGAGACGCTCTGGGCTTTTTGGGAGGCCGCGAAGGGTGTCGAGAAATGATTCCGACACAGGCATGAAGTCAGCCAAGCCGAACTTTGTGATTTGGCGCATATAGGCCGGTAAGTCCCTGGCGATAGAGTCATAGTCGTGATCACTATGGCCTGCGAGTAACGTTTTCAGGACGACCTCAGACACGATCCGGCCCGTTTCAAACGACAATTCTATGTGTCTGTCACTCCATTCCGCAGACTGGGCTGTCCGGCTGATCTCAGGCACGTAAGCTGCCACCGATTTTGCCCGGAACGCGGGCGCGGCTGCGCGGCGTTGCGTCAGCCACTTTTCGCCCGTTGCGGCGGCGAGTTCATCATTCCAGCCGCGCCGCATCAGCGTTTGGGTTTGGCGGTTTCGGCCGAAGACTTTGTCGACATCAAATAGCACTTTTTCAATGGCCTCTGGCTGGCTGATCACCAGCGGGCCTTGGGGCACGGCAACCTTGTAACTCCAGTCAGAATAGATCGACGCGGGGATGACGGCGCCGGGGTCAGACATCAGGCGGGTAAAACAGTCACTAAGGGTTGGGTCTGTTTGCGGCGAGGTGTGCCGAGGCAGATCAGGTTGGCGAGATGGCGTCGTCATGGCGAGGCACCTTTTGGGTTGGCCTGCCGGAGAAATAGGGATCGCGATGGTAGAATTTAAGGTTTGCGGGGAAATTGAATCACAAAAACGTGGCGACGATGCGTTCCACGCTCCAGAACGCGCCAGTGATGCCGATAGCATAGGCAAGTACGGTGGCTGTGGGTTGCAGAGCTGGCTTGGCAACACGCGACACAATCCATGCGACCGCGGCAAGGCAGGCGATGAAAGCAATCTGGCCGAGTTCGACCCCAATATTGAACAGAAGCAGCGCCATAATTTCAGCGCCCCTCGGCAAGCCAATCTCGGCCAGAGCGCCGGCAAAACCAAATCCGTGGATCAAGCCAAATCCAAATGCGATGGCCCATGGCCAGCGCGCACTGATGGTTTCCTGGCCTCGCTGGCGATAGATGGCTTCTGCGCCAAGCAAGGCAATGCTGAGGGCAATGATGATTTCAATCGGCGGGCCGGGCAGGGTGATGCCCGCCAACGCGGATAGAGCAAGCGTTATGGAATGGGCCAGCGTGAAGGCTGTAACGGTTACGAGCAATTGGCGGGGCCGCACAAGAAGAAACAGTCCGAGCACGAATAGAAGGTGGTCATAGCCAAAGATGATGTGTTCAACGCCGATGCGAAGATAGTGCGCCGTGGGCGCGCCGCTGGCCTGTTCCAGATTCAAACTGTCTGCGCCGACCCGCAGGACGGACGATATGGTCTCTCCGTCGTGCCGGGTGATACGAACAAAAGCGTCGGTCAAGGTGCGATCAAGCCCAGTGATCTGGATGCGTCCGCTGGAGAGATCACATTGCGCGGTCCAGCGCTGAACGATGGTTGCGCCGACGCGCGACACGCGCTCATCTTGCTTGGTGCAGGCCTCAGGCAGGATGGGGTCTATCTTCAGGCGCCTGCCGTCCAATACGGGTTGCTTCCACGTCGCGGCCCATTCATTGGGTGCTGTTTCAGACAGTTCCAGATAAGCCGGGCGTACTTCATGGGCGTCTGCCGACAAGGCGATGAATAGCCCGGCAAAGGTTAGCAGCGTGGCCACAAGCCATCGGCGTGTCATTGGCTGACGCCCTCAATTTCAACTTTGTATTTCGCGACGAGATCGGCAACGGCCTGATCGTTTTGAGCCCTGCGATTGGCGTCTGTATAATGCTCGGTGACCGCGTCTCGCACCGTTTCAAAGCGTGGCATCTGGGCGGCGTCCTTGGCCTGAACACGGATCAGGAATGTGCCGAGCGAGGCGTGTACTGGCCCTTGCCACTGCGCACCGTTATCTAATGAAAACAATGCTTTAGAAAAATCTACGCCAAATATGCGAGCGACCTCTCTTGCGGGCAAATCGGCGTATTGGCGCTGTAACATGAAGGGGTCGCCGCTGGCTTTCCAGTCTGGAGGCGTATCACCATTCAGCGCGTTCAGCGTGGAGGATATTTTGGGGTCAGTTGGGTCTGAGAAATAGACGTGTTGGAAGGTCATCTGCGCCGGGCGCTCAAACACGCTGGCATGTGTGTCGAACCAGTTTTGTAGATCTTGATCGCTGGGCGGTCCTTGTTCATTGAGATCGGCAATCATGAAGGTCATCTTTTGGGCGAGGCGGCGCTCGACGACAGTGTCCCCCTGATCTAGTCCCAAGCGTCTTGCTTCTCGAGTCAATGCTTCATTGCGCACATGGTCTGCGACCATGGCGTGAATGTCTTCGGGACTGGGCAATGTTCCGGCCTCAGCGGCATAGAGCGCGGCCATGCGTTCCATATCTGCGTTGGACACGGTGATCGTTTGGTTGCGCTGATCGCGCGCGCTGTTGATCCATCCATACAGGAGGAAGATCGCTAATCCAGCGACAGCAAAGTGGAAAAGGGGATCGCGCAAGACTTTCATCAAAACGTCTCCAGTCTGGACGCACGCGCCCGCTTACATGATCTGCAAACGGGCGCGTGTCGTCGATTTAGGCTTGCACGTCTATGCCGGAGGCACGTACCAGATAGGGCTGGTATAGGCGCGTTCCTGCAGCGTGAGTGGAAGATCTGGGCGGGGCGCTGTGTTATTGCGCAGCGCTTCATGCGTTGACCACCGACATGCCGGATTTTCTAATACGCGCACATAATAGGTGGCGTATTGATCCGCCTTAAAATCTGGGTCAGTCCAAACCGTTTTGAGTTCAGCTGCGCCATCGCCCTGCGGCGTGCAAGTTGTCAGGTCCACCGTTGCGCCATTGTCAGCGCAGCGATGGGTCGCTGGGTCTGGCTCGCCTGCGCTGCAAGCGGCGTCATAGACCATTTCTGAGCCGGAGGTGACTTTCACGATTTGCAGGCGTTGCAACGCGCCTTCATTCGGGTCGCGCTGAGCCCAGGCTAAAAAGGATGGGGCTGCGCCGGTGCCAACCAGATCTCCGCCCATGGGCACGCCGCCCGCATAGGCTTGCGCTGCCAAGTCTGAAGCGCCGAGCATGTCTTCGGTAAAGCCATACCCGCCAAAGAAGCGCACCTTCATGCGCGGCCCGGTTGTGGCAAATGTCTCTTTGCGCCGGAACGCATCGAAGATGGCTTCGCGCGTGTTCTCTTCGGCCCAAACGCCTGTCAGGCCAGACGCGCCCCAACGGGAAAACCATTCACGTGCATTGTTTGCGGTTGGTATGTCAGGCTGAGTGTTCCAGTCGGTGCCAACCTTGATGCCGCGCACATTGTTGGGGTCAGATTCTGGAGAGATTGGTACAGAGCCGCGCTGCACGGGCAGGCCGTCGACGACTCCAACTTTCGACCAATAGTCTTCCTCCGTATAGGAGCCGCCGACGACGTGGCTGTCGGACGCGCCCGTCAGGCCAAACCGGAACGGGTCAAAGCCTTGATCTTCCTGCAATTTCAGGCCGTTCTGATAGGCTTCGCGGGCATAGCCGTAATTTGTGTCTGATACGGTGTAGACGCCGAGCAAACGATCATAGATCTCGAAATCTGCCCACTCATCATTGGGCGATAGCTCTGGATGGGTTTCACTGGTGCCTTTAACTTGTGTGACTTCGACCAAGGGTTCGTTGCGCATGCGTTGATCGGCATAGGCGGCGCTGAGCGGGTCACCCTTATAGGTTTCCAGCTTGAACATTTGTCCGTCCGACACATTCCCATTGTGAGGAATGGCGATGGATTCAATGCCGTTTGCACGTTGGCTGTCCATCCAATCCCACAGGTCTTCCGGGTTGGTTGAATCGAGGGTTGAGAACAATTGGTCAGGTGCGGCGTCTTTGAAAAAGACGTTGCGGTGCAGGTTTCCGCCGCCAAAGGTTCCGTCATCGCTTTTTGGCATGGTGACAGAGGTGAACTCGTAGGCGGAGAAGGTGGTGAATGTGCCGGGCTTATTATATTTTTCTGCTGCTGCGACGGTGCGCGCCCAGGCAGAGTTCATCACCTCTTGATCGTACATTTCAGCGATCGGCACGCCAGACCGGACAGAGGTGCCAACGCCCTGAAACGCGGCCGTGATCTTCACCGGGTCCGTTGAAAACATGTCCTTTGACCGCTGCAACGCGTTGAGCGGGTGGCCTTCAGTGTTCATAGCAGGCAATACGCCAAGATAGGCGGCGTGATCGGTGACGGTGTAAAAATCGAGTGGACCGCCCGCGATTGACATATCGAAGCCAGTTGGATGCTTGACCGTTTCGCCGCTCGCGAATTTGTAAGCGTCTTCGGGTGTGGTGCGAACATTGAAGATGTAGGCGTCAAAGCTGTTGCGCGTGTGGATGTGCATGTCGCCGAAATAGGCGTTGCGGGTTTCGTTGTAGTCCGCGGTGCGGTTTTCAGTGCCAGAGGTGTCTGGCGCGTCGGTGTCTGCGTCGCCAGCCTCTGTGGCAGGTGTGGCCGGTTTTTCCGGAGCGGCATCTTTGCCGCCACAGGCTGTGATTAGGGCCAATGCGCTGGCCGCGGTCATCCATTTCAACATGGCGTGTCTTCCCCTTATTATTGCACTGAGAGAGTAGGGGAGCGCTTTGCGGGCGTCTAGCCTGAACGCGGCGACAAGTGCGTTTCGATCAGCCGCGCCAGAAGCGCCGCGTGAGCACAACAAAGACGGCCACAAACTCCAGCCGGCCCAGCAACATCGCAATTGCGCAGATCCATTTGGCCGTATCGGGCAGCGTTTGGAATGTGCCAGCCGGGCCTATCGTGTCGCCGAGGCCCGGGCCAACATTCGAAACGCTGGTCGCTGCGCCGGAAATCGCTGTAATTGCATCTACCCCTGTTAGACCCAGCAAGGCCGCCGCCACGACAAAGGTCGACAAATACAAGAATACGAACACCATGACCGACTGCAACGTGTCTTCATCTACAACCCGCCCAGAATACCGGACCGGGCTTTTGCGGTGCGGTGTCGTCATGCGCTGGGCATACGCAACCACCGCCTTGCTGGCGATCTCGATACGAAACATCTTCATGCCGCACGCGGCAGAGCCCGCGCACCCGCCGAGGAACATCAGGCCGAGAAACACAGAGACAGCGCCCGGCCCCCACGTATTGTAGTCGGCATTGGCATAGCCGGTGCCCGTCATCACTGACACAACGTTAAATGCGGTGGTTCGTAGGGCGTCCTCAAACTCTTCAAATTCTGCCCCGCCCGGCCCGTAGGCGTAGGCAATCAGAAGCGCCGTGCTGGCGATGATGAAGCCAAAGAACAATCTGATTTGTGGATCACGTGTCATGGCCAGAGGCTGGCCGCGGACCATCATCACAAACCGGGCAAATGGCAGGCCGGCAAAGATCATAAACAGAATGGCAACGCTAACAGCGCCATTGCCGAAATAGCCAAAGCTCGCATCATGGGTTGAGTAGCCGCCCGCCGCCATTGTCGTCATTGCGTGCGCGATGGCATCAAAGCTGGTCATACCGTTGGCGTAGTAGAGCACGGCGCAAAGGGCGGACAGGAACAGATAGATCAAGCCTGTTTGGCTTGCGATCTCAGTCACGCGTGGCAGAAATTTGCCGCTGACATCGGAGCTTTCCAGTTGGAACAATTGCATGCCGCCGACCCGAAGCTGAGGCAGAATAGCGATCGCGGTCACGATGATGCCGATGCCGCCGATCCATTGCAAGATCGCGCGCCAAAGCAGTAGGCCGCGTGGCAGATCGTCCAGCCCGGTGAGCACGGTGGACCCAGTGGTGGTGAGGCCGGATATGCTTTCGAATGACGCATCCGTCAGGCTCATTCCCGACGCGATGAAAGGGATAGCGGCAATCGCAGGCAGGAACACCCAAACCAGCACAGTCAACATAAAGGCTTCGCGTTGGCCGGTACGTTCATCATCATTGCGCGACAAAATCCACAGGCAAACGCCAATGAAGATGGCGCCAAAAGATGAGACGCCGAACACGTGCGCTTCATCGCGCCCATCGGCAATATCGATCAGCGCGCACGGCACCATCGCAGCGCCCAACAGCGCTGTCATAATGCCAATGGCCAGAAGAATCGGTCGTAATTGCATGTGCTTAGAGCGCAGGATTACGCGCAAAACCCTGCTGAGGCGTCAACACAGCGCCGAAAGCTCCAAAATAGGGGGGTCTAAAGCGTAACGCCCAAGCCCGTTTAAGCTGCCTTGATTGCAACGGGGCCTTGGCAAATCTGCTGTAATTTTTGGCCGTTCAGTCCGGGAGGGGCGCTGAACTGGCCTTCCTCTCCATCGGCGACCAGATCGCAATTGCAATCAACGCCGCGCACCGATTTCACGCTCATATTGTCCATTCCGGGGCGAAAGGCGTAGATTTCATCATAGCTGCCAGCGCTCTGATGTTCGATATCCTTGCAGCCATTGGTGGCTGTGGTCCACATCACAGTGCGGTTTACAGACCCAGCGTTTTCCCAACTGGCCGAAACAGAGCGGCAAATTTCAGCGCCCGCGGTCAAAGCGAGGGCCGCGCTGGCGCATAAAATGAGGGGCAGACGTAACATCGAACAATATCCAATCAACAGCGGCGTTCATGCCTTCTAATCATGAAAGCAATAATCTCGCCAGTTTTCTATACATCACATTCGCATGAGGATGGAGACTTACAATCTTATCTTTTGGGCTGACCCCATAGCGGGGAGCAAGCCAGATCGATAAATCTGTGTTGGGGTCTAAACGGCAGGTTTACGCCACCGCGTTGGAATGCGGCGCTTTTCGATACTGATTCGGAACTCGCAATTATGCCATAGCAGTTGAAATTATTCGCGACGGTCTGAGTCGGATTCGAGCGTTTGTTATGCGCCGGTTTTGCGCAAGGCAACGATCAGAGAAACGCTTTGAGCGACTTGACGAAGACCGTCTAGTGCTGGCGCAACTTTGGCCCAACCATGCATTATGTTGTCTGGGTTTGTGGCCATGGAACAACTAAACTTAGGCGCATCGCGAACCACGTTGCCAACTGGTTCAAGTCGAGGATGGTCCAAAAACTTCGCGTAACAATCGTATCGAAACTTTGTATAAACGCTGGGATCGTCTTCTATGTACAGGTCAATTGCATGAAGCAGGAGACCGCCCTCCTTCAAACAATCGACGGATTCATTGAGGAACGCGTCAAGCGCGTCGTCTGGTACATGTTCGACAACGGACACCGAAAAAAGGACATCAAAATGGTTCTGCGGAATCTTGCCACTTCGTTCTCCGACAAATGTGTGAATATTTGTGACATTCGGAATGATGACTTCTTTCGCCGGACCGCCATCTGCGCCTTCAAATTTCTCGATATTGTAGCAGGTGTTCTCTCCCGCCATGGCTTTCAGAATACGGGAATTTCCGCCGCCGATTTCCGCCACGACTTTGCCCTTCAATTCTCGCAACTGAGACCAAACGGCGAGGTCCTGAATTGTCTTGAGATGAAACGCCCCGTGCGGATCGATTTCTTGCGATTGACCGGAATTGATTGAGTTCCAGTAATCAGACTTTCGGACGAAATCGAACATTCTTGACTCTCCATCGCGCATAGCGAATTTTCGCAGGTCAATTCTTTATAATAATCAGATAGTTAAGGCAATCAAGGCAGCTGCGTGCACCCTTTCAGCCAGTCCAAAGATTGACTGGGCAGGTGAACCCGCCTTGGGTCATTTGCTTGTTCCAAACTAACCGGCAAGCTCTACGCGGTAGCTTTCGATGACTGTGTTGGCGAGCAGTTTCTCGCACA
>CAZXVJ010000002.1:84044-120742 GCA_964644385.1 uncultured Hyphomonas sp. | reverse complement strand
GTTCCCATGCTGGCGGGTGATCATGTGACCGCTGATGCGGGGACGGGGTTTGTGCATACCGCGCCGGCGCATGGTGAGGACGATTATAATGTTTGGCTGGCGAGTGGGCGCACGTCTCAGGAGATTCGCGATATTGTGAACCCGGATGGAGCGTATCAGGCTGAGGGATTGCCAGAGCGATTTGAAGGCCTCGAAGTGGTCCGGACGTCTGGCAAGAAGCGTGGGCAGACCGGCAAGGCGAATGATGAAGTGATCAAGGCGTTGGCCGAAGCTGGGACGCTGCTGGCGCGCGGGCTGACGACGATCCGCGACGCGCATAGTTGGCGGTCTAAAGCGCCGGTGATCCGCCGGGCGACGCCGCAATGGTTCATCGCAATGGATAAGGAAGGCCCGAACGGTAAGAGCCTGCGCGAAAACGCGCTGAACGCGATTGATGAGACGGAGTTCTTCCCGGAGACGGGGCGCAACCGGTTGCGGACGATGGTGGAAGGGCGGCCGGACTGGCTCGTCTCTCGCCAACGCAATTGGGGCGTTCCCATCGCGATTTTTCAGGACAATGGCACACCGCACACGGCGGGCCTGCCGGAAGACAAGGCCAAAGCGATCAATGCCAACATCACCGCTGCGATTGAGCAAGGCGGGGTTGAGGCCTGGTTTGATACGCCGAAGGAGGTCTTTTTCGAAGGCACCGGCGTTGATCCGGACGGCTGGGAGAAAGTCACGGACGTGCTGGACGTGTGGTTTGATAGTGGCACGACGCACGCATTTGCTTTGCGGAAACGCGGCATCATCGACGCGGAGACGGGGCAGGCCGATCTTTACATGGAAGGCTCTGACCAGCATCGAGGCTGGTTTCAATCTTCATTGCTAGAGTGCTGCGCGACGCGGGGCATGGCGCCGTATCGCCAAGTTTTGACGCACGGCTTCATTGTGGATTCTGAAGGCAAGAAGATGTCGAAGTCGATCGGCAATACGATTGAGCCTCAGCAGATACAGAAACAATATGGCATTGAGATTTTGCGTCTTTGGACCGCCAGTTCTGACTTTACTGAAGATCTGCGCATCTCTGATGAGATCATCAAAGGCAATGTTGAGAGCTATCGACGCTTGCGCAATACGTTGCGGTATTTGCTGGGCGCGCTGGACGGGTACTCAGAGGCCGAGGCGGTCAGCGAGTCTGATATGCCGGGTTTGGAGCGCTGGGTGTTGCACCGCCTGACGGAGTTGGATGGGCAAATTCGCGCGGCGTATGACGTGTATGACTTTAAGCGGGTCATGGCGCTGCTCTTGAACTTTGCCGGGGTCGATCTGTCGGCTGTGTATTTCGATATTCGCAAGGATAGCCTCTACTGCGATCCGCATGCTGATACCGAAAGCGCATGGGACGTTGAGACGGCGAAGCTGGGCATGCGGCGCAGGGCGGCGCGCACTGTGATGGCGGCGGTGCTGGAGCGGCTGTTGGCCTGGCTAGCGCCGGTGATGCCATTCACGACGGAGGAAGCCTTTTTGGAGAGCCCATTCGCGAGCCAAGCTGAGTCGGTTCACCTGTTGCAGTTTCCCGACGCGCCAGAGCATTGGGCGGACGCGGCGCTGGCGGAGCGGTGGGAGAAGATTTTCAAAGTGCGCCGCGTAGTGACGGGCGCGCTGGAGATTGAGCGGCGTGAGAAGCGGATTGGCTCATCCTTAGAAGCGACGCCGGATGTTTACATTGCGGACGAAGGATTGCTGCATGCGTTCGAGGGCGAGGATGCGGGTGATTTGTTCATCACGTCTGGCGCAAACATGACGCTGACGCCCGATGCCCCAGCCGGCGCGTTCACGCTGGACGATGTTGATGGGGTGGGCGTTGTGCCGACCAAGGCGGGCGGCGTGAAATGTGCGCGCAGCTGGAAGTATTTTGACCCGGCGACGGCTGATCCGGCGTTTCCAGACATCACCCCGCGCGATGCGCTGTCTGTGAAGGCATGGGACGCGGCGAAGGGGTAGAGCGGCCGCCTTATGTTCGGAAACGCTTGATATGAGGCGATGGCTCTGCAATCTGGCGGGATGAATTCCAATTGGCGTCAATTCTGGGCCGTTGCCCTTATCCCGGTCTTCCTTTTAGCAGACCAGTGGACGAAATGGCTGGTGCTGGAAGAGTCGCGCTTTAACGCGCTGGACTGTCTGGACCGAACCGAACCGTGCGGCCAGATCGTGCTGGAATCCCTGCCGATGAACCTGACCATGCTGTGGAACCGTGGCATGAGCTATGGCTTGATGCAGTCTGAGGGCATTATGCGCTGGGTGCTGAGCGGGGTTATGCTGGCAATCGCGCTTGGCTTCTTCATTTGGTTGCTGAGGGCCGAAGGAAAGCTGTTGAAATTGGCGCTGGCAATGGTGGTTGGCGGGGCGTTTGGCAATTTGATCGACCGGGTAAGATTCGGCGCGGTCGTTGATTTTATTGACTTTAGCCCGATTTTTCCGTGGGTTTTCAACATTGCTGATAGCTGCATTTCTGTCGGTGCGGTCTTGCTGTTTGTCGATCAGTTCTTACTCTCGGGTAAAAAGCAGGGTAAACCTGCGTCAGATATAGATTCCTGAACTAATAAAGAGGCAGATACGCCCATGAAACATATTGCTTTGATCCTTGCTTGTGGCGGCGCTTTGGCGGCCGCGACGGGCTGTGCGAGTTCCGTTGACCGGTCTCCTGATGAGTTTCGCGTTGTTACGAAAGCGCCGCTGACGGTGCCGCCGGATTACAAATTGCGCCCTCCGCCAGCGGGTTCAACCCTGCCGGCTGAAGTGGACCCAAAACGCGCCGGTGTCGCCAGCGCGTTTGGTTCAAATATCGGAAAAAATGCGAGCGCATCTGAGCGAGCATTGGTGTCTGCAGCGGGCGCAAATGCGGTGAGCCCGGTTGTGCGCGCGCAAGTCGATTATGATGAGACCAAAACGATCCGTAAGAATCAGGGCGTTGTTGATCGGGTCTTGTTCTGGCGCAAGGACAATGCAGAAGACGCCGCCAGTGCGATTGACGACAATGCGACCGGCGGCGAAGCGGTGACGATTGAGCGGGCGTCTGGAACGCCGCGCCTGAAACTTCCCGGCACGTAAAATCTGAGGTGACCCAACGGGCCTGCCTAAAAAATTGATCCAAACGAATGAATGGAGTTTCGCGATGAAACGATTGCTCACCGGAGGGGTCTTGGCATTTGCTTTGATGGCCTCACCCGCCGCTGCTGAAAAAACGGACGTATGGACGCCTGAGACCTTCACGCTCGACAATGGCATGGAGGTTGTGGTGCTGCCTGACCACCGCGCGCCTGTTGTGACGCACATGGTCTGGTACAAGGTCGGCGCGGTTGATGAGGATGAAGGAAAATCCGGCATCGCGCACTTGTTTGAACATGTCATGTTCAAAGAGACTGATGACATTGGCCCCGAAGAGTTCACCTCTATCGTGCAGCGCAATGGCGGGCAGTTGAACGCTTTCACCAGCTGGGACTACACCGCCTATTATGAGCGCGTGGCCAAAGCGCAGCTGGGCAAGATGATGGAGCTGGAAGCCGAACGGATGACCGATCTGATCATCAATGATGACCCGGACGGCCCATTCATCTCAGAACGCGATGTGGTGAAAGAAGAACGTCGCCAGCGGATTGATAATAATCCCGGTGTGATTCTGAGTGAGAAAGTGCTGGCCGAATACTGGAAGGGTCACCCCTACGAAATTACCGTGATCGGCAAGATGGATGAAGTCGCCGCGTTGACGCCGCAGGATGGGATGGATTTTTACAAGAAATATTACAGCCCGGAGAACGCCATTTTGATCGTGGCGGGGGATGTCACCAGCGAGGATGTTCGCCCGCTGGCCGAAGAGCACTATGGCAAGATCGAGCCAACGGGGCTGGTCGATGGGACGCGCAAGTGGCGTAAATCTGACCCGCTCACCGAGACTCAACTGATTACCCATTCTGACCCTAAAGTGCGTCAGCCGCGTTGGAGCCGTTATTATACAGGGCCATCTATGACGTATGACCGGGATGAGGCGATTGCGTTGGAAGTGGGCCTCGACGTTTTAGCGGGCGGGATGACGAGCCGCCTGTATCAAGCGCTGGTCGAGGATCAAAAGATTGCAATCGACATTGGCGCCTATGCCTATAGCAGCCTGCACGATGGCGGCCCGGCAGTGATTACCGGCAGCCCGGTTGATGGTGTTTCGCTCGACGCGCTGGAAGCCGCCGTGATGGCCGAAGTGGAGGCCGTTCTGGCCGATGGGTTTGACGAGAAAGATGTGATCCGGACGCGTAACTCTATGGCGGCGAGCGCGATTTATGCGCGCGATAGCCAATCCAGCATGGCGAACCTGTTCGGACGCACGCTGTCCAAGGGCGGCTCGATTGACGATATTCTGGGCTATCCAGATGAAGTACGCGCGGTCACGCCTGAGCGAGCGATTGCGGCGGTTCGCAAAGTGTTTGGCGCTGAGCAGCACTATATCGAATCGCATCTGTTGCCTGAAGGAGGAGACGAATAATGCTCCGTTCAATCAAATATATGAGCGCTGGCGTTGCGGCGCTGACTTTGGCCGCGTGTGGCGGCGGCACGGATGCGCCCGGCGATACCGCAGGCGGTAAGACGGGCGGGTCGGCTTCAGACTCCAATCTGGACGTCACCGTTCACAAAGGGGACTTTGCCGAGATTCAGCAATTTACCACGCCCGGCGGCGCGTCTGTTTGGCTGGTGTCTGAACCGTCCATTCCTATTTTGTCTTTGCAAATGGCTTGGAAAGGCGGCGCAGCGGCAGACCCTGAGGGGCTGGAAGGGCTGTCCAATGCGGTTGTCTATCACATGAATGAAGGCGCAGGCGACCTCGACTCGCTGGCGTTCCAGACGCGTATGGAAGAGTTGAATATGAGCTTTGGCTGCAGCGCGGGCAGTGAATGGACGAGCTGTTCGACATCGATGCTGACGGAGAATGCTGATGATGCCATGGCCCTAGTGGCGAGCGCGTTCGAAGCGCCGCGGATGGATGAGGGGCCGTTTGAGCGCTTCCGCCGCGAGAATTTGGTTTCGATCAAGCAACGCGAAACCAGTGCAGGGTTTTTGGGCGCAGACGCGATGGAGAGCGCCCTTTACCCAGACCATGTCTATGCCCGTGAGATGAGCGAGGACAGCATGAACGCGCTGACGCCCACTATGGCGAAAGAGCATATGCGAAAGCTGATGGTGAAAGACCGTTTGTTGGTGACAGCCGTGGGCGCGATCAGCCCGGATGAGCTTGCGCCGCTGATTGATGCCGCAATGGCGCCTTTGCCCGACAGTAGCGATTTGGCCGTGACGCCGCCGGTGGCGATGAACCCGCCGGTTGCTGACCCGATTGTTGTGAACCTGCCGCAGCCGCAGAGCAGTGTGAGTTTTGTGGCGCCGGGGCCGGAGCGCGATGATGAAGACTTTTTTGCTGCCTATGTGCTCAACTACACGGTTGGCGGCGGCGGATTTGAAAGCCGCTTGATGAAAACGCTGCGGGTAGAAAAGGGGCTGACCTATGGCGTTGGCACCGGACTGTCGACCGGCGAAGCGCTGAACACGTGGCGCGGCGGCGGACAAACGAAGAATGAGAGCGCCGGAGAGTTCATCGACGGCGTGAAGGCTGAATTGCAAGCCTTCGTCGATACCGGCATGACGCAAAAAGAACTCGATGATGCGAAAGCCTATCTGATCGGCTCATACGCGCTGGGGTTTGATTCCAATGCCAAGATTGCCGGCAATATGATGAGCGTGCGACAGGATGATCTGGGCGTCGATTATTTCGACACGCGCAACGCGCAGGTTGAGGCTGTCACGCTGGAGGATGTGAACCGGGTGGCAGATGCGTATCTGAGCCCAGAGAACTTCACCTTCGTTGTGGTCGGTGAGCCGGGCGGACTGTAGACCGGGCCAAACTTTAAAAACCAGAAACGGCGTGTCCTTTGCGGGATGCGCCGTTTTCTATGTATCCGTCGACTTGCGAGGGATTGTCAGCCCGCTTTGGGCGCGGCTTTGCGCGACGTCTTTTTGGAAGGCGTAAAGCTCTGCCGGGCGGCCACCTGTGGCTGACTGCATGTCACCTGTGCCGCGCACAATGCCGGATTTTTCCAAGGCGCGGCGAAAGTTTTGCGTGTGAAGTTCAAGGCCGAGTATGGCTTCGGCGGTGCGTTGCAGCGTCGATAGGGTGAACGCGCCCGGCAGGAGCTGGAAGATGACGGGGCGGTATTTGATCTTGCCGCGTAGGCGCGCGATGGCGGTGGCGAGAATGCGGCGGTGGTCTGACGCCATAGCTTCGCCGAGGTGGATGCCGGGTTCGGGCAAGCCGACGTCGCGGGCACATTCTGCAACGAGTCCGGCTTCATACAAGAGTTCGTAGCGCTCCAAGACGCGCTCTTCGACCCAGGGTTCATTGTTGAGGCCGAAGGCGCGGTCGGCGCGTTTCATACGGCTTTCATTTCCCACAGACCAGGTGGCGAGGCGCGGGGCGATGGCGTCATCAATCATGGACGGGCGGCCGCTGCGATGGTCTTCCCAAGGAAAGAATGTGTACCAGCTGCGCCAGTCTGCTTCGAATGTGAGGTCAGGCTGTTGGGCAAGTGGTGTGAGCGCGAGGTAGCCGACGGAGATGACGCGCGCATCTGCCGGCGCGTTGGCGAGGGTGGCTTCCGGGGTTTCGCGGTCTTTGTCGCCGAAGGTGTAGAGCTGTTCGACATAGCCGAGTTCAAAGCCAGTTTGTTCTCTGACCCAACCGCGCAGGGAAAGGTCAAACGTGCGATGCGCGTCGGGATCAAACGGGCCGAAGGGGAGGGCGTGGACGGCGTCGCCGCGCCGGGTTGTCAGGACGGCGGTGTCACCATTTTCGATGGCGACCAGCACGGCGGACAGGCCAATGAAAAGCGGGGAGGTCATGTGTTGGGACCCGCTTCCATGTCTCTGAGGACGGTTGAAAAGCGCTCCAGAAAGGCCGCCTGAGCCGCATCCGCCGAGACGGGTGTCAGTGTGAGCGATACGCCATCTGGTACTTTGCCGAACAGTTTGGTGGCCTCAGCCTTTGAGAAGCCAGCCAGCTGTGTGGCTTCAAACCATGCGGAAATGTGATCGGCCTTTTTGATCGTACGTTTCAGGCGTTGAGGCATGTTCGGGGGCAGGCCGAAGCGAATATGGATGGCTTCCTGCAAACGGTGCTCAATGATTTGATAGCTTTCCCCCAGCAGCGCTTTGAAGGGAGATATCATATCGCCGACCACATATTCAGGCGCGTCATGCAGGAGCGCGGTGAGGCGCTGCGCAGGTGTGAAGCGGCTCAGCAATTGATCGCAGATGGATTCCACCAGCACAGAATGTTGCGCAACTGAGAACGCATAGGGGCCGGTCGTCTGTCCATTCCAGCGGGCGACGCGGGCGAGGCCGTGTGCAATGTCTTCTATCTCAATGTCCATCGGTGAGGGGTCGGCGAGATCAAGGCGTCGCCCGGATAGCATCCTCTGCCACACACGCGGCGCGCGCGCGGGGGATTTTCGAGAACTGGAACGGGGCGTCGGAGCAGCGGTCATCTGCGGCCTTTTTTAAGGGATTGGTTACCGGGGTAAAGAAATTGGGGCAGTCTGGTTACGATCTTACCCCTTTTCCGCCCTGTTTGAACAAGCCGATGTTAATCGCTCGGTTGTATAACGGATATAACAGAAAAATAAAAAATATCGGGTTTTGGTAATGATTGACTTTTTGACACAGATGGCGAGCCATCAAGGTTTACCTGTACTAATTTTGGCGGCCGCAGCGATTGTTGTGGTTGTTGAGTCTGGCCGTACCGGCCGCGTCGCACTGTGGGGCGACTTGTTCGTCGACGATCTGGACGACTAGGGCAACGGCCCTTCTTTCGCAAAATCCAGCACAAAAATCCGGACAGCGTTTCCGCTTCCGGGGATGTGATGTTTGGCTCTCTATTTGACATAGGAGCCGGGCGCGGAGGCTTTGAGGGCCTCGGGTCATCTACGTTTATGGTTTGTGAGAGTAGAGATTGAGGTCTCCCTCGGCCTCCACGCCCGTTTTGAGGTGTATGGGCAGATCTATCCGGTCGTCAGCCCGGACGGGCCTACCCGCTCAAAACACCTCACCAACATGGCCGAATGGCCGAAACGGCTCCCCGTTGATGAGACGGGACCAGAATACTCGAAACCCGCCCCCGTCGAGTTCATGGGGTGTGTTTCTGGCAATCCCCAATGAAGACAGCGTGTTAGGTGATTAAGAGTGCGGGAGTGGGCGATACCATTCCCCGAAAACGTGTCGTGGTTTTGATGTGATCGTGCGTGCCGCGCGCTTTTAACGGTATGTGGGCGCTTTATGGCTCCATACTTGCTTGTTATGAGCGAATGAAATTACGCAAACTTTTGCACGTGAATAATGGGACACCCCGAGACATGACTTTGAATTTCAAAAGCCAACTGGACAATCTTGATGGGATTTACGCCGCGCTGTTTGCTGCGTCGGAGGTTATTTACGCTGAGCTGAAGAAGGGCTCGGGTCTAAAATTTGCGACGTCTAGCAATGAGTCGGGCGATGATCAGATTGAGCTGGACGTGATTGCAGATGAGGCGTTTTTCGATGCGCTGAAACAAGACGGCCATGTGCGCTATGTGGTGTCAGAAGAGCGCCCCGGGCTGAACAAGATTTCGGACGGGCCCTACAGTGTCGCGCTTGACCCGCTGGATGGATCAAAGTCTGCATTGGTGGGGATTCCCTCAGGTGCGATCTTTGGTGTGTTCAAGAACGCCGAAGTCGCCAAAGATTTTCATGGCGGGAATATTATCAGCGGCGGGTTCTTTGTGTTCGGGATGAACTTGGAAGCCTATTTCGCCGATGGCGATAAGGTCTACAAAGGCATCTTCGACCAAGACGCACGCACATGGGACATTGTGGCGATTGAGGGCAACATGCCGTCTGCGGACGTTTTAGCGATCAACGCGCAAAATCAAAAGATGTGGGACCAGTGGTTGCAGGACCATTATGCGAGCCTTGTTGGCGCCGGCGCGCCGTACAATATGCGCTGGTTCGCTTCAATGGTGTCAGACATGAAGCGCATGGTGTTGCAGGGCGGACTGTTTGTGTATCCGAGCGCCAATCGTAAGGGGTATGAGGATGGCAAGTTGCGCCTTGTTTACGAAGCCATCCCAATGTCATTTTTGATTCACGCTATGGGTGGTTCGTCTACGGATGGGGATCAGTCATTGTTGAAGGTGCCTGTCACAGAACTGCACCAAAAAACGGCTGTGTTCATTGGCGACAAAGCCAAGATTGAAGCGGTGGAAGCGGCTAAGCGCGGCTAACCCGCTACGCGTTCAACAAAGACCGTTCCAGCAGAATAGCCTGCGCCGAACGAGCAGATCAGACCCTTTTCATTCGCTTTGAAATCTTCCGAATGTTTGTGGAAGGCGATGATCGATCCGGCTGAGGACGTGTTGGCATACGTGTCTAGCACGGTGGGGCTTTCATCATCGCTGGCTTCATGGCCGAGCACTTTTGACGAGATGAGGCGGTTCATATTGGCGTTGGCCTGATGCAGCCACATGCGGCGCAAATCCTTGCCTTCAAGACCAAGCTCGCCGAGTTGTTCGCCAATCATCTTAGAGACCATCGGCACAACTTCGCGGAAGACTTTGCGGCCTTCCTGTACGAATAGTTTATCGGTGGCGCCGATGCCTTCCGGCGCGGCGCGGTTGAGGAAGCCGAAATTGTTGCGGATATTGTTTGAGAATTGCGTGACCAGTTTTGTGCCGAGGATTTTCCAATGCTGGGCGGGCGCAATATCCTCAGCTTCGATCAGGACGGCTGTGGCGACGTCTCCGAAAATGAAATGGCTGTCGCGATCTGTGAAGTTGAGGTGGCCGGAGCAAATTTCGGGATTGACCATGAGCACAGACTTGGCGCTGCCAGAACGCACAAAGTCTGCCGCGGTTTGAATGCCGAACGTCGCCGACGAGCACGCCACGTTCATGTCAAAGGCGAACCCGCCGCAGCCGAGCGCGTCCTGAATCTCAACCGCCATGGCTGGATAGGCGCGCTGCATATTAGAGGCTGCGCAGATGACGGCGCCGACATCTGCCGTGTCTCGGCCAGCGGTTTCGAGCGCTTGTTTGGCGGCGTGCACGGCCATTTCGGCGAGCACAGATATTTGATCATTTGAGCGTTCAGGAATACGCGGGGCCATGATGTCTGGATCAATGACGCCGGCCTTATCAATCACGAACCGGGATTTTATGCCGGACGCTTTTTCGATGAACTCCACCGAGGAATGGGTCTTGGCCACTATGATGCCGGCTTCGATGTCTGCGGTGTGGGCGGCGTTATATTTATCCGCCCAGGCATTGTAGCTGGCGACGAGTTCTTCATTGGAGACGGACTGGGACGGGGTCCAGAGGCCCGTGGCGCTGATTACAGGATTGGTCATTGGGGCCTCGTAAAGCGTAACATTGATTGGGAACGGTTTAGCCTTTTGACCCTGCCGGGTCGAGGGGGCTAGCGCGGGCTACGCGGCGCGGGTGGAACGCCGGGACCTGATGATGATGGCGGGATGGGTAGGCTGTTTCGGTCGCGCTTCGGAATGCGCAGCGCTTCGCCTTGACCATAGCGGTCTTCGCGGGCACGGCGCTGCTGGTCGCGCTCATACTGGTTGCGGCTGGCGATGACGTTTCGATCGGCAAGAAAGCGATCCATGCAAGCCGACTTGGCTTTTTCGTTAGTTTCTTCGAAGCAGGCCGTTTCGGCTTTCGCGACCATCTCATCTTTCTCAACATTGGCGCAGGCGCCCAGCAGCAGAGTGATGGTCGCGACCGTGATTAGGCGGAACGTGGCTTGTCCCATTAGCGAGACGGTGCGCCGAGGACTGGGTTAAAGGGTTGTTCTCGTGCGCCTTCGGGGACGCCTAGGGCTTCCAGTTCGCCCTGGCGTTGTTCAGCTTCCGCCTCGGCTTTCGCGATCTCTGCAATGTCGCCGCGTTCTGCTGCCTGAAGGCGCTCACGTTCGGCTTTGCGGCACTTTACGCGGGCCTGTTCATCGGGCCGGTCTTTGCAGGCCTGAAACGCCGCTTCGCGCATGCGCTCATTCTTGTTGCCGATACAGGCGGTGGTCGTCAGGGCGAGGGAGGCGATGGCGATGAGGGTCATCAGTTTCATGGTTTGGTTCCTTTAGACGTTTCGCTTGAGCGTTCTTCGGCTTCCATTGCGGCGATGTGAGCGGCGATGCACTGCTCTTTTTGAGAATGTGGCGCGGTGTAGCAACGGGTGTAGGCTTCTTCCCGATGGAAGCGCTCGCTGGAGGAGGAAACGCAAGCCGGAAGGGTTAAGGCGAGGCATGCAAGCGCCATAAGGGGAACACGTTTCATCTGGCTAGTTCCTGTACTTGTTTGTGTCTGGGGCAAGTTACATCATGGTCATTGACCATGCCAACCGCTTGCGCCCATGCATAAACGATTGTTGGGCCTACGAATTTGAAGCCGCGTTTTTTCAAGTCTTTCGCCATATTCTTAGACCACTCGGTCGAGGTGGGGGCCTCTGTATAGTGCTTCGTCTTGCCGATAATGGGCGCTCCGCCGACCCAATGCCAGCAATAGGCTGCAAAATCTTCGCCGGCGGCCTGCATATCCAGAAACGCCTGAGCGTTGCCAATCGTGGCGGCGATTTTCTTGGGACTGCGGATGATGCCGGGGTTTTGCAGGGCTTTATCGATGCGGGATTGATCCCATTTGATGAGCTTTTTGGGTTGGAAGTTATCAAACTCTTTGCGGATCGAGTCGCGCTTTCTGAGGATGGTGATCCAAGAGAGACCTGCTTGCATGCCATCGAGTTGTAGTTTTTCCCAAAGGGCGCGGGAGTCGTATTCCGGCACGCCCCATTCTTCATCATGGTAGGCGCGATAGAACGGGTCATCCAGCGGGGCCCAGGCGCAAGGCGGGTTGGTGGGGTCTATGTCACTCATCGTTTGTTCTCATCGCAGCGCGCAACCGCTAGGCGGAGGGCGAGTAACATAACTGCCAGCGTGAGCGCGCGATTAGACGTCAATGTAGAACGCTCCGATTTCGTGGGTCACCCAATCATCTGGATCAGAGATGACGCGAACGGGTTGATCATTGCAGGTGGTTTCAGCGCCCTCAAGCGCCTGGGCGGCGAGGCGGTCGAGCCGGATCAGCGCCAGTCCGTTTTCGCCGTCGCAGCTGGTCACTGTGCCGATCATCGTGTTGGCGGTGATGTCTGCGCCGACGGTGAGGCCGGGGCCCTGGACGCGCAGTGTGCGCTTGCGGATGGTGCCTTTGCGCTTCATGCGGCTGGCGACTTCCTGACCGACGAAGCAGCCTTTGCGGTAATCAATCCCGCCGAGGATATCCATGTTGATGTCTGTCGGGAAGACTTCAGCGGCGCGGTAATCGCTGCCCCATTCGGGTATACCGGCATTGAGACGGGCGGCGTGCCAGGCACCGGGCAGGAGCGGCCCGACGGCGGCGTCTTTAGAAACGATCTGGCGCGGCGGCAATTCAGCGGAGCGCACATCGGCCCAATCTCCGGTTACGACGCAAAGGTCTTCGGCGCGTTCAATGGTCACGTCGGCGCGCAGGCGGAACATTTTCAGGCGCTTTTCGAGATCGGCTGCGGCGTCTTCGTGGACATCGAGTAGGATGTCGCCCGACGAGAGCACGGCCAGAAAGTCTGCAATGATTTTGCCTTGGGGCGTGAGCAGCGCGCCATAGCGCATTTCACCGGACTGCCAGTTGGCCACCGTATTTGTGACGGTGCGCTCTAGCAGGCTGAGTGTATCCGGGCCGGACAGGCGGAGGACGGTGCGGTTGGGGAAGGTGTTCATACACTCCATTTAGAGCGTTCGGGATGACAAGTCATCTGGCGCGCTTCATAACAGCGTGCATGACTAAGACTTATGATTTGATCCTGAAGGGCGGCACGGTTGTGTCGCCGGGCGGGGAAGCCCGCGCCGACATAGGCGTGACTGGTGAACGCATTGCTTTTATTGGAGATTTGAGCGGCGCGAGCGCTGGCGAAGTGTATGATGCGAGTGGACTGCACGTCTTGCCAGGTGTGATCGACAGCCAAGTGCATTTTCGAGAGCCGGGGTTGGAATATAAGGAAGATTTGGAAACGGGCGCGCGATCAGCCGCGCTGGGCGGTGTAACGGCTGTGTTTGAGATGCCGAACACGAACCCCGCAACGATCTCTCCGGCAGCGATGACCGATAAGATCGGGCTGGCGACGGGGCGGATGGATACCGACTTTGCATTCTATGCCGGCGCCACGCATGGCAATGTTGACGTGCTGGGCGAGATGGAGCGCATGGAGGGGTGCTGCGGCGTCAAAGTGTTCATGGGCTCGTCCACTGGCGATCTTTTGGTGCATGATGATGAAGGGGTGGAGGCCGTGCTGCGCGCCATCAAACGCCGCGCAGCGTTTCATTCTGAGGACGAGTTTCGCTTGGTGGAACGCGAAGGTGAGCGTGAGACGGGCAATTGGCACAGCCACCCGGTATGGCGCGATGTGGAGACGGCGGTGTCGTCCACGCGGCGGCTGATCGGGCTGGCGCGTAAGACGGGCAAGCGGATCCATGTGCTGCATATCTCGACGGCGGAAGAATTGGAGTTGCTGCGCGATGCGAAGGACGTAGCGAGCGTTGAGGCGTTGCCGAACCATCTGACACTGGCGGCGCCGGACTGTTATGATCGGCTGAAAGGGTATGCGCAGCAGAACCCGCCTGTGCGGGAGGCGCGCCACCGTGAGGCGCTGTGGCGGGCGCTGAATGCTGGCATTATTGACGTGCTGGCCACCGACCATGCGCCGCACACGAAGGAAGAAAAAGAGCGGCCCTATCCGGCGTCTCCATCGGGAATGCCGGGGGTGCAGACGTTTGTGCCGCTAATGCTGAACCATATCCATGAAGGGCGGATGAGCCTGCAACGCTTTGTGGAGCTGACGAGCGCCGGGCCGCAGCGTGTGTTTGGGTTGGCCGATAAGGGCCGGATTGCTGAGGGGTATCATGCTGACTTTACGGTGGTGGATTTAAAGCGCGTGGAGACGATACGCGCCGAGGACACGGCATCGAAGTGCGGCTGGACGCCGTATGACGGGATGGAGTGCACGGGCTGGCCTGTGGCGACGATTGTGCGCGGCGGCTTTGTGATGCGCGAGGGCGAGATCACACGCAAAGGCGGCGGCGCGCCGGTACGGTTTAACGAGACTTTGGAGGCGGCGGGGTGATTCGACGATTAGCAGTAGGACTTTTGATTCTGACGACGCTCGGGTCTTGTGCGAGCCATCCGACCAAAGCGTCACCAGATAAAGGGCTTACCAAGTTTGAACATGGGGTTGTCTTCGTTTCGCAACCCATCCCTTTAGCCGACAAGACGTTGGAAGAGACAAAATTTCCAACGCGGCGATATCTCATTCGTTGCGAGGATGATCGGATCGCCGGAGCATCAGTGACTTCGATGCCAGAAGGAGATTGGTTCGGGTGTCATAATGAAGAGTTTTTGGTTGGCGAAGTGCGGTCAATCGATAACGAGATTGTCGTGGCGCTACCTTTCTGGGATGCAGAATTGACGCACAGTGTTGAGTATCTGCCCGGCCGTTTTCGGTTGATCCCTGATGTCAAAGAGATGCAGGGACGTTCGACGTTCGATTTGATTATGCAGCCTCATCAGGCGCAGGATTAGGGGCGTTTTATGAGCGTCCCCTCCCACGTGATCGCTGGCCTGAAGACTCGATATGATGAGCCGCAGCGCCACTATCATTCATGGGCGCATGTTGAGGCGCTGCTTCGTCATTTTGAGACGTTGAGGGCTAAGATGAGTGATGCGGGGCCGGTGTTGTGGGCACTGTATTACCATGATGCGGTGTATGATCCCAAAGCGCCGGACAATGAGGAGCAGAGCGCGGAGCTGCTGCGCGTTGAGGCGGCTGAGCATCTGGCCGCAGATGATTTGCAGTTCGCTTACGACATCATCATTGGCACGAAGACGCATGAATTGGTCGGCGATTGGCCGGACGCGAAACGGGCCGATATGGCGCTGTTTCTGGACATGGACCTGTCGATTTTGGCTGCGCCTGAACCCGTTTTCGATCAATACGAACGCGATGTGCGAGCCGAGTATGCGTTTGTGCCTGAGGACGCGTTTAAGGCGGGACGCGCCGCGATTTTGAAGCGGTTTCTGGAACGGGACCGCATCTATTACACAGCCACCTGCCGCGACCGCTGGGAAGCGGTCGCGCGGGCCAATCTATCGCGATCAATCGAGGCGCTTCAGGGTCAGTGATAAATGCGTTTGCCAATAGAGATGGCGAAGACGTTCTTGGTATCAAATCTATAAGACCCAAACACGGTTTCGACTTTGCGACCGTCAACATAATTTAGCGTGATCGAATTGCCATTGATGCGATAGGTGCCGTGGTTGGCTTTGGTTGAGGTGCCGAGGCTGCGGCCACTGCTGCTGGTGCTGCCGATGGCCATGGCGGAATCATTGCTGAAGCGTCCATTGGGATCAAAGCAGAACGTATTGGTTGAGAAGGTCGACGATGATCCTGCGCCGCCCATGACACCCATGTTGGAACTGCTGGAGGATGACCAGCAGCCCTTGAGCTTAAAGTTGCTGTTCATTTTGATGCTTTTGTCGGATATGAAATATTTGCGCGCTTTTTTCCATTTGCGAAATTTTGCGTGTAGCTGTTCGCCGCCATTTGTTTTTGTGTATGTGCCCCAGGCGTTTGGGTTTTTGCGTTTGGAAGCCGCGACGCCCTGTTTATATACAGTCGTGACGTCTGTGGTTAGCGTGCCGTCTTTGAACGTCATGGCGGCCCATTTTTTGCCATTGTCGGAATTGTAGATGAACCACATACTGTCGATGTTTTTTGGAAGTTTGCTTGCCGTGCTTGAGTGCGCGGATGGGGCCGGATTTGGCTTTGCTTTGTTAGGCTTTGTGCGTTTTGGCGTGGGACGTCGCGACGTTTCGCTTTTAGCTGCGGTTTGAGTCGCTCCGCGAACCAGTTTATTTCCATCACCGCCAAACCAATGTTTGGGCTCATCGCCGCCATATCTTAGCGTGTTGTTGTCGCCACCGGCTTTTACGTCCCCAACGTCTTGCGCCGAAACGGTGTTTGCGTTGCCCATAAAACTGAGGTTTTCGATTTTGTTTGCGGTGATCGTATTTCCGTTTCCAGAGACGTTTACATGTTTGCAGTCGCCGCTGATTTTCACCGCCGTATTGTTGCTAGAGATCACAGCTTGACCCTTTGAGCAGTCGATCTGCTTAGATTGTGCGAGCGCGGGCAGACCGATCACTGTGGTGACACCAACCGTCATTAAGCCGATCCTCTTTAGAATACGCATTTCGTGTCGCTCCCTATATGTGTCTTTGACGATCAAGCTGAATGTCAGCCACTGAATATAATCTGAACAAAAATGACGAACCATGTGAATTCAGAGAAATGTGGTTGGCGCTTTATCTGCGGCATGGCTAAAAAGTCGACGGAAGAGGCAAGGAGTGTCAAATTTGCGACGCAATAGGAACACAGCTTTCGAAAGCTTGATTGTATGAGCGAACGCAAGGGGCTGAATCGGCAGCTGTTTTGGCTGTATCAGGGGCAGGGCACGGGGCCGTATGTGTTTCGGTGGGCCTTGCTACTGTTTGATCTGGCGACGGTGGCGTATTTTCTGTTGGTGCCGTTCAACGCGCATACGGGCTGGCTGCAATGGTTGGATTATGTGATTGGCGCGATCATTACGCTGGATCTGGCAGCGCGATTTTATATCGCCAAATCAAAGCGGAAGTTTTTCACGCAGATTATGACATGGGCTGACATTGTGATTGTGATCACGATGTTTGCGCCGTTGTTGATTCAGAATTTGGCGTTCCTGCGCATGTTGCGGGCGGTGCGGGCCATTCGGGCGTTTACGTTTATTCGGCGCGCCGGGGGCGTGATGCCTTGGTTTAAAAATAATGAGAAGATAATTGACCGAGTGACCAATCTGGTCGTGTTTGTTCTGGTGATGTCAGCCATGGTGTATGTGCTGCAATATAACCCCGCGCCGGACGCGCAGATCAATGATTATGTTGATGCGGTTTACTTTACCGTCACAACGCTGACGACGACCGGGTATGGCGATATTCTGATGCAAGACACGCCGGGCCGATTGCTGGCGATTGTCATTATGGTGATGGGGCTGACCTTGTTTCTGCGTTTGGTGCGCGCGATTGTGCGACCGACCGATAAGGTAGAACAAGAATGTGAAACGTGTGGCCTGTTGCTGCACGATCCGGACGCGGTGCATTGCAAGCATTGCGGCGCGACCATTAAAATTCAAACACGAGGCCTGACATGAGCACGAGCCATATCCCTTTTAGAACCGTGCCGTATTTGCCGCAAAAGCTAGATGTGGATCGGCGCGATGACGGCTCTATCCTGCTGACCAATGGGCAACCACTGAAGGCGTATCCGTCGCATATGCTCGCGCCTTTATTGAAGTGGGCAGCCGAGCGCCCCGATACAGTATGGCTGGCGCAGCGTGACCCTGTTGGCGTTGAAGACGGGTGGCAGACCATCACTTATGCGGACGCGCTAAAACGTATTCGCCGCCTTGCTGTGGGGATGATCAAGCGCGGGGCCGGACCGGACGCGCCGATCATGATTTTGTCTCGCAATACGATAGATCATGCACTGATTATGTATGCCGCGCTGTGGGCGGGCAGCCCGGTTGTTCCGGTGACGCCTGCGTACGCATTGCTGAGCGAAGACTTCGCGCGTTTGAAATACATTGATGGATTGGTGGAGCCCAAATTCGTCTATGTGGAGGATGGGCAGGAATATCAGCGCGGGCTGGACGGGATGGGGATTGGCGAGCGAGAGGTGATCTATTCGCGTCACGCGCCCGCCGCCGCTCATGCGACGCCTTTGGGAGCGCTGGAAGCCGATGACCCGGACATGGCCGAAGCGGCCTATCGGACCATCACGCCGGAGCGTGTGGCCAAATATATGATGACATCTGGTTCAACGGGTGAGCCCAAAGCGGTGATCAATACGCATAAGATGATCGCGGCAAATGCGAAGATGATCCGCTCTGCCTGGGATGAAGACGCGCTGGACGCGCTGAGCGGTGGATCGCAGGTGATGATTAACTTCCTGCCGTGGAGCCATACTTATGGCGCCAATGCGATCCTTCATAATATGACCGATTGGGGCGGCACGCTTTATATTGACTGGGGCGCGCCGACGCCTGCGCGCTTGCCAGAGATGTTGCGCAATATGCGCGAAGTCTCACCGACGCAGCATACGACCGTGCCGGCGGCGTGGGCCGCGATGGCAACCGCGCTAGAGACCGATGACGCGCTGGCGGAGACGTTTTTCAAGCGGCTGATCTCTATGGCGTATGGCGGCGCATCTATGGGCCAGGACATTTATGAGCGTATTCAGGCGGTTGCCGTGCGGGTGACGGGAGAGCGGATATCGCTGTCTGCAGGTTATGGCGCAACGGAAACGGCGCCGACCGCGTCTAACGTGCATTGGCCGAACGACACGATGGGGCTGATCGGGCTGCCGCTGCCGGGAAATGTGTTCAAGATGGTGCCGAATGGCGAGAAAATGGAGCTGCGCGTGAAGGGCGTGAATGTGACGCCGGGCTATTATCGCAATCCAGAGAAAACGGCGGCAGCTTTCGATGAGGAAGGCTTTTATCGTTTGGGTGATGCGGTGCGGTTTGTGGACGAAGACCAGCCGATGAAGGGGCTGGCGTTTGATGGGCGAACCGCTGAGGAGTTTAAGCTGGCCAACGGAACATGGGTGTCAGCCGGGACGGTGCGTGTGCAAGCGGTGGCGGCGACGGGCGGCGCACTATCTGATGCGGTGGTCTGCGGATTGAATTGTAACGAGATTGCGCTGATCGGGTTTGTGAACGAAGCGTGGTGTCAGCGCCATGTGGGGGAGACCTTGAGCCTGGCCGAACTGGTGCGTCACCCCAAAATAATCGACGCGGTGTGCCGCGGGCTGGCCAAGCACAATGCTGATCACCCGAAGCCGTCAGCGCGTATTGAACGCATAATTTTACAGGCCACGCCGCCTCGCGCTGATTCGGGAGAAATCACTGAAAAGGGATATTTGAACCAAGGCCGGGTTCAGGATTTGCGACGAGAAGATGTAGACGCGCTGTATTCTCCACTCTCAAGGGAAGATATTCTATCAATACGCGATTATGGGACTTGATCTTGTACTTATTTAGCCGATCAGTGGATTTTTACTTCTCAAAACAGTTTGGGGAAGGCTAAATAGCGGGATGGAAGTAACGCAACCCCTTGCATTACTTCCTGCCTTTTCCCCGATTGGCTAGCAAACAGGTCGATGTGTATTTCATGCGCATCGACCTGCGAGCTTTATTGCGGCTTGCGAAGCCGTTACAGCAATCCTTTGCACGTTATTTCAGACAAGGGACCTACCCATGAGCGATGAGACTTCCAAAATGACCGGCGCGGAAGCGATTGTCGGTACGCTGGCCAATCATGGTGTGACCGCTTGTTTTGCCAATCCTGGCACGTCAGAAATGCATTTGGTGACGGCGCTGGACCATGAGCCGCGGATCCGATCTGTTTTATGCTTGTTCGAAGGTGTCGCCACGGGCGCCGCTGATGGATTTGGTCGCATCGCTGGCACGCCCGCAATGACGTTACTGCATCTGGGTGCGGGGTATCTAAATGCTGGCGCAAACATTCACAATGCCAAGCGCGCGAACACGCCGATGGTCAATGTGATTGGAGACCATGCCGTGCCTCATCTGAGATATGATGCGCCGCTGACCAGCAACATTGTAGGCTTGGCGGGCCCCAATTCGATTTGGATTAAGTCTGTCGATGCGGTTGCGGATGCGGGCAAGCTGGCGAGTGAGGCGTTCGTGGCAAGTTATGGCCCCTCGCCGGGCCCGGTGTCCCTATTGTTGCCGGCAGATAGCGCGTGGCTTGAGGGCGCCGCGGAGGCTGAAGCCGCCAAACCTGCGCCAGCCCAATTGTGCGCGGCGGATGATTTGGAGGCGGCGGCTGAACGCTTGAAAGCGGCGAAGAAGCCGGTTGTTTTGATCGGCGGCAACGCATTGAGCGAAACGGGTTTGGCAGAGGCGGGCAAGCTGAGCGCGGCAAACATTCGGATCATGACCGATACGTTCTATGCCAAAATGGCGCGCGGGGCAGGTCGGTTCGTTCCAGACCGGATGCAGTATTTTGCCGAAGGCGCGATGAAGGATTTAGACGGGCATGACCTAATTGTCGTGATTGGAACGCAGGTGCCGATCGCGTTCTTTTCCTATCCGGGCAAGCCCAGTGTTTTGGTGCCTGAGGGATGCGAAACACTTGTGGTGGGCGGCCCGGAGATCGACGCGAAAGATGCGTTGGAGCGCCTTGCGGGCTTAATGGGCGCGGCTGGAAATACGCCCGTTTTGGCGGAGCGCAAGGTTTCGGACGCACCATCCGGTGAATTGAGCGCCGTGACGATTGGCAAAAGCCTCAACCGCCACTTGCCCAGGAACGCGTTTGTGTCTGATGACGGTGTTTCGAACTCGCTGATGAGTTTCCTCGGCACGCAAACAGCAGAGCCGCATGACTGGATGATGTTGACCGGCGGCGCGATTGGTATGGGGATGCCGCTGGCGCTGGGCGCGTCTGTGGCGGCGCCTGATCGCAAGGGGCTTTGCATCACAGGTGATGGCGCTGGAATGTATACCAATCAAGCACTTTGGAGCATGGCGCGTGAGGGCGCAGATGTTGTGACTGTGGTGTTTGTCAATCATTCATACCGCATACTGAATATAGAGCTCGCGCGAACGGGAGCGGGCAATCCTGGCCCGGCTGCGAAGAATCTTCTGGAAATTGGCCAACCTGATATTGATTGGGTGGCCCTATCGACCAGTATGGGTGTTCCGGCAGAGGCCGTCGACACGGCAGAGGCCTTCGACGCGGCGGTGGAGCGCGCCTTCGCAGCGGATGGGCCGCGCCTGATCGCCGCGCATATTCCGGCGCGATGACGGGGTCTCCCCGCGCAGCGGTGATTGGCGCGGGACCTGCAGGGTTGATGGCCGCTGATATGCTTTCTGAGCGCGGCATCCATGTCGATGTTTTTGAAGCGATGCCGAGCGTTGGCCGCAAGTTCTTGATGGCAGGCAAGAGCGGGCTGAATGTCTCCAAAGTTGAGCCCATTGATGACTTTGTTGTGCGCTACCCCGGAGCGGATGATCGGTTGATTGAACAGCTTAGAATATTTGGCCCTGACGCGGTGCGGGACTGGATGCATGGGCTCGGCATTGACTCATTTGTGGGGCCGACTGGGAGATTATTTCCAAAAGGTATGAAGGCTTCGCCGCTGCTTCGGGCTTGGCTACGGCGGCTGGGAGAACGCGGCGTGCAGCTTCATACGCGCCATGACTGGACGGGATGGCAGGCCGATGGTGCGCTCATCTTCGAGACGGGCGAAGGCCCTACGGCGATCATGTTCGATGCTGTTGTCTTTGCGTGTGGCGGCGCAAGTTGGTCTCGGCTGGGGGCAACTGGGGCGTGGGCCAACGCATTTATGGCGCGCGGGGTGGCGTGTGAGCCGTTCGCCGCGTCAAACTGTGGGTTTCTGGTTGATTGGTCCGATCGGATGAAGACAGATTTTGCGGGGATGCCTGTCAAAGCTGTAAAGGCGTCGGCGGGCCTGCCCGGCGCACAAAGCGAAACGCGGGCGGAGTTTGTGATCACTGATCGCGGCGTTGAGAGTGGCGGCGTTTATGCGCTTTCGGCAGAGTTGCAGGCGGCGCTGAAGAATTATGGTGAGGCGACACTGTTTCTGGATTTGGCACCAGATGTCAGCGCCGACGATTTAATGATGCGGCTGTCGCGCGCACGCGGCAAGCAGACGCTGAGCAGCTATTTGCGCAAAACAGCACGGCTGAGCGGGGTGAAGCTGGCATTGCTGTACGAATTTGCGGATGCAGATGATTTGGAGGATGCAGCCAGTTTGGTGACTGTGATTAAGGATCTACAGGTGCCGATACGGGCGGCGGCGCCGATCGATGAAGCGATCTCAACGACCGGCGGGGTGGCATGGTCTGAGTTAGACGCAACCATGATGGTGCGGGGCGCGCCGGGTGTATTCTGCGCTGGAGAAATGGTGGATTGGGACGCGCCCACCGGCGGGTATTTGATCACCGCTTGCCTGGCGATGGGCCGCGCGGCAGGCCTCGGCGCGGCGGCGTGGCTGAAACGTTGAATCGGGCGAAACGGCAAAGAATCGTCTCGTTTTCGTCATTTCGCTGTATCTATATAGAGTGGCGTTGAGGCGATAAGCCATGGAGGAATAGTGATGCGAAACCTGAAACTGATTTCAATGGCGCTCGCCGTGTCTGCTTTGGCCGCGTGCGGAGGGGGCAAGACGGAGAGGGCACAATCAGCAGACGAGCAGATAAAGGTCTCAGAGCCAGCCAGAGCCGAGGCGCCTGAGCCGGTAAAAGCTGAAGCGGCGACGTCGAAGCCGGCGTATAGCGCTGACTGGAATTTGGCTGAGTTTTGGCCCGGAGAGTATCCGCCGGGTTTTTCCGTCCTTGACGACGGTGTCACTCTGAATGCACGGGCGACGATGAACCCGAATGCAGACAAGAATGTCGCTTGCCCGGTGCCGCGCGGCGCGACGTATCAGCCGTGGAATGGCGAGCGGAATATGCTGGATAAGTTGAAATTCATCGCTGCGACTGAAACCTATAAAGTTACAATGAATCAGGACGTTGGTTTGCCCGCTTATTCGATCGCGTCACCAAGTGAAGACGTGATTTTGCCTTTGAAAGCAGGCGATCACGTTAAGTCTCTGATCTACATCGGCGAAGGTTACGCGCTGTATGAGCATGGTGGCAGAGAGTATCAGATCGATCAGCAGGATTTGCGGGAGGTTTCAGATTTCGACACCGCTGGGGCTGACCGGAGCCAGCATCTTTGGGCCGAGATCAAATGCAATACGGCCAAGGGTGAGCGGGCCTGGGTGCGGCTGAATGAGGCCGTGGAGGCCGATGGGGTGGGGCCGACGCCGATCACTGGGTATGGCGAATCCTTTGACCTTGATGACGCCGCAATTGAGACACTGCGCGATCAGATGGCGCAGCAGGAAAAGTATGATTTTTATGCCAGCATCGACAATTTGGTGGATGGTGACGCCGTAACAAGCCCATTGATTTTGACCGGAATTGCGCCTGAAGACTGGTTTTTCGAAAATGATTTTCCTGTCAGATTGATGGTGTCTGGCGAGGAAATCGCCGGTGCAATTGCGAATCCCGACGCGAATTGGAGCGATCCGGGCCACAAACCGTTCAAAGCGACGCTTGAGTTCGAAATCACTGAGCAAACCCCCGCAATCTTGGTTTTGCAGCAAGATCCCATCTTCAGAGACAACAAACCGCGCGAAACACGGGTCGATTTGATGCTTATTCCAAGCGATTGAGGCTGCCAAAAAGACAACAAACACTGGGTTGCGCGCGCGTGCTGCAGTGCATATAAGGATAGTCTTACCTAGAAAGAGACTTTGCCCATGGCCCGCGTCACCGTTGAAGACTGTATTGAGCGTATCCCAAATCGGTTTGAACTCGTCCTTATGGCGGCTCACCGCGCCCGGATGATCCGAGAAGGATCTCCGCTGACAATTGACCGCGACAATGACAAAGACCCCGTGGTTTCGCTGCGCGAAATTGCCGATGCGTCTGTTGATCTGAAAGCGGTGAAAGAGGCCTTGGTCTCGAACCTACAGGAAGTACGCCCAAGCGAAGAAAGCGAGCGCGAGGCCGACCGTTTGGCCTTGGAAGCGGCGCCTGCGGCCAGCGAAGAAGACGTTATGCGCGCCTATCAGGCTGAGCTTGAATCTGGCCGAGACGACAGGCTCTAGGCGGCAGGTATGGACGAGGCCGCCCTTTCCAATACGGATCGCGGGGCCACGGGGCCAGACACTCCAGCTGAAACCGAAGTTCAACATGTTCTAACTCGCGAAGAGATGATCCGCCGTGTGCGGGCGTATCACCCGCGCGTGAAATCTGAATTGCTGGGGTCTGCCTACGATTTTGCAAAACAGCATCATGGCGAGCAATTGCGTGCCTCGGGCGATGCCTATTATTCCCACCCCGTTGCTGTAGCAAGCCTGCTGGTCGACACGCAGATGGACGAAGTGACGATTGTTGCGGGTCTTCTGCATGATGTGGTGGAAGACACTGACATTAGCATTGCTGAGATTGAGTTTCGCTTTGGCTCCGATGTTGCCGAATTGGTGGATGGGGTCACCAAGCTCGACAAGCTAAAGTACGATTCCAAGGAAGCTGCGCAGGCTGAGAACTTTCAGAAGTTCATTTTGGCGACGATCAATGATTTGCGGGTCCTGCTGGTCAAGCTGGCGGATCGGCTGCACAATATGCGCACGATCAAGCATTTGAAAAAGGAAGAGCGTCGCCAGCGAATTGCCCGCGAGACGATGGATATTTACGCCCCATTGGCGCGTCGTGTGGGGCTTTATTCCGTGGCGGCAGAACTGGAAGACCTGTCTTTTGAGCAAATCAATCAGGAAGCGCGCCGCGCCATTCAGTTTCGGTTGGAGGAGTTGTCGAGTGAGAACGCTGATGATTTGGAGCGCATTCGGGGTGATCTGATTGCGCTGATGGATATTGCGGGCATCGAGTGCCGGATAAAGGGGCGTCGCAAGCAGCCTTATTCGGTTTGGCGCAAGCTGGAAAAGAAATCGATTTCATTCCGCGATGTTGCGGACATTTTTGCATTCCGATTGGTGGTGAAGGACGTTGCCGATTGTTACAAGGTGCTGGGTGAAGTGCACACGCTGTGGGCCTGTTTGCCGGATCGCTTTCGTGATTTCATATCCGTGCCCAAGCCGAATGGATATGCCAGCCTGCACACAACGGTGCGGGCGTCTGGAAATCGCCGGGTAGAACTGCAAATTCGAACGGAAGACATGGACCGGACGGCTGAATTCGGGGTGGCGGCGCATTGGGGATACAAGAACAGAAATTATGGGTTCGACTTGGAATCCGCGCGCGCGGCGGGGCTTGATCCTGAAGCCAATCTGATGGCCTTCGCGCAATTGCTACATGACGGCGCGGATGCCGATGAGTTCATGGAATTTGCGAAGCTGGAAATGTATCGCGACCATGTGTTTGCGTTTTCGCCGAAGGGCAAGCTGATCATTTTGCCGCAAGGGGCGATGCCGTTGGATTTTGCCTATGCGGTTCATTCCGCCGTGGGCGACACGTGCATCGGCGCGCGGGTGAATGGCGAAACGCGGCCATTGCGGCATGAGCTAAAGAATGGCGATGTGGTGGACATCGTTCGCGGTCAGCACCCAAACCCACTGCCGGGCTGGGACGCTTTGGTGATCACAGGGCGCGCGCGCTCAGCGATCCGGCGGCTGGTGAAAGGCCGGGAAGCGACGGAGTTTAAAAGCCTTGGAGAAGGATTGATCCATATGGCGCTGCGCCGGGCGGGGATTGATCCTGTCGATGTGAAGCTGAACCATGTGGCGGTGCGCGCCGGATTCGACGACCGTGAAGACATGGCCGAGGCTGTTGGTCGCGGGGAAGCTAAATCGGTCGACGTCGTTGAAGCGGCATTTCCTGGCCACAAGGCTGAGCCGCTGGATGTTGAAGGCAAGACACCGCTGGACAATCAAACCGCGCCTCTATTCGTGGCCGGCCAAGAACTAACACCCGGCATTACATTGCATCTGGGTGAGTGTTGCCACCCGCTGCCGGGTGACCGGATCATGGGCGTGCAGGTGGCCGGGAAAGGCGTCGTGGTTCACATTGCGAGCTGTTCGATGCTGGCAGATTATGATGATCAACCTGATCTGTGGGTCGATCTGAAATGGACGGAACTCGCGAAAACCGGCGCTGTGGCTGTCGGCCGCATTCGTATCAATGCTGCCAATGAGCGCGGGGTGCTCGCCAAGCTATGTACAGCGGTGGCGCAGGCGAATGGCAACATTACACGCATCTCAACCGATCATCGCCAGCCAGACTTTATTGCGCTGGTTATGGATATCGAGGTTGAAGACTTGAAGCGCCTGACGCAGATACTGGCAGCGCTGCGATCCCTGGCCGTTGTGGACCGGGTGGTGCGCGATCAGGAGCGATCAAATGACACGTGATGATGTGTTGGATATTTTTAGAGACGCAGGCGCTTTGCTGGAAGGTCATTTCATATTGTCGTCTGGCCGGCGCAGCCCTGTGTTCTTGCAAAAAGCGTTGGTGTTCTCTCAGCCCGGCCTATCGGAAAAATTGTGCAAGGCGCTGGCAGACAAGCTGACAGAGCGTTTCGGCAAGATTGATGTGGTCGCAGGGCCAGCCGTGGGCGGCATTATTCCGGGCTATGAATTGGCGCGGCATCTGAAGGCGCGCGCGATATTTGCGGAGCGGGTTGAAGGTGAATTGGAGTTTCGGCGCGGGTTCTCGATCAATGCCGGGGAGCGCGTGCTAATTGCCGAGGATATCGTCACGACCGGATTGTCGTTTCGAGAAACGGTTGTCGCGCTGGACAAATTACCGGGGGAGGTTGTTGGCGGCGCGTGCATCATTGATCGCTCAAATGGCACGGCTGACGTTGGGTGTGAATTGATCTCACTGGCCGCTGTGGATTTTCCTGATTACAGCGCGGATGAGTTGCCACCCGAACTGGCGGCGATCGAGGCGGTGAAGCCTGGCTCTAGAGGGCTTGCTTAGTGACAGGCCGGATACGCCTTGGCGTAAACATTGACCATGTCGCGACGATCCGAAATGCGCGAGGCGGGGAGTTGCCTGACCCAGCGCGCGCGGCGGCCTTGGCCACAAAGGCCGGGGCAGATGGCATTACGTTTCATCTAAGAGAAGACCGCCGGCATATCCAAGATCCTGACTTGGTGGCGATCCGCGCGGCAACGCATCTGCCGATCAACATGGAAATGGCAGCGACCGACGAGATGCACGTCATCGCCTTGGACTTTAAGCCTGAGACGGCGATGTTCGTGCCGGAGAAACGCGAGGAGCGCACGACCGAAGGGGGCTTGGATGTGGCGCGTGAACATAACAGGCTGACGCCGATGATCCGCCGCCTTCAGGACAATGGATCACGGGTCTCGCTATTTATTGAGCCCGATCCGGTCCAGCTGCACGCGGCGCAGCATATGGGCGCGGACATTTGCGAGTTTCACACCGGGCGTTTTGTCGAACTCAGCCTCGCGGGGCAAATGGATCTGGCTGAAATTGAGCTTAGCCGCATACAAACGTGCGCGACGCTGGCGACCCAACTGGGCATTGAACCCCAAGCAGGACACGGATTAACGTTCGATACGGTAAAGCCCGTCGCCGAGATTGCGGAATTGACGGAGCTTAATATCGGACACTTTTTGATTGGCGAGGCAATCTTCACAGGGCTGGATAAGGCGGTTGGGCGGATGCGCGCATTGATGGATGACGCGCGCGAGGTTGGCGCAGCATGATCATCGGCATTGGGAATGATCTTTGTAATATTGAGCGGATCAAGAAAACACTTGAGCGGTTTGGCGAGCGGTTTGAAAAACGCGTGTTCACCGAAGTTGAAATTACGAAAGCGCGCAAGCGAATGCGGACAGCAGAAACGTATGCCAAACGATTTGCGGCCAAAGAAGCCTGCGCCAAGGCGCTCGGCACAGGCGTACCGCGACGCGGTGTGCATTGGACGCATATGGGCGTGGTCAATTTGCCATCGGGTAAGCCGACACTCGACTTAACAGGCGGCGCAGCGACGCGGCTAAAAGAGCTGACCCCGGACGGCCATGTGATCAATATACATTTGACGATTACGGATGATTTTCCTTGGGCTGAAGCGCAAGTGATTTTGGAAGCTGTGCCGTCTGCTATGGCCTCGTCGTGAAGCCTGCTCGCCCAAAGCGGACCCGCCAGCGCGCGGCGGCCAAAGCAACCCGTCCGTCGCTAAGCGGTGCTAAACGCGGCGAGGTCGAAGAGATTTTGGGCCATGTCTTTAAGGATGTTGAACTGCTGACGCAGGCGTTGACCCATCCCAGCGCGATCTCCAGCGCTGAAGATATGGCGCGCCAGTCCAATCAGCGGCTAGAGTTTTTGGGCGACCGGGTGCTGAACCTGATCGTGTCGGAGCGGCTTTATGCGCGCTATCCCGATTGGACAGAAGGACAGATGGCTCCGAAATATAATCAGCTGATCAAAAAGGGCGCATGTGCCGAAGCGATGCGGCATCTGGATTTGGGATTATACATTATCGCGCCGCCGGGCCAGCAGGAGGCCGGTCTGACGGCGTCCGAGTCGGCCCTTGGGGATGCATGTGAAGCGATTGTCGGCGCGCTATACTTGGACGGCGGGCTGAAGGCTGCGACCCGGTTCGTCGAAAAGGCTTGGGCACCGCAATTCAACGCGAAGCCGCGAGAGACCAAAGACCCGAAATCGCTATTTCAAGAATGGGCGCAGGCGCGCGGTTTGCCCGAACCGGACTACGTCGTGCTTGAGCAGACCGGGCCGGACCATGCGCCGGAATTTCATATTGAAGCGCGCCTTGACGGCCATGGCATTGAGCGTGCCTCAGGGCCGAGCAAACGGGCCGCTGAGCGCGCTGCTGCGGCGGCGTTTTATTCCCGACTAACGAGGACATAGATGACCGAAACTGAAATCACCCATGCAGGCTTTGCAGCGATTATTGGCGCGCCGAATGCCGGCAAGTCCACGCTGACCAATCGGTTGGTTGGGGCGAAGGTCGCGATCGTGACGCACAAAGTGCAGACCACGCGCTTTCCGGTGCGGGGTGTGGCGCAACATGGCGCGGCGCAGATTGTGCTGGTGGATACGCCGGGGATTTTTGTGGCCAAACGCAGGCTGGACCGGGCAATGGTGAAAGCGGCGTGGAGCGGCGCAGCGGACGCAGACGCCGTAGTGCACCTAATTGATGCGTCGGCCTGGGTGGCGGACCGTGAGGGCAATGCGACGGGCGCTCAGAAGAAATCTTTGGAAGATGATCGACGCGTCATTGAACAACTAAAAGAGCATGGTCAGACGGCGTTTCTGGCGCTGAATAAGATTGACCTATTTGCGCATGAGCATGTTCTGCCGATCATGTCAGAACTGAAGGATACGGGCGTCTATGAGGAGATGTTTATGATCTCTGCTGAGAATGGCGATGGGGTTGCCGCGTTAGCGGATAAGCTTGCTGAGCGGATGCCTGCGGGGCCGGCGCTGTATCCGCCTGACCAGACCGCAGATCTGCCGATGCGCCTTCTAGCAGCCGAGGTGACTCGCGAAAAGCTGATGCTGCGGCTGCATCAGGAATTGCCGTATCAACTGATGGTCGAGACCGAAAGCTGGGATGAAAAGCCGGATGGGTCGGTTCGGGTTCAGCAAATCATTGTGGTGGGCCGGGAAGGCCATAAGGCCATGGTGCTGGGTAAGGGCGGTAAAGTGATTAAGGACGTTGGCGCATCTGCGCGGCGAGACTTGATGGAGATGTTGGAGCGAAAAGTGCATTTGTTCCTGTTCGTAAAAGTGGATGAGAAGTGGCAGGAAAAGCGCGAAAGCTACCAAGGGCTAGGGTTGGAGTTTGATGTCTGATGGCGCGTCATTGGAGGGGCCATGATTTGGTCTGATGATGGTATTGTGCTGGGCGGACGTAAGTTTGGCGAAGGCGGGCTTATTCTTGATGTGCTGACCGCAACCAAGGGCCGTCAGTCTGGCCTGATATATGGCGGGGCGAGCCGGAAACGCCGCGCGCAGTATGAACCCGGAAACACCCTGTCGCTAACATGGAAAGGCCGATTGGAAGAACAGCTTGGCCGGTTTGAAGTGGCCGAAGCCACGCGGGAGCGTGCGACGCGTCTGTTGGATGATGCCAGCGCGTTGTTGGCCGTGTCAGCGATAACGACTCTTTTGAGAAAAGGCCTGAATGAGGGCGATGCAGCAGGGTCGTCGCTTTATGATGCGACCACGGTGTTGCTGGATCAATTAGACAAGCCGGCCGTTTGGCCCGCGCTATATGTGCGGTGGGAGATGGGGCTGTTGTCTGCGCTCGGATTTGGGCTGGATATGGATGCCTGCGCGCTCAGCGGGGCAAATGACGGGCTGACACATATCTCACCCAAGACCGGGCGCGCTGTGCGTGGCTCTGAGGCGGGCGAATATCTGGATCGCTTACTGCGCCTGCCTGAATTTCTGACGGAGAACAACGCGCTGATCGGCCCTGATGATGTTTCAGATGGCCTGACCCTAACCGGGCACTTCATCGAAGCGCGCCTGTTCCACGGCATGAACCAAGCTATGCCGGAGGTGCGAGCGCGCCTGGTTAGGCGGTTGCGCTAGGTCGCTCAGCAACTGCCGCGTACCATTTGCCAATGTTCTTAAAATCGGGGTTTAGCGGTTGACCGACTTGGCCGCCGAACATCAGGAAGCAGTAGAGCAATATGTCGGCGAGAGAGAACTCGTCTCCGGCGACATACTCCCGGCTTGCGAGTTGTTCATCGAGAAACTTCAACTTGTCTTGGACACACGCCTTCAATCCGTCTGCCGCTTCGGGCAAGCACCTCATGCGATCTTTGAACATGGGCAGGCCTTCGGAATATCGAAAGCCGTTCGCCAGCGGTTCCATAATGTTAAGGTCGACCCAGCGAGACCACCGCCGGGTTTGGGCCCGCTCTTCTGGGGTTTGACCAATCAAGCTGAAGCCGGGGTGTGTTTCATCGAGATATTCGCAGATCGCGGTGATCTCTGTAATGACAGCGCCCGAATCGAGTTGCAGCGCAGGTAATTGCCCGGCTGGGTTTGTCTCTGCGTATTCGGCTTCGCGATTCTTCCCGGCCATTATATCGATGTCGACCATGGGCAGCGAGATGCCAAGTTCTGCCATGAACATGCGAACGACGTGGGGGTTTGGACCGACAGAGTTGTAAAGTTTCATGGCGTGGTTTCCTAATATGCAGCGTTGAGCTGTCAGGATGAGCACTCAGGCTGGGCGGGGCAAGCCCTATCGCAGCGGCATTGACCTAGCGGCAAGTGCTGCCGCTGCCCATATCGAAATGGAAATGGTCTTCATGCGCTTTGTTATAGTCTGGCCCCAGCGTAACGGAGAACAGCTTACAGCCACCGCGATGGAGTCGATTGAGGAACTTTCCTTCAGGACCCCCGTTTTTCCAATGCGTTTTCACAGAGATTTGCCGCCCATCTTTCAGCCGCACCCCCGCAATATCAATGGCATTTGCGCTTGCGTGTTCTGACAGGCGTTTCGAGCCAGCGATGTTTCGGCAAGAATAACTTCCATAAGTGTCGACGCTGGCAATAGGCGATCCGAGGACTTCAAGCGCGGCAGGCTGGGCAACCTGACGCTCCCACATGTAAAGCGCAGCCGTCTCCGCGCAGGTCATTTGAAGAGATGCAGAATAAGGGAACAAGGACTGATCTAAGGTCAACGCGTTGTATAGACCGCACTTTTTTCCAGCCTCGTCATCGTCCAGCGGCGTATACAAAACACCCGCATCATCCAAAGCTGTAAAGCAGAGCTCTCGGTTTTTCTTTGCCCGGGTCAACTTATGATAGGTGCCAAAGCCGATCGGCTCTGTCAGATCAATCGGCGCGAGCGGATTGTGGCGGGGCGGGGCGAGCCAAATGAACAGCGCAAGCACCAAAATCGGGAAGCCAATCAAAAGAATCCAGCCGAGAAGCCTATTCATGTGGAGTTTCCTTGGGAAATTCTTAACCAAACAGCGTTTTCTGTTAACCTAGGACACTGCCTGAGTCGAAACTTGGGCGACGTTCATGACAAAAGTAAGCCGCGAACAAAGGGGCCAGAATGTCCGACCTGATAGATGACGGTTCTGAAGACCGTATCATCAACGAGCCAATGAGCGAGGCGCTTTCGAAGCGCTATCTTGCTTATGCTTTATCGACGATCACGTCGCGGGCGCTACCCGATGTGCGCGATGGCCTGAAGCCAGTGCAGCGGCGTATTCTTTACGGGATGCGCGAATTGAAGCTGAACCCGGAAGGGGGCTTTCGCAAGTGCGCCAAGATTGTGGGCGATGTCATGGGGGCATACCACCCGCACGGTGACACCTCGATTTATGACACATTGGTTCGCTTGGCGCAGGATTTCTCTGTGCGCTATCCGCTGGTTGATGGGCAGGGCAATTTCGGCAACATCGATGGCGATAGCGCAGCGGCGTATCGCTATACCGAAGCGCGGATGACCAAGGCGGCGCAGCTGTTGCTGGACGGGCTAGACGAGAACGCGGTCAATTTTCGCCCGAATTATTCTGAAGATACCGAAGAACCGGTCGTGTTGCCGGCGGGGTATCCCAATCTGCTGGCCAATGGCGCGACAGGGATCGCCGTGGGCATGGCGACGTCAATCCCGCCGCACAATGCCGCAGAACTGATCGATGCCTGCTTGCATTTGATCGACAATAAGAAGGCGACAACTGCCGACTTGATGCAATTTGTACCCGGGCCAGATTTTCCAACCGGCGGTGTCATCGTTGAAAGCCGCGATTCGATTCACGAAGCCTATGATACAGGGCGCGGCAGTTTCCGGATGCGCGCACGCTGGGAAGTGGAAGATCTTGGGCGCGGGACGTATCAGATTATCGTCACCGAAATTCCATATCAGGTTCAGAAATCGCGACTGCTCGAGAAGCTGGGCGAGTTGATTGAAGCAAAAAAACTCCCGCTGCTGGATGATGTCCGCGATGAGAGCGCCGAGGATGTTCGGCTGGTATTGGTGCCACGCGCCAAAACGGTCGACGCCGAAGTGTTGATGGAAAGCCTGTTCAAGATTTGTGATCTTGAGACACGTTTCAGCCTGAACATGAATGTGCTGCACAAGGGCGCGCCTCAAGTTATGGGGCTGAAGGCCGTATTGGCCGCTTATCTGGATCACCGCCGCGAGGTTGTCGTGCGACGCGCTGAGTTCCGCCTCGACAAGATTGAGAAGCGGCTACACCTGCTCGACGGCTATTTAATCGCGTATCTCAACATTGATGAGGTGATCCGCATCATTCGGTATGAGGATGAACCAAAACAAGTTTTGATGTCGACGTTCGGCATTTCCGACATACAGGCCGAGGCCATTCTGAATTTGCGTTTGCGGGCATTGCGCAAGCTGGAAGAGATGGAAATTGTTGGGGAGCATGAAAAGCTCTCTGCCGAGCGGGACGACATCACCAAACTGATCAACTCAACCCGTCGTCAATGGACGAAAGTGGGCAAGCAATTGAAAGAAGCCCGCGATGTGTTTGGGCCAGATACAGAACTAGGCCGCCGCCGCGCTGATTTTGAGGCCGCGCCGGACGTTGACTTGGCAGCAGCGCTTGAGGCGTCCAAGCCGAAAGACCCGATTACGGTTGTGCTGTCCAAACAGGGCTGGATCCGCGGCATGAAGGGGCATGGTCTCGACTTAAGCTCCGCCAAGTTCAAGGATGGTGACGAGTTGTATCTGGCCGAAGAGGTTATGACGACAGACAAGCTGATCTTGATGGCGTCCGATGGCCGCGCGTTTACGCTGCTCGCGGAATCAATGCCGGGTGGGCGCGGGCATGGCGAGCCAATACGCCTGTCGATCGATCTGGATGATAGCGTCGATATTGTTGGCATGTTCAAGCTGGTTCAGGATCGCAAACGTGTCATGGCGTCTGATGCTGGCTACGGCTTTGTCATCAATGAGGCCGATCTTGAGAGCAATCGCAAAGCCGGGAAATCTGCGGTCAACGTGCCGAAGGGCGCAGTTCTTTCATACTGCGACCCTGTAGAGGGCGACCATATTGCGGTGGTTGGCACGAACCGGAAAATGTTGGTCTTCCCGCTGGATGAGTTGCCCGAAATGGCGCGCGGTAAAGGCGTAAAGCTGCAAAACTATCGCGGCAAGGACAAGCTGGCGGACGTGATCACGTTCCACAAGGAAGATGGTTTGATTGTCAAAGCAGGTGACCGTCACCGAGCCTTCCCGGAATGGGCGGACTGGCTGGGCAAGCGTGCGCAAGCGGGCAAAGTTGTGCCCAAAGGCTTCCCAAGGTCTGGTACATTTAACGGCTAGCTAGGTGTTCAGCATAGCGATTGCAGCTGTCATTGTTGGCCCGATCTCTGTGTTGAGCACAAGATCGGCTGCGCGGTCATGGTCTGTCGGGTCCCGGTTTACGATGATCAGCTTTGCGCCAAACTCTTTGGCAATCAGAGGCAGTTCGGCGGCTGGATAAACCACTAAGGATGAACCTAGTACCAGACAGAGATCAGACGCGCGGGCTTCATCGGTCGCCCGGATCATCTTGTCTTCAGGCATCGGTTGGCCAAATGAAATTGTCGCCGTTTTGATCAGGCCGTGACAGGCATCGCACACAATCTCATCGCCAGCTTCCCAGATTGGTTTTAGGTCATCGGTTTCATACCGTTTGCCGCAATCGAGGCATTTTGAATACGTGGCATTGCCATGAATCTCGATCACCTTGTCATCTGGCACGCCCGCGTCTTGATGCAAATTGTCGACGTTTTGTGTGATCACACTTGTTGCCTTGCCTGACGCGACGAGGGCGGCGACCGCGTCATGTCCTTCGTTCGGTGCGGCGCCGACCCATCCGGCCGAGCGATTGAACACGCGTGTCCATGATTCGCGGCGTTTATCAGGGGAGGCAACGAAGTCTTGGAAATAGATCGGAGACATCTTGCTCCACACGCCGCCTGGGCTGCGGAAATCCGGAATTCCGCTTTGTGTCGAGATGCCAGCGCCCGTGAACACAGTCATTCGGGTGGCGGCGGCGAGGTATTGGGCAAGCTGTGCAGCGTCTGACATGGAGCCTATCTATTCCAGATTGGAGGTAAACCGATGGAACCCATACCCTTGCACAAGGTTTGCTAGGCCGCTACGCCTGAAACAGTACTGTTTTTTGGGAGTAGACCAAATGAGCCCTATTTTGATCCTGCTTGCGGCCGTCGTCGCGATCCTTGGTTTCTTTGTCCTTTTGTACAATGGCCTGGTAATGAAGCGCCAGCGCGTGAATCAGGCGTTTGCTGATGTAGATGTACAGTTAAAGCAGCGCCAAAATCTGATCCCCAACCTGGTAGAAACTGTCAAAGGTTACGCTGCTCATGAACAAGAAACGTTTCAGCAAGTGATTGAGGCGCGCAACGCCGCGCAGAGCGCATCAACGGCGGCTGAGATGTCTCAGGCGGAAGGCATGCTGACTGGCGCGTTGGGCAAACTGTTTGCGCTCGCCGAGGCCTATCCTGACCTGAAGGCCAATCAGAACTTCATACAGCTGCAAGAAGAATTGTCGGTGATTGAAGACAAATTGGCGGCGGCGCGACGGTTCTATAACTCTGCCGTTCAAGACTACAACACATCCCGCGAACAGTTTCCGGGCTCGATTGTGGCTGGCATGTTTAACTTTGAGGGCCGGGACTTTTTCGACGTTGGCGTCGAAGGCCGTGAAGCGCTTTCAGTTGTGCCAGATGTGAAGTTCTAGTTTGAAAACATGCGTGAGCGATTGGAAACGCCGTTTGCGATCTTCACGCTGTTTGTGACGCTACCTTACTTTGCGGCTGAGACATATCACTACGTTCGCTATGTTGGCGTTGGCAACGGCGTCTTAGGGTACGCGGTCGATCTAATCGCGATGGCTTTATTGCTTCTGGGCAGTATCGCATCTTTGCGCAATCGGTCGCGCTCGGCAGCGGGGTGGTTGGCTGCGGCCTGGGGATTTACGGCCTGTCTGAACTATCGCGCATTTGCTTGGCGATATGAAGCGAATGCGGCGGAAGAAACCGTTGCCGAGCCGTCCAGCGTTCTGACAATTCTGGCTGTCACATTGGCATTCAGTTTCGTCGCCCTATTCGTGTCACTGTATTTAGCGCGGCCCAAGACGTCTGATTGATTGTCCTTATCTAAACGGGAGGACAGACCATGAGAGGTAACCTCGCGCCTGGCGGGCCTTGGGGCTTCGGAATAGGGCGGCGGTTCGGTGCAATTTTACCGACTGATCTAACCTGGCCTTAGCCAGACTGGCTTATGTGTAGAGACTCAACGCAAGCGGGGTCTGCATGGGTGTGATCACACTCGTTTTTGTGGCGGCATTGGGCTGCGCCATTGGCGCGGGCGTTCGGCTTGCGCGCATATCTATGAACATGCTGACGTTCCTGTTGTATCCGGCTGGATTTGTTATGGTGCTGCGGGCCTTTGGATCGGGGGGCGCCAATGGCAAAGCGGCAGTAAGCGCGGATATGGCGGGCGTCGATTTGTTTTCGCTCACCAACATCATTGTGTTTCTCGCCATGCTTGGTTTCGGTGTCTTTTTGATTGATCGGCCAGAGGCATTTTCGCGATTGAAGTTTTCGGGCTGGAACCCGTTAGCAGGTTTTCGCAAGAGCGCCGCGCAGCTCGACGAATTGGCAAGTGCGGCGCGGAATCAACGTCGTCGCCGTGCCAATAAAGGCATGACAGTCTACTACGAAGCCGTACTCAAATTTGGGGCGCACATCGCCGATGCGGACGATGCGCCAAATACGAAAGAGTTCAGAGCGCTTTGCACCGCGTTTGGCATTGATGAAAGCCGCGTGCCGGGCGCGCGTGAGATTTACCGCTCACAACTAAAAACAAAGGAGTCACTGCGGATTGTTCTTGGGCCGTTGAAGGCCGCGTATGCGCC
>CAZXVJ010000002.1:0-83944 GCA_964644385.1 uncultured Hyphomonas sp. | reverse complement strand
AAACAAAGGAGTCACTGCGGATTGTTCTTGGGCCGTTGAAGGCCGCGTATGCGCCCCGTAGCGGGCCGATGGAGACGTTTGTATTTGGCATGTGTCAGGTGGCGAGCGCGGGTGGCGCCATTCATGGCCGCGAGGTGACACTCATCCGGTTGGCGGCTGAGATGCTTGGGTTTTCGGCATTGGACATTGCCCGCATCTTGGGAATGGCAGGTGTGTTGGACGACGGCCCGAAACGCCATCAGCGCAACGGTGGTCAACAGCGCAGCCAAACAGAAAAAACGGCTACAGCAGACCGAACACGTCACTTGTCTGTGCTTGGGCTTAAGGCCGGAGCCAGCGCAGCGGAGATCAAAAAATCTTATCGAAAACTGGCCCGCAAATATCATCCGGATGTTTTGCGGTCGCAGGGGCTGGCGGCCTCAGAACTGGCGCGAGCCAGTGCGATGATGGTGAAATTGAACGCGGCCTATGAGGCGCTTCAACAGAATTAGTTCAGCAATAATCCGGGCAACCATGTGGCAAGCGCGGGGATGGCCGCGACCAGCGTGATCATAAACAATTGTAAGCCGATAAAGGGAATGGCGCCCTTCCAAATATCCAACGTCTCCACAGACTCTGGCGCTGCGCCGCGCAGGTAGAATAGCGCAAAGCCAAAGGGCGGTGTCAGGAAGCTGGTTTGCAGGTTTAACGCCATCAAAATGGCAAGCCAGATGGGATCAAACCCGAGCACGATGAGAGGCGGCGCAACCAGCGGCACGACAACAAATACGATTTCGATGAAGTCCAAAAAGAAACCGAGAAAGAACATGATCAACATGGTGGCGGCTAGCGCGCCCCATTTCCCGCCGGGCATCGCTCCGAGGGCGTCGGCCACCAATTCATCGCCGCCAAGCCCCCTAAAGACGAGGGAAAAAAGCGAAGCGCCAATCAAAATCAAGAACACCATGGACGTAATGTGAGTCGCGCTTTTGAGCGCCGGATAGAGCTCTTTCACTTTCCGTAGAACCAATAGCCCAGCCGCGATACCAGCAAAGAAAACCAGCGCGGCGAGACTTGTTAGCCCAATACCTATCTTGTTTGCGCCAGTGATGGTTTCGACGCCTGTTCGAAGGTCTAGCGTGTTGCGCAGAACGAGGATGACAACGAGGCTAGCAAACCCAGCAAGGATGATCGGTGAAAGCTTGCTGTTTGCCTCTTCTGATAGGCGCAGGCCCGCGAGCAAGATAGCGCCGGCTGCGCCTATCGCTGCGGCTTCGGTTGGCGGCGCGACACCGCCCAGTATCGCGCCGAGGACAGCCACGATCAGCAGGATGGGCGCGCCAAGTCCGGTGCAGATGCGCCAGGCCGAGGGCATGGGGCCAAGATCTGCGTCTCCAAGCAAGGCTGGGGCGCCGGGGGTTGGTGCCGGAATGACTTTGAAGACGAGCCAAAGCGGCAGCATTAAAGGGTTACGCGGCGGTCGAGCCGTCTTCCAGTCATGCGATTTGAGCATCATCCAGAATAGATAAAGCATGACCAATAAGAGGCCGGGGATCAACGCGCCTGCGAATAGGTCACCGACCGACACCACTGATGATCCAGCGCCGAGTTTCAGGCTTGCGCGGCTCGCAGCATTCGATACGGCATCTGCCAGCAAGATCAGAACGATTGAGGGCGGGATAATCTGCCCAAGTGTGCCAGAGGCCGCGATCGTTCCTGTGGCGAGTTTCGGATCGTAGCCTTGTTTCAGCATTGTCGGCAGCGCGATCAACGTCATCGTGATCACCGTCGCGCCAACAATCCCCGTGGATGCAGCGAGTAGGGCACCCACCAAAATAACCGCATATCCCAGCCCGCCGCGCACGCCCGCCAGTAACCGACCCGCAATTTGCAGCAAGTCCTCCGCCACGCGGCTACGCTCCAGAATGACACCCATCAGGATAAAAAGTGGGACCGCCACCAGCGTTTGGCTCTGCATGATAGAGCTGCCTTGAATGCGGCTGGGAAACGCGATCAGGAAGGATTGCGGGAAAACACCTGCACCTATGCCAATCAGCGCAAACAGAAGTGCAACGCCGCCAAGGGTAAGCGCAACGGGGTAGCCCGCAAGAAGCGCCAAAATTGCACATCCAAACATGGCGATGGCGAGCACAATTTCAAACTCCATCATGCCCTCCCACCGCCTCAGCATTGTGCGTAGGGGCGGGCGCAGCGCCACCTGTGAGTCGCAAAGCAGCCCGAAGTGCGATGGCAAGGCCTGCCGCCATCATCAGCGCCGCAAAAGCTGGGACTAACGTCTTAAACAGGAACAGTATGGGCAGCCCATCAGACTCCGACGAGCCTTCCAGCAAGGACCAAGACCGCGTCAGTCCTTGTTCGCCCATCGTGATCAAACGCAGACAGATTGGAAACAGGAACAGATAGGTACCGACAAGCTCGATCCAGTTTCGGCCAGTCTCTCCGAAGCGTGGGCGCAGTATGTCAACGCGCACATGGGCGTCATCGCGCAACGTCGCCGCTGCTCCGAGCATGAACATTGCCGCAAACGCATAGATCACGATCTCGCTGAGCCATGTGAACGACATGCCAAACGCATAGCGCAGAATGACAACGGCGAGCTGAGACACGATCAAGATGAGCGCAGATACGATCGCCAAGCCAAGTGCGGCGCCTGTGATCCGGTCAATGCAGGCGACAAGCCACCGCGCGAACTTATCCATCGGGCCCGGCACAGCCAACACAAACAGTGGGATAGCGAATAGAGGCAACGCCGCCATGCCTAGCCACTTCAGGGCCGTGCCAAAGGTCAGGAAAATGCTGGGGTCCATTGCGTCGCCTGCGCTGACTATTTGCCGAGTGCGCGCGCCGCGTAATACGGCCCGTCAGACACGCTCGCCCAGCCGCGCATGAGCTTCAGGGACTTTTCAAAGCTCTCATAAATGCGTTTTTCTATGCCGTCTTTTCCGCTGGCAGCGCGAACATCATAGGCGGCTTCAGACATGCGCTTTACGACAGGGTCTGGGAATGAGCGGAGTTGAACGCCGTGGTCGCGCTGCAAGATGTCGAGATAGACAGAGTTGTAATAGGTGAATTCGCCCAGTGAGGTGTGGTTTGCCGATTCGCACGCCGCCTTGATAATGGCCTGTTCGCCAGGGCTCAGGCTTTCCCAAACTTTGAGGTTCATGCCAACAGCCAGCCCTGCGCCCGGCTCGTGGAATCCCGGACCATAATAATAGGGAGCCTCGCGGTGGAAGCCGAGTGAGAAGTCGTTCCAGGGGCCAACCCATTCGGTCGCGTCAATGCTGCCGGTTTGAAGGGCTTGGTAAATTTCACCGCCAGACAAGGAGATTGCTGATCCGCCAAGGGCACGTAGAACATCACCGCCTTGGCCGGGGATACGCATCTTCAATCCGACCAGATCATCCAGCGTTTTGATTTCCTTGCGAAACCATCCCCCCATCTGGTGGCCCGTATTGGCCCCTTGAAAGGACTTGATGCCGAATTGAGCTGACAGCTCGTCCCATAATTCCTGACCGCCGCCAAAATCAATCCAGCCCATCAGCTCTTGCGCCGTCATGCCAAAGGGGACAGCCGTGAAGAATGGAAAACCTGAGGATTTCGCAGACCAGTAATACTCTGCGGCGTGGTACATATCTGCCGATCCGTTCGCGACAGCGTCGAAACTTTCAAATGGTGGGACCAGTTCTCCGGCGGCGTAGACTTTGATTTCCATCAAGCCGTCAGACATTGCGTAGACACGTTCTGCCACACGCTCTGCCGCTGCGCCGAGGCCGGGCAGACCCTTTGGCCAAGTCGTCACCATGTTGAATTTACGCCGATTACGGCTGATCTTTGGCGCGGCAAGCTCTGCGGCTTTTTCCGGATTTGCGAATGCCGCCGCTGCCCCGCCCAGCCCGAGCAGTCCGGCGCCAATCATATTGCGACGGTCAATGGTCATCATCTGCCTCCCCAGCAGTTAGACGGATGTTATTCGTCGTCTTCCAGCGGTCGCCAGGCGTCCCCGTCCAAAACTTCCAGCGGTGAGTAACGGCGCTTATAGTCCATCTTCGCGCTGCCCTTGATCCAGTAGCCGAGATACACGTGCGGCAGCCCTAATTCTTGGGCGTGCTGAATGTGGTCCAAAATCATGTAGTGGCCGAGGCTGCGCGCTGGCATGTCCGGATTGAAGAAGGTGTAGACCATTGAAAATCCGTCGCGCAGCAGATCGGTGATAGAGACGCCGATCAAGCGTGCATTGGGTCCATCGCCGTCGCGGTACTCGAACATCAGGCTTTGCACCGGGCTGCCGCCAACCATCGTGGAAAAATCGCGGTAAGACATATCCGACATGCCGCCATTCAAATGGCGCGTTTTCACGTAGGATTTAAGCAGGCCATATTGTTCGCGCGTGGCAATCGCCTCAACGGGAGTGCGCACGATGCCAGCATTTCTCGCCAAGGTCCGCCGGTCGCTGCGTGAGGGTGTAAAGCGGGCGGCATCAACCCGCACGCTGCGGCAGGCATTGCAGCGCGGACAGGCCGGCCGATAAGCGATGGTCTGGCTGCGCCGAAAACCAGATTGGCTCAGCGTGTTATGGACCGAATCTGCCTCAGAAATCGCCAAATTGGTGAAGGCCTTCCGCTCTCGCTTACCCGGAATATAGGGGCAGGGGCTTGGGCTCGTCATGTAAAACCGCAAGGAACGGTTCAGCCCTGGGGGCAATATTTTGGCATCTGTGAACTTCATTATTATGACTATGCACTTACAGATCAAAGAGCCAAGGGGCTGAGATCGTAAAGACACACCAAAGTATGATTACAAGCGGTCCACCAAACTTCAGAAAATCGCGGAATTTGTAGTGGCCGGGGCCCATGACAAGCAAATTCGTTTGGTAGGCGATGGGGGTGGCGAAACTGCAATTGGCCCCATAAATGACCGCCAAAAGGAACGGCAGTGGGTCTGCAACGCCCATTTCTGTGGCCGCAGACAGGGCAACGGGTGAAAACAAGATGGCGGTGGCGGCGTTACTGAGCAGATTGGTCAGAATAGCAACCGCTAAAAATATCGCGGAAAGAACCGCCAGCGTGCCGTAAGGGGAGGCTTGCTCAACCACAATGTGCGCAATGGCTGTGGCGGCGCCGGTTCGTTCCAGAGCCATGCCCATGGCTAAGGCAGCGGCGATAACGAGGAAAATGCGTAAATCCAAAGACCGTCCCGCCTGCCGGATATTCAAGCACCCTGTCACGATCATCAGCACGGCGGCGAAAACAGCCGCGTGAAGAATAGACAACACGCCCGTGGCCGCGGCCACAACCATCGCCAACGCAATCAGGCGCGCGCCAACAGCATGCGTGGTGATCGGAATCTCTGTCTGTGACCATTCCAGCAAGATCAAATCACGGCTCGCCCGCATTTCCCGAAAGGCAGACACTGGCCCGCAGAGCAGCAATGTGTCACCCGATTCAAGCCGGATCTCACCAAGTTTAGACCGGATCATTCGGCTACGGCGCTGAATGCCCAAGGTGACAGCCTTTGTGAGGCGGCGAAAACCAAGCATTTCGACGGTACGGCCTGCCATGCGGGACCCCGGCGCGATCACAGCCTCGGTCAATGCGAGCGTTGGCGGACGGTTGGAGTCTTCTGCTTCTCCGCCGGCCGACTGCCAGATTTGCTGAAGCATGTCCGGGTGGGTCGCGAGCAGGCTTTGCAGTGCGCTGCGCGTGGCCGCAACGATGACCAGATCGCCAACTTGGAGCGTCATGTCGGAATATGGCGGCAGAAACGCGCGCTCGCCGCGTTGGATCATGCGGACAGTAATGTCCGGAAGATCTAGGAACATGCCCGCAACCGGGCTTTTGCCGCGCAGGAAGTGGCCGGAGGTCACCTCAATCTGTGCAACGAATTGCTTTCCAGATTCAGGAATGATGTCTTCGCTCAGCCCTTGGCGGTTAGGGAGGAGCAATTTGGAGAAAACCAACAGATACAGCAGACCACAGCCCGCCAGGATGAGCCCCATCGGCGTTTGATCGAAGAAGCCAAGGCGTTGGCCTTCAATGCGCTCAAAGGCTTCCGCCGCCAGCAAATTGGTCGACGTGCCGATCAGGGTCGTCATGCCAGCGAAGATTGACGCAAAGCTGAGCGGCATCATGAGTTTGGAGCTGGAGGCCCCCATGCGCTGAGCAATCGCCGTCATCAGAGGCAAGAACATGATCACAATTGGCGTATTGTTTACAAACGCGCTGGTGACGAACACGAACAAGAACGCCAGGATGAGGGTAAAGCGAGGCCTGCGTTCATAGCCAATGATGAGCGCTTTTGTGAGGCCTTCCAGCGCGCCGGTTTGGAACAAGCCCTGTCCAACGACCAGCAATGCCATAATTGTAATAAGGGCCGGGTTCCCAAATCCGGCCAACAATTCATTGGCTGAAATCGCTTCGCCATTCGCGCCGATTGCGCCGGGCAGGGTGAACAACGCCATTAACGCCGCGATGACGCCAACAGAGATAAGTTCCATTGACCAGCGGTCTGCCATGTAAAAACAGATCGATGCGGCCACGATAGCGAGGCTTGCCCACATGGGCCAATTTGCCACGAAATCAATTAGCATGAAGGCTCCGCATCAATGATGCTGTCGCCTCTCGGAAATCCGAATTCAGCGGCCAGCAAACAGGAGTATGCTGACCCGTCGGTTCGCTGACAAGTGGGGTTGTCCGGCAGAGAGCGGCTGTGTGTCTGCAAGCCCAGTAACGGCGCGAATTCTTGTCGGATTGATACCAGAGTCCACCAGCAGTCGTCGCGCATCATTGGCTCTATCTGACGACAGATCCCAATTCGAGCTTTCAGTGTTTGCGCCGGTGAACGCATCGGTGTGACCCTCAATTGATAATCCGCTGGAAAATGGCGCAAGCGCTGTTCCTGCAGCAGATGCAAGGCGTCGGCCAGTCTGGTTAAGACGCCCGCTGCCCGTGTCAAACAGAGGGGTCAGGTCCGAATCAACCAAATCGATGCGCAACGTATCGTTTTCGACCGATATTTGGACGCTTCCGGCGGCATCGACCAAAATAGCTTCCGTTTTGAGCGCCTTCAGCATGTCTGGTAATTCGCTAAGCCCAACGGGCGCCGCAACACTGACAGATTCTGCAACAGGACGGTCATGGAAATAGCTGGCGAGTTCAGAGCGTTCTGCAGGCGATTTGCCTGAGATCATCCACATGATGAGAAAGAACGCCATCAGCGCAGTGAGGAAGTCGGCATAGGCCATCTTCCAATTGCCCATCTTGCGGGCCGGGGCGACGGGCATTCTGCCCGCTGATCGCCGAGGTGTTGTGGCGTGTGCCATAAGCTCGAACAAATCCTTCTGATCTGATGATGGAGATATAACAGGTCTTGGTGAAGGCCGCCCCAAAGCGGGCTCTATGATTTAGATGAAATTCAATCTATCTCCGTCGTTCGAAATCTAAGCACTATGATGGGAGAGTCAGATGGCACGCACAGCATTTTTGGGCCTGGGGGTTATGGGGTTCCACATGGCCGGGCATCTTGCTGCCGCTGGACATAACGTGACGGTCTGGAACCGAACGCGAGCCAAGTCTGAAGCTTGGGAAGCCAAGCATAAGGGTGAAACAGCAACAAATCCGGCAGATGCGGCGCGCGGCGCTGAGTATGTGTTCCTCTGTCTGGGCGATGATCCCGACGTTTTGGACGTGTTCGAACAGATGCAGGACGCGCTCACCAAGGACATGATTATCGTTGATCATACAACAGCGTCAGCAGGCCTCGCGCGGGATCTATTTGAACGATGTAAGACAGTTGGCGCACATTTTATCGATGCTCCAATATCTGGCGGCGAGGCTGGCGCGATCAATGGGCAACTCGCAATCATGTGCGGCGGAGACGCTAAGCCGTTTCAAAAAGCCGAACCGATAATGGCTGCATATGGCAAGCAAATGACTTTGATTGGTAACAGCGGCGCCGGCCAACTCGCCAAGTCAGTCAATCAGATATGCATTGCTGGCATTGTACAGGGATTGTCTGAGGGACTGCATTTCGCAGATAAGGCCGGATTGGACATTGAAAAAGTCATCGCGGCGATCAGCGGCGGGGCTGCGCAAAGCTGGCAAATGAACAATCGCTGGAAAACCATGTCAGGCGGGGACTTTGAGCATGGATTCGCCGTCGATTGGATGCGCAAAGACCTGCGGATCGCATTAGATTCAGCGCGAGAATCCGGCGCAAGCCTACCCGTCACGGCCCAAGTTGACCAATATTACGCTGACATTCAGGCCATGGGAGGTGCCCGTTGGGATACCAGCAGTCTGATTGCTCGCCTGAAACGAGATATATAGCTGGGTGACGCTGCGGAAATACCGGTCAAAGTGATATGAACTTTGGACGAATGGTAAATTATCTGCTAACAAAACAGATTAAATAGTAGATGAAGGACTGATCCCATTACGACCGCATCAGTAGACGTTAAGCCCACTCCTAGTAATTCCATCGCAGAGCGCTTCATTTCGAAGATTTCAGACCCCATCCGGCGCCGCGAATCCCAGACAGTTTATGAGCTTCTTTGCAAAGTCACGAAGTTGGACGCCAAGATGTGGGGTCCAAGCATCGTTGGCTTTGGGCGGTATCGCTACACCACGCCTGGCGGGCGGGAGAGCGAGTTTGCAATGGTTGGTCTGTCGCCAGACAAAAAAGCGATCACCATTTACGTAAATCCAGACTTTTCGGTCATTGAAGAGCCTCTGGAGCGTCTTGGAAAGCATACGGTTGGGAAGTCCTGCCTCTATATTCGAGAGTTGAAGCACATCAATCTCGATGTTTTGGAAGAGATCCTCACGCTTGGCATGGCCAGCATGAAGAAGAAGTTCAAAACCTGGGACGAATAGCGTTTGCGTGACGGCAATGCCCGAATCGCTCAAAGCCTGCCTTGTTAGGGACTAAGCCAAAGCGAGGTAGTTATGCGGCGACTTGACGTTCATCTGCGCGCTGACGAACGCTTTGATACCGTCATTCGGGCTGTAAAGGCTGCAGAACCGATTGATTACTGTGTAATTGAAACAGAGCAACAAGATCGTCGCCTCATCAGCGTGATGGTGCGAGATGGCACGGGCCAATTCTTAATGGACTCCATTCAGTCTGCGCTGGAAGGCAGCAAAGACTGGCGCGTGACGATCCTGCCGATCGAGGCCACGGCCCCGAAACTGGAGTCTGTTGAAGGCAAAAAGCAGAAACGCAAGCAGGCCGCGACGCGCGAGGAAATCTTTGCGGACGTCGCATCCGGCGCTGAACTAACGCCAGACTTTATGATTATGGTGGTATTATCGACCATCGTGGCGGCAATTGGACTGAATTCTGATGGCATAGCGGCCGTGATTGGCGCCATGGTGATTGCGCCTCTGCTTGGCCCGATTCTAGGGTTCTCGATGGGCGCCGCGCTCGGTGATTATAGCCTGCTGCGTCAGTCTGGATTTACTTTGACTGTCGGCGTTTCGATTGCCTTGGCGGCGTCGATTTTGTTGTCTTTTATGATGCCGGTTGACTTTGAAAGCCGGGAATTGATGTCTCGCGCGGAGGTGCGCCTTGATGGGGTTGCGTTGGCGCTCGCAGCAGGCGGCGCGGCGGCGCTCAGCCTAACTCGAGGCGCAGGAATGGCGCTGGTTGGCGTGATGGTGGCGGCGGCTTTGTTGCCACCCGGCGCAGCGATTGGTCTATTTTTGGGGTCCGGTGAGTGGGATTTGGCTCTGCGTGCGGGGCTTTTGCTTGGGCTGAACATCGCTTGCCTCGTTTTGTCGGCGCTGGTGGTGATGTATTTGAAAAAGATCCGCCCGCGCAAATGGATCGAGCAAAAGAATGCTGACCGCGCCATTTGGATCAATGCGGCATTGGCGGCGTTCTTTCTTGTCGTGGCCATCAGCTTGATCGTAGTGCTTGACCTTGGGGCAAAGGTCAGTATCGGCTAAGGTCCCATTCGAATGGGAGGGCCGCATATGGCTGATAACACAACCAAACCGACAGATATTTCCCCTGAATCCTTCGTTAAAAGCATAGAGCATGACGTACGCCGCGCCGATGCCGAGGCGCTGTTGAGCCTATTTTCCGATGTCACGGGCCTGAAACCCAAAATGTGGGGGCCGACGATCATCGGATATGGCCGTTATCACTATAAGTATGACAGTGGGCGCGAAGGGGACGCGATATTGACCGGGTTTTCGCCAAGAAAAACCAACCAATCCATATATATTATGCCGGGCTATCAATTCGGGAAAATGGAAGACATGCTGTCACGGCTTGGAAAGCACAAATTGGGTAAAAGTTGCTTGTATATCAACAAGTTATCAGACGTGGACACAGATGTTCTGCGTGAGATTATCGCCTCTGGCGTCGCCTATATGCGCGAAAACTACGAAACTTGGGACGAATAAGTCGAACAAAGCGCATCTAATTGCAGACCTCTTGGAACCATCCAGCCCGCCCAGGCATAGGGTTAGTACAAGAGGAGACACCTGATGGCAGAATGCGCAGAGGCGAACGTACAAAAAGACAAACGCCAATTCGAAAGAATCGATACAGAGACAACGGTGTATTTACTGTTGGGGGGCGAACGTGCCCCGATGCAGGTAAAACTGAAGAATTGGTCTTCAGCTGGCGTGTGCGCAACCCTGGAAAAAGGGTGTCTTCTTCCGGAGGAATTCCGGTTCTACAAGCCATCCCCAGAAGGCGACGGCCCACATATAAACTGCATATTGATGTGGCAGGTCGGCAACGAGGCCGGATTTAAATTTTCGATGAAATCGAAATCTGCCAGCTAGAGCTTTAAGATGGATGCCTAGCAACATGATTGGCGCCGAGGTGACGACGCTGATGAAGACCCACTGCCAGAAGGCGGTGACAAAAAGAACAGTACACATTGAAACGGCAGGGCGGCAAAAAGCCGAGCTTGAGTTTTCGAGACAATCGAAGCCTGCCCGCCTGAGCGCTAAGACAGTTGCTGCGCAGCTTTCTCAGCAAAATAGGTGATCACGCCGGCGGCCCCGGCGCGTTTGAAACTCATCAACGCCTCCATCATGACCCGGTCTCCGTCAATCCAGCCGTTTTGCGCGGCCGCCATGATCTGCGCGTATTCGCCAGAGACTTGATAGGCCAAGGTCGGCACGCCGAAGGTTGAAGACACCCGGTGAACAATATCCAAATACGGCAGGCCAGGTTTGACCATAACCATGTCTGCGCCCTCCGCCAGATCAAGCGCCACTTCGCGTAGGGCCTCGTCAGAATTGGCGGGGCTTTGTTGATAGGTCTTCTTATCGCCTTTCAGCGCTGCGGCAGATCCGATCGCGTCCCGATAGGGTCCATAAAATCCACTCGCATATTTCGCCGCATAAGACAGGATCATCCTATCGGTGAAGCCATTGTCTTCAAACGCGCCGCGAATAGCGCCAATGCGCCCATCCATCATGTCAGACGGCGCCACAATATCTGCGCCCGCATTGGCATGGGTCAGCGCCTGCACCACCAAACGCTCGGTTGTGGCATCATTGGGGATGGTGCCATCGGCCTCCAACAGCCCGTCATGGCCATGCGTTGTGTAGGCATCGAGGGCGACATCCGTGATCAGTCCGATTTCAGGCGCTTCAGCTTTCATGGCGCGTAAAACACGCGGCACCAATCCATCCGGATTTCCGGCTTCCTCTCCGGTTTCATCTTTCAGCGAAGGATCTATCTTTGGGAAGATCGCAATCGCTGGTATGCCCAGCGCATTGGCGCGGGCCGCAGCTTTGGCGGCTTCCTCGACATTCAGGCGCTGTTGACCGGGCAGGGACGGAATATCAACCCGCGGAGCATCGCCGTCATGGACAAATATCGCCCATACCAGATCAGCAGGCGTCAGCACGGTCTCATCCGTCAGCGCGCGCACCCACGGGGCTTGGCGCAGGCGGCGCATACGTGTTGCAGGAAAGGATTGCGGAAAGTCAGTCATACCCGCGCAGTTAAACCGCATAGGCACCGGGGAGCAATATTAAAACCAACCGACCTTGCGCGTCATAAAGCAGCGTTCGTCGATGTCGAGGTCTTCGGCTTGGGCCGCCTCAATCTCTAGCATCCAGTCTGTCATCTTTTTGCGCGGGATTTCTTTAAACCCATGTCGCTTGTAAAACGGTCCATTCCACGGCACATCGCGAAACGTGGAGAGGGTAACGGCTTTCATTTTCCGCTGTTTCGCTTTCGCGAAGACTTGCCGAACGAGCGCCGAGCCGATGCCCTGACGACCGACATCTGGCGAAACGCTAATCTGTTCCAGATACAGAGTCCCGCCGCGCGCTGACGTCATCACGAAACCGACCGCCGGTCCGCCCGATTTGCGAACAACGCACAGGTCATCATCCTCAATGGCGTTTTGCAGAACGTCAGCTGGCACATGATCGGCGAGGGCTTCTGGCCGAATAACGCCTAGTCCCGCGAACATTTGCCCGGCGGCCTTGTCGACCTCAATGAGATGGTCGATTTCCTCAGCGTTGCCGGGCGAAATCTCAAACTGGTTGGGCAGGCGTCGCATTGACTTTTCACCGTTCTGGCAGGCATGGGTAGGCATTGTTTTTAGCCAAATCCGGAGCCCATGCCAATGAGCAGTTACACCTCTGAAGAACAAGTGATGATCCGCGATATGGCACATCGTTTTGCGGAAGACAGGCTGCGCCCTCACTCGGAAAAATGGGACCGGGATAAGCACTTTCCGGTTGATGTGATCAAAAGCGCGGCCGAGCTGGGCTTTGCGGGAATCTATATTGGAGATGATGTGGGCGGCTCTGGTTTAACCCGTTCAGATGCCGTGATGATTTTCGAGCAGTTATCGCACGGCGATGTCGCCACGGCGGCGTTTATCTCCATCCACAATATGGCGAGCTGGATGATCGACAAATATGGCTCAGACGCGCAGCGTAAAGCATGGTTGCCGCGCCTGACCAGTATGGAGTTGATCGCTAGTTATTGCCTGACCGAACCAAGTTCTGGCTCTGACGCAGCTGCGATGAAAACCAAAGCTGTGCGGGATGGCGACGATTATGTGCTGACCGGCACCAAACAGTTCATCTCCGGCGCCGGCACGTCTGATGTTTATGTGCTGATGGCGCGCACCTCTGATGATGGCGCGCGGGGCGTGTCATGTTTTATCCTGGAGAAGGATATGGAGGGGCTGAGCTTCGGCGCCAATGAACGCAAAATGGGTTGGAATGCTCAGCCGACTGCGCAAGTGATCATGGACGGGGTGCGCGTGCCGGCGGCCAACCGGATTGGCGAGGAGGGCATGGGGTTTAAGTTTGCCATGTCCGGCCTTGATGGCGGGCGCCTCAACATTGCGGCCTGCTCGCTTGGCGGGGCGCAACTGGCGCTCGAAAAAGCCGTTGAGTATGCTCAGCAACGTGAACAGTTCGGTAAGCCGATTGCTGCGTTTCAGGCGACCCAGTTCAAGCTGGCGGACATGGAAACCGAACTTCAAGCCGCCCGGGTGATGCTGTATGAAGCGGCGCGGCGGTTGGACGATAAGGCCCCGGATGCGACCCGCTGGTGCGCAATGGCGAAACGCTTCGTGACCGATACGGGTTTCAATGTGGCCAATGATGCGCTGCAAATACATGGCGGTTACGGCTATCTGGCGGACTATGAAGTGGAGCGAATTGTGCGTGATTTGCGGGTGCATCAAATCCTGGAAGGCACGAACGAAATAATGCGGGTGATTATCTCGCGGGACATGCTCAAACATTGATCGCTTGGCGCTGGGGTGTATTCTAGGGGGCAAAGTCCTCAGAGGCTGATTTTGGGAGTAAAAGATGAAGATTGAGAATTTACCGGGCGTTGGTGCAGAAATATCCGACGTAGATATTCGCAAAGCCACGGCGGGCGAAATGGACGCCATAAAGCAATCGTTTGCAGACCACGGCATCATCTTTTTCCGCGGGCAGGACATCAACGAGGATGATCACATCGCCTTTGCTGAACGCTGGGGCGAGATCAATGTGAACCGCTTCTTTGCTGCGCATCCTGACTATCCGCAGATTGCGATGGTGGCGAAAGAGAAAGACCAGAAAGACAATATTGGCGGTGGTTGGCACACCGATCATTCTTATGACGTGATCCCCGCGCTCGGCTCCATTTTGGTGGCGCGGGAGTTGCCGGAGACTGGCGGCGATACATTATTTGCCAGCATGTATGCTGCGCTTGAGGCGCTGCCAGACGATTTGCGTCAAAAGATCGAAGGCAAACGCGCGATTCATTCGGTCAAACACATCTTCGGGAGCGGAGATGCTACGCACTACAATCAGTCTGACGCCAAAGGCGAACGCATTGGTAACTCAGATGTCGCAGATACGATGACAGACGTGCTGCATTCCGCCATCATCAAGCATCCGCTGTCCGGCAAAGATGCACTCTACGTGAACCCGGGTTTTACTGTGGGAATCGAGGGATATGATGAAGCTGAGGGCAAAGCGCTGCTCAAAGAAATATTCAGCCACGCAATCGACAAGGCTCATACGCACCGGTTTGAATGGCAGCCCGGTTCCATCGCGTTTTGGGACAACAGAGCCACATGGCATTGGGCGCTGAACGATTATCACGGACAGCGGCGTGTGATGCACCGAATTACATTGGAAGGCTGCGCGCTAAACTAGCACGATGGATTGGCGACTATTCCAGAATGAACTCAACGCCGACTTCGCGGCCAGACTCCCAGCGGCGCAGGCAAGTGCGCGGACGCTTGAATTGCGGAAGGCGAAGTTCAAACTGATCCGGCACATCAAAGCCTTCAGGCATGACCAGACGCGCACCGCCCGGCGATACATCCCGAACTTCACACTGCAATTTCTTGAACAGGCCCAGCTTAATGGTCGCGGGCTTGTTATCATGTCGAAGGCGGCTGCCGCGGCGGTTGTGATCGGTCATCTACAAGTCCTCACTTCCCATTTTCTGGGATTGTCTGGTGTCTATCCCGCTGATCATGCCACACAAACATGAAAAACAAGGTCAACGGAGCCCACGAATTTCACAAAGTTTAAGGGGTCGGCCCCAACAAATTGTTAAGGGAATAAATTAATGACAGCCGAAGTGATGACTGAGGTTCGCGGCGGGGTTGGGTATGTGACGCTCAACCGCCCAGACGCGTTGCACGCTCTAAACGCTGCCATGTGTGAGGAAATACTGGCCGCACTGGCGCATTGGCGCGTCGACGATGATGTTTACCTAGTCGTTATTGATCATGCCGACGGTACGCGCGGCTTTTGCGCGGGCGGGGACATTCGCATGTTGGCCACGAGCGGCGCCAGTGACGCCGCAGAGGCGCGGGCCTTCTTCGCTGTTGAATACCGCATGAATGCCGCGATCCACGCGCTGCCGAAGCCCGTGCTGACCTTTATGGACGGCGTGACAATGGGCGGCGGCGTCGGCCTTGCCGTTCATGGTAGCCACCGCATTGCGACCGAGCGCACACTGTTTGCGATGCCTGAGACGGGGATTGGCCTGTTTCCAGATGTTGGCGGTGGATGGTTCCTGCCGAGACTGCGCGGAGAGTTAGGCACTTGGCTGGCACTCACGGGCGCGCGCCTCAAAGGCACGGACGTCGCCGCGGCCAAGGTCGCGACGCATTTTGTACCGTCTGAGCTGATCGCGAACATGAAAAAGCAAATCGAACGCGCAGACTTTTCCGCCGGCGCAGCTGAACTGTTAAACGAGATCGTGCGCGGCCTGTCTCATCCTGTTCCTGCGGGCAGCTTTGAAGCAGACATGGACGCAATCAATGCGTGCTTTGGCCACGATAAAGCAGAAGACATTGTCGCAGCGCTGAAGGCCGATGGCGGAGGGTGGGCGACGGCGCAGCTTGAAACACTGGCCACCAAATCTCCCGAAACGGTGAAAGTCGCGCTTCGGCAAATGCGAGACGGCGCGGCCTGCGAGACGTTTGAAGATAATATGCAGATGGAATACCGCATCGGTTGGCGCAAAGTGCAAAGCGCAGACTTTTTAGAGGGCGTGCGCGCGGTCATCATAGACAAAGATAATGCGCCAAACTGGCAGCCAGACACTTTGGAAGCCGTGAGCGACGCAGACATTGACGCCTATTTTGCGCCGCTCGGCGCCGATGAGCTGACGTTTTGAGCGCGCTGGACACAGAGCTCGCCGCCTGGTGCGCGTCCTATGTCGGCGTATTCTCAGATTATGACGCGCCTGCGATTTCTCAGCATTGGGCCTTTCCGAATGTGGTGGTGCAGGCTGGACGTCGCTTTTCGTTCAAACAGGCTGAAGACTTTACGGCGAACACAGAAAAGCTGCTCAGTTTCTACCGCGCCCAAGGCGTCGCCAAGGCTGAGCGGGCCTTGCTGGGCCACATGGCCATGGCAGAGGACATCGCGTCCATCGAAGTTGAAGACCGCATGGTCGATGCGTCTGGCGCGCTGATCGCGGGTTGGAAGGCCGCCTATGTGTTACAGCGCATTGACGGGGACTGGCGTGCCATTATGGCCGTCGCGGATGGAGAAACAGCGGCGTGGGCGGCGCGCGGCACGCCGCTCGGAAAAGGGTAGGGGCCCAACTGGCCATCTGTTCGCGGCGCTGCGAGTCTGATAGGTGGCGCCAACAGGTTAAGGGCTCACGGGTTTAGGGAGAGACAATCATGCGCGGTGAAGTGGTTCGGCTGGAAACGCCATTAGAGCGTGGTCTGATCTTGGGCACAGACGGCAAGCGATACGAGTTTAACGCCACGCAAGTGCGCAACAGCGCCGTCCTCTCCATTGGCAGCGCCGTCGATTTCGTCGCCATGGGAGACGTTGCCCGCGATATCTATCAAGTGACTGTGGCACCTGTGGCCCCGGCGACACCTGCCAGCATGTCTGCCGCCGCCGCGCCTATACCCGTTCCCGGCATGGCGCCGCCGCAAGGCATGGGCGCACAGCAAACCGTTTTGTCCCCGCATGCGCCCTATGCTGGCGAGCTTGAAGTGCCGGCTGACGGGCTGTGGACCTATTTTATTCGCGGCCTGACAAAGAACTATGTTCAGTTCAATGGCCGCGCCCGGCGATCGGAGTATTGGGGCTATACGCTGTTTTGGTGGATATTCGTCGTCGGCTTCGTCGTCTTAGACGTCATTTTGTCCGCAATGCTGTCCGCCGCAACAGGAACAGAATTGATCTTGCCGATCTTCACGATCCTCTGGCAGTTGGGCACGCTACTGCCTAATGTTGCGATCGTGGTCCGCCGTATCCACGATAATGGCCTCAGCGGTTGGCTGTACGCGTTGAAAATCCTCGATCTGATCTTGCCGATTGGATCGCTCATCATATTCGTACTCACGCTCATGGACAGTCAGAGAATGGTCAATGTGCACGGCCCCAGCCCGAAATGGTCTGTTGATGGCGGTGTTGTCGGTACCTTCGACTAGCACGTCACGCTTCCAATACATCTGAAACGGCCGACCGTGTGGCGAAGCCTTTCGCTTGCGTGAAGCAATATTCAATAAATAAGCACCGTTTTGGGTCAAAACTGCCCGAAACACAGTATTAGTTAATGTATTCGGGCATATATTAACACTCTACACATGATCGAGGGGCATGGTTATCAATATCTTAGGGTTTTTCCGGTAAATCTACTCAAACTACAACAAAAGTTGAGTGATGGTGAAAATTATGAATACCCAGATGCAGGAAACTGCAACCCTTTCGAACGCTGATTCTTTCTTGAAGTCTTTGTCACTTCTCGAGCAGGCCCACAGACGTCTCCACGATGTCGTTAAGGATGATCTAGAGCGCGGCGGCGAACGCTCGCTGACCGGCGTTCAAGCCCTTCTTCTTTATGAAATTGGTGACGGCGAAACGCCTGCCTCCACACTGCGTGCTCGCGGTGCGTTTGCTGGCACAAGCTTGTCTTATAACGTTAAAAAGCTCCAGGAAGGCGGATATCTGGTTCAGACCCGCTCAAAAGGCGACAAGCGTACAGTCACATTGCGTCTGACAGATCGGGGCCAAAAAGTCCGCGGCCGTGTCACAGCCATGTTCGACAAGCAGGCCGAGGCGCTTGAGCCAACCGCCAGCGTGCGCCCGGATGATCTGACCCAGTTGAACAAGACAATCTCACGTCTTGAGCGCTTCTGGTCTGACCAAATTCGCTTCCGCCTGTAGGCCGAAACGTCTCTCTGGCCAAATAGCGCGCCTGCGCGTCTATACTTGCCAATACTTGCGAAAGCCCTCTTCCAAATGGAAGGGGGCTTTCGTCGTTAACGAATTGGCCCTACTCTTTAGGGAATGGGGTTGAAAATCGCATCTTTGGCGGGCGTTGGGATTGTGGGCGTAAGCGCGCCCGCCCATGCTGCGCCGTGGACACAAGACCCCGGCAACATCTATGCCCGTGCGTCGATTGCGGCTGAAACTCTGGAAACCACAAATGCGATCAGCGTCGATGCAACCCGCTACGATGTCTATGCAGAATATGGCCTCGCGGATCGCTGGACGATCACAGCCAAAGCGGAATCTATCGCCTACGAAAACGATCTCTCTGATTTTAACCGCGAGGCCTATCGCGCAACCGTCCGCCACCTTCTTTGGCAAAACGAAAGTGGATGGAAAATTTCAGCCGAGGCCGGGGCCGTTTATGGCGCGACCTCTGCCGGAATCTTTGGCTGCGACACGCTCGGCGGTGAAGCGCGCCTCAGCGCCGGAAAATCAGGCGCGCTCAAAGATCGCGATTATTACCTGTTCGGCGACATCGCCATCATTGGTTACGAAGATGGATGCCGCCGAGAGCGCGCAGAGTTCGGCTATGGCAGCCAGGTTTTGGGCCGTGTTCACCTCGGTCAACAAGTCTGGCTGGAGCAGGGCAATCAAAGCGCCACCTCTGTCAAAGTCGAAACCATGCTCTCCTATCAATTCGACCGCTTCGATCTCTCCGCTGGATATCGCGACGAAATTGGCGGCGAGTTTGAAGAAGACGCCTACGTCATCGCCATTACGGTACGGCGGTAGACTGTTTTGATTGGCAGGCCGGCGCCGAACCGCCCGCCTTACTCAACAATCGGAAAACCAATTTCATTCAGATCGGCGCGCAGATCATCGAAGGCCGCATCTGCGTTCAGCGTTTTTGCGGTCGCGGGCGAAATCGGCTCGCCTCTCAAAATTCCGGCAACGGCGTCCAAATCGATGTCCCGCTCATAATAGTCCTCGGCAAACATCTTGTACCCCGCCGGGTCGCCGTCCAAATTTTCTAGCAAAAAGAACATTCGGGGATTCAGTGTTTGCGCATCAACACTGGATTGCCATGCCGACCCATCATTTCGCCGCCATGCACAAAAGCTGACATTGTCCGGAGAGAACGCCGGTTCCCGCGCTGCGTCACCAAAAGCCTCCGGCACATCTGCGTAGTACGCTTCCGCTGAAATCGAAGGATTGGGATACTCATGCGAGAACCCTTTCAAAAAGCAGCCTGTCGCATTGAACAAGACAAACACATCGTCGCCGCTGCCATTGCGAACAGATCCCATCTGCTCGCCACCGCGCCAGGCCGAGTTGAATGAAAAATACCGATACTCTCATTCCTGAGACAAGATCGCGTCCAAAGCGGCGAGCGCCTGCATATTCCGCCTGAGTTGCGCGGGCGGCGGAAGGCGTGATGGTCGTCTCATTGTCTTATGGACACTTGTTCATAGATATGGACAGGATACAGACACGATATGGACAGGATATGGACTCCAAAAACGGCCTACTCGCCGCTCGGCGTGTCCTCGGTTTTCAACATCAGATAGGCGACCACTGCTAGGCGATCCTTTTCTTTGCGAACACCGCTAAAGCTCATCCGGTTTCCCTTAAGGAACCCTCGCGGATCTTGCAACCAGGCGTCGACCTGTTCCGGCGTCCACTCAAAATCAGCCTCTTGGAGCGCTTTTGAATAGGTAAAGTCCTCCACTCCGCCGGCGGTTCGGCCAAATAGACCGTGCAGATTAGGTCCAACGAGGTGTCCAGCATCCTCCTCAAGCAGGTGACACGAGGAGCATTGCTTGAAAACCCGCTTCCCAACCGTGAAATCGGCGGTGTTATAGGGGGCGGGTAGGCCCGCAAATTCGTTCACAAGCTCGGTTTCGACCGCGGCAACCTCGTCCGGGTCTGGCGAGGAGGTGCCAGGGTCTGCCGAAACGGGCTGTCCGGGCGGCGAGGTTTCGGCCACAAACTCTTGATTTTGAACATTTTTTTGGTCTGGCGCGGGTGGCGTTTCCGTGCTGCCTCCGCAAGCTGCGACGAACCCGAGTGACAGTGCAGTCAGCGCGCAATTCCTAATAAACATAACTAAATCAATGCCTTGTGTGATATATCCAAGGTTATAATGGCCCTTGGTGCGCGCGATGGCAAGCGCCTACAAATGCGGCGCTCAATACATAAAAAACTGTTCAAATTCAAAGATTTAAACGTGATTCCTAATCAAACTAGCGCTCACCAAAATTCGAGAAGTCGGCCCTAGGACGATGAAAACATAGTGTTTTTGCAGATTGGTCGCAGGCCGACGTCAAGCGCCGTGCTGTTGAGGCGGTTTGTCTCAATTTACAATAAATACAGGGCATTAAAGCCATTCTTAACCATGACCGACTATTCTGTCTGAATAATAAGAAGACGACAAAATATACGGGTGAAAATATGGTACGGGTAGCGTTCGGGCTAGCGGCGGTTGCTGCAGTCTTTGCTGCAGGACCAGCGACAGCAGGGCCACAAGACGCCGATCTATGGATCGGGCTTGAGGCAGATCGTGTCGATGGGTTTCTGCTTGAAACAGATACAGGCGATCTCTGGATGACAGGGACGTGTCTGAAACCACTTGAAACAGCTGAAAAAGCAGGCTCTGTCTGGCGATCACGCACGGCTGAAATGGTCTCCATTGGGCGCGCGATGACGATGCTCGATCAGACCTTTTTGCTCGATGTTGATGCGGCTCAGCCGACCATTGCGGTTTCAAACCCCAATCGGGGCGGAGATCAGGTGTTTCCGGCTGTTCTGGATGAAAATTGCCTGACGTCCGTGCGATGCCTCGCCATGAAAACGCAACCGGTCTGCGGAAACTAAGCGAATTTGGGCCATTTCGGCCTGTTTTCAACCATGTTCAAGCGCACCGCTCCCCCTCTGATCGCTCTTATGTGGGCGATGACCAGCCTAGCTGGACCTGTATCTGCTGAGGAAATCCCTCCGGTGGAGACGGCTCCTGTGGCGGTGAGTGAGGCCGTGGAGCCTGCAATCATTGAAGCGGCGCCGCCAGTGGCCCTATCAACTGAGTTCGTGACAGTCATTCTGGAAGGCGAGTCTGTTGAGGTGCGCGCGCGCGGACTTGGCACAGATGCGGTCGAATTTGACGCGTCTAGCCTGTTCCAGGTCCTCAATTCCAAATTTGAAGCACGTGAGTCGATCCTCGGCTATTGGCGGTTTCAGGATGGCGCCGTGATCGGCCTTGATTTTAGCGACGGCAAAGTGCGCGCAAATGGCGTGGTTTTGGGCAAATTGCCTGATTTTCCAGTTCGCGACGTCGCCGATACTTGGCTGTCCCCCAATGCGATCTCAGTGCTGACAGGCACAAAAGCTGAGTTTGACGAAACCTCCGGGTGGTCATTCACGCTTGATGAGCGCCTGAAACCCAAGTTTGACCTCGATCTCTGGGTCAACGACGCACCAGCGCGTACAGAACTCGGGTTTGAGCCCCGCACAGTAGGACCCGTACTGCTTGTGCCGCTCAAACCCGTTGCGGAGGCCCTTGGCCATACGCTCACCCACGACAAGGCGGCAGGAACGGTGACGATCACCCGCGTCCACGATTCTGCTGTCTTGTCGCTTGAGCTCGCAACCGGCCTTGTCACCGTCAATGGCACCCCGTCTGGCGTCACCCCAAATATGAGTTATGCCGAGCCAGATGATCTGGTCTTGCCGTTCGGCGCGATTGAAACGCTGACGGGCACGCATATCGTGCTGGCGCCTGGCTCAAATCGCGTTGAAGTGACGTTGGATGACCGCTTATCCAGCCTGGCGCTGCCGGGAGAGCGTGTCGATGATGTGGCCGAATCCACGCCATTTACGCCTGAAAAGCTTGATTTTCAGCTATCAGACCGTGGTCCAGTCACACTCGATTTCTACAGCCGCTTTCAGGGCTACAACACGCAGTCGACCTATGAGAGCATTGGCGGACTGGACAGCACGGGCGGCCTTGGGCCGCGTTGGATGTCGGTTGATATACAGGCTTTGCAGGGCTGGCGCGGCACGGTGGGTGACTATAATGGCACTTTCCGCGAGTTATCAGGCACCGGCGCAGCACGCATTCGCGGCGTTTCGTTCCGCAAAAAGCACAATGACGACACGATCTTGGCCATTGCTGCGGGTGTCCCCCTGACAGGCGCTACGTCTGTTGGTGATGCGGGTGCCAAACCTCAATTTGGCGGGGGCGCCGCTGGGGTTAGATTTATCAAAACCGACGGGCTGAGCGAGTATGGCATCGCCGCGGCCACCTCTCCAGATGGCAATACAAGCCGCGTTGTTGCGGGCGGACGCAAAGACTTCAATTTTGCCAATGAGGGCAATGCCGGTTTTGAGGGCGCTTACGTGTCCGGCGAAATCGGCATGTTTGATGATGCGGCTGGTACGACTGCGGATATGCGCGGACGGGGTGAAACGCGCTATCGTGTTAACTCACAGACAAGCGTGCAACTGGTTGCAACCTATGACGGGGCAAAGTTTCTGGGGGCGCCCGTAGAAGAGGTGGTCGGTCTGTCGCAATCAAGAACGCCGGGCGCGCGCACCGCCGTCAATGCGGCGATTGATTGGCGCGCTCGCTCTGATTGGGGCGCTCTGCGTCATGTCGCGGGCGGTATCCGCACGGGCGTGACCCATATTGGTGGCGATCTTGAAGCCAGAACCGTTTCCACAAATGCGGCGCTGAGCGCTCAAATCGGCGACGCTGGACCAGATGTGTCTTTGGAGGCCGGATTGGCGCAATCTGAGGCGCAAGGCGTCACCACGCAAAGCCAATCTTTCGCAGCGCGCGGCCTGCAACGCTTCGAATGGGGCAGCTTGACCGCAGGCTACACCCATTCCGATACAGACGGCGTTGTCACCCAGCGTTTTGTCGCCACGGGCAATCTTCCGACCTATCAGAAATCCTTTGACGACGGTGCCAGCGTGTCGGTTGGGCCGACTGCCTCCTATGTTTGGTCTCCGGCCGACAATGATGCGCGTCTGGGCGCATCTGTCATTGCAAATTCGGGGCAAAAATTTGGCGATCGCCTAAACGTGCGGGGTCAGGTCGCAGCGCTCAGCTCCTTTGACACCGAAAAGCAAGCCACCAACCTGTTTGCGTCCTTGTCCGCCACGTATCAGATCTTTGACTCGGTGCAGCTGCAAGCCAATTACAGCGATGATTTCGGAAATCATCGTGATCTGTCGGTGGCGCTTCGCGGATCCATCCTATTCAACGAACCGCGCCGACATGCGCGCCCGAAAGACGGGTCTGGCGTCCTGAAAGGGCGTGTCTTCTTCGATAAAAACCGTGATGGAGTTCGTCAGGAAGATGAACCCGGCATTCCCGGCGTGCGGCTCAACGTGATGAACACAAGACTGTCTCTAAATGTGGACGGGCGCGGCGGATATACGATTCAAAATATCAAATCTGGACTCTACACACTCAATATCGACAAGCGTAGCCTGCCGCTCGGCATGTTGATCGCTGAGGGGGATGATCCGCGCGCTACCATTGGTGATGGCCGGGTCACCACGCTTGATATTCCAGTCATGGCGTCAGGCCAGGTCCGCGGCGCCGTATTCCTGGATGAGAATGAAAATGAGCAGCTTGATACGGGCGAACAACGGCTTGAGGGCCAATGGATCAAGCTCGTCGCAGCTAACAAAGAGATTGAAGACGTGTCGCTTCAGTCTGCAGCGTTTGGCCAGTATGGGTTCGAGAGCCTGTCTCCGGGCGACTATGTCTTGCAGGTCAAAAGCGAAGGTCGCACGATCTCTGTGCCGGTGAGCCTGACCGAAGACGAATTGTTTGCGGTCGTCCCAATTCCGGTGCCACCGGCAAGCGCGAAGCCTCAAGGCTTGGGGCTCGGCCTGCTCGGCACGCCCTAAGGGTCAGCGGCCACAGTCTTTAGCTTTTCATGCCGTAAGCGTCTCTAAACTCCTGCATGCCGTTTCGGGCGTCTTCTGCAACTTTTATGGCGGTAGGGCGCGACCCGAGATGTTCCAGCAGTTTAGCTGCTTGCGGCAACTCGGCCATCAAATCCCAATTGAAAACCGTCTTTGCGACCTGCGCCGCCATCGGAAATGAATTCATGAACACAAAGTCTGCGTAAGTGATCTGATCTCCCGCTAGGAAGGGTGAAAACCGCCCAAGTCGTCCAATGGCGCGGCACCCTTTCTCCAGAACCGGGCGCACGCTCTCCTTGACCTCTTCGGACACAGGTCCGGTACCAAAAAAGGCTTCGCCGAAACAGCGGCGCGCGGGCAATTCTATGTAGAGTTCTGCGTATTTCAAAAGTTCTCTGGCGCGGGCTTTCTCATACGGATCGGTTGGAAAAAATGACGGCCCGTCCACCGTATCTTCGATGTACTCTAAGATGATGCTGGTTTCGGTGATGAAGCCGTGCGGCGTTTCAATGCAGGGCACTTTTCCCATCGCGCTCTTTTTTAAGAACGCTTCATCCTGCCCCGTAAATACACGCACATCCTCGTAGTCTGCGCCTTTTTCGAGCAGGGCCATCTTGACCATATTATAGTAATTTGACGCGGGAAAACCGTAGAGTTTGAGCATGGTGTAGCGATCCTTTTGAATTCAAAAGGACCGTAACTGCATGGGCGTAAACTGTGAAGGTATAGCGGGTTTAGGCGCTTTATTGTTGAGCGATCAGGGGATCTGCTAGCGATTATAAAAGTCGAACTCTAACCGATAGCGCACATGCCCCGCGCCCATCGACATGTCGTATTCACGAAAGCCATAAACATAGTCAAACCGGACCGATTGCGACGGCAGGCTGGCGCTGGCGCGTTGGCGAATATCGCTGCGGAATTCCATAATGTTCTTGGGTTGGCCGAGCAAATCTCCCAGATTATTGATGTTGCCAATGGGGCGGAAAACATTGCCGCGTCTGGCATTTGCGCCGAACTGCATGCCGTCATCATTGCCATTTCGGGTAAGCTGGTAGCGAAAGTCTATTTGGTCATAATTCTGCGGTGTGTTGAGCGCATCAGATCCGATTGGAATAACCTGAGCCGATAGGAAAAAGTCCGTGCGACTGGAGACGTAGAAACTGCGCTGGGCCGAGCTATCGGCAGAGGTAAGGTCAGTGGTTTGGGTGATCGCGAACGGGTTGAATGTGTCGCTGGCATCTAGGAAGCCGTCGCCGCCGCCGATAGCGTTTTGATCAACTTGCCCATCGCCGTCCTGGTCGATGCCAATCCGAGAGCTTTCATCGCGCAGTGGAACCGCATGGAAGCCTTCTGTGCGTGTCCCTGTAAACACCGGTGCGACATCACCTGCGCCTTCAAACGGGTTGCCTGTCCACGGGATCATGCGTTGGCCGGGCGCGACCGTCCCACCGCTCGCAAAGACGTAATTGTCGTAAACATCGAACGTGAAACCGTCATGCACCACGACGCAGCCATAGACCCGGCAATAGAAATCAGAATCCAACCAGGACGCATGTGCGGTTGGTGCCAGCGCAAGTCCGGCCACCCCAAATCCTGCCGCCTGAAGGATCAGTCGAGGTGGTATGGCAAGAGGTCTGCTCAAGGCTATTCCTGCGCCGACCCTGCTGTATCCATAGGCGCAGCCAAGGCTGCCTTCTTGATCTCGGTTTCAACCTTATAGGGCGCCAGAGTTTCGATCGCCCCTTCGCTTTGAGGCGCGAAAATATTGTCCAGACGCACTTCGATGTCAGCATTTGCTGGCAATGGCTCAACCAATTCGGCTGAGAAATCACGTGCGCCCTCGTTGAGCACGACGAGGTTTCCGACAGGGATGGATTGGCGCGCGCCGTCAGCGCCCTTTATTTCGATTGAGCCTTCAAGGCGGGCATGTGCGTTACCATCATTTTCAATCCGTAGATCAATCTTGGTCTTTCCCTCGGGCGTCACCGTCAATCCGCTATTGGTAATGGTTGGCGAGGAGGTTGCGTCACCTGCGGTGAGATAAAACAGGGATGCAATTTGATATTTCTTCCAGACACCAGACTGGCCGCCGCGCTCTTCCGGGAGAACGGTTGAAGCCAGCAGAGCAAATCTGAAGTCGCCGGAGCGTTCAAGGCGGCTTGGCGTGGCCATATCGACCACGATTTGTTCGGATTCGCCCGGTTTCAGTGTTACAAAGGCGGGGCTGAAGCGTACCCATTCTGCTGAAGAGTCTACTGTTTCGCCTGGTGGGCTCAGTTTAATCTGGCCCGCTTCATCTAGGCTCCAATCCGCCAAACCAAGCGTCAGGGATATTGTCTTTTCTTTGTGGACATTAGCGATGTTCACCACCTGACGATCTCGGTCGCCCGGTTTGACTTCCATCTCAACGGTTGTTGGCTGAAGGCCAATTCCGAAGGCCGCAGCCAAGGGAACGGCAATGCCGATCGCGAGGACGGAAGAGAGGGCGTAGCGGAGGCGATTCGCTTTGATCATGCGAGAATAGTCCTATTTAGAGAGCAAATTTGCGCTCAGAATGCACGAATTGGGTTACTGAGCCGTTTAATTCCCTGCAGCATCTTGCTTGATAGCTTGAGCGGGGCAGTCTAATTCGGCGGTCAAATGGTAAAACTTCGAAGCAAAAAGAACCGGAAACCGCATATTGCGCCAGATTTGGCGACGAAAGCGGGGCGTGCGCGCGCCCGGCGAGAACTGATCTGGGGCGATCACGGGTTTTTGCGGGTCGCATTCCAAAACCTGCACCAAATTTCGCCGGAAATGTGGCGTGCTAATCAACCCTCCCCAAAACAAGTCGCCGCTCATGCGGCAGAACGCGGTATCAAGACTATTTTGTGCCTGCGCGGGGCCAGCACAAAAGGGTATTATTTGCTGGAGAAAGAAGCCTGCGAGGCTGTCGGCATCGAATTGGTCGATTTTCAGGTGTTTTCACGGGATACACCGACGAAAGAGGCGATATTTGCGGCTGAAAAGCTTTTCAATACAATTGAGTACCCCGCCATGATGCACTGTAAATCAGGCGCTGACCGCGCTGGTTTGATGAGCGTTCTCTACAAATTGCTGCGTGAAAAAGTGCCCTACGATGATGCAATTCAGCAATTGTCGTTCAAATATCTGCACGTAAAGCACGGCAAAACAGGCATGCTGGACGCGTTTTTCCAAACCTACGCAGACTTCAACGATGGCCGCGAACCGGACGATTGGAAGCCGTTTCTCGATTGGGTACGTGACGATTATGACCGCTTGGCTGTAAAGGCCGACTTCATGGAATCGTTTGGAAAAGGCGTTCAAGTCGATAAGATCATTGGTCGTGAATAAGGCTGGTCTCGCGCCCTCAAACGTGGAAAATTACCCGATCAATTCAAAGAAAGGCTGCTCGCCATGAAACACTTTTTGACCCTCGGTTTGGCGGCGCTAGCGCTTTCAGCGTGCGGCGGGGAACAATTAAGCGGTAAGCAGGCGATTGTTGATGGTTGTATAGCGGACGGGGAGTCGGAGGCGATCTGCACATGCGTTGGTGGCGTTTTGGAAACCCATCTCAGCACAGCGACGTTGGATAAAGTGGCAAAGGCCGTTGAAAAAGAAGGAAAAACGCCCGCTGATCAGATTGACTCGCTAGAGCCCGAAGAACAGCGTGAGTTTATTGAGGCTGCGCCTGGCTTGCTTATGTGCGCTGCGGGCGTAGACGGCCGCTAATTGGAGAGGAGAGACTGTGATCTGATGCAATTGTGCATCAGATACCCACGACTTTTCTCGTCTATTGCGCGTATCCGCGTGACGGGTCGACGTATCGCCACTACAGTCGCCTAAACATCTAAGGGGATGACCATGAAGTTCTTTATTATCAACAGTTTCCGCACGATGGTCTACGTTGCGTATATTGCGATTATCGTCATCGCCATCATTTTTGGCTTTTACCAAAAGGGTGAGTTTACGAACGAGATTCTAGGACTAACCGGCGGATTGGCCCAAGTGGCCGATTTCGTCGTCTTTACGGTGGGCGGTTGGATTGGAGCAAGTTTGATCTGTGGGCTTATCGTTACCTTGCTTGATATTCGAGATGACATAAATGACCGTCTACCGGATGCCCGCCGCGACGACTAAGTATGGTCAATCGATCATCTGATCTGAGAAATGCCGCCTCAAGAGGCGGTATTTTTGTTGGATCTGTGTCAAAAATTTGCAAGTGGTCCGGCTTTTCTTAGTGTTCTGGGCGCGCTCTGGCTTGCGCCGGGTGGCGGCGCGGTCCATTTACCCGACATGTCTAAATCAACACCCAATCCAGAAACACTCCTTGGTTCGCTCATTGAGCAAAGTCTGAAGGGCGGTGCGACCGCTGCCGACGCCCGCATCGGCATTTCCGAAGGCGTTAGCGTGTCGGTTCGTGACGGCAAGATGGAAGCGATTGAACGCGAAGAAGGTGCCAGCGTCTCGCTTCGTTGCCTGTATGGCCAGCGACAGGCCCACGTGTCTGGAGCCGATCTATCGACCGATGGGCTGGCGGCCCTCGTTGAGCGCTGCACAGCAATGGCAAAAGCCGTCCCAGAAGATGCCTATTGCGGCGTACCGGGTCCGGAATTACTGGCGACCGGCGACGTGGATTTGGATGTCTCCGGCGATGATGAAATCGCGGCAGATACACTTGAGCGTGACGCACTGGCCACAGAGGCGGCGGCGTTGGCTGTGGACGGTGTTAAGACGGTTGCTGGATGCGGGTCTTCATGGAGTCGCAGCAGCCGATGGGTGGCCGCCTCGAATGGTTTTGCATCGTTTCGCACCGGAACGAGTTCTAGCCTCGGCGTGTCGGCGGTTGCCGAAAAAGATGGTGCGATGGAACGGGATTATGACAGCTGGTCCGTCAGACGTGTCACGGATCGCCCCACGGCCGAAGAGATTGGCCAGACAGCGGGGAAGCGGACGATTGCTCGGCTTGGCGCGCAAAAAATTGCGACACAAACGGCCGCCGTCATCTACGATCGCCGGGTCTCAGCGGGGCTTCTCGGCGCGTTCTTAGGCGCGATATCTGGACCGTCTATTGCGCGCGGTGTGAGCTATTTGAAAGAGCGTATGGGTGATGCCGTTTTTGCCAAGGGTGTTGATATTATTGACGATCCGTTCCGCCCTTTGGGGATGGGGTCGCGGGCGCATGATGGAGAAGGCGCCCCTGTGAAAGTGACGAAGTTGATTGATGATGGACGGTTGACCGATTGGTTGCTGAATGGCCCGTCCGCGCGCCAACTAGGCCTAACACCAAACGGATTTTCTTCGATGGCGTTCGGTGACCCCCCCGGCGTGACAACGTCCAATGCCTACATCAAGGCGGGAACAAAATCGCAGGCCGAACTTATGAAAGACGCGGGCAAGGGGCTTCTCGTCACCGACAATTTTGGGCCGTCCATCAACCCGAACACTGGAGATTATTCAGTGGGTGTTGCAGGGTTTTGGTTCGAAAATGGAGAGATTGCGTACCCGGTTTCAGAGGTGACGATCGCTGGCGATTTGCCGTCCATGTTTGCGCGACTTATCCCGGGTTCCGATCTTGAGTTTCGCGGATCACGCGATGCACCGAGCATTCTCATCGAAGGCATGAGCCTTGCCGGAAGCTGACCTCTCTTTATCTGAAGACATGGCGACAATGCGCGCACTGGCGATTGAGGCTGGGCATTTGGCGCAGTCTTTTCAGTCGAACGGCAAAGAGGCCCGCGCTTGGGCCAAGCAAGGTGGTAGCCCGGTAACCGAAGCCGATCTTGCCGTTAATCTGTTATGCCAAGGGCGCCTTACCACGGCCCGCCCTGACTATGGGTGGCTATCTGAAGAAACCGCAGATAACCGGGCCCTGCGCCAAAAGCCGCGGTGTTGGGTGATCGACCCGATAGACGGCACCCGCGCTTACATGCGGGACGATCCGAACTGGTGTGTTGGTCTATCTGTTGTTGAGAATGGGAACGCTGTTGCGGGCGTGATTTTTGCGCCGGAATTAGGCCACCTTTATGAGGCGCGCCGAGGCGGCGGGGCATACCTGAACGGAGATGCCATCCGCGTCTCTGACTGCGATTTGGAGGAAGGATGCCGCCTGATCGCGTCACAACAGATGATCGACTCTAAGCGTTGGGCCAATCCCTGGCCGACCATTGATGTAGCCGATCCTAAGCCAAATGCGACCCTACTGCGAATGGCTTTTGTGGCCTCCGGTGCGTGGGATGGAACACTGGTTCTGGGCCGAAAATCTGATTGGGATCTCGCCGCCGGAACGGTCATCATTCAGGAAGCCGGGGGCGTTGCAACCACTCACAAAGGTGAACCGCTAAAGTTCAACCGCGACGTGCCCGCCCAGCGCAGCATCATCGCGTCTGGAAAGGGGCTGCATCCTTTGCTAGTGCAGCGATCATCAATCGTGTCTATACCAGACCCACAGCAACCCCCGGCGACCCGCGCGCCGCACAAACCTACGGAGCCAGCCAAAATGGGCGACGCATCTGAAAAGACTGAACAACTCCTGCACATCGTTTTTGGTGGAGAGTTGAAAGACGTGAACGAAGTTGAATTTGAAGACCTGACGCAGGTTGAGTTCATCGGCGCATACGCCAATTATGCCGACGCATACGATGCCTGGAAAGGCGCGGCGCATCGCACAGTTGATAATGCCGAAATGCGGTTCTTTATCTTGCACGCTCACAAGCTGCTGGATCCTGAAACGGGGTCGCACCATCACGTCTAAGCAGGCCTCCCCGTCTCGGCGGTCCCTGTTCAGGCTGTTTGGCACCCATTTCTGGCCACACAGGAATTGGTTTTTCGCAGGCACGTTTTTCGCCCTTTTAACCGCGGTAAGCGCGCTCGGTTACGCTCTGATTTTGGGGTATGTTGGAAATGCGCTGCAGTGCCAGATCGAAGGCGCTGGCGCAGACTCATGTTCCCGTGTCGCAGAGATCGCGTCTGATTGGGGCCTGTCTGGCGCTTCGGGTTGGATTTGGTTCGGCATTGGCGGCATCGTTTTGCTCACCGCCATCCGCTCGCTGAGCATGTACGCGATGACGCTGTTGAACAATACCGGCGTGCAGCGCGGCCTTGTTGGCGTGCAAACGGTGCAGTACGACGCGCTGACCGATGGAGACTTTGCCCGCGTCGCTGGTGATCGCTCTGGCGCGTTTGTTTCGCGTTTTATCAATGATGTGAATGCCATTCGCGATGCTGGTTTGCGGTTTGCCAATAATTTCACCAAAAGCCTCGCAACGGTCATTGGGGCGTTGATTTACTTGTTCACTTTGGATTGGCAATTGGCGCTGATTATCGTGATTGTTTATCCGCTGGCGCTTGGCCCGGTGATTGCGCTTGGCAATTCTATTCGGGCACGGTCAAAGCGCGCGCAAAAACAAATTGGTGAGGTGACATCTCTGTTGTCAGAGGGGCTGCAATCGGCGCGCGTGGTGAAGGCCTATGGGCTGGAAGATTACCAGAAGACGCGGGCGAATGCGGGGTTTGTTCAACGTTCGAAACTGTTCTTGAAGGTGCTGAGCCAGCGGGCGGGTGTTGATCCGGTGCTGGAGATTGTTGGCGGCGTGGCGATTGCGGCGCTGCTGGGGTTTGTATCGCTGAGAATTTCACAAGGTACCAACACGCTTGGCGATCTGCTGGCGGTGATCGCATTGATTGGGATTGTCGCGCCGGAAGTGCGGGCACTTGGTTCTATATCCGCCGTCGCTCAGGAAGGTGGGGCGGCGGCAGACCGTGTGTTCGAGATTGTTGATGCGGTCCCACAAATTGCAGATCGGCCGGACGCAGAGACCTTGACCAAAGCGCGCGGCGCGATCGCCTTTGACGATGTTTGGTTCAACTATCCTGATGGGACGGAGGCATTGAAAGGCCTGTCCTTTTCAGCGGAGCCCGGCGAAACGGTGGCCTTGGTGGGGCCATCCGGCGCGGGCAAATCGACCGTGTTTAATCTGTTGCTGCGCCTATACGATCCTGCCACTGGGACGGTTCGGATAGATGGCCAAGACGTTCGGCAGGTCACGGGCGCGTCTCTGCGTGATCAAATGGCGCTGGTCGCGCAAGATGCAGCCCTATTTGATGATACGATTGCCGCCAACATCGCGCTCGGGAAACTGGGCGCGCCCGCAGAGGACATAATCGCCGCGGCGAAAGCCGCGAACGCGCATGACTTCATTACCGCATTGCCCGGTGGATACGATGCCGGCGCGGGTGAGATGGGGCGCAACCTATCCGGTGGTCAGCGACAGCGGGTTGCCCTTGCGCGCGCGATATTGCGGGACGCGCCCATCTTGTTGCTAGACGAAGCGACCTCAGCGCTGGACGCGGAAAGCGAAGCGAAAGTGCAGGCGGCTTTGGGAGAGTTTTCCAAGCACCGCACCACATTGATTATTGCTCACCGCCTCTCAACCGTGCGCGCCGCGGACCGTATTGTTGTGATCGAGGAGGGCCGCGTCGTCGAGGCGGGCAGCCATGACGATTTGATGCGCGCGGACGCCGCGTATCGCCGACTTGTGGATCTGCAACTGAGCTAATCGATGCGATCAGGCGCCCGTGAGTGGTCGCTCTTTAGGGAGTTGATCGGCGGCAGTTTTTAGAAATTTGGCGAGTTTTTCTGCGCTCTCCGCGCCTTGCACCGCGATTGAGCGGTGAGCGATATAGGTCGGGACTCCTGAGACGCCCATTTGGCGGAAAATGGCTGCTTCCTTGCGTACTTCGTCTTCATCCGCATTGGAGGCGTACAGCGTTTCCAACACATCTCGGTGAAGGCCGACGGATGCTCCGATGTCCGTAAGCTCGGTGATGTCTCCGATATTGCGTCCGTCTTCAAAGAACGCCTTGAAGAGTGCCTCTTTGGCCTCGGCGCCCAAGTCCTGACCCTGAGCCCACCGCACCAGCCGATGAGCATTCAGACTGTTGGGGCGCCAAGTGATTTTGTCGAAATTGTATGGAATACCTTCGTCTTCGCCATATTGGATGAGCGCGTCACGCATGGCGTTTGAGCGTTCTTTGCCAACGTCGGAGCCGAATTTTTCGCGCATATAGGCTTTGTAGTCGACGCCGCCTTCCGGGATGGTTGGGTCAAGTTCGAAGGGTCTGAACACCAGTTGCACGTCAATCTCCGGGACGAGCGCCATGGCCGCCTCTATGCGGCGTTTGCCGAGCCAACACCACGGGCACACGAGGTCTGAGACCATTTCAATCACAACTGTCATGGTCGCGACTTTAGCGAACCCGCCAGCAGGTTCAATGTTGACATTGGGGCAGGGGCCTATTCGGCGGGCACCAATTCAGGTCGACTGGCGGCCTTTTGCAGGACGTTGGCATATCCCTTTTGCACTTCCATTTCACGCGTCAGACCTTTCGCCGCCAAAGCCCGATGTGCGGCGGGCAAGCGATAGCAGGGCAGGTACATGAACATATGGTGCTCGCAGTGGTAGTTCACGAAATACGGCGCAATCAGCAGGCGTTCGAGCGGGTTGGCCAGCGTGGTTCGGGCATGTCGCATTGGGTTTTCATCCTCAGGCACAACGGCATGTTCAGCGATATTGCGCAGGCGCGTAACCATCATCATCCACGTTGCCATGGGCACCAACCACAACACAAAATAGGCCCACCAGACCCCCATCAGCATCAGGGCGACCAGCAATAGGACATTCGTGATCAGCATGGGGAACACAGCCTCTCGCGCACTTTGTGAGCGGTTTTCGCTGCCTTTTCCGGGCTTTATGCCGATCCCTAGAGCGTTTCCGAATTGGTTGGCGCGCTGTTTGTAAAACGTCTGCCCGGTGAGGTCTCGAATAATTTTCCGTCTGAGGGACGCCCGCGTGATCGGAAAGGGAGCGGACAGAATAAGATCAGGATCTTCGGGTTGCTGGACGTATTTGTGGTGGCCAAGGTGATAGGTGCGATAGGACAGCAAATGGCCGCCCATAGGAGCGCCGCAAAGCCAGTGGCCAACGAAATGATTGATGGTTTTGTTGTCGTGCAGCGCGCCGTGGGCCGCGTCATGCATCAGCACTGTGAGGCCCAATTGCCGCGCGCCAATGACAACAATTGCAAAGGGAATGAGCAGCGGCTGCCAAATTGCCAAAGCCATACTGCCAGCAATAATGGCCCAGGCGTGGGCAACCAATGCCAGACCCATCCAATTGCTTCGTCTATTTAGGTGCGCCCATTCATCGGGCGAGAAAATATCTAACGGGCGGATGCGGGCAGCGGCTGGCATGACTGAAACATAGTCTGTTCGCGCCTAGATGTCACTCTGCCGTCGGGGCAGTCTGGGTCTTGAAAATCGGGTCATAGCCGTCAATTTCTTGAATAGACGTTATAAGGTCACGGATATAGTCGCCATTGGAACTTGGCTGCGCGATGCCGCCGGGTTTGCGTTTGAGCGGCTTCAATCCAAACGGCAACACAACCTCGTCCGTATTAGAAACGGGAACGATCTCTGGTCCGGCAAAAAGGGAGGATTTTGTGGGTTCGGGAAGAAGTGCCGCAACGAGAAACCCGAGCGCGATGATCGCTCCTGCCCAAATATTGGACTTGAAAACAAGCAGTGCGTCTTGTTCTCGGCTGGACTTTACCCGAGCGTATTGCCACGCGCCGTGTGCAATAAAGGCAAGCGCCGTCAGTGCGCCGATACGTCCAGCCCCATTCATTCCAGCCGCAATGGCAATCAACGCGGCAGCGGCCAAATGGAAACATAAGCTGATCAGGGGAGCGCGCTTGCCGAATAGGCGGGCGGTTGAGCGCACACCGATGAGCATATCATCTTCGCGATCCTGCAAGGCGTAGATCGTATCGTAGGCAATCGTCCAAAGGATCGCGCCGAGATACAAGATGATCACTGGCAACGTAACAAAACCCGCAACGGCAGCACCAACCAAAATGCCCCAATTAAATGTAATGCCCAGCCAGGCCTGCGGCCACCAGGTAATGCGCTTCATGTAGGGGTAGGCAGCAACCAGCGGCAGGGCGAGAAGGGCGATGATTTTCGCGTCCAGAGGCAGGCATACCCAAACCGCAAAGCCCAGACAAAGTTGCACTGCCAAAAACCCATACGCCCGGGACACCGTCACTGCGCCGGATGGCAATGGCCGCAGTGCCGTGCGGGCCACATCAGCGTCAATGTCGCGGTCTCGGATATCGTTCCAAGTGCAGCCGGCGCCGCGCATCGCGATCGCGCCGATTAGAAATAGTAGCGTCCACGCGATATCGGTCAGGTAGAGACCCGTATCTAAGCGTTGAAAGGCGAGGCCGATCACGCATGGCAGGAATAAAAGCCAAATGCCGACGGGCCGATCGAGGCGCGCGAGCAAGATGTACGGCCTGATCGAGGACGGAAGGCTGGAAAGGAGCCCTGGCAATGCCGTATCAGCAGGCGCGGCCTGTTCGCCCGGAGCTACGGGCGGGACAGGCTTTGCCTCTGAGAAAGACTCAATCTTGTTCATCACTGTTATTATAGCCGATTTTCGTAAATCAAATAGCTAGAACACCTGTGACATTTGACGATTTGCGGGTATATCGTGCCGCATGAGCTCCATCCCTCGCCTGTTTGTCGACGCTGATCTGGGCGCGGATTTGGTATTTGAGCTCAGCGATGGTCAAAGCAGATACTTGTCCCGTGTCATGCGATTGGCGGTTGGGGACGCCGCACGCGTGTTCAACGGACGGCAGGGCGAGTGGCTGTGCGCCATTGATCGCGTTCAGAGCAAACGGGTGGCGTTGCGCGCTAACGAACAGTTGCGGCCCCAACCCAACCGATCTGGACCGGCAATTACGCTGCTGTTTGCGCCACTTAAAAAGTCACAAACGGACTATGCGGTGGAGAAAGCCACAGAGTTGGGCGTGCGGAATATTTGTCCGGTTCTGACGGAGTGGACGCAGACCCGCACTGTGCGCGTGGATCGATTGGAGAAGATAGCGGCGGAGGCCGCCGAACAGACCGAACGGTTAGATGTTCCGAAAGTTGCTGAATTGGCACGATTAGAGACCGCATTGGACGCGCTGCCCTCCGAAACGGTGATTATCTACTGTGATGAAGCGATGCCCGGATCTGGCGAGGCTGAGCCCATTCTGGCGAAACTCCAAACGCTTCAGGGCCAATCTGCTGCGTTACTGATTGGGCCTGAAGGAGGATTTTCAGATGCTGAGCGAACGAGTTTGAGGTCTCGCACCGGCGTACATGCGGTAAGCCTCGGGCCGCGCATTTTGCGTGCAGAGACCGCGATCGCAGCGGCGCTCGCGCTTTGGCAGGCCGTCTGCGGTGACTGGGAATAAAGTGAACGCCGCCCCATTGGCCGGGGCATGATTCCGCCTTATGTCCTGCTCTACAGTATTGGAATTGAGGGCTAACCGCCGATGACGACGCCAACCAAAGACATTGATGAAAATGCGCCTCGGATTGAGAGCGTTGCCGAACTCAAAGCCTATTTTGAGGCTGGCAGTAAACCGAAAGATGATTGGCGCATCGGGACCGAACATGAAAAGTTCGGTTTCATTCGGGATGGCTTGAAACCCCTGCCATATGAAGGTGTGGCGTCAGTCAAAGTCATGCTCGAGGGATTGCGAGATAATTTTGGCTGGGCGCCGATTATTGAAGCCGGTCATCTGATCGGCTTAAAGCGCGATGGGGCGAGCGTTTCTCTTGAGCCGGGCGGGCAATTTGAATTGTCCGGTGCGCCACTGAAAACGATCCATGAAACATGTAACGAAGTCGGCCTGCATTTGGATGAAGTGCGAGAGATTGCAGACCCGCTGGGAGTTGCGTTTCTTGGCCTTGGCGCGAGCCCGCTTTGGAGCTTGGCGGAGACGCCCATCATGCCGAAGGGCAGATACGCAATCATGATGGAATACATGGACAAGGTGGGGCGTCTGGGGCGTCAAATGATGTTTCGGACGTGCACAGTGCAGGCCAATTTTGACTATGGTTCTGAGGCCGACATGGTGAAGAAATTCCGCGTGTCGCTGGCGCTGCAACCATTGGGTACGGCACTTTTTGCCAATTCGCCATTCATGGAAGGCCGCCCGAATGGGTTTCTGTCATATCGCTCGCATATCTGGACCGATACCGATCCAGATCGGTCGGGCATGTTGCCATTTGTGTTTGAGGACGGGTTTGGGTTTGAGCGTTATGTGGACTACGCGCTTGATGTGCCGATGTACTTTGTTCGCCGGGGCGGGAAGTATTTGGACGCCAGCGGGTTGAGTTTTCGCGACTTTATGGACGGAAAGCTGCCCATTCTGATGGGTGAAAAGCCCGCTATGGAGGATTTCGAGGACCATTTGTCGACCATATTTCCAGAAGTGCGGCTGAAACAGTTTATGGAAATGCGCGGGTCTGACGCTGGGCCGTGGAACATGTTGTGCGCGTTTTCAGCGTTCTGGACGGGTATCCTATATTGCGATGACTGTTTGGACGCGGCGTGGGATTTGGTGAAGGCGTGGACGGATGGCGAGCGCGAGGCATTAAGGCAGGCCGTTCGCACACTGGGCCTGAAAGCGCCGATTCCCGGCGGCGGAACGCTGCAGGATCTAGCGGCGCAGGTGTTGGCGATTTCACGTCAGGGGCTGAAAAACCGTGCGAACCTGTCGGTGGCTGGGGATGATGAGACAGGATACCTGACGGAGCTGGAAAGCATTGCCACCTCCGGTGTGACGCGGGCAGAGCTGATGCTGGCAAAATATCACGGGGAATGGGGCCAGGATTTGAGGCGCGTCTTCGAAGAAGAAGCGTACTAATTGATGATGGACGTGCCGAGCGTGTCTGTCGGCGTGTTCCAGTGTCGCTTGATCATGTAGAGCGGAAACAAGATCGCGAAAGCCCACATGGCAGCGATGAACCAAGTGACCGGATCGCCCCAGAAGGACTGCTGATCGCGCACGGCGTCGTGATAGTTTCCGATGAAGGCGAAGGCGCAACCAATCGACGCGCCGATCATGCCTAAAATGGGGCCGAGCACCCATGTCCTGTCAATCGGACTTTCGATGAGGCTCTCAGCGGGCACGTTAAACGCAGCGGCGAGCGCGTGCAGCGTCTCTACGGATGCTTGACCGGTTGCTTCGACACGCTGGACGGTGCGCGCACTGACCCCGGCTGCTGCGGCCAATTCTTCCTGAGTCCATAGATAATGTTCGCGGTGCTGCACCGTACGTTTTCGATCGATGGCTATACTCATATGTTTGCTCCCATTTTGCGCGAAACTAGGCGAATCCGTGCTGGCGCGCCACGACACAGGCACGACACGCCCTTCAAAATGCGTTCAATTTGGCAAAATCTGCCTTGAGAAGCGGTGCTTCGCATGGTCATAGTGCGCTCATAAGCGCCTGAACGGTGCACACAGACACAAATTGCCGGGGAGGCATATTTTGACCGATACTCCAGTAGCACCGCTCAGCGGTGAGAAAACGATATTTGGGCACCCACGCGGGCTGGTCATTTGCTTTTTGACCGAGATGTGGGAGCGCTATTCCTATTACGGGATGCGCGGCTTGCTGCTGTTGTACCTTATTCAGCACTTCTTGTTCTCAGATGAGCGCGCAAATCTGATCTATGGCGGCTATATCGCCCTCGTTTACATCATGTCGATTGTTGGTGGGGTGCTGTCAGATAACTATCTAGGGCAGCGCAAAGCGGTCACGTTTGGTGCAATCTTGCTGGTGCTCGGCCATTTTGGGATGGCGTTTGAGGGCTCTGGGTCCAAGGAGACGTTGCAGACAGATGCCGGGAACTTCTTGATTGAGGATCAGGGCCGAGACAAAGGCCGACAGCTGTTCATTGATTACGAAGGCGAAAAACGCCGGATTGTTTTTGACTCAAATCAATATCTCGACGTCGGAGCTGAACGGTTTGCAGCCATCGATGATGAGGGCGCTGGCGATTACGTGATCAATCGCAGCACACGCGGCCTTTTGCAGAACGCTTGCGCGCTGATCAATCTTGGGTGCGCCGGACCAGAACCTTCCACCGAGATCGTTATCAATGGTGAGGCCTATCCGGTTACCATCAGAGAAACCAAGAATGACAAAGGCAAGACGATCGAAAACATGGTGATTTCCTTTGGCGGCGCTGAAGTGATTGCCAAAGAAGTGAGCGAGAGCGATTTGTTGGTTCTTGCCGACGGCACCGAAGAAAAGATCTCTACGAAGCGACAGCCGGACGGCCTAGTGAATGTTTTCGCCCTTGGTGAAGATGACGCTGGTGAAGAAACAAAAACAGCTTTGCCTGCGGCCGTCACGAGCTTTTCAGATGGCTCATACGACACCACCGTTGAGCAGCAGAAATTATACGTGAATATTCTATACCTTTCGCTGGCATTGATTATTGCGGGTGTTGGTTTCTTGAAGCCGAACATTTCCACGATTGTGGGCGATCTTTATCCTGAGGGTGATCCGCGCCGGGATGGTGGTTTCACACTGTTTTACATGGGGATCAATTTGGGCTCGTTTCTAGCAACTTGGACCTGTGGGATCATTGGGATCGTCTACGGCTGGGCGTGGGGCTTCGGGCTGGCTGGCATTGGCATGCTGGCCGGACTCATCGTGTTTCAAATGGGTCAGGGCTGGCTGGACGGCAAGGCTGAGCCGCCCGCTCCAGAGAAACTCAAAGAGAAAGTCCTGGGTTTCATTCCAGTGGAATGGGCGTGCTACTCGTCGGCTCTGGGGATTGTTGCTGTGTGCATCAGCCTGTTGATGATGCCGAAATACATTACGTTCATCGCTTCTGGTGTGGGCGTACTGATGTTCCTGTTTTTCATCGGCTATTCCTTTGTTCGCCTAGAGGGCAAAGCGCGATCTAGAATGTGGGCGGCGCTCTATTTTGCTGTTGCGCAAATCCCGTTCTGGTCACTTTTCGAACAGGCCGGGTCATCTTTGACGTTGGTGACAAGTCGCTTGGTCGACACAAACATTATGGGTTGGGATGTACCGACACCGGTGTTTCAATCGTTGAATGCGGGCTTCATATTCCTATTTGCACCCTTCGTGGCGTGGCTTTGGGTTTGGCTTGCGAAGAAAGGCTGGGAGCCGTCAACGCCTGTGAAGTTTGCGATTGGCGTGTTTGGCGCAGGGCTTGGGTATCTTGTCCTGGTGAGTGGTATGTCGAGTGTTGGAGCTTCGGCGTTGACGCCTGTGTTCTTTATCTTCGCGATCTACTGGGTGCACACGATGGCGGAACTGATGCTGTCTCCTGTGGGACTGTCAGCCATGACAAAGTTGGCGCCTGCTAAGCTTGTTGGCCTGTTTATGGCCGCTTGGTTTGTCTACTCCGGCCTTGGCAATGCGATGTCGGGTGTGATTGCGGCGGCGGCAGGTGCAGAGACTGTAGGCGGCCAAATCGTTGATGTCGCCAGCGCCAAATCGAACTACATACAGGTGTTCTCATCGATTGGGTGGATTGGCATGTTGATTGGCGTTGTGATGCTGCTGCTCGCACCGATCGTGAAGGGCTGGATGAAGATGGATGATCTGGACGGACCGGGCATGGAAGGCATGGTGCGCGGCGAACGCGATGAGCAAGGGTTTGCCTAGCTGATTGGTGCATCACCCTGCGGGGGTGACAAAACAGAAGAGCGGCCCTCAAGATAAAGGCCGCTCTTTCTTTGTTTCTAATAGATAATTCGGTCTAATAGCGCGGAATGAAGGGGTCCGTGGGGAGGTCTTTCTTCAGCCAACCAATGCCGGATGTGTTGTTTCCAGACATACCTTCAGTGATGTTGAAAACTGTTGAAAAACCTTCTGATTCAAGGCGTTTGGCTGCCTTGCCGGAGCGATTGCCAGTTTCACAGATCAGGGCGACCGGTTGGTCGAGATCCTGATAGACAGCGCCTTTGGCTTTCGCAATGAAATCAGCGTCCAGGTGGGACGCTCCGACGCTGTCTCTGGGCAGGCCGGTCATGGCCCATTCGCTGGCGGTGCGCACGTCGATAAGGATGAGTTCTCCGCGTTGAACGCGTAGGTGAGCTTCTTCGGCGGTGAGGGACTGTACGTCAGCGCTGGCAATCCCCGCGAGGCCGAGAGCGGCGCAAATCGGTGCTAGAAGTCTTAATTTATAGGTCACAAATTGGGGCCTCTTACGCAACTAAACTCTGCGGGGTTCAGATGCGGCGCAGGAGTCCATATCCTGTCTGTATCCACTCTGTATCCCGTCTATATGTAGGCCGAAATACGCATGCGTCTAAAAATCAGACACATTCCAGCCTTAATTCATCTATGCCGAGACCTGCGCTGAGTTCAAGGCTGAATGTCAGGGTGGCGGCAAATTCATTTTCAGAGGGTTAAGCGCGTTCAAAAATTGTCACAGCCGCGCAACAACCTGCGATGATCAAGACGGACGCGATCCAAAGAGGATTGAGGCTTTGAAGGGCTGAAAAGGCGGTTCCAAAATCGAGCGCCGCTGCGTTTGAATTGACGCTGACATTAGACAAGCGAGAGACGACACCCGGCAATTGCGCGCCGGCCACTGTGCCCCCCAGCAGAGCTGCGCCGCCCAAGACAAGCCGCCGGTGCGCCGTGTGGCGTTGAATGGGCGCCATGACAGTTTCGACGAAGGCCGCTGACTGAAACGCAGCATCCTCGGCCGCGAACAGCTCGCTCAAGTCTTGTCCGGTGTCATCATGGGTCATGGGAAGCATCCTCTACGCAACGTCTGGGTTCGACAAGGCTTTTCGCAATGCTGCGATGCCTCGGTTGATGTGAGATTTGACTGTGCCGAGCGGCCAGCCGGTTGCCTGTGCTGTCTCGCGATGGCTGAGCCCGCCGGCAACGCTGAGGGTGACGCAGATGCGTTGGGGTTCTGGCAAGTCGAGTAGGGCTTTGGATAGGTCTAGTCGATCTGCATAGTCTGCTGCGGCGTGATCGAATTGGATGATGTGGGCGGTTTCTTCAAATTCGATTTCGGGTTTTTGTTTACGCCGGGCTTGCAGATATTCCCGGTAGGCAATGGCGCAGACCCAGGCGCGGAAGGTGCCGCCTGAGAAGGTGTCGATGCGTCTCCAGGCGGTAAGGAAAGCGGCTTGAGCGATGTCGTCTGCTGCCGCGCCGCCGCCCGTCAATCGCCATGCCGCGCCGCGCACCGCGCCTTGGTGCCTGTGCACCAATTCGGCAAAGGCCGACTGCCCGCCCTTGGCAGCCATTGCCGCCAGAGCCGTGTCAGTGCGTGGGTCCCCTTGGCGCGCCAATGTGTGCGACTAGCGTTTTGATGCAGCGTTGCCAAAGGCCCAGAGGCCGATATAGGCGAGGCCCAAAATACCCGGGAAGCTGGCAACGCCGATGACCGGCATGAAGGATTCTTCATTCTCCATGGCGATCATTCCGCCGAACACCAGAATGGGCAGGGCCAAGGCGATGAGGAGGACGCCGCGTCTTAGATCTGCGCGCACGGGGTCTGTGATTGCGGAGAGGTCTTGGATGAGATCGCTGGAGACCGGCTGGCCGTTGCTGATGGCGTGGCGGATGGTTTCGTGTGCGGCCTCACGCTTTTTGAAGCTGAAATGGCGGATCAGCCACACAACGATAACGATCGACGCGAACAGCGATACGGGAACGATAATTTCAACACCCATCAGGAACATCCTTTTCATCTAACCCCGCAATTATAGCGCGGCCTTCATAGATAAGATGCAGGCAGAGGTCCGTTTGGATGCAGGGCGGCTTAAAAAAGCAAAACGGGCAGGCCAGCTGCGCGCTGGGCCTGCCCGTTAAATTGAGGGGTGTGTTCCGGTTAGCGCATCGCGGCCAAGACGTCGAATGGGCTTTCGCTTCGAGTAGGGGCAGGGGCGGGAGCAGTAGCGCGTCGCGGTTTTGCAGGCGCTTTGCTGCCCGGTTGACGCTTCATGCTGAGGCTGATGCGACCGCGTTTCTCGTCTACGTTTTGGACCAGAACGCTGACGACCTGACCCGTTTTGACGGCGTCATGTGGGTCTTTGACGAAGGTGTCAGACAGTTCCGAAATGTGGACCAACCCATCTTGATGGACGCCGATATCCACGAATGCGCCAAACGCGGTGACGTTGGTAATCACGCCTTCCAGCCGCATGCCGGTTTTCAGGTCTGTGACTTTGTTCACGCCGTCTTTGAAGGTGGCTGTTTTGAACTCTGGGCGCGGGTCACGGCCCGGCTTTTCAAGTTCGCTGATTATATCTGTCACCGTGGGCACGCCGAATGTGTCGTCGGCGTAGGCATCTGGTTTCAGCCGCGCGAGAAAGGCTTTGTCACCGATGATGAGGTCGATCTTTTTACCCGTCTTTTTGGCGATGCGCTCAACCACGGAATAGGCTTCCGGGTGAACGGCAGAGGCGTCGAGCGGGTTTTTGCCGTTCATAATGCGCAGAAAGCCCGCCGAAAGTTCATAGGCTTTCGGGCCCATGCGCGGCACTTTTTTGAGCGCGGTTCGAGTTTTGAAGGGGCCGTGCTCGTCTCTATAGGCGACGATGTTGGCGGCGATGGTTGCGTTAAGTCCTGACACGCGGGCGAGCAAGGGGGCAGAGGCGGTGTTCACGTCAACACCGACCGCGTTCACACAGTCTTCCACCACACCGTCAAGCGAGCGGGCCAGCGCGCCTTGATCTACGTCATGCTGGTATTGACCCACGCCGATGGCTTTCGGTTCGATCTTCACAAGCTCAGCCAACGGGTCTTGCAGACGCCGGGCGATAGAGACAGCGCCGCGGATGCTGACATCAAGATTAGGGAACTCGTTTGCGGCCAGTTCTGAGGCGGAATAGACCGAGGCTCCGGCTTCAGACACCATGATACGGGTGAGATTTAGGGCTGGCATTTTCTCAGAGATGTCGGCGACGAGTTTCTCCGTTTCCCGCCCGGCAGTGCCGTTGCCTACGCTGACGAGTTCAACCTTGTGACGTTTGCACAGTGTGACGATTTTCGACATTGAGCCGGCGCGATCTTTGCGCGGTTCATGCGGGTAAATGGTGGCGGTTTCGAGCAGTTTGCCGGTTGCATCCACGACGGCGATCTTGCAGCCGGTGCGGATGCCGGGGTCAATGCCCATGACGACTTTCGGGCCTGCCGGGGCCGCCAGCAGAAGATCGTGCATATTGCGGGAAAAGACCTTTATCGCCTCGCTGTCGGCGGCGTCTTTCAGGCGGTTGATGAGGTCGGTTGAACTGGATGAGGCCAGCTTGCTTTTCCATGCTGATTGAGCGGTTTCAATCATCCAGTCATCGGCGGGGCGGCCTTTCTTGGCGATTCCAAATTCATTGCGGATGAGGCCGACGGCAGGGTGCTCGCGCGATTTCTCATGCGGTACATCCAACTTCACCCGCAGCACGCCTTCTTTCTGTCCGCGCAAAAGCGCGAGCGCGCGGTGAGACGGCATTTTGTGAATGGGTTCATCAAAGTCAAAATAGTCTTTGAACTTTTCCGCTTCCTTCTCTTTGCCTTTGACCAGCGTGGAGCCGAGCTTTCCGTCACTCCACACCGTCTCGCGGATTTTGCCGACGAGTTTGGGCGTTTCGGCCATGCGTTCAATGATGATGTCGCGGGCGCCGCTGAGGGCAGCGCTCTGATCTTCAATGCCTTTTTTGCTTGAGACATAGTCATGGGCGGCTTTGACGGGATCGAGATTTGGGTCCGCCATGAGGCGATCTGCCAGCGGTTCAAGGCCAGCTTCCTTGGCAATGGTTGCCTTGGTGCGGCGCTTTTTCTTGTAGGGGGCATAGAGGTCTTCGAGGGCGACTTTGGTGGTGACGGCCAGAATGTCTTTGTGGAGCGCGGGGGTGAGTTTGCCTTGCTCCTGAATGGCGGCGAGGATGCTGTCGCGCCGTTTGTTGAGGTCGGTCAGGTAAATGAGGCGCTCGGCGAGGGCGCGCAACTGCGTGTCGTCCAAGCCTCCGGTGCGTTCTTTGCGGTAGCGCGCGATGAAGGGAACTGTGGCGCCCTCTTCGATCATCTCTATTGTCACGGCGACTTGAGCTTCTTCGACGCCAAGTTCGTTGGCGATAATGCGCGCGATCGACGGGGCGTTAGGTGACTTTGATGAACGAACAGGGTTGGACATAGATGTGGTGCCTCATGGATTGGGAAATCAGACCCCAACATGTGGCGCACAATCGTTCACAGCGCGTTTACGCCGGAGCGCTCCAGCCGTGTTTTTGAGGGCTTTAGGTTAACCCGCGCCGCCTACGGTCAATCCATCGACTTTCAAGGTTGGCTGTCCGACGCCGACTGGGACGGTTTGCCCGGCTTTGCCGCAGGAGCCGACACCATCATCCATCGCGAAATCATTACCAATCATTGAGACCTGATTGAGCACGGTGGGGCCGTGTCCGATGAGGGTGGCATTCTTAACCGGCGCGACGACTTTACCGTCTTCGACCAGATACGCTTCGGTGCATTGGAACACGAAGTTGCCGGAGGTGATGTCAACCTGACCGCCGCCAAAATCGACCGCCCAAATACCCTTTTTGATGGAGGCGACAATTTCTGCCGGGTCATCTTTGCCGCCGAGCATAACTGTGTTGGTCATGCGCGGCATGGTGGTGGTGTCGTAGCTTTCGCGGCGGCCATTGCCCGTCGGGGCAACGCCCATGAGGCGGGCGTTCATCCGGTCTTGCATATAGCCTTTAAGCACGCCGTCCTCGATTAGGACATTGCGCTGTGTGGGTGTGCCTTCATCATCAAAGGAGAGCGAGCCGCGCCGGGCATTGATGGTTCCGTCGTCGATCACGGTGACGCCTTTGGAGGCCACTTGCTCACCGATTTGGCCCGCGTAAACGCTGGTGCCTTTGCGGTTGAAGTCTCCCTCAAGGCCATGACCGACTGCCTCATGCAGCAGTACGGCGGGCCAGCCAGGGCCAAGCACAACTTCCATCTCGCCAGCAGGCGCAGGAATAGAGTCCAAATTAGTAGCGGCCTTTTTCAAAGCTCGCTCGACAAGGCCCTGCCACCGGGCAGGCTGAAGCCATTCTTCATAGGCGGCGCGGCCCCCGGCGCCAGCAGAGGCGCTTTCGCGCCGTCCATTCTGTTCCAGCGTGACCGATACGTTGATCCGAACCAGCGGCCGCACTTCCGAGAAGACGGCGCCATCTGGGCGCAGAATATCAATCTCACGGCGATTGCCAGACAGAGAGGCCGAGACTTGCACAACGCGCGGATCTTTGGCGCGGGTCCACGCGTCGATTTCGGCTAGAAGCCCGGTCTTTATGGTGAAGTCTGGCGAAGCGGTTGGGTCAATTTGATCGTACAGGCGCTGATTGGTGGGTTGAGGCCCAGTTTCCAGATTGCCGGCATAGCCGCGTTTGGCCTGAACGGCGGTGTCAGCGGCGCGGGTGAGCGCGGCAATGGAGAGTTCTGAGGCATGGGCGTTGCCCTGAGCTTCCCCCGCTACGACGCGCAGACCAAAGCCCTGATCGGTGTCGAAGGCCGCTGATTTCAGGCGACCGTCATCAAATACGAAGCTTTCAGAGCGCGAGCGTTCAATAAATAGATCAGCGTCATCGGCGCCCTTGGCGGCATTTGCGAGCAGATCAGAGGCGGCGGTGATGTCAAACGGGAGAGGAGAATGTGTCATGTGAGCTTAGATGCGCTCAGTTGGCGCGCGCTGCAAGTGGGCATTCGCGCCAGAGGGATTAAGTTTCAGCCAGCATCGCGCCTTGACGACGAGTGTCGGAGAGGTAGGCTGTTTGCACTCCAGAAATTATTGAGTGGGATGACCTCTATGTCGAAACTGACTTTTCTCGGCGCCGCGATTGCTGCGCCTTTCATTCTGATTGGCTGTGTTGCAGCCGATTATGACCCGGCAGCGAAAGCGGCGAAAACCGCTCCGAAGGGTGAGATCGTATCGATCACTCCGGAAATTCGCGCCGAAATCGAACGCCAGGGCGAAAACCCGGATGAAGAAATTTGTAAGCGTGAAGAGCAGATGGGGTCGACAATTCCCAAACGCATTTGCGCCACACGCGCCGCCTGGGAAGCCAAACGTCAAGCCAGCAAAAATGCAACGGAAGAATATCAGAGAAATGGGCTGAAATCCCGTGACCCCGGCGCGGGTGGTTAAACCGCTATGACTGACAAAACGCTGGTCGCGTTCGTCAAGGAGGGGTTGGAGCGCGGGCAATCGCGCTCTGCGATCTCTGAGGCTTTGACAGCGGCTGGGTGGCAGCGGGGTGAGATTCAATCAGCACTTGGTCAATTTGCGGATGTGGCGTTTCCAATCGCGGTGCCGCGTCCGCAGCCCTATGTTTCAGCGCGCGAGGCGTTTCTATATCTAACATTTTTCATCTTGCTAGGCATCGTGTCGTGGAGCCTTGGCTCTTTGTTTTACGGATTGATTGATGCAACGTTCAAAGACCCATTGGATCTCAAAGACTATCAGATCCGGCGGAACACAGACCGGATACGCGGCGCCATTGCGGGCCTGATTGTTGGCACGCCTATCTTTCTGTTTTTGGCGCGGCATTTGCGCAAAGCCCGTCGCACCCGCCCTGAAATGCAGGGGTCACGCATTCGCAAATGGCTGACCTATCTGAGCCTTGTGGTTGCAGGCTGTACGCTGGTTGGGGATGCGATTTCGTTGATTTATAATCTGCTGAAAGGCGACATGACGACGACATTCGTTTTGAAGTCTTTGGTCCTTGCTTTGATTGCGGGCGCGATCTTTATCTACTTCCTGAAAGACGCTGAACGCGGAGATGATTTTGACCCAGAAGCGGGATAATCTCGGCTGGTTGCTGGCGGGGGCTTTGGTGACGGCGGTTGTGGGTGGATCTGTGGCTGGATTGATGGTGATTGGTGGACCGGGCGAGGCGCGCACCAAGAAGATCGATACGGCGAAATTGCAGCTTTTGATTAATGTCGAGACGCAACTCTACTGTCATTATCTGGCTGAAGATGAGTTCCCAGTTGATCAGGCATCTCTGGAAAGATTGATGACGAACGGTGTGGAATCGGACGAGCCGGAAAAATCCACAATGATTGAGCAGGCGTGCGGTCGATCCCGTTATACATCCCGATATGCGACCAATCTGCCAGATGAAGGGTTCGACTACCGTTTGACCGAGGACCGCCGCCCGGAAGTTTGTGTCGAGTTTGGCCGGTCTCCGCGTGAACCGAAGGTCTCGCATCCGTTTCGCGCGCGGACCATGTTTGCGAAATTGTCTGACCTGCCGGACACGCCTGGGCGGCATTGCTTTGTCGCGCCTGCCAATCCGCTGAGCGGTGAGTAATTACAGCAATTCGGGGTCAACGCGCGATTGGACGACCTTTTTGATTGTGAGCCCCTGCACGATGATCGAAAAGATCACGACGCCGTAAGTGGTTGCAAGCAAGAGCGGTTTATACTCTGACTCCGGCAGAGACAGGACGAGCGCCACCGAAATGCCGCCCCGAACCCCGCCCCATGTCAGCACGGGTATGGCGCCCTTGGTAAACTCTTTGAACAGGCCCAGAAACCGCATCGGAACCGACACAGCAATGTAGCGCGCGAGCAAGACGAGCGGAATGGTGAGCAGCGCAATTATCAGGAACTGTCCCGTGAAGCCGAGAATAAGCATTTCCAGACCGATCAATAGGAACAGAACCGAGTTTAGAATTTCATCGACAACTTCCCAGAAGCCGAACAGATGCTCTTTTGTCGATTCGCTCATGCCGACGCTGACGCCCTTATTTCCAATCAGCAGGCCGGTAATCACAACGGCAATCGGGCCGGATAGGTGCAGGCGTTGGGCGAGGGCGTAGGTGCCAGCCACGATGCCGAGTGAGATAAGTATTTCGATGCTGTGTTCGTTCATGCGGGCCATCATCCGATAGGCGATCCAGCCCGTCGCTGCGCCGAGCAGCACGCCGCCGCCCGCTTCTACAAAGAAAAGTTCAGCAATATGCGCGGCGTTAATATGGCCATCCCCGTGCCCGCCGCCGACCGCAATGGCGACCATAATCGCGAACACAACGACGCCGACGCCATCATTGAACAGGCTCTCACCTGCGATCTTGGCTTCGAGGCGTTGCGGCATGGTAACCGTTTTGAGGATGGATAAGACGGCGACAGGGTCTGTCGGGCTGATCAATGATCCGAACACCAATGCCCAGATGAAAGGCACGTTGAGGCCGAACAGGCTGGTGATGAAGTAAAAGCCGGTGCCGACGATGAAGGTGGATAAGACGACGCCGACCGTCGCCATTGCGCCGATGGCCCATTTTTGGGACCGCAGGAAGTTGAAATCAACATGCAACGCGCCCGCAAAAAGCAGGAAAGCAAGCATGCCATTCATCACCGTCTTATTGAAATCAATCTGGCCAATCGCGCCCTGCAAAGCATCCGTGATTCCAAGAGCCGGGGCGACAACCTCTAGCCCGAGCAGAACAAAAGAGGCGGCGAGCGCCATGATCAGCAGCCCAATTGTATGCGGGAGCTTGATATAGACATGGTTGATCCAGGAGAACGCTCCGGACAAGACCAGCAAAAGCGCAACGATTTCAAAAATTGATAGCATGGTGGCCTCCCGGACGCGCCAAGCGGGCGCCTCGCGCGTCTAACCCTTAGACGACATTCGGGGGCATGATCTAGTCAGCTATTGGCAGGCAAATGCGGCTGCTAGGCCGATAACCAGCTGCACCTGGCGGCTTCCGCTCGGCTTGGCTTATCCTTCGGTTACCGTGAAGCGCGACAGTTGACGGTCAATCTGTTCCCAATTTGGGCGAAGCTCGCCGGCTCTTTTGAAGTCAGCATAGGCGCCCTGCACATCGCCGGTATTTTCGCGGGCGATGGCGCGGTTGTAGTGCGCGGCGTAAAGCTCTTTGGTGTCCAGCTCGATGGCACGGTTGAGGGCATTGAGGGCTGAGTTGAAGTCTTTTTTATAAATCAGCGCGGCGCCTTCGTTCAAATACGTGGCGCCGACATTAGGCTGCATGCGCTTGGATATGCTGTAATCGTTGAGGGCGGCGTCATATTTTCCGGCGCGCATGCGCACCACACCGCGATTGGTATAGGTGGCGGCGCGATTGGACGAGGTCATCGATTCCTCGGCGAGGGCGCGATCGCAAATGCGCTCGGCGCGGGCGTTTGAGCGCCCGGACTTTGCCGCGTCATAACAGTCTCTGCCAAGACCGCCGCCAATAACCATAGTTTGCGCAAATGAGACCGGCGCGGCGAGTGTAAGCGTCAGAAATGCGAAGGTGATGAGACGAATCATTGTGAGGCTCCATTGGTCGATACACGGTTTATATACGATCTCTCGGCAAGAAGCGATTAGACTGCGACAATATTGAGCGTCGAAACTGCTGGGTTGATCGCGCAAGCCGTTATAGATACAGGCTGGAAACGACCCATTCAGCTTCAATTGAAGGAGTTTCGCGCGTGCGACACCTCTTAGCGACCCTTTTGGCCCCTCTGATGGCAATGCCTGCATTTGCGAGCGTCCCTAATATGGGGCGGCCGACAGAAGGCGGTCTTGGCTTTCAACCCGCCGTGACCCGTATTGGGGAACGTATCGACTTTTTCCACGATGTTTTGATGGTCATCATTACGCTTATTACAATATTTGTGACTGTTTTGCTGCTGTGGGTCATGGTGCGTTATAATCGCAAGGCCAATCCTGAGCCGAGCCAGACCAGCCACAACACATTGCTTGAGGTTGCGTGGACGACCCTGCCAGCGTTGATTCTTGTGGGGATTGCGAGCCTGTCCTTCCCGAACTTGTTCTACATGGACGTCGTTCCGAATTTGGAGGAGATACAGGCCAAAGACGCGCAATTGGTGGCTGAAGGAAAAACGTCACAGCATGAGACGTTCTTGAAAAACAATTTCCCCGAGGCCGCCGCCAAAGGCTTCATAAATGTCAAAGCGCAGGGCAATCAGTGGAACTGGACCTATACTTATCCCGATCTGATCGATGATGATGGCTATGCGCTGGAGTTCATTTCCAATGGAATCCACAAGGGCAAGCCGAGCGATGAGCGGGTCTATCGGGAAAACTCTGGCAAAGATGATTTTGCGTCGCTGCCTAAGAATTTGGCGACCGATTATCCGATGGTGATCCCGGTTGGGCGCTATGTCCGCTATTACACAGCTGCTGCGGATGTGATCCACTCATGGACGGTGCCTGCGTTTGGCGTCAAAACCGACGCCGTGCCGGGCCGATTGAATGAAGGTTGGTTCCTGGTGACTGAACCGGGCGTTTACTACGGCCAGTGTTCAGAACTCTGCGGGATCGACCACGCCTACATGCCGATTGAAGTGCGGGTTGTCTCTCAGGCGCAGTATGACCGCTGGGCCGAGCTGATGCTGGCAGGCGACGTTGACGCCGCTGCTGATTCGGTCCGCCTAATCGCTTCAAATACTTCCGCCGAGCCGAGCACACAGCTCGCCGCGAACCCATAATATAATAGAAGGTCCAACGACTATGCCGATGGATGAAATTGCTCTCGATCACGATCATGCCCACGACCACAAGCCGGGCTTCTTCACGCGTTGGTTCTTCTCGACCAACCACAAAGACATCGGGACCCTGTACCTGATTTTCTCGCTGGTTGCGGGTGTCATTGGATATGGCCTGTCGGGTTTGATCCGTTGGGAGCTGGCTGAGCCCGGCATCGGCCCATTGCTGATGATTGCGGAAAGCTGGGGCGGACTAGAAGGCGAGGCGGCCATTCAGGAAGCCAAGCACTTCTATAATTCGATTATTACCTATCACGGCCTGATCATGATCTTCTTCATGGTGATGCCGGCGCTGATCGGCGGTTTTGGGAACTGGATGGTGCCGTTGATGATTGGCGCGCCTGACATGGCGTTCCCGCGGATGAACAACATCTCGTTCTGGTTGACGGTCGCTGGCTTTGCGCTGCTATGTTTCTCATTCTTTGCACCGGCACAAGCGGGCGGCATAGCCACAGGCTTTGGGGGCGGCTGGGTGCTTTATCCGCCATTATCAGGCACGACGGGGCATAGCGGCTCGGCGATGGATCTGGTGATCTTGTCGCTTCACACGGTGGGCATCGCGTCGATTTTGGGAGCGATCAACTTCATCGTGACCATTCTGAATATGCGGGCGCCGGGGATGACGCTGCATAAAATGCCTTTGTTTGCCTGGAGTATGCTGATCACAGCGGCGCTTTTGCTGCTCGCTTTGCCTGTTCTAGCGGGCGCGCTGACCATGTTGCTGACAGACCGCAACTTTGGTTCACAGTTCTTCGTGCCAGGCGGCGGCGGCGACCCGATCATGTTCCAGCACTTGTTCTGGTTCTTTGGACACCCCGAAGTTTACATCATGATCCTGCCAGCCTTCGGCATCGTCAGTCATATTGTTTCAACCTTCTCAAGAAAGCCGATCTTTGGCTATCTGGGCATGGCGTATGCGATGGTCTCGATTGGTGTGATTGGCTTCGTTGTGTGGGCGCACCACATGTACACCGTTGGTATGAATGTCGATCTGAAGGCCTATTTTGTGGCCGCGACGATGGTGATTGCGGTGCCGACGGGAATCAAAATCTTCTCCTGGATTGCCACGATGTGGGGCGGTTCGATCGACTTCAAAGTGCCGATGCTGTGGGCGATCGGGTTTATCTTCCTGTTCACTGTTGGCGGCGTGACAGGCGTGGTGTTGGCCAATGCCGGCGTCGACCATGCCCTGCATGACACCTATTACGTTGTGGCGCACTTCCATTATGTGCTGTCGCTCGGCGCGGTGTTTGGACTTTTTGCGGGCTGGTATTACTGGTTCGAGAAAATGTTTGGCATCAAGTATAATGGCATGGTTGGGGGGCTTCATTTCTGGCTGATGTTTATCGGCTCAAACGTGATTTTCTTCCCGCAGCACTTCCTTGGTCTTCAGGGCATGCCGCGTCGCTACATCGATTATGCTGATGGGTTCCAAACCTGGCACATGTGGTCATCTGTTGGGTATGCGATTACTCTGGTGGGAACAGCCGTGTTCTTCTACGGGTTGATCGAGGCAATGGTGCGTCGGCGTAAGGCCGAAGCCAACCCTTGGGGGCCGGGCGCCACGACGCTCGAATGGACGTTGCCGAGCCCGCCGCCATTCCACCAATACAACACACTGCCCGTTGTCACGACGAAGGGTGGCCATTAGGCAAACCCAGACTTGTGAAACCTATACAACAGCCCCCAGTGTGAGATCATTGGGGGCTGTTTTTATGGAGAAAGCTGAGCGATGGGGCAGGCTGTGACGTCTAATTTCTTCGATCCGGCACAGGGCGGCGACCCGGTCCATTTTCAGCACATGCTGTGGTTTTTCGGGCATCCAGAGGTTTGGGGTCTGTTAGCGGTTTTGCTGCTTGGAGGGTTTGTTCTGGGGTGGATTACCATTCGCTCAGCCAAGCAAAAGAGATGGCTCCGTTTGCTCGGGATTTGGGCGGGCGTCTTGACCGGCGCGGCGACACTTGTGGTTTGGGCGCGCTGGATGTTTGGGCGGTTCGTAGAGGGGCGTCCTGAACGCGCGGCGCAGGGGCCAATAGGTGAGTGGGTGATGTACCCGCCTTTGGAAACGCAAGGCCCGCCTGAGCCGTCCTCTGGGCTGCTCTGGTCTGGCCAGCCGGGCATCTATCTGTTTGTTGGTATCTTGGTTCTGATCCTAGGGCTGGCCGTTTTTCTTTGGCTGTGGAACAGATTGAGGAGGGATATTGCCTCCGTTCTGTTCTTTGCCACGGCTTGTGCGCTTATCGCAGCCAGCATGGTGGCCGGAATATTGATCTATCAGGCCAGCATAGACCGTGTTCTTCATGATACATATTATCTAGCGGCGCAGTTTCATTTTACCGCGTGCATTGCGGCTGTCCCCGTTATTACTGCGCTCTTTTATTTGACTTTTTCCAAAATGTTCGGTGTCGCGTATCGGCGCGGATTGGCCCTGGCGCATTGGGTGTTGTTTTCAGCCGGATTAGCGTGGGTTGTATTGCCCGGGATGTTTATCAGCGCGCGGGCGATGCCGAGGCGTTATATAGACTATTCAGACCAGTTCTCCCATGTCGACCGGATGGCTCAGTTGGGCGCTGTGTTGATCGGGCTTTCCTTTGCCGTCTTTCTGATTTGTATTGTTGAAGCAATCATTCGGCGTATACGAGGCGGGGTAGCGGCGCCTGCAAAACCCGACATTCGCGATACACAAGGCTAAGTTCTATGTCCCTACGTCTTCCCATTGTCATTGGCATATACGCCTTTATCGTCGTGTTCTTACCCGGCGTGCCACAGTTCGCTCGATTGTTTGACCGTATCCGTCAGATTCATCCAAATACGGCGATCACCGTGTCTGTCATCGCGTTGGTATTGGCGGCGATTGGGTTGTGGGTGTTCTGGCGCAAGCCGAACGGTTTGCTCTATACGCGGCCGACGCCGGCTTTGATCGTCCTGAACATGGGATTGATCGGCGTTGCGTTTGCCGGCGTGTTCGATGTGTTTGAGCGATTGTCAGGCCGGGCGACATCGCTTGAGTCCATGGTGTTGGTGCCCACCGCTTTTATGGTGGCTGAGGCCGCTTACTTGGCGATTGCGTGGCGCATGGCGCGCGGACCCTTGGGCGGCCGAGACGATGAGCCGCCGCGCTGACGATGGTTTGGTTGCAAAAAGAAAGCCCAGGCGAACTGGTAATTGATCGCCGGGGCTTCTTTTTCATATAGCTTTGTCTGATCAGTATTCCAATTTGTCAGCGAGTGTTGAACCCCAGACTTTGTAGGTGAGCGTGTCGCCGCTATTAAAATTACCTTGATAATCAAGGACGCGGCTGCGTCCGCCGCCATTCATTGTCCACGTCTTTTTGATCTGTCCATTGACGTAGAATTTGACGAGGTCGCCTCTGACCTGATCGAAGACCGTCAGTTTCATGTTCTTCGATCCTCCCGCGCCAGCAAGCTTCGCTTCGACAATGCCCATGCTTTGGCCGGCGTTCACCCGTGCGGTGGAATTGGCCGACGCACCTGATTTACTCTTGGGTGTCATTCTCGTCAGGGTCAGTCTTTCGGCTTCAAAGGACTTTGAAGATATTGATGACGGCGGTGGAGGAGGTGGCGGTGAACTGCTTCCTCCGCTCGTGCTGCCTGATCCATAGGTCAGTTTATCGAGATGTGCCGCACCTGCGGCTTTGATCTGTATAGTATCGCCTGACCTTAAATAAGTGGTGTGGCTGAGTGTTTTCCGTCCGCCTGTTCCGGTCAAGGGCCACGTCTTTTTCACGGCGCCATTGACCACCAGCTTGATGTACGCACTGCCAGGATTGTTAAAATATGAGATGGTCAGCGTTTGGTTACCTGTTGCGCCGTTATAGGTTTTCTTTGCGTAGCCAACACTGTTGCCAGGGCTGACCTTCGCTACGCGATCCGCAGAGGCGTTATTGTTTGATATCTTTGTGAGCCTTGCGAGCTGCATGTTCTCAATTTCAACCGTTTGACCGCTCGTATTCGAAGGCGGTGGGGAGTTTGGCGGCGGCGGCGGTGGCGGCGACCCACCACCTGAAGCCGGACCATCATCACGCCAGACGCGCACATAATCGACCAGCGTGTCAGCTGGAAGTTTGCTGTCATCAAACGTGCCGACCCAATTGGCGTTGAATTTAACTTCAGTCGTCAATTTCATGTATTGTTTGACTTGTGAAATTTGCTTGGGATCATTCAATGTCCAGGTTGGAACGCCGTCGACATACCAAGTGTATTTGGTGGGCGTCCACTCAACCGCATAGGTATGCCACTGGTCGGCTTTGCCTTTCATATCAACGCCGTTGAGTATGGCGACCTCTGACGGCCCATAGCCATCATAGTGGATGGCCTGATTGATGATCTGATTCTGGACGAGCCCGAAGCCCTCGACAATGTCTATCTCGGTGCCGTCGCGGCCTGAATTGTTCACATTGTGGATGGTGCCCTTGGGCATCAACCAAAACGCCGCCCACTGTCCCCGCGCTGTGTTCAGCTTCATGCGCGCTTCGAAATAGCCGTACTTTTGAGAGAAGGTCAGATTGGCGGCTTTGCGGGTTCGTATAAAGCCGGTGTGATAGTCAGAACCTGATTTGGAGGTTCGAATGACCAAATTGCCATTCTGCGTGAAGACATTTTGGGGTTTGCGGATTGAATCCTTCCACCGACCCGTCTGAATCGTCCAGATATTCGTATTTAGACTGCCGTTGAAATTGTCTTCGAAAGTCTTCACCCATTTGCGATTACTCGGTGGCTCAGCATAGGCCAAAGGAGTGACTGCAAGTGCAATTGCAGTTGTTGCGAGTACATGTGTCCATCTTGGGCGTCGCTTAATTTGCGTCATCTTGTAGTACCGTCCATCCAGCATGATCTTTTAGTCGATCTATTTCTTTGGAGCGGTGCGTAGGGGGGGGGCGTTTGAGTGGCAAATTACCATCTCAACATAGTCTGCCTTGTTTCGAACACATACTGTGGAAAGGTCTGTGGCCCATATTTCGCCTTATTCCTCAAGGCAGTAGTAACTCCAGCGCAATTGGACTGATTTTGCCTATTCGTCGTTCACTAAGTGGCGCATTTTTGCTACACTTTTCCAATATTGGGTCCGACCATAGAAGTCCGCTGAGCGGCGAAATTTGGGCGCAAAATACGCGCAATGCACGAATCTAGGGGACGGCGTTTATGTCACGCTGAACTGCGGCCTGAGTTTGCAGTATAGGACAACCGAGATATTGCTTCGTTTCACGCTATTGGGCTTCCGATGACAGAAATCACAACAGAACCGTCGGCAAAACGCTATGCGACCGCGAATGACTACGTGCAGCTTATGAAGCCACGGATCATGATGCTGGTGGTGTTTACGGCTGTGGCCGGGTTGGTCGCGGCTGTTGGCGTAACCGGTGTGTCGATCAATCCGATCATGGCGGCGATTGCTCTGTTGGCTGTCGCGCTCGGCTCCGGCGCGGCTGGGGCGATCAATATGTGGTATGATTCCGATATCGACGCGATTATGACGCGCACCTCAACCCGGCCCATTCCATCTGGCGCGGTGCCGCGCGATGAAGCCATCGCAATGGGGCTGATCATGTCAGGCGTGTCCGTTCTGCTGATGTGGCTGGCGAGCAATTGGTTGGCTGCTGCGCTGCTAGCGTTTTCCATTTTTTATTACGGGTTCATCTATACGATGTGGCTGAAGCGCTCGACGCCTCAGAACATTGTTATTGGGGGCGGCGCGGGCGCGTTTCCGCCCGTGATTGGTTGGGCAGCGGTGACAGGCAATGCGCCGGTGGACGCGTGGATCTTGTTTGCAATCGTATTTTTCTGGACGCCGCCTCATTTTTGGGCGCTCAGCCTATTGGCGCATGGCGAATATGAAAAAGCCAACGTGCCCATGCTGCCTGTGACACATGGTGCCAAGGTCACCCGGGCGCATATTTTGGTCTACACGTTGGCACTGGTTCCGTTGGCAATGACGCCGCTGCTAACGGGGCTTGGTGGCTGGATCTATGGATTGACTGCAGGCATATTGGGACTGGTATTCTTGGCCTATGCGGTGCGCGTGTTTCGATCCCGGTCGGGCGATGTTGATTGTACTGGCGAGGAGAAGAAGCTGGCGAGAAGCATGTTCCTGTTCTCAATTCTGTACCTATTCATTGTGTTTGCTGCGGTGATTGTTGAGCATGGTTTTGGATTATACTTTCCTGTGGGAGGGATCTGATGAGTGATGAGCAAACGCCGCAAGTGCCTCAGGCCCCTTCGGTAGAAGAGATAAAGGCACGCAATCGGCGCAATATGTGGCTAGGATTGGCGCTGTTTGGGTTTGTTGTGCTGGTGTTGGTTGTGACAATGGTGCGGCTTTATTCTGCAACCGGCGTTGCGGAGCGAATGTAGCGATGCAGTGGACCAATACCAAAATTGCGGCCGTATCAGCCGGCGTCGTCGCCGCGATGACCGGTTTAGCATTCGCTTCTGACCCGCTTTACGACACGTTTTGCAAAGTAACTGGATTTGGCGGCACCACACGTGTGGCCGAATCAGCGCCGACTGAGATTAGCGATGAGTCGGTTTTGGTGCGGTTTGATGCCAATGTGGCTGACACGCCGCTGCGGTTTCGCCCCTTACAGGTGAGCCAAGAGGTTCAGCTCGGCCAGCATGGTTTGGCGTTTTATGAGGTGAGTAATCCCACGCAGCGGCCGATTAACGTCATCGCGAGCTATAATGTTACGCCGCACTATACGGGGCCGTTTTTTAATAAATTGGAGTGTTTCTGCTTTGAGGAGCGGATCATTCAGGCGGGTGAGACGAAGAAACTGCCCGTTGTTTACTTCGTATCGCCCGATATTTTGGACGATCGCAGCGCAAAATCGATTGAGACAATTACACTTAGTTACACTTTTTTTGAGAGTTCGGTTTATTCCGGACAAAAGAAGCAGGCTGGGGCATCTGCGGCGAATTCGTCGAGTCCCGGTTGAACCAGTTGCAAGACAAGGCCGGAGCGGGCTAAACACCGCTTCGAAACAGATATAAACGCTGAGAGGGTGCCCACTATGGCAGACGGCGAAGTCAGACACGATTATCACTTGGTCAATCCATCCCCATGGCCCTTCCTGGGCGCGATGGCGGTGACGACGCTCGCAATGGGCGGCGTGATGTATATGAAAGGCTTGTTCGGACAAGCCGAAGGCACTTGGTGGTTGACCATCGTTGGTTTGCTGTTTGTGCTGTATGTGATGTTCGGCTGGTGGCGCGAAGTCATCAAAGAGAGCCCGAAAGACCATACGCCGGTTGTGCAGATTGGCCTTCGCTATGGCATGATCTTGTTCATTGTGTCGGAAATCATGTTCTTTGTGGCGTGGTTTTGGGGGTTCTTTGAATTCGCGATCTATTCTGAAGCCCGCGTCGGCAATACGTGGGATGCGACCAATCCGCTGTTTGCTGAATCCCTTGCGCGGTTCAAAGACTGGCCGCCTGTGGGCGTTCAGACGTTTGACCCCTTCCATTTGCCACTGATCAATACGCTGATTTTGTTGCTGTCCGGGACGACGGTGACGTGGGCGCACCATGCATTGCAGCATGATGACCGCAAGAGCGCAAAGCTCGGCCTGTTGTTGACGGTGGTCCTCGGTGTTGCGTTCACCGCATTGCAGGTTGTTGAGTATGCCGAAGCTGGCTTCACTTATGATGGCACGCTGTATGGCTCAGCCTTCTTTATGGCGACAGGCTTTCACGGCGCGCATGTTGTGATTGGTACGATCTTCCTGGCGATCTGCCTGCTGCGTCTGATGGCCGGCGGGATGAGTGCGAAAAAGCATCTCGGTTTTGAGTTTGCCGCCTGGTACTGGCACTTCGTTGATGTTGTCTGGCTGTTCCTGTTCGCTTTCGTCTATGTCGCGCCACACCTGGTGCTGGGCGGCGGGGGACACTGACGCCTTATCTGACCTAGAACGCCTTCAGGCCCGCCTGCCGAAATCGGTTTGGCGGGCCTTTGCTTTGAAAGACCCAACATGCAGTTTCGCCCTTTGCCTGTGATGACGTTCGCGACGCTGGTTTCGCTGGCGATCTTGTTGTGGCTAGGAAGCTGGCAATATGGCCGGTTTAGCGAGAAAATGGCGCGCGAGGGCGTTGAACCAGAATGGACTGTCTTGACCGGGGAGACGGTGCCGGATCTGGAAGTCATCGTTTATAGTTTCACAGGCGGCGATGCGGCGTGGCGTAGAATGGTGCCAGTGCGGCGCGATGCACCTGATGATGGGCTGATCCTGACGACGCGCGAGGTGATCTATTCGATTGAGCCGCCTCGCGTGTGCGGTGTGATGACGTGCCCGGAGCCAGAACGCGTCACGCTGGAGGGCGTCTACACGGCGCCGCGCGGCAAGACGATGTTTAGCGGGGCTGAAGACGATGTGCAGGCACGGCTGTTCTATGCGCTGGATGCGGGCATTATTGGCGCAGCATTGGACGAAACCTTGAACTGGGAAGCGTTTGAGCCGCGGGTGGTGCCGCTGAGTGAGCGGGACATTAGCCGAGACGGCCCCAACCCATTTGCAAGATTGGGCGATGGGGACGAGTTGCCGCCGCAACGCCATTTTGGATATGCAATTACATGGTGGGGCCTCGCATTGGCGCTGCTGATCATGTACTTCGTATTTCACAAGTCGCGCGGGCGGCTGAGGTTTCGAGGGCGCGGTTCAGAATGAAGTATGTCTCAACGCGGGGGATGGCCCCGGCCGTCGATTTTACAGCCGCGTGTCTGGCTGGACTAGCGCCGGATGGCGGGCTGTACGTCCCCGAGCAGTTCCCTCAGATCGAGCCAGCAATGCCGGGCGAGCCATATGACAAGCTAGCGGCGCGCATTCTCTCTGCTTTTGCTGGCGATGCGATCTCCAAAAAAGACATGGAAGCGATGTGTTCGCGAGCCTATGCCAGCTTTGCGCATCACAGCGTTGCGCCTCTGACGCAGTGTGGGCCGGATACGTGGCTGATGGAATTGCATCATGGGCCGACATTGGCGTTCAAGGATGTGGCGATGCAGATTATCGCGCAGCTTTATGACCATATGCTTGGTCAATCTGGACGCAGGCTTTCGATTGTGTGCGCGACGTCTGGCGATACGGGCGGCGCAGCGGCAGCGGCGTTTGCCGGGGCTGAGCATGCCGATCTGTTTATCTTGCATCCGCATGAGCGTGTGTCGCCTGTGCAGCGCGTCTTTATGACGACGACCGGCGCAGCCAATGTGACCAATCTGGCGGTGGATGGCGACTTTGATGATTGCCAGGCGATTGTGAAGGCCTTGTTCGCCGATGCCGCGTTTGCCGAGGATGTTGGTTTGTCTGGCGTCAACTCAATCAACTGGGCGCGGATTGCGGCGCAGTGCGTTTACTACGCTGCCAGTCAGGCGCAGCTGGCGGGCGGCAAGATCCGCTATATCGTGCCAAGCGGAAATATGGGTGACGCGCTGGCGGGTTATGTCGCAGCGCGGTGCGGGCTGTTGACCGGCGGGTTTGAGGCGGTGTGCGCAGTGAATGAGAATGACGCGCTGGCGCGTATTTTGAGCACCGGCCGGATGGAACGCGCCCCTGCAGTGGCGACGCCGAGCCCGGCTATGGATATTTCTGTGCCGTCTAATTTTGAACGGCTTTTATTTGAGGTCTGTGAACGAGACGGGGACGCCGTGCGCCGGACTTATGACCAATACAAACAATCAGGCGCGGCAGACTTGCCGGACGGGGCGCAAAGCCGACTTGGCTGTGTGGGCATTACGGCGTCGAAAGTGACGAATGAAGAAACGCTGGCGGAGATGGAGCGGTTTCGCAAAGAAACGGGTTGGTTGATCTGCCCGCATACTGCGGTCGGCACGTTTGAAGCGCGGCGCCAGCCACGCGGCGATGTGGCAACAGTGATTCTCGCCACCGCCGCCGCTGAGAAGTTTCCCGAAACGGTGGAGCAGGCGACGGGCAAGGCGGCGCCGCTGCCTGAGCGCTGCGCCGGATTGCTGGACGGGGGCGAAGTGTTTGAAAAGATTGCGGCAGACGTCATCGCAGTGCGTCACCTTATTCAGGCTAAGGCTGATGCGCGCGCCTGATGTTTGTGCAGCGCAGCGATACGGTGGTGACAACTAAGCGCCTGGTGCTTTCCCCGCCGCATAAGCGCGACTTTTCAGATTGGGCCGATGCGCGCAATCGCAGCGCCGAGCATTTAGCGCCTTGGGAGCCCTCTTGGCCGGTTGAGGCGCATTCAAGAGCTGACTGGTCGCATCGGCTGAAGGCGTGGCGACAAGGCTGGAAGGATGGGCGCGCCTTCGTGTTTTTGATCCGCCGGATAGAAGATCGCCAAATGGTAGGCGGTCTTTCGCTGACCAATGTGCGAGGGTGGCCGATTTTGAGTGCGCATCTGGGCTATTGGCTGGGCGGTGACTTTCAAGGCAATGGACTGATGCCAGAAGCGGTGGCGGGCGCGTGCGATTGGGCGTTCCACGCGCTGAGGCTGGAGCGAATGGAGGCCGGGACGTTGCCGGAGAACACCCGCTCGCGCCGAGTGCTGGAGAAAGTCGGGTTTGTTGAGGAGGGCTACGCTAAGGCGTATCTGGAAATTGCAGGAAAACGCCGGGATCACATCCTTTATGGTCTCGTCAGACCGGCTGAGGGGCGCTAGACTCTTTTCGAATGGCTGATCAAGCACCCATCCCTAAACCCGCCGCTGGCAGCTGGATTTGGCGCGGCGATGACCAACGATTGGTGATCGACGCGCCCAAAGGCAGCGACGTATCCGATCTGTCGGGCGAGTGGACGCTCGACGCGTTGTCGAAAATGATGGAGGGCCTGAGCCGAAGCCGGCTGGGCACAGCGTTGACGGCGACTGAGGGAGCTGTGCGGTGTGCGCTAAACCTTTCAAATGGCCGGGTGGTGCACTTAGCTGGCGCATTTTTAGAACCCGGCGAGGCGCGGGGTATTTTGCTGCGTGATGACGTGCTGGACGCCGATGACTATGATGAGTTGCCAGGGCCAGAGTTGACGCCGGTTTTTCAACCGATTGTGTCCCTGCGAGATGGCCGAATCGCCGGGTTTGAAGCCTTGGCCCGCTGGGAAGGCGATGACGCGGAGGCTATGCCGCAACGCTTTGAAGATGACGGATTGGCGACGAATATGTTGATCCAGTCCGCGGAGGTTTTGGCCCATTTGCGCAAGATCTGCCACCGCGATGATCTGTTCATGCATGTTAATGTCACGGCGCGCGATCTGGCGCAGAGCTCGACGGTGACGCTGATCGAGGCGCTTATGTTGGGCCATGACTTGCCGGACAAAGCCTTGCGCATAGAACTGACCGAGCAGGCCGCGCTGCGCAATCGCGATGAAGCGGTCGCGGCGGCGCTGGCGATGAAGCATGTCGGGGCGGGATTGGTGCTCGATGATTTTGGATCGGGCCACTCCTCGTTCTCATGGCTGGCAGAGTTGCCCGTCGATAGCTTGAAGATTGACCCTGAGTTGACCCGTCGTTTGGGCGACCCACGCACCGATACGATCTTGCAAACGGTGACGTTGCTGGCCGAGCGGCTGGGGATGCAATCGACCGCAGAGGGCGTTGAGAATCGCGAGGATGCCGCGCGGCTGAGGGTGTTAGGATTTGACTTCGTGCAGGGCTACGCTTTTGGTCGCCCGATGAGCGCCAAGGCGTTGGAGATGCACGTGAAGGGCTGGGCCTGAGGCTAAGCGCGTCCGGCGTCTGATTGAAGGCGGCCACTGTCGACGCCCATGCGTTCTAACGCCAAAGACCATTTCGCGTTATGATCCTCCCCAAATACCAAATCTTGATCCGGCGTACCCACCAGCCAGGCATTTTCAACGAGTTCGGATTCAAGCTGGCCAGCGCCCCAGCCAGAATAACCGAGCGCAAGCACGCATTTGCGGGGCGGGGAATCTGATCCGATGTCCACGAGGATTTCGCGTGTGGCCGTCATATGAACATCGTCCGTTATTTCTAGCGAGGACCCTTCGCGTTGCACATCATTGGAATGCAGGACGAAGCCGCGTTCATTGCTGACCGGCCCACCATCAAGGACGACGGTGTCAGGGATGCCGGTGCGGACTGGAATATCCAGTTGATCAAGCAGGATAGGCAAGGTGAGGCCCGTCATCGGCTTGTTTAATACAATGCCCATCGCGAATTCAGGCGCGTGGGCGCAGATGAGAATTACCGAACGGGCAAAGCGCTCATCACCGATGCTTGGCATGGCGATCAGGAGTTTGCCTGTCAGCTTGGTGTTCATCCGTGCGCCTTGAAATATCTACAGAGTTAAGGCTGGTCTATGTCTGCCGATTTAGCAAGGGCGCTTGCGTCATTGGTCGCAGCCGCCTAATTGGGCGGTAGACCCCAAATAGGAGATACAAAAGATGAGCATTAAAGTTGGTGACGCGCTTCCAGACGCAACCTTCATGGAGATGACTGCGAATGGCCCAGAGCCGCGCACGACGGCTGACATATTCGGTGGCAAGACGGTCGCGCTGTTCGCTGTGCCGGGCGCCTACACGCCGACCTGCTCAGCCAAGCACTTGCCGGGATATGTTGATCACGCGGCAGATCTGAAGGCCAAAGGCGTCGATGACATCGTCTGTACGTCAGTAAATGATGCGTTCGTTATGGGCGCGTGGGGCGAGTCTTCTGGCGCTGGTGGGACTGTGCGGATGCTAGCTGATGGCAATGGCGCGTTCGCAAAAGCGCTCGGCCTGGAGATGGATGCCAGCGGATTTGGGATGGGTAGCCGCTCTCAGCGCTACTCAATGATTGTCAAAGACGGCAAGGTGACCGAGTTGAACGTCGAAGATGGCGGTGAGTTCAAAGTTTCGAGCGCAGATTTTATGCTCGGACAACTTTAACGCGCTCTGCGTAACATTCATTAAACAAATCAAGTGATTATCGGCGTGAACTGGGAACGGTTTGCGCCGTTTTTCGATGAATTATTATTGAAAAACGGTAAATCATTCCTACATGAATGTTTAGTCATCTAAGAAGGAGAGAGCTGTGGAGCTTGTTTATGTTGTATCGGCGCTGATCGCCGTTGTGGGTCTGATTGGACTAACATCCGCGTTTAAGTTTGTGCCGCAAGGCTATAGTTGGACGGTTGAGCGGTTTGGGCGTTATACGAAAACGCTGAACCCCGGCATGTCCGTGATTACGCCGTTTGTTGACCGGGTGGGCCGGAAAATGAACATGATGGAGACGGTTCTGGACGTTCCCCAACAGGAAGTGATTACCCGAGACAACGCTATGGTATCTTGTGACGCCATTGTGTTTATTCAAGTGGTTGATCCTGTTTCGGCCGCTTATGAGGTGAATAATCTTCACAACGCCATCCAAAACCTGGCGCTGACGAACATTCGTACGGTTGTGGGTTCGATGGATTTGGACGAAGTTTTGTCTAATCGCGACGATATCAATGCGCGCTTGTTGAGTGTTATTGATGCGGCGACCAATCCCTGGGGCGTGAAAGTCACCCGGATTGAGATTGCAGACCTGTCCCCACCGGCTGATATTACCGAAGCGATGAACCGTCAGATGAAGGCGGAACGTTTGAAGCGTGCGGAGATCTTGACCGCAGAGGGCGACAAGCAGTCTGCCATTCTAAAGGCTGAAGGCCTGAAGCAGTCGCAAATTCTTGAAGCGGAAGGACGCCGTGAAGCGGCGTTCCGGGATGCTGAAGCGCGTGAGCGTGAAGCCGAAGCCGAAGCCAAGGCGACTGCGATGGTGAGCCAGGCGATTGCCACCGGTGACGTCAACGCGATCAACTACTTCCTTGGCCAAGCCTATGTGCAGGCCTTTGAGAAACTGGCGACGTCGCCGCAACAACGCACGGTCATTATTCCGGCTGAGTTCTCCAGTATTCTTGGAACGCTGGAAGGCATTAAGGGCATGACCAATGCGGTGAAGAACCCAGCGCCTAAGCCGTCTGGCACGGCTGTCCCGACAACGCGCGGCGATAGCTAGGCAATCAGGATCGGGCGCCTTGGCCCCTTGGGCTGAGGCGCCGCTGATCCGCACGTCTTTTAGAAAGGAGACCCCCGATGGAACAGATGTTTACAGAACTTACGGTGTGGCACTGGCTGGCGATCGGTCTGGTTGTGTTCGGCGTTGAGATGATGACCGGGACGTTTGACCTGCTGATGGTGGCTGTGGCGGCCTGGCTTACGGCAGCGTTTGCCTACATTGCGCCGGATGCGATTACGGCCTGGCAACACCAACTCGTCTTCTTTGGTATCGCCTCTGTCGTGACGATCATACTCGGACGGACTGTGTTTGCTGGTATGCGAAAGACGGTCGATGAGCACCCGACGCTGAATAAGCGTATGGTAGCGTTGATTGGACGACGCGGCGCGGCGACCGAGGATTTTGAGGCTGGCATTGGTCAGATCAAGATTGGAGACACGGTTTGGGGCGCAGAAGTGGCGGCCGGAGAGATCATCAAAGCTGGCGACGCGATCGTGGTCGAAAGCGCGCGCATGACGACGGCGATTGTTCGGAAGGCTTAGGCTTTATTCAAGACCTAAATCGAATGGCCCGCATCCGTTTTGGTGTGGGCCACTTTTTATTCCGCTAGAACAGATCGCCTTGATCTCTTTTGGAGGGCTTGGGTTTTGGTGCCTTCGGTTTTTTGGACTTCGGCGGTGGTGAGGCCGTGCCTGTGGGCGTTGCCTCAACGGTTCCGTCTGCGAAGGTGACGGCGAAGCGGGGGGCGTTGGCTGCCGTGTTGGCGGAGCGGATGAGTTTGCCTGAGTCGTCTTTCACGATGGTGTAGCCGCGCGCGAGGGTGGCCTGATAGGACAGGGTTTCGAGTAGCTTGCCTTGTGCGGCGAGTTTGTCGGACTGCCCAGCGATCACACGGTTCAGGGCAGGGCGCGCGCGCACAGCGACATCGCGCAGGCGTTGACGGGCGCGGCGGGTGTCGGTGCGTAGACCATCTGGGCGAAGGCGCGCGGCGATGCGGGTGAGGGCGATGTTCTTCGTGCTGACGGCACGGCGCAGACCGCCTGCGAGATTGAGCCCAGCTTCGGTGAGGGCTTGGCGGCGGGCGCTGAGGATGGCGGTGGGGGCAGGCAGAGCGAGCGCGGCGGTTTGCAAGCGGGCGCGGGCGCGTTGCACCAGAGACAAGGCCGCCTTTGGCAAGGTGGCCGCCGCGTAGTCTAGGCGTTGACGTTTCGATTGCAGCAGCGTTTCAGCGCGAGGCAGGCGTGCGGCGTGGAGGCGATCTTTCGATTGGCCCGCTTTGCGAGAGAGGCCGCGTTTCAGGCGGGCGCCGAACTCTTCGACATTTAGCAACAGCTCTGAGCGGACCGGGACGGCGATCTCTGCAGCGCCTGTGGGAGTGGGCGCGCGGGCGTCTGAGACATAATCGATCAGGGTGGTGTCTGTTTCGTGGCCAACCGCGGAGATGAGCGGGATTTCGCTTTCAAAGGCGGCGCGCACAACGGCCTCTTCATTGAAGGGCCAGAGGTCTTCGATGGACCCACCGCCGCGCCCGACGATCAGCGTGTCTGGGCGATCTGCGCCTGTCATGGCGTTGAAGCCTCTGATGCCGGCCTCAATCTGGGCGGCGGCGTTGTCGCCTTGCACGAGGGCGGGCCAGAGGATGACGCGGACGGGGAAGCGATCTTCGATGCGGTGCAAGATGTCGCGGATCACAGCGCCTGTGGGGCTGGTGACGACGCCGATGGTGCGGGGCAGGTAGGGCAGAGGCTTTTTGTGGGCGGCGTCAAACAGGCCTTCGGCGGCGAGTTTTTTCTTGCGATCTTCGAGCAGTTTCATCAGCGCGCCGGCGCCCGCTGGACGCATACTGGAGGCGATCAGCTGATAATTGGAGCGCCCTGCGTAAATCGACAGCTTGCCAATGGCGACGACTTCGAGGCCTTCTTCGGGACGAAACGGCAGGCGATCGACCTGGCCTTTCCACATCACCGAGTTGAGCACGGCCTTATCGTCTTTCAGATCGGCGTACATATGGCCGGAGCGGGCGATGGTGACGCGGCCAAGTTCCCCGCGCACGACGACGCGGTCATAGTTTGTTTCGATGGTGCGTTTCAGGCTGGCGGCGAGATCTGAGACCGACAGTTCCTGAGCATTGGTGGTGGGCGCGTCTGACATGGCTTTCTAGATAGCGGAACCCGGCAGGGGGTGAAAGCCATTCTGTTTGCAGGTGCGCGTGCGACCGCTGTGAAGCGGCTTGGAGAGGGTGAGTTTTCATTGAATTGGGATCGCGGTCAGGGGACCGGGCGCAGGGCTTCTTCGTATTCTGCGGTGCAGACGGGCGGCGCAGTGATGCCGCTTGTTACGGTTTCGGAGTGGAAAATGACCGGATTGCGCAGCGCCCACGGCGCGCACGGGCCTTCGCACAAAGAGGCGAAGGTGACGCGGCCCGCATAAGTGGTGTGCGTTTGGGTTTTATGACCGCTGAGATTATCGGACTGATACAGAATATGCAGCGTGAACCAGTGCGTGACACCGATGAGGACGGTCGCATCTTCCCCGCGCAGGGCGGCGGCTTCCAATCTTGCCAGAATAACAATGAGCTGCACCCAGATCCACGGCCATAGGAGCCGCGGTGTCTGCGCGTAAAGCTGGTTGATCTGGTCTCGGTTCATGGCGCCGATTATAGTTTGGGCGCAGGGGCATGCGGATAAGTTCGCTTGAAAAAATGATACTGCATTGTTTTTGTTGAAATTGAGCGGCGTCCGAGTGCGGGGTTCAGGACGAAACCGGAGGCTTGAGGCGTTGCGGTGTCTGTGTGCTAGATTGGAGGGGAATGGATGTTGATTGAGGGGGAAGCGGTATGGAGGACGAATTAGAGGTGATCGCGGCGGCGTCTGCCGGGGCGGTTGCGAAGGATAAAAATGGCGACGGGTTTCTGCAGGGACCTTGCCCGAATTGCGAGACGGAGTTGCAGGGCGAGTATTGCTGGTCTTGTGGGCAGAGCGCGAAAGATTTGAAGCGACCTTTCTTTGCGCTGTTTACCGATGTGCTGAATGCGATTGTCGCCTTTGATGGGCGCCTCGCGCTGACGCTGCCATCGCTGATGTTTCGCCCGGGGCATGTGACGCGGGCGTTTCTGGATGGAAAGCGGGTGCGTTATGTGCCGCCGTTCAGACTGTTTCTGATTGCTTCGATCTTGTTCTTTCTCACGCTGTTCAGCCTTGGCGAGCGGCAGAGTTGGGCGAGCGGCGACGATTTGACGGTCAATATGGGCCGCGATGCCATCGAAGAATTTGAGGTGAACGGCCAAACGCTTGGCGAGATCGATGGGTTTGAAACGATCTTCAATGACAATGGCGATTATGACTCAGAGGCGGCGAAAGCCTTTTTGGAGCAATTGGCGGCGGACGGAGAGATTGAAGCGAGTGAGGATATTGGCGAGCTGGTGGGTGTGCTCGATCAGTTGAGCGACAAATCGCTGAGCCGGAGCGAGATTTTTGCGTCGGTTCGAAAATGGGCGCCGAGGCTGAGTTTTTTGCTGTTACCCATCATGGTGTTGTCATTGGCAATTTTGCACTTTTGGATTCGGCGCATTTACATTTTCGATCATGTGATTGTTGCGATGCATTTGCAGACCTTTGTGTATCTGGCGGCATCGGCTGCGATTCTGTTTTCTGCTGTATCGACGGGATGGGCGTGGAGCCTGTTTGGGATTTCTATTCCGATCTATTTATTTTTTCTGCTGCGGAAAAGTTATGACACGAACTGGTTTTTAAACATTGGCCGCATCATCGCGTTGCTCATCACGACCGCCGTGGCGGTTTTGGTTCTCGGCATTGCGGTCACGGTGATCGGGGCGAATGAGGTGGGGCTGTTTACGTGGAGCGAGTTGATGGAAGAGTGGGAGATGAAGTAACGACGACTGGCACTTCGACTTTGCGTTCGACCCCCATCTTGGCGCCTGAAGAGATGCGGCTGAGTTCGAAATGGCCCGCATGATCTGCGGCGCTGGCAAAGCGCCAATGGCCTTTCGCCGTGGTGAAGCTGGCATTGACCGCTCCGAGATACATCAGAGGCGGTTGCAGGATTCCAGTGGCCGGGTCGTAGAGCTTGGAAAACTCGATTTCATTGCCATGACGCAAGCCGGTGAGGGTGGCGGCAAGCTCGTCTGGCGCGCCGGGGGCGAAGGTGTTGTCTTCAAAGGTTGAGCCGGACAACACGCCTTCCGTGTCATCAAACCACGCCGTGAATGAGACGGCGGATTCTGAAAAATTATAGAAGTACCGGCCGGACCAAAGGCCGTTCATATCTTTATGTTCACTCATGGCCCCTTGATCTCTCAATCGGCCCGGCGCATCAAGCAAACATGAACATTCTTCTTATTGGATCGGGCGGGCGCGAACATGCACTGGCCTGGAAATTGGACCAGTCTGCGCTGGTCGATATTGTACATTCCACGCCGGGCAATCCGGGCATGGATGAGGTGGGGCCATGCTTTGACGTGGCGGTGGACGATATTGACGCGCTGGTGAAACTGACCCTGCAAGTGGAGCCTGATCTTGTCGTGATTGGGCCGGAATTGCCGCTGTCGCTGGGGCTGGCCGATGTGCTGCGCGCGCGCGGGTTTGATGTGTTTGGACCGAGCCAAGAGGCGGCGCGGCTGGAGAGTAGTAAGGCGTTCTCTAAAGCGTGCATGGTGAAATATGGCGTGCCGACCGCGGCGTATGGCGAGTTTACCGATGCGGAAAAGGCGAAGGCGTTTCTGTCGAGAATGGACCCGCCCTATGTGCTGAAAGCCGATGGGCTGGCGGCAGGCAAGGGCGTGGTGATTGCTGAGACGCTGGAGCAGGCCGAGGCCGAGGCGGCGGAGATGCTGTCGGGCAAGTTTGGCGACGCGTCGGCGACGCTGATCATTGAGGAGTTTATGGACGGCGAGGAGGCGAGCGTCTTCGTGCTGACCGATGGTGAAGGCGCAGTGTATCTGCCGCCTGCGCAAGACCATAAGCGCGCGCATGACGGCGATGAAGGGCCGAACACGGGCGGCATGGGGGCGTATGCGCCTGCGCCGGTGGTGGATGATGCGATGATGGCGCGGATTAAGACCGAGATTGCTGAGCCGATGCTGACAGGGATGCGCGAGGACGGGATGCCGTATCAGGGCGTTCTGTATATTGGCGTGATGGTGACAGCGGATGGGCCGAAAGTGGTCGAGTTTAATGCGCGGTTCGGCGATCCGGAGTGCCAAGTGCTGATGGCGGGGCTGTCGGGCGATATTGCGCCAGCGATCCTGGCGGCGTCGACCGGCGGGCTGAAGGGAAATGAGGACGCGTTTGCGATGTTGCTGGGGCTGGAAGACTTTCAGCCCGCCGCGACGGTGGTGATGGCGACGAAGGGCTATCCGGGGGATTATGCCAAGGGGTCGGTCATCAAGGGCGTCGCGGAGGCGGGCGGCCTGCAAGATGTTGAGGTGTTTCAGGCTGGAACCGACATGGATAGCGAGGGCGCGCTGATGGCCAATGGCGGGCGCGTGCTGAACGTGACCGCTGTGGGGGCATCTTTGAAGGACGCTGTCGATACGGCGTACCGCGCGGTCGACAAGATCGACTGGCCGGAGGGGTTTTACCGCAAGGATATTGGCTGGCGGGCCTTGGAGCGGGAGTAGACCGCGCCCGGCGACGTAGGGGCAGGTCTTGGCGCTTTGGCCGAGTGCGGTAAAGTGATCGCAGTGAAATTTGCAGATACGACAGGGTGATCGAACATGGCTGAACCGAGCAGCGCGCAGGAATTGTTTACCGGCACCAAAGAAGTGGCTGAGTCGCATCGCTTTGATGAGGGAAATCTGCTGGCGTGGATGGAGGCCAATGTTGAGGGCTTTGAGGGGCCATTGACGGTGCGCCAGTTCAAAGGCGGGCAGTCCAATCCTACGTACAAATTGTTCGCGGGTGGCAAAGAATATGTGATGCGTCGCAAACCGCCGGGCAAACTGCTGCCGTCTGCGCATGCGGTGGACCGGGAGTTTCGGGCGATTAGCGCGCTGCATCCGCTGGGGTTTCCGGTCGCGAAGCCATATGGCCTGTGCATGGATGAGAGCGTGGTGGGCACCATCTTCTATGTCATGGACATGGTGGATGGGCGTATCCTGTGGGATGGCACACTGCCGGATATGGACCCTGCTGAACGCCGCGCCATCTATGAGGCGAAGGTGAAGACGTTTGCGGACCTGCACAATGTGGATTGGCGGGCCGCCGGGCTGGAGGGGTTTGGCAAGGAAAGCGACTATGTGGCGCGTCAGACGCACCGCTGGTCAAAGCAGTATGTGGCGTCTGAGACGGACAAGATTGAAGAGATGGACCAGTTGATGGACTGGCTGCCGAAGAACATTCCACCGGGCGATAAAACAACAATTGTGCATGGCGATTACCGGCTGGACAATATGGTGCTGCACCCGACCGAGCCGCGGGTGATTGCTGTGCTGGATTGGGAGCTGTGTACGCTGGGTGATCCGCTGGCGGACTTTACCTATCATCTGATGAACTGGGTGATGCCGAGCAGTGATCCGGCGCGCGGGGCGCTGGTGGATATTCCGGATTTGAACGCGCATGGCATTCCGACGATGGAGGAATATGTCGCGATGTATTGCAAGCATACGGGCCGCGATGGACTGCCGGAAGTGAGCTATTATTTTGCGTATAATGCGTTCCGGCTGGCGGCGATCTGTCAGGGCATTGTGGGGCGTGTGCGGGATGGGACGGCAAACTCGGCGCAGGCGGCGAGCATGGCAGAGCGGGTGAGACCGCTGGCGGAGTTTGCGGCGAGCCAGGCCCGCATTGCCGGGATGCCGGGCTGATGGCGTTTACAACGAAGATCACCCAAGACAATGGCGTTATCTCTGGGCCACTGCGTAAGCCGGCCAATATGCTGATTGAGCAAGAGTATGATGGCCACAAATCTATCCATGATGATGATGAGGCCGAGCGGCTGGGCTTTAAGGCGGGGCCCGTCGAAGGGCCGACACACTTTAGCCAATTCGTACCGCTGCTGGCGCAAATTTGGGGGCAGGACTGGTATGAGCGCGGGTGCTTTTCGTCTCACTTTTTGAATATGTGCGTGGAAGGCGACGAGGTGCGCGCCTTTGCTGAAGTGCCGAAAGCGGGCGAAACGCGCGTGCGGGCGTGGGCTGAGAAGGCCGACGGTACACCTGTGCTTGAGGCGAGCGCGTCAATTGGGCCGGGCACAACGCTGCTGGATGAGCGGATGGCGAAACTGCGCCCCGCTGATGATTTGGTCATTATGGCGGATTTGCATGTTGGGATGACCGGGGCAGGCGACGAAGCGATCCGCATGGGCGCGGATCAGAATATGGGCAAACTCTATCCGTTCTCGCTGAGTGAGAAGCTGGCGAAGATTACCGAGAACAGCCCGTGGTATTCTGGCGCGGACAATCCGTGGGGGCGGGCGATTGTGCCATTGGAGATGGTGAGTGTGCTGGCGGAGTATAGCCAGAAAAGCGCCAAGTTTCCGGTGAAGGGGCCAGCCATTGGCATGTTTGTCGATCAGGAAATTCGGATGATCAATGGGCCGCTATTTGTGGACGAGGATTATGTGGCGCGGCGCGAGATTGTTGCGCTGTCTGAAAGCCGCCGGGTGGAGAACTATTGGATCCGCACCAAGATTTATGATGCTAGCGGCGAGACGCAGATGGCGGAGATGTTGTTGAACCACGGTGTTTTGAAGGCTAGCTACGAAGCTTATCCCAAGGATAGATTGCCGGCCTAAAGCCGACGTAGAAGGAACGCCATGGACCCGACCGACAAAACGACCAATGATCTTGTGGAGCAGTTTGGCTGGACCAAACTGCATGTGCGCTCGGTTCAAGGTGACCCGACATCGCAAATCATGTTTACGGTCACGGTGAATTTGGATGAGGCATTTGGCCTGCCGGAACTGATTATTTTTGGGCTGAACCAAGACACGATAAATGGCATGATTGCGGGCATCATCAAGAAGGGCGAAGAGGGCTTTAAGTGGGATGGAACGCCGACGCGGTTTGATAATATTCTGACCGGCTATCCGATTGAGCTGCGCGCGATGCACCCCGAAGGTGTGCCGATCTTGTTTGATCGCAATATCAGTTGGCGCAAAGCGACAGCGCGACCGGAATTAGAGGGCGCTGTGCAAGTGTTTTGGCCGGGCAAGGATGGCAAGTTTCCGTTTGATGAAGGCTATACTGACGCGTTTCATGATCAGCCCCGATTGGATATTCCGCGCGGGCTGCGCGAGTAAGCTCGCAAACTGAACTTTACTAAAGGAGGCCCCTATGAAGGGACTTCTCTACCGCGACGCGTTTGACATTGAGTATGCCGACACGCCGGACCCTGAGCCGGAAGATTTGCGTTCCGCCATTGTGAAGGTGACGAGCTGCGGGATTTGCGGGTCTGATCTGCATATTTATCAAGGGCATGGATTTTCAGACACGCCGGGCTATTGCGTTGGCCACGAGGCCGTGGGCGAGGTTGTCGAGACCGGCAGCGCCGTGACGCGGTTTAAGGCCGGCGACAAGGTGATGATCTCAGCCGCAGTTGGATGCGGCGCTTGCCCGCCCTGTATGGGCGGCAATATCAATGAATGCGAAACGCGCGATATGCGCTGCTTTGGCCTGAACCATCACTTGCAGGGGGTGCAATCAGATTTTGCGATGGTGCCCTCGGCAGACTTCACGCTGGCGAAACTGCCGAGCGGGATTAGCGAAGACCAGGCCCTTATGCTGACGGATAATCTGCCGACGGCGTGGCACGGCCTGAAGGGCGCGGACATTAAACCGGGTGATACAGTCACTGTGGTGGGGTGTGGGCCAATTGGATTAATGGCCGTTGAGGGCGCATTTTTGATGGGCGCGTCGCGCGTGTTTGCGGTTGATCTGGTGGCAGAGCGACGGGCGATGGCCGAGACATTTGGCGCGGAAGCCTTCGACGCCAGCGAGGCCAAAGACCTAATCGCAGAGCGCACATCTGGGCGCATGTCTGACAGCGTGGTGGAGTGTGTGGGCGCAGACCCTGCCATTCATTTGTCATTGGCGGTGGTGAAACCAACCGGGACGGTGTCTTGCATTGGGGTGAACCAGACGATGGATTTCAAGTTTCCGATGGCGCTGGCGTTTATCAAGAATCTGACGTTTCGGACGGGTACGTGTTCTGTGCCAGAGCATTGGGCCGAACTGATCGCATTGATTGAAGCCGATAAGCTGCACCCGGAACGGATGATTTCTCACCATATGAAATTGAGCGAGGGCGCAGAAGCGTACCGGATGTTTAATGCGCGCGAGAATGGCGCGATGAAAATGGTGCTGACGCCGTAACTTTGGCTGACAGATGCGCCCGTGTAAGACCGTATTCCAGAAGGGGAAACAGATGAAACGACTGATAGGATTGATGCTTGGCGCTGCAACGATGGCAGCGGGCGCAGGCGCGCAAGACACGGTGATCCATGCTGGGCATGTGATGGCTGTGCCGGGGGATGGTTATCAGGTGCGCCAAACCATTACGGTGCGCGATGAGAGGATCGTGTCCATCATGCCAGGCTATACGTCTAAGCCGGGCGACACAGTGATTGATCTGAAAGACGCCTATGTTCTGCCGGGTCTGATCGACGCGCATGTGCATATTACCTCTCAAAACGGGCCGGGCCAACGCATCAAGACGTTTACCCAATCGGCCGTTGATCGGGCGTTTGAGGGCGCGCGGTTTGGCCGGCTGACGCTGGAAGCTGGGTTTACAACGGTGCAGGATGTTGGCGGGCAGAATGATGCCGTGTTTGGCCTGCGTGATGCGATTGCGGGTGGGATGATTTCTGGGCCGCGCATTCGCACATCGGGGCAATCTATCTCGGTGACCGGCGGACATGGCGACCGCAATGGCTATTCTGCCGATGTCATGGATATGCTGCGCGGGACCAACATTTGCGACGGCGCAGATGATTGTCGCCGGGCCGTTCGCCAGCAGGTGAAAGAGGGCGCAGACGTTATCAAGATCACCGCGACGGGCGGGGTGTTGTCTAATACATCTGCCGGGCTTGAGCAGCAGTTTACGGATGCAGAGCTAAAAGCGATTGTCGACGCGGCGCATTCCATGGGCCGGAAAGTAACCGGACACGCGCATGGCAAAGGCGGCATTGAAGCGGCGTTGCGGGCCGGCATCGATTCGATTGAGCATGGCACATATCTGGACGACGAGACGGTGGCCCTGTTCAAGCAGAACAATGCGACGCTGGTGCCGACCGTGCTGGCCGGTGTGACGGTGACGGGCTGGACGGAAGAGCCGTGGTTGCCGGAAGCGTCCCGCAAGAAGGCGGCTGAGGTTGGGCCGAAAATGCTGGATATGCTGCGCATTGCCCATTCAGGCGGCGTGCGGGTGGCGTTTGGCACCGATACCGGGGTGTCAGAGCATGGCGACAATGCCAAGGAGTTTGCGCTGATGGTGCAAGCGGGGTTTACGCCAGAAGATGCTATTCGCGCCGCAACGGTGATCGCGTCAGAGCATGTTGAAATGGACAAGGACATTGGCACGCTGCAAGCGGGCAAATTCGCCGACATTATTGCGGTGGACGCAAACCCTGTCGACGATATTCGCGTGTTGGAGGCGGTCTCTTTCGTGATGAAAGGCGGTACAGTCTACAAAGCTGCGGATTAGGCTTAGGCCAGAAAAAAGCAGCTAAGGCTCGCCTGTGCCGGGAAGGGTTTTGACAATTCCCGGTAATCCAAGGACTATCTGGCCTATATTTGATGGATGGGCCGCGCGCGGAGGGGCCCAAGGATAAAAGGATTGAGAATGGCTGTTCAACACAACGCCCTATTTGGCGCCGCCACTGCGATTGCTTTGCTGGGTTTGGCTGGATGCGCTGACTCTTCAACGGGATCTGCAGCAAATACTACAGAATGCGTGGACATTGCTGACGGTGATTTCTTCGTGGTTGAGGATGGCCGCCTGACCGCCACGAACGCTCCGGTCGCCGAGGTAATTGAGACGATTGTCGAGGCCCCTGTGGGCTGGGCGAGCACGGTTGAAAAATCGTTTTCAGGCCTTGGTTTCCCGTGGATGGGGTTGAGGGTACGTGAAAATGTGGCGACTTTGACAGGACTTGCGCCGGATGCAGCCGCTAAAGAGCGCGCGTTTGAGGCCGGCGAGGCAGCCATTTACGCCAACACTGAAGGCGCGGACCAGGTTACCATTGTCGTTGACGGGATCGCTGTCGAGGGCGGAGACGCTGGCGTTGGCGCAAGCCTTGCGACTTTGTCTGATGGCGCGCTGTCTGTTGCGTCCTGTCAGCAAGCCTTTGATGGAACGATGCAGGGACGGTTCGTGCAATTTCCATCTGGCGGCTCGGTTATACGCCGCGATAGCGCGCGTTTGCTGGACGCTGTAACCGGGGTTGCGATCTTGTGTAAGGACTATCTGATCGAGGTGGGCGGGCACACAGATGCCAGCGGACCGGATGCGATCAACATGCAGCTATCCCAACAACGGGCGAATTCTGTGCGGACCTATTTGATCCGTAAGGGCGTCGCGGCTGAGACGCTGAAAGCGGTGGGGTACGGCGAGACACGGCCCTTGGTCGATTCTCACACAGCCGCCGCATACCGTGCGAACCGCCGGACGGAGTTTAAGGTCACGTCGAAATAGACATGTCTTGAAGACATATTGAAACGCCCCGGCAGATAATACTGTTCGGGGCGTTTTTTGTGCGACTGTGCGAGCGGGTTACAGGCTTAGAATGTGGCCCGTTGCGGGGCTAACGCCGCCTTCGAGGGTTTCGTTCCAAATCGTCTTGATGGCGTCCTGGCCTGTGCTGTGGGCCGGCGTCACGAATTGGCTGGACGCTGTGTAGAAAGCTGAAAGCGATGCGCCGAGGCGTTGGTTGAGTTTATCGGCGCCGACTTCCTTTGCGCGATTGGCGGCGTAGGTGGGCACGAAGAACATTTCAGGTTGCGGGCCGGAAATAGCGATGGGCGCACGGTTACCCTCCCAATCGGTCACGCCGATGATCATGCTGCGCACAAGGCGGTCTCTGAGTGCGGCGTGGACATCTGCGGTCAGCGTGGGCCGGCCGAGGAAGTCGACAAAGGCGGTGAGGCCGCGGGCGTGAAGGCGGTCAACATCCTCATAGGTGCGGACGCGCACATATAGGTCTGTGTCTTCGACGAAGGCGCGGTTGCGTTCTGAGGTGAGGCCCACTGCATCAACGCCGCCACGTGTCTTCAGGCAGTGGGCGAGCGCCAAGGCGGTCTTGCTGGAGGCGCTGGAGATAATGACGGTTTCAGGCACATCTTCGCCGGTTTCCATTAACGCATCGTCGATCATCCAACCTGTGGTGAAAAGGGGGCGGAACAACATTTGCTGGGCTTCGTGCGCGGCAGAGTAGCTGGGGTCTGCGTCTGTGAAGACATAGGTGTTGTAGATGGGGGCAAGCTCTTTACGGTGAGCGGCCACGTCAACGAAGCTTTGCGGGGAGACTTTGCCGGGCTGAACGTCGAACTGGTCAGAAATCGGGAGATAGCCGTAGACGCGTTTGCCTGTGTCTATGCCCGTTGCTTTTGACTCAACGACCGTGGCGAAGCCCCAGACCGGGACGCGGCCGAAACTGGCATCCTCTGCAGGAAAAAATTGCCAATACTTCATCTGCTCACCAAAGGTGGCGTAGGTGACGTTGTTTGCCGTCAGTGCGAAGGCCTCGACTTTGAGCCGGACATGGCCGTCAGCGAGGGGTTTTTCGGCGATGGAATCCCAATGGGTGTCTCGCAGATTGTCACGTTTTATAAGAAAGTCGGTCACGATTGGGGCCTCATTATTTCTTCATAAAGGCACCAATTCGTGCCTGCATATCAGGGCCTACACCCTCAGTGTTAAAAACTTCCCACTGCAACCCGGCGTCGAGCGCCCGCCCGTCCGTCGCTTCAAGCAACCGCTTATTGGCGGCATGTGAAAACGGGGAATTGGCGAGGATTTGCCGGGCAACAGTTTCAACGTCTTGAAAGAAGGTTTGGTCTGGAAACACATGTTCCGCAAGGCCGATACGCAGTGCTTCATCTGCGCGCACCGTTTCAGCCGTGAACATTAAGCGCTTAGCGGTGGCGACACCAACGCGGCGCGGCAGGCGTTGGCTCATCCCCCACACAGGGGTGAGCGCCCATTTGGCATGTGTGTCGCCAAACTTTGCAGTGTCTGAGGCGACGATAAAGTCTGCCGCGAGCGCAACTTCCAGTGCGCCTGTGTAGCAGTGGCCGTGGACCGCGGCGATGACCGGTTGAGGCAGCAGCTCCATCATGCGCAGGGTTTCTGAATGCCAGCCGGGGCTGGGCACTTTTTCGCCCTCTGAGATGTCGCCCAGATCGTGCCCGGCAGAAAAGCATTTGCCCGCCCCGCGCAAAATTACGCATCCAACGGTGTCATCCTTTTTGACCGCGCGGATGTGCGCCCGTAACTCAGCGAACATATCCACCGTCAACGCGTTCAATTTGTCCGGGCGATTGAGCGTGAGCGTTGTAAGGCCTTTTTTATCGTCACGCTGAACCAGATCGGTCATGCAGGGTCTCCAAGATCAACCATCAACTTAGAAATCGCGTGGACGAAATTGTTGGGGGCGAGTTCTGTATCGCCGGTCGCGCGGATATTTGGGTAGCGTGCAAGGATGTTCTGATAGGCGCTGTGCAGTTGCATGTTGGCCACTTTCTGGCCGAGGCAAACATGCGGGCCTTGCCCGAATGAGAGGTGCTCCTTGGCGTTCGCGCGGGTGATGTCGAAGGCATGAGGGTCTTCAAACTTACCGGGATCGCGATTGGCCGCAGCGTAATACATGACAATCTTTTCGCCCTCGGCGATTTTTTGCCCGCCAAGCTCTGTTTCCTGGGTCGCCGTTCGGCGCATATAGGTCACGGGGCTGACCATGCGGATGGCCTCGTTCACAAAGTTGGGAAACAGGCTGTCGTCTGCGATGAGTTTCGCGCGCTGTTCTGGATGGTTGGTCAGCAAGTTCATTGTGCCGGACAAGGAATTGCGCGTCGTGTCATTGCCTGCAAATACGATGAGCAACCATGATCCATCGAGAAATTCTGGGCTGAGCGGTGCACCGTCAATCTCGACATTTGCAATCGCGCTGAGCAGATCGTTGCGCGGGTTCTTGCGACACTCTTCCAGCTGCGCGCGGCCATATTCAAACATGGCTTGAATCTCGTTCATGAAGGCCATGATCTGTTCTGGCGTGACATTGCCGAGGCCTTCTTGCTGGGCCTGATATTGTGACATTTCAAGGAAATGCATCCAGTGGACGAGTTTCGGGCGATCCGCTTCGGGGACGCCGAGAATCTCGCATAACGTAAACAATGGCAATTCGGCTGAGAATGTTTCGACGAAATCAACCGGGCTGCCTTTTGCTGCCAGATCGTCAATCAGCTTGTTGACGTAGACGTCCACTTTTTTGCGGAGTTCAGCGACATAGCCCGCCCGGAAATACTGCATGTGTTCCATGCGCAGGGCGGTGTGGTGGGGGCGATCAAGATTGATTAGAGAGTTCAGTGAAGACGAATGAAGTAAGGGGTGGCGGGGCACATCTGGCATGCCGTAATTCATCAGGATGCCGCCTTTTTGAGATGAGAACACGGCGGGCGCGAGCTCTACCTGTTTGACAAGTTCATAGGATGTAACAGCCCAAAACCCGGCGCCCAACTGTTCAGGGTGCCAGAGCACGGGCGCCTTTTCGCGCATTTCCTGAAAGGCGTCATGGGTGTAGTCACCATTGCGGGAGAAGACTTCCGTATCGGACAGATCGACCGGGGGCTTTAGGTCGTGAATGGGGGCGTGAACCGGCTGCGTGGGAGCGGTCTCAGCCTGGTATGTCTCAGTGATGTTTTGAAGGCCCATAATGTGTCTCCTAAAATGTGTAGTGAACGGGGATGGATTTTGGCCCACCCACAAAACTGGCTTTAATGAAGGTTGGATCGCCTGCTAATTCGATTGTCTTGACGCGGCTGAATAGCTCTTCGTAAATCGCCTGCATTTCCAATCGGGCGAGATGCATACCAAGGCACATGTGGCCGCCATAGCCGAAGGAAATAAGCTTGTTCGGTGTGCGGTCGACTCTAAATTTGAAAGGGTCTTCGAAAATCTCTTCGTCTCGGTTGCCAGAGGGATAGCAAAGCAGAAGGCTCTCGCCTTTGAGGATGGTTTTGTCGCGAAGATCATAGTCTTGCTGGGCTGTGCGCATGAAATGTTTCACCGGGGTCGTCCAGCGAATAGCTTCATCGACCGCGGTGCGGGAGAGGGCCTTTGGGTCTGCCATCATTTGTTTGAGCTGCGCCGGGTCTTGCAGCATGGCGAGCACGCCGCCGCCCGTTGAGGCGCTGGTTGTATCATGGCCGGCCGCCGCCGTGATAATGTAGTAGCTCATCGCTTCGAGTTGGCCGATCGGTTCGCCGTCAATCGTGCCGTTTGCGATGATGGTGGACACATCGTCTTTCGGGTTTGCGCGGCGATCTTGGGTAATGGCGGTGAAGTACATGAAAAATTCGGCGAGCGTGGCCTGAAGTGAGGCGAGGCCGCCCTCCACATCCATGTCGTCTGTGGCGGTCGCATTGCGGTTTAGGTCTTCATCGGCGGCGCCAAAAATCTCTTGCGTCAATTTCAGCATCATCGGCTCGTCGCTTTCCGGCACGCCGAGGATTTGCATGATCACGCGGAGCGGGAAATAGAGCGCGATGTCGCGCTGGAAATCACAGGATGTGCCCATGTCTTCCATCTTGTCGACGAACTCTTTAGCGATGGCTCGGACGCCGTCTTCGCGCTTTTTGACATTGTGCGGCATGAACCATTCCTGGGTCAGGTGTCGCAGTTTGAAGTGCTCCGGGTCGTCAAGTTGGACCAGGGTTTTGAGCAGGTGTGGCCCGCCGGAGTCCGCATACACTTTTTCTTCGACATGTTTGTGAGACATTATCTCACGCTCGCCATTGGTGAACAGCTTGTTTTGGCGACTGACCTCCATAATGTCGGCGTGTTTGGTGACGGCCCAAAAGGGGCGGAACTCGGTTGGTTCCGTCCAGGCGAGAGGGTCTTCGGCGCGCAGTTTGGTGAAGGCGGCGTCGAGGCGCGCCTGATCAGCATAGACGGCTGGATCAACGATCAGATCCGCACATGCGGCGGCGGCGGGGGACATCGTCCGGGACGGGTCCATCTTCGTCTCCGGCGGAGTTGCAAGGATGGTGTCGGACATGGCGGGGCTCCCTAATCGTTTTTCGGTCTTCTATTGCCTTTCTTTATCCTAGCGGAACCACGGCCTCTGTGAAGGCGTGACTTAGGGGCATTGCTGCGGGTGCGAACAGGTGGCTTGTGTTCAGGAGCGATGTGCTCGCCGACCGTTTCTATCAGCGTTTCGGCGGGGATTTCCTCCACCGCGCCGGGGGCAAGATCTGCCAGTTCAAATGGGCCATAGCCGACGCGTATCAGGCGATTGACCTTTAGATCGACCACTTCCAGAGCGCGGCGCACTTCGCGTTTCTTGCCTTCCTCAAGGGAGACATTGACCCAGATATTGGCGCCATTGGAGGTGTCGAGCTCAATCTTGATCGCGCCATAACGAATGCCTTCCGCCGTTACACCCTTGGCGAGCGCTTCGATTTTGGCGTCGGTGAGATAGCCGTGGGCACGGGCGCGGTAGGTGCGAGTGATCTGCGTTTTCGGCAGTTCCAGCGCGCGGGCCAGTGCGCCATCATTGGTGAGGAGGAGTAGGCCTTCTGTGTTGAGGTCGAGCCGTCCAACGGTCACGGTACGGGGGAGGGATTTGGGAAGTTCTTCAAACACGGTGCGGCGGCCATCAGGGTCGCTGGTGGTGGTGATGAGGCCAGCGGGCTTGTGATAGCGCCACAGGCGGGTGGGCTCTGGCGCGCTGATGATCTTACGGTGGACTTTGATCGTCTCCTGGCCGGTCACTTTGAAGGCAGGCGATGTGAGGCGCACGCCGTTGACCGTGACGACGCCATTTTCGATCAGGCGTTCGGCTTCGCGGCGCGAGGCGACACCGGCGCGGGCAAGGTATTTTGCAATGCGCTCGCCCTCGCTCCAATCCGGTTCGGCGAGGGTGTTGCGTTTATTAGTTTTGGGGGCAGGTTTGCGGCGAGGCGGCTTGCCTCGGCGGTTTTTCTGGCCCGTCTCTCGACGCTCCGTCATGCAATTGGCTTTCTGCTGGCTTTAATTGCCCATGAATTGCAGCAAGGGCGCAATGATAGCAAGGCCGAACAGAAGTTCGAACGGCACCCAAATATGGTTGAGCCCAAGGCCGCGATTTTGGTTTCCGTCCAGCAGAAGCGAGAACACCCGCCCGACAGACGCGCCAAACCACGCCGCAGACATGGGCACAACGGCCATTAAGCCCAGAATTGGGCTGGCATCTGCGCGAGAGAAGGTCAGCAGCATGACGAAAGACGTCAAGTGAGAGAATAGGAATAGCCCGCCATATGTGGCGCGAAATTCTGAATAGCCGCCGGGTTTAGCCGGGTCTGGGCTTTCCACGAGGCGAACGGTGTTAGACGCCCATGTGGGGTTAAACAGGGCCACGAGCCCCATCAGAGCGCCCAATCCGAGCGCGATCAACGATATAATGACACCAAAATGCATGGGGGAGTCCCTCCGTTTGTTGGAGGCCTTATAGCGGATATTGGGTTAAGAGTGTGTGGAATTTGGCGGTATTAATTGGAGCAAAAAGTTACGTTGTATCTGTTGCTAGGCTTCCCGTCTTGTTTTGCTCAGAAGCGGACATTCCCGCTCAAAGATGGTATGCGACTTTTGAGAAGATTAAGTTCGTGGGGTTTCGATTGTGAAAATTGTTTCAGACGATGATGTGGATGCAGCTGCTTTTGCGATTCTCAAATCTGAAGGCTATGAATTCAGGCGCGAACTGCACCCCGAAACTGAAGTCGAATATGACGTCGCTGAGTCAAAAGGTGATCAATTTTGGGGTCTATCGCCCGCCGAAGTGTTAGGATTAGTCACTCTTTTTTCAGCAAGAGGCGAGCATTGGAAGCCGAGCAATGACGAAAACAAAAGCTTCAGCACATTCAACAAGGCTTCTCAAAGAGAGGCTGACACATCGCTTGCAAAAGAAACCGTGGTCCAAATCGCAAAGCCCAAAAATCTTTCCGCTTTGGTCGGCCTAGCTTTGGCATCAGGGTTGAAAACTTTTTCGATGATCTGCCTCACCGCCTTTTACCTTCGCGATTTTTTTGTCGTTCAAAGACCACTTTCATGGATCATTCTGCCCCTGGCGCTTTTTGGTCTTTGGAGTACTTTTGGCAGATTGGAAAATTTTTTCGGCTCTCGATTTAAATTGCAACTCAAATATTTTCAGGATGACGTTTCCTAGAAAGCCGAGAGCAGCCAATGTTACTAAACAACCCCCGCATCCCGCCATGCTTCTTTCGGCCATCGGCGGTGTTG
>CAZXVJ010000001.1:109466-154844 GCA_964644385.1 uncultured Hyphomonas sp. | reverse complement strand
AGCGGTCGAGCCGCCGGAACTGCAGCCATAGCCACGGCCAATACAAGATTGGGCAGGCCATATAGTAGGGGATTTGCGAAGATTTCATGGGCTCCACTATATGCCGGCCCCAAAGGGGGCGGAATTGGGCCATGCATTTGTTGGGTTTGAACCAATGTTTGTTGGTGATTTGGACGGTTTGGGTGTGGGAAAGCGCGGTGTTTATCCCCCGAAACTTTGTTCCCACTCGCGCATCGAGGGCAATGCTGCGCCTAGAATCGTGCTTCACGTGTAGACAGGCGCGCGTTGTTCTGTGTATGTTCCGCGCGAGCGTGTGCGAGAAAGGGTGTCATGAAAGATCTGATTTTCGTTGGGACTGCAGCATTTGATGTTGCACATATTTTGCTCGGCTGCGCGCTGTTAATCGGCGCTGCGCTTGCGATTTGGGTGCGGTCTGGCCTGCGGCAGGCGCGCGATCAATTGGCGATCGATCTGGAGCGGTCCGATGATAAGGTCGTTGAACTAGAGCAATCCTTGCGGACACAGCAGGAAATGGTGCGCGAGACAGAACTTGAGTTGGCCCGGGTGCAGACCCAGAGTGAAGCTCAGGAAAAGCGGTTTGCGGATGTTGCCCAAGGCGCAGTGCGCCAAGCCCATACGGAGTTTTTGAGCCGAGCCGATGAACGATTTGGCAAACTGATAGAGCCGATCGAAAAGAACTTTTCTGAGTTCAAAACGCGCGTCGATACGATTGAAAAGGTGCGCACCGCAGACAAATCTCTGATCGAAGAACAGGTCAAAGCGATTGGGGAAAGCCTGCATCGCAACACCACTGAGACAGGAAAATTGGTCAATGCGCTCACCGCGCCGAAGGGCGGTGGGCGTTGGGGCGAGATGACGCTTCGTAATGTGATGGAACAGGCGGGATTATCAGGCCATTGCGACTTTAACGAACAAGTGACGGATCAGGTTGAGGGCGGCACGCAGCGCCCGGACGCGGTGATCCATTTGCCGGGAAACAAGCAGATTGTGGTCGATTCCAAAGTGTCTCTGGATGCGTACCTGCAAGCCTCATCAACGGCAGACCCTGTCGAGCGGGCGACCGCGCTGAAAGCCCACGCAGCAAGTGTGCAGCGCCATATCAACACGCTCGCGTCTAAGTCGTACCAATCGAATTTGGATGAGCGGGTCGATTTCGTTGCGATGTTTATTCCGGGCGAGAACTTCTTTGCCGCCGCGCTGGAGCATAGCCCAAACCTGCTAGACACAGCTTATGCCCGCAATGTGATTGTGACGACGCCGTCAACGCTTATCGGGCTGGCCAAAACGGTCAGCTATGTTTGGAAACAAGAGCATATGGCGCAAAATGCGCTGGAAGCGGCGCAGCTTGGCGCGCAGCTGTATGAGCGGCTATCAGTAATGGGCGGGCATGTGGAGCGCCTTGGCAAAGCGCTCAATGGCGCGGTGGACAATTACAATAAGATGAACCGCTCGCTGGAGACGCGTGTGATGCCAAGCGCGCGCAAATTTGAAGAGTTGGATGTGGCACCGACGGGTAAATCGCTGCCGCAGCCACAGGACATTGAGGCACGTGCGCGCCTGCCTGATCGTTCTGGTGAGCTGGATTTAGGGGATAAATCGCCGGTGGCCGCGGAATAGGGCTGGCCGCCTGTAACGCTTGACCTCTGCCGCCTGCGTTCATACCTAAGACGTATGGCTATTCGAGATATTTTGACCGTTCCTGATCCGCGCCTGAAAGAGGTGTCCAAACCTGTTGAGGGCGGCGTAACCGATGACATTCGCGCGCTGATGGATGACATGCTGGAAACAATGTATGACGCGCCGGGCATTGGCCTGGCGGCGATCCAGATTGGTGTGCCTTTGCGTGTGATCGTGATGGATTTGGCGGGCGAGGGCGAAGAGCCTGCGCCGCGATATTTCGTGAACCCTGAAATCCTGGAGACGGTTGAAGCGACCAAGCCCTATGAGGAAGGGTGCCTGTCTGTGCCAGATATTTTCGACGAGGTTGAGCGCCCGGAACGCTGCCGTTTGAAGTATTTGGACTATGACGGCAACCCGGTCGAGGAATGGGCCGAGGGCATGTATGCGGTGTGTATTCAGCATGAGATGGACCATTTGGAAGGTACGCTGTTCATTGACTATCTCTCACGCCTGAAACGTAGCCGCGCGGTTGAAAAAGTCCGTAAAGCGCAGCGTTTGAAAGCGCGCGAATTGGCGGGCTGAACAGGCGCTTAGATGGGCGCTTGAGCCTTTGTTCGGACAGGCGTATGACGGAAGGGTGGAGCCGTGGAGGGCAAACCCTTGGATAAGCGAAAACAGACTCAAATGCTGGCGGCCATTTTGATTTTGGCGATGATTTTCGTCATTTTATTGCCCTATGCCATGCGCGCCGTGAGCGGCGGCGGCCAAGGCCCATCTGCCGAGGGCTGCGCGAAAGTTGGCGGAGTGTGGGATGATGCACAGCAATCGTGCGCCCTAAAATGAGTTCAGCGCCGCTGCGCATCGCGTTTATGGGCAGCCCAGAGATTGCCGTCACAGTTTTGGAGGCTTTGCTGGCTGCTGGGCATGATGTGGTGGCGGTGTATTCTCAGCCACCGCGTGTGGCTGGGAGAGGCAAGAAATTGCGCCCAACCCCAGTGCACGCTTTTGCAGATGACCGCGGGCTGGAGGTGCGTACACCAAACAGTTTGAGGAACGCAGATGCGCAGGCCGCGTTCGACGCGCTGGCGCTGGATGCAGCCGTGGTGGTGGCATATGGGCTGATTTTGCCGCAAGCGGTGCTAGATGCGCCGCGCCTGGGTTGCCTGAACATGCATGCGTCTTGTTTGCCGCGCTGGCGGGGGGCTGCGCCGATCCAACGGGCGATTATGGCGGGCGATAGCGAAACGGGGGTTGATGCCATGCTGATGGAGGCGGGGCTGGACACCGGGCCTGTATTGGCGTCTGCGCGCACAGCGATTGGCCCAGGCGATACGGCGGGCAGCGTGCATGACAGGCTAGCAGAGCTGGCGGCTGAGCTTGCCCCGCGCGCGCTGGCTGGATTGGCAGATGGCAGTTTAACGCCGAAGCCGCAGCCAGACACCGGGGAGACGTATGCGCATAAGCTGAGCGCGGCCGATCAAGCGATCGACTGGACGCGAGGCGCCGCCGAGATTGATGCGCAAATTCGCGGGCTTTCCCCAGCGCCGGGGGCGTATTGCCATTGGGCCGAGACAGACGGCGCCGCGCCTGTGCGGTTGAAGCTGTTGCTGAGTGAACAGGCGAGCGGCGAAGCGGGCGCTGCGCCAGGCACCGTTCTGAGCGACGATTTGCGCGTGGCGTGCGGGGATGATGGGCGCGCGGTGCGACTGCTCAGACTGCAAAAGCCGGGCGGCAAGCCGATGGACGCCGTTGATTTTTTGCGGGGCACCGTGATTGAGCCGGGCCAGCGCCTGCAAAGTGTTCCCTATATTCGCCGCGCCGAGGCGGCCGATTTTGACCGGATCATTGCCGTGACCGACTTGGCCTTTGGACAAGATTTGGAAGGCCGCGTTATTCGCCAACTGGTCGCCGATAACGAGGATATGTTGTCACTCGTGACGGTGCTGAATGGAGAGATTGTCGGCCATATTCAGTTTTATCCGGTGTGGGTGGATGGCGCGAAGCGCGCGTGTGGATTGGGGCCGGTGTCTGTTGTGCCTGCGCTGCAAAAGACTGGGCTGGGCAGCGCGATGATCCGCGAAGGGATTGGTATATTGCGGCGGCGGAAAGCGTGTCAGATCATGTTTCTGCTTGGTCATGCGGAGTATTATCCGCGGTTTGGATTTAAGCCTGAGATTGGCGCGCAGTTTGACTCGCCATGGGAGAGCCCGAACTTTATGGCAAAGCCGCTGAGAGACGGCGCGCCAGAGGCCGGGACATTGACGTTTCCCGCTGCATTTGACCAAAGCTAGGCGATGCCGACTTACAAGATGCTGATCGAATATCACGGCGCGCCGTTTCGCGGATGGATGCGCCAGCCGGACTTGCCGACGGTGCAAGGGCGCCTGGAGGCGGCGGCGGCGAAGATAGATGGCGCGCCAGTGGAGGTGTTTGGAGCAGGTCGCACCGATAGCGGTGTGCACGCAACGGGGCAGGTGGCGCATATGCACCTGCAAACCGATAGAGGCCGCAAGGTGGCCGACGCGATGAACTTCCATTTGAGACCTGATCCAATTTGCGTGCTCAGCGCCGAAGAGGTGAACCCGGAGTTTCATTCGCGCTTTGACGCTGTGCAGCGTCACTATCGCTATGTCGTTGTGAATCGCCGCGCACATATGACGCTGGAAAACGGGCTGGTGTGGCGGGTGTCATCGCAGTTGGACGCCGCATTGATGGACCGCGCGGCGCAGCGCCTGATTGGGCACCATGATTTCACGACGTTTCGCGATCAGTTGTGTCAGGCTAGAAGCCCGATGCGCACATTGGATGTGATGACTGTGGCGCGCTATGGGGACCGGATAGAGTTTACGATCTCGGCGCGATCATTCCTGCACCGCATGGTGCGCTCCTTGGTGGGCAGTTTGGTGGATGTCGGACGTGGTAAGGAAGACGAGGCCTGGATTGGCGCGATCCTTGAGGCCAAGGATCGAACGCGCTGCGGACCAATCGCGCCGCCGGATGGCTTGTTTCTGGAGCGGGTGGATTATCCGTAGACGCTGAATAGTCTTAACGCCCGACGGGTCTAATCTTCAGAAAACAAGGTGTTCGGTTCATCTGTTCGAAATAACTTCTTGCTCTAATGAAACTCGAACTGTGGGTGAATTATGACTAAAGAGGCGACTCTTTCTACGACAATCGATCTAAAAGTCGCCAGCATGGTGCGAGGCAAGGGGGCTGACTACTATGTCGGCTTGATTGCAAAATACGGCAGCGATGCGGTGGTTATTCTTGACGCAAAGGGCCAGGTCGAATGGGTAAACCGCGCGTTTGAATTGCAGTGCGGTTACGAGCTGAAAGATTTGGCGGGTCTTGAGATGAATAGTGTCATCAAGGGGCCGGAATCAAATGACGTCGCAATGAAAGCATTATTTCGGGCGACGCAGCGGGGCGAGCCTTTTCGAGCCGAATTTTTACGCTACCACAAAAAGGGGCATGCTTACTGGATTGAGCTAAACATAACCCCAATCTTCGACGACAATGGCAAGCTGACCCAGTTCATGCTTGTCGACCGCGACATCTCTGAGCGAAAAGCGCTTGAAGAAGAACGAGAGCGGGTCGCGACACGAGATCAAGCGCGCAAAACGGAGCGCAAGAATCTCGCAAAGACGACGGAATGGCTCTACTCGGCACGTACGCTAGAAGATCTGTATTCAATTGTTGGAACGTGTGTTCCCAAATTGATCCCAAACATCAACGGCGCGCTTTATATCTATTCCAATTCGCGCGACGTGTTGGATGTTGCAGTGGAATGGGGCGATAAGCGTTCGCCCTCATACATTGAGCCGGATGATTGCTGGGCGCTTCGGCGCGGACGCAGTTATCATTTTGGACGCGAAGAAATTGAATTCCCTTGTGCGCACAAGACACATGATACGACCGGATCATTCTGCCTTCCGCTTGTCGGGCATGGCGAAACCATTGGGATGATGTGGTTTGAGGCTGAGGCGACGCGCAATTCTTCTGATGAAGACTGCGCCATCCCGCTGGCTGAATATTGGGAACTTGCCCTAATGCTGGCAGAACAGATTAGCCTGACAATCGCAAATGTTCGCCTGCGCCTAGAGCTTCAAGACCGTTCGATCAAGGACCCGTTGACTGAACTTTGGAACCGTCGATATTTTAATGAAACGATGCGCAAAGCGAGATCCCGGGCGGATGATCGCGGCGAAACGGTCTCTCTCATCTCTATCGATATCGACCACTTCAAGCGGTTCAATGACCATCATGGTCATGATGCCGGCGATATTGTTTTGCGCCAAGTGGGCGAGGTGTTGAAAACATGCGTTCGCAATGTGGATACGGCTTGCCGAATTGGAGGTGAGGAGTTTTCGATTATTTGTCCTGATGCCTCTCCGGAAGATGCGACCGCGCTGGCAGATTCTCTGCGTAAGATGGTGGCTGATATTTCAGTCGTTTATCAGGGGCAGACGTTGCCGGAGATCAATATATCGGCTGGAATCGCTGCTTATCCTGAAGACGCAACGGATTTGGACACGCTGTCCCGGCGCTCCGATGAGGCGCTTTACAGAGCAAAAAGTACCGGACGCAACAAATCCGTGACGTTTGGGTCGATGTCGCAAGTCAAAGATAGAGTCTGATTTGCTCACGTATCGCGCCGCAAAGTCTCGGTGCGTGCATCGCATAGCCCCATAACCCCATAGCCGCCCGCTGCAGGGTGTTGTATTGCTGAATGATGAGCAGCGAACCCGAACCAACACTTGTTGAAACCCGCAGCCCTTCTAAGCGCCGGCCAAGGGCTTGGCGCATTGATGATATTATTGATGGGCGCGCGCTTGGGGTAAAACTGGACGCTGCGGCCTTAGACAGTCTGGGTGACCCAGCGACCGCTCGGGCGGCGGCGCTGGATTTTCTGCACTCTGCGTTATTTCGCGGGCGGCTGATTGCGCAAGAGCGATTGCAGCAGGGCGCAGATGGCCTCGACACTGCGCGATTGATTGCCGCTGTACATGATGAGGTGATCCGCGCGCTGTTTCATTTCACGACCGAACACATGGTGCGCTTTGATGGGCCGGGTAAAGCGCCGCGCCTCGCGATCATGGCGACGGGCGGATATGGGCGCTCTGTGATGGCGCCGTCGTCTGACATTGATTTGTTGTTTTTGGGCGACAAGGCATCGAGCGCCTATGTCGAGCGAGTGATTGAGTTTTTGCTCTACGCGCTATGGGACATGAAGTTGAAGGTGGGAAATGCCTTCCGGTCTCCGCAGGAATGTGTGCGCCAGGCGAAAGACGATGTGACGGTTAAAACATCTATGATGGATGCGCGATTTTTATGCGGGGATGAAGCGCTTGCAGAGGACATGCAGACGCTGTTTCACAAGGAGGTCGTCAAGGGCCAGGACGCGCAGTTTATCGATGACAAGCTGGCAGAGCGAGACGCACGCCATACCCGCCAGGGCGATGCGCGCTATGTGGTGGAGCCGAATGTAAAAGAGGGCAAAGGCGGCTTACGCGATCTGCAGACTTTGTATTGGATCTCAAAGCATATTCACGGCGGGGATACGCTGGAAGAAACAATGCGCGAGGATGTGTTTACGTCTCACGAGCGGGCCGTGTTTGTGCGGGCCGCCCAGTTTTTATGGACGGTGCGATGCCACCTTCATTATGTGACAGGAAGGCCAGAGGAGCGATTGAGCTTTGATCTGCAGCCAGAGATTGCGCAACGTATGAACTATCAGGACCGCGGCGATCAGTTGGGGGTTGAGCGGTTTATGAAACGCTATTTCCTGATGGCGAAAGATGTGGGCGGGCTGACACGCATTTTGGCCGCGAAACTGGAGGCGGAACAGAAGAAAAAGCCTGAAGGGTTGATGCGCTTTTTGCGGCGGCGCGGTGTGCGCTGGTTGGAGGATGATGGCTTTGTGATCGATGGAGGCCGCATTGGCGTAAAAAACGATGCGGTGATCGAGGATGATCCGTTGAACATGCTGCGCTTGTTTCTGATCGCCCGGCGAGAGGGACGCGATGTGCACCCGGACGCCGTGGCGGCGGTCACGCGCAATCTGAAAGCGTTTCGCCCTGCAGTTAGAAATATGGCTGAAAGCCAGACGCTTCTGCTGGATGCAATCTTGCTGGGCGAGAATCCGGGTTTGGTGCTACGCCGGATGAATGAAGCGGGGATTTTAGGTCGCGCCTTGCCTGAGTTTGGCGGGATCGTCGCGCAGACCCAATTCAATATGTATCACCATTACACGGTGGATGAGCACACCCTGCGAGCGGTCGAAGCGATTGCGGACATGGAGCATGGGCGCGGCGAGCCGGTGGCACTGGCCGGAGAATTGTTTCCGCTATTGGAAAATCGCCGGGCGTTGTATTTAGCAATGCTGTTGCATGACACCGGCAAGGGCAAAGGTGATCAACAAATTGAAGGCCATAAGACCGCGACAAAGGCGTGTAAGCGATTGGGGCTTCCCAAGCCAGAAACAGAATTGGTGGCGTGGCTGGTGGGGCACCATCTTGAGATGAGTGAGACGGCCCAGAAGCGCGATATTTCTGATCCGCGGACCGTGGCGAATTTTGCCGAACTGGTTGGCTCATTGGAGCGGTTGCGGCTGCTCTATTTGCTGACGGTGGCCGATATCAAGGCGGTTGGCCCGGGTGTTTGGAACGCTTGGAAGGGGCAATTGTTGGCCGATCTTTATCATAATACGGCGGCGGCGCTGCGCGGCGGACGTACCGATGAAGGCGCTGTGCTGGCAGGGCTGGAGGCGCGCGCTGAGAAGCGGCGGCGCGATATTGTCGATGAGCTGGGGGAGATACCGGCATTGTTGCTGGAAATGGAAACGGCATATTGGACGGGCTTTGATCGGGAGGATCAGGCCTGGCAGGCGCAAATGTTGATGAAGCCGGGAAACGTCGCGCGGGCTAAGCTGAGCAAGGATGGCGGCGCCGTGGCGCTGCTTGTTTCTGGTGACGACCGACCGGGCCTATTCGCAGATCTGGCGGGGACGTTGGCTTACCTAGGTGCAAACATTGTCTCAGCGCAGGTCTTTACCAATCGCAGCGGGCAGATCGTGGATGTGTTCATGCTGCAGGATGCGCGGGGCGGCCCGTTTGGTGATGGTGATGTGGCGCGTTTGGAGAAGCTGGAAGCGTCGGTCTTGAGTGTGCTGACCGGTGATCATGCGATGGAGGAGATGAAAACGCGGAGCGGCAGGCGCGAGGCGGCATTTTTGGTCGCGCCGTCAGTGCAAATTTCGAATGATCTATCGGCGGACTACACGGTCGTGGACATTGCTGGCCGGGACCGCATGGCGCTGTTGCATGATGTGGCCTCAGCGTTGGCCGAGCAGAAACTGTCGATCCATTCAGCGCATGTCGGCAGCTATGGGGAGCGGGTGTTTGATGCGTTTTACATCTCAACCCAGCGCGGGGCTAAGCTGCGTACAAATGCCCAGAAAGAGGCCTTGAGAGACCGCCTTCTGGCCGTATTGGGACGCGAAGATCCGGGCGCGCCGGAAACACCTGCGCGAAAACTGAAACGCTCAAGAGCCGTAGACAGTTTCTAGAAATTGCCTGAAAGGCTTTTAGATGAGCGTAGCGCGCAACACTCTTGTTCAGGCATCGCTGACTTTGGTCAGCCGGGTGCTGGGCTTTGCGCGCGACATTTTGCTGGCCGCGCGCATTGGCGCAGGCCCGATTGGCGATGCATGGGCAACCGCGCTGATGTTCCCGAACTTGTTCCGGCGTATATTTGCTGAAGGGGCGTTCGCATCAGCGTTTGTGCCGTCCTATGCGCGCACGCTGGAGGGCGAAGGACCTGAGGCGGCCGCCGCGCTGGCGAGTGAGGCGTTGAAAGTGTTGTTCGCCTTCACGGCAGCGTTCACGATTTTGGCGCAAGTGGCCATGCCGTGGGTGATGCTGGTGATCCATGGCGGACAGTCTGGCGACCCAGAGAACTTTAATCTGGCGATCTTGCTGACGCGGATTACGATGCCGTATTTGACATTTATATCTTTGGCCGCGCTATTTTCTGGCGTGCTGAATTCGGCGCAGCGTTTTATTCTTTCGGCAGGCGCGCCGACCCTGCTGAACATTTGTCTCATCGGGTCAGCGTTTGTGAGTTTTGACCCAGTGGTCACGGCGAAGGCCGCCGCAGTTGCGACCTTCATCGCCGGTATCTTGCAGGCCGCGCTACTTTGGTGGGGCGTCAACCGCCAGAAAGTGCGCCTAAGCCTGATCGGATTGCCGCGACTAACGCCAAATGTGAAGCGGGTGATGGCGCTGGCTGTACCGGGGACGATCGCAGCCAGCGGCACCCAAATTAATATTATCGTGAGCCAGGCGCTGTCGAGTTATGAAGTGAGCGCAAAGACGTGGCTGTATTATGCCGACCGGCTTTACCAATTGCCGTTGGGATTGGTGGGGGTGGCGGTCGGCGTGGCGATCCTGCCGCGATTGGCGCGGGCGGCGAGGGCTGAGGATGGGTCCGGCGGTCGGCGAACCATGGATGAGGGGATCGGGCTGGCCTTGGCGCTGACCTTGCCTGCGGCGGCGGCTTTGATCACCATTCCGGCGCTTTTGCTGGAAGGGATCTTCACGCGCGGCGCGTTTACCACCGAGGATGCTGGGAATGCCGCCAGAGCGCTGACCCATTATGCGTGGGGCGTACCGGCCTTTGTGTTGATTAAAGTTTTGGCGCCAGCCTATTTTGCGCGCGAGGATATGAAGACGCCGATGCGATATGCATTGGTATCTGTTTTTGTGAACATTGCGGTGGGGGCGAGCCTGTTCTTTTGGCTCAGGTCTCGCGGCGAGTTTGGGTTTCCGGGGCTTGCCGTCGCGACCAGTTTCGCGGCGTGGACCAATGCGTTGCTGCTGGGCGCGACGTTGATCGCTCGGCGCTGGTATGTGCCGGGGCCGTTATTGCTATCGCGCATGGTGCGGGCATTGATCGCGACCGCGATGATGACCGCCGCGCTAATTGTGATGCAGATGAACATTGAAACGGTGCGTGAGATTGCTCTGGATAGAAAGCTGCTGACGGCAATGATGTTCATTGGCGTTGGGATGATTGTGTATGCGGTTTCGGCGCTAATAACTGGGGCTGTGCGGCTGAGCGATGTGCGCGGGGCGATGCGTCGCTCATAAGGCAAGGCTTGCGTGCGCGCTCAGAGGCGCTAAACCGCCGCCATGACCGATACTCAAAGTTATAGCGGCCCACAGCGCATTTTCTCTGGCATGCAGCCCACGGGCAATCTGCACTTGGGCAATTATCTCGGCGCGCTGAAGAAGTTCGTCGCGCTTCAGGATGAAGGGCTCGAGTGCATTTACTGCGTTGTGGATTTGCACGCGATCACCATGCCGATGGAAAAGGGCGCGCTGGTGGATCAGACGCGCCAGATTGCGGCAGCCTATATGGCGAGCGGCGTGGACCCGGCAAAGTCGATCATTTTTGCCCAATCGAGCGTGTTAGCGCATGCAGAACTCGCATGGATTTTTAATTGCGTAGCGCGCCTCGGCTGGGTGGAGCGGATGACGCAGTTCAAAGACAAGGCGGGTAAAAACTCTGAACGCGCGTCCGTCGGCCTGTTCACATATCCCGTTCTGCAAGCCGCGGACATTCTGGCCTATAAGGCAACGCATGTGCCGGTGGGCGAGGACCAGAAGCAGCATTTGGAACTAAGCCGTGACATTGCCGATCGCTTCAATCGTGAATATGACGCGCCGGGGTTTTTCCCATTGCCCGAGCCGATGATCAAAGGGCCCGGCGCGCGCATCATGTCGTTGAAGGATGGCACTAAGAAGATGTCGAAGTCTGACCCGTCTGAACTGAGCCGGATCAATTTGATCGATGACGCCGATGCGATTGTGAAGAAAATCAAAAAGGCGCGCACTGATCAGGACCCAATCCCCGGCAATGAGGAGGCATTGGAGGGGCGCCCTGAAGTCGACAATTTGGTCGGGATTTATGCGGCGTTGGCAGGTATGAGCCGCCAGAATGTATTGACCCAGTTTGAAGGGCAGGGTTTTGGCGCGTTCAAACCGGCCCTCGCAGATGTGACGGTAGAGCATTTGGCGCCAATCACGCAGCGGTATCGTGAGTATCTGGCAGATCCGGCTGAAATCGATCGTGCGTTGGCGAATGGGGCCGATCGGGCGCGTGCGATTGCCGCACCGGTGATGGACGAGGTGCGCCGTTTGGTTGGGTTTTGGCAGGTTTGAGATCTGAAACGCCATCACCGAATGTTTGCCGTTTGATCAAATATGCGTAAGCCTTGGTGATCTAAGTAGATAATATGGGAGGCTATCGATGAGACAGATAATCGCAGCAATTGCAGGACTGGTGATGTTGGGCGCATGTGGCGGCTCTGTTCCCGATGACGCTGTGATTATCGAGGTATCGGATGGCTTTATCGTGAAGCCGTTCGCGGGACGTGACATGACCGGCGGCGGCATGAGCGTAACGGTGACAAATGGTGCGCAGACCTTAGTAGGCGCGGAAACCGACGCAGCCGACCGGGTTGAGTTTCACACGATGGGCATCGAAGACGGGCGTATGCAGATGCGGCAAGTGTCTGAGTTCGGTCTGGATAGCGAGACGCCGTTGGTTTTGAAGCGCGGCGGCGATCATTTGATGTTATTCGGCCTGAAACCGGGATTGGATATTGGCGACGAGATTGATGTCGTGCTTCAATTCGATGATGGTCAGGGCAAGGACCAGTTCATTGTTGCTAAAATGGACGTGGTTGGCCCCGGCGATTAACAGCCGAAACGTGGCGTGCGCGCAGGCGTTGCTCGTAAAACCTTATCGCGTGTGGCCGCGCAATTGCAGGGAGACGTCATCTATATCGGAGATTTAACAGTTTACCCCCTGTTATTTTTTTGGGAACCGCTGCATATTGCGATGGCTGCAACAGGATTAGAGTAATGGCGTTCGAGAGTAGCTTGCCAGCCGCTTACATTGAAGAAGATTCAGCTGTGTCAGTTTTGGGCACAGAACATCTTGTTGCTTTAGATTATGCCGAGCCGAGCGCGTTGATGTTGTTTACGTCGCGCTGGTGGCGGCGCATCAAAACCCTCCTGAAACTTGGTGTCGTTGTTGGCGCCGTGGCGGCCTATCCGGTCGCGACGCTGGTTTCGCATCAAATTGATGACAGTTCGATTTCTTTAAGCTCCCAAGATTGGTCTGCCCCACATGTAGGCGTTGCGATCACTAAGATTGCCCGCGAACTGGAAGGCGGCGGCTGGGCTGGAGATGTTGCCAATTGGCATCCGCAAGCACGGCTAACGGCGATGCCTGCCTGGCAAGAGGCCACCGTGAACGCATTGGCAGACCACACCCGCCTTTTGGCAACGCTGAGTACGACGAATGATGAGCCTGACGCGGATTTGCTGGCGGCCTCTCGTCTGCTGCGCACGCTTCCCAATGAAGACATGCGACCGCGTTTGACGGCAGCGGCCAAAGCTTTGAATAGGTATGATGGTCGGGTATCTCGTGGCCTCGCACGGGTAAGCGACACGCGGCTGGCGCTGATCGCTGAAACCGAAATGTTTGCGAAATGGGCCGAAACCAGCCGCAATGATTTGTCCGAACAGATCAATCAGGAAACAACCGGGTGGCCGGCAAGCAAGATGGACATTCGTACATTTTATGCGAGCAAAGCCCGCGCGCACGTTGCACACGAAATGCTTGTCGCCGCGATGGCGAATGAACCTAATCTGGAAAAATACGCAGATGTAACCGCCGCCATGGTGCGCGCTGAACAGGCTTGGCTTCACGCCAGTCAGCAGAAACCGCTTATTGTTTCTAATCAGCGCGGCGATGGCGCATTATTGACCAATCATCTGGCTGGCATGGCCTACCACATGGCCGAGGCGCGTGATGCCTCATTGGCAATGGTTGCCGCCTTGGAAGCGATGCCAGAGAACGGGCTGCATAATTTTGCGCTGGTTGAGCAAACCAGCGCGCCCGCGCCTTAATACGCTGTGGTTCTTGAATTCTGCTGTCTTTCGCGCCATTTCAACGCTTGAACCGTTTGAAAGGCGCGCTAGCCCATGTTTATCCAGACTGAACCAACTCCCAACCCTGATACGGTGAAGTTTTTGCCGGGGCAGCCTGTTGCTGGAGCCAGCGGTCCGTTCGATTTCCCAGATGTCGAAAGCGCGCGCGTAAGTTTGCTGGCGCGTGCCTTGTTTCAGGTCGACGGTGTGTCGCGTGTGTTTTTAGGCAATGACTTCGTGTCGATTTCAAAAGCTGAAGACCGGGACTGGCGGCATGTAAAGCCAATGGTGCTGGCTGCGATTATGGACCATTTCATGGCGGGACTGCCGGTGGTGGATGACGCAGCGATCAGCCAGAGCACGGACGCTGACGAGACCGTTTATGAGGGTGAACACGCCGAGATTGTCGAGGAGATCAAAGAGTTGATCGAAACACGCGTGCGCCCAGCGGTTGCCCAAGATGGCGGAGATATCGTGTTCCATAATTTTGAACCTGAGACGGGTATTGTGAAACTGTCTATGCGGGGCGCTTGCGCCGGATGCCCCTCTTCGACGATGACGCTGAAGCAGGGCATCGAAAATATGCTTAAGACATATGTGCCGGAGGTGACGGCGGTAGAGGCCGTGTTGTAAACCTGTCTCTCTAGGGACCACAAAAGGATTGTTTAAATGACTTCTCCCGTCAACGATCGCGCTTTGGACGTGATTTTCAGAGATGCCCGCACACCCAATGCGTTTAAGCGCGATAGCGTGCCCGAGATTTTGATGCGCGCGGTATATGATTTGGCAAAGATGGGCCCCACCAGCGCAAATTGTAGCCCGGCCCGGTTTGTCTTTATCTCTTCCGAGGCAGGCAAAGAGCGGCTGATCCCGTTGTTGAGCGAAGGCAATCGGGATAAGTCGCGTTCATCGCCGTGGAGCGTTATCATCGCACACGATATGGAGTTTCAAGAGAAGATTCCGAAATTGTTCCCTCACAATCCGGGCGCCAAGGACTGGTTTGACAACAATCGCCAAGAGACAGCTGAACGCAACGGTACACTTCAGGGGGCGTATTTGATGTTGGCGGCGCGGTCTCTGGGGCTGGATTGCGGCCCCATGTCTGGATTTGATATAGACGCTGTGAACGCTGAATTCTTTGAAAACGATGATGGTGAGATGAAGCATTGGAAAGCCAATTTCATCTGTAATATTGGCCATGGCGATCCCAAAAGCGTGTTTGAGCGCAGCCCACGTCTGGATTTCGATGAGGCGTGCCGATTGCTGTAAACCGCGAGAGCGGTCAGTGGCATTGCCTATTTCATGCTGACTTTATCCCTCAACACAGCGTTCTCCGCCCTAGAAGGCGCGGTGTTGGACGGCGATACTTGCCTTGCAGAGCAGCGCGCGCCGATGCAGCGCGGGCAAGACGCTGCGCTGGCGGGCTTTGTCAGAGGTCTGTTGGCTGAAGCAGGCCTGGCGCTGGGGGATCTGGACCGATTGGCCGTGGTGACAGGGCCCGGCAGTTTTACCGGCATACGCATTGGCGTGTCTTACATGCGCGGATTGGCGCTTGTTTTGGATGTGCCTTGTGTCGGGCTGACGAGTATTGAGTCCGCGGTTTCGCCAGAGGTGATCGGGCCCGTGTTTGGCGGGCTTCAGGCGCAGAAGCGCCCGCCGGACCAGACGTGGTGGGTACAGGACTTGTCGGCGGGATATGGGACAGACACGCCGCGTGAACTAAGTCGCGAAGAGACATTGCAACGCTTGGCAGATTTTTCTGGGTCTGTGTTCGTCAGCGGACACGCCGGTCTGCTCCCTGAATTGGGGGCCAAAGCCATGCAAGACTTGGTGCCGTCGGCGATAATTGCGGGGCGAAAGGCGCAAAGTGTGACCCCGGCGTCGCATCCACCGTCTCCCGTCTATGCCAGAGCGCCCGATGCGGCGCTTCCCAAGCCGCGTGAAACGGCGCCAAAGCGCGCCTTGATCGTGTTGCGGCCGGATGACGCCGGCGCGATGGCTCGGCTGCACGCAGCGGGATTTCCGGAGGCCTGGAGCGCTGCGGCGTTTCGAGATTTGCTGAAAGAGCCAGGGGTTTTGGCGCTTGGCATGCAGCAGGCCGGTACCCTGTGCGGATTTGCGCTGACCCGCAGCGTTGCGGATGAATCTGACCTCCTGACGATTGTGACAGATGTCTCCAGGTTGCGCGGTGGTATTGCGGCGTCGTTGGTCAAGGCGCTTGAAACTCGGCTGGGAGAGCGCGGTGTGTCGCGTTGGACATTGGACGTTGCCGAAGACAATTTGCCCGCGATCCAGCTGTATCAGAAGGCGGGATTTGCCGAAGATGGTCGGCGCGCCGGATACTATACGAGTGGACGGAACAAGCCTGTGGACGCAATCTTGATGTCGCGGCGATTGGGCCTGTAGATGCTAGACAATGGTCGCAGCGGCGGGCATGAAAGAGCGCATGGATAGACTAGAGAAACTCTGCGCTGAAAAAGGCCTTCGGATGACGGAGCCGCGGCGCATTATTGCGCGTGTTCTGTCAGTGGCCGACGATCACCCGGACGCCGAAGAATTGCACCGCCGCGCCAATTCTTTGGATTCCTCAATCTCGCTGGCAACCGTTTATCGCACTGTGAAACTGTTTGAAGATGCAGGTATTATTCAGGCGCATGATTTTCGAGATGGGCGCGCGCGCTACGAAGAAGTGCCTGATGAGCACCATGATCATCTGATTGATGTGAAGACAGGCCGTGTCGTTGAGTTTCACTCTGAAGAGATTGAGCGTCTGCAAGAACAGATTGCGGAGAAGTTGGGCTTCAAGCTGGTAGACCATCGGCTGGAACTTTATGGAGTTCCGCTCAAAAACGAAGAATGAGCGAACAGCTTAGGGCCGATCGCTCATTCAATAGAAGGGTGTTGGCGTGGGCGGGCTTAGCCTTGCGCGCCGCCATTTGCTTTCGCGTTCAGACTTTCGATCAAGGCTGCATCAACCTTACCCGTGACGTTTAAGCCATTCTTCGTCTGATAATTGCGGATCGCATTTGCGCTCTCGACGCCGATAACGCCGTCAGGTTCGCCGACGGAGTATCCAATCGCGTTCAGCGCCGTTTGTACGGCTTTGGCCTGTAGCGGATTCCCGGTGTTCCAAGACTGAGCGCCAAATCGGCCATTGGCGATTGGGTTTGTGCGCCCGGGTTGCCAGGCTGACGAGCGGGTCAGGATCTTGCTCGCGTCGGCCGAGGAGACGCGCGCCTTGAGTTCACGGATTTTGGCAGGCGCGCCTGTGTCACCATTCTTGGCGGCAATCTGGAACCAGAATAGCGCCTCTTGCGGGTTCGGGCTGATGCCGAGACCCTGTTCGTATAGCACGCCAAGGTTATACTGACTGTCGACGATGTCGAATTCAGCGGCCTTTCGGAACCATTCGACGGCGCCGGCATAAGTCTGCTCACCGCCTTCACCCTCGGCCATAAAGACCGCGAGATCGTGCATCGCTTTGATATTTCCGCCGCGCGCTGATTTTTCTGTCCACTTGCGGGCGAGTTTTAGGTCTTTGGCGACGCCAATGCCTTTTTCATGCAGTTTGGCGAGCCGGTACTGTGCGATCGGCAGATCCTTATTGGCGGACTTGCGAATAAGATTTGCGCCCTCTTGCAGGCCGCCGGCCTCAATGTTCGCTTGACCCAGTTGATATTGCGCGATGCGATTGCCGCTATTGGCCGCGCTCTCAACTGAAACCGGGGCCGGGATGGCGGGGAAAGAAACCGCAGCGGTTTGGGGCGCTTCGGTCTTAGTGGTCGCTGTGGCTGTATCCGTTGTTCCTGAGTCAAACAGATCCTCTGGCGCAGCGTCGATTGCGGGTGTTGTATCGGAGGCCGGATCGGTGTCGGCAAGTGCTGCGGTGGACGCCGTCTCTATGCCAGCGCCTGCGGCAGGCGTCGTTGCCGTGCCTGGGTCTTGATAGGTATCAATGGCCACCGACTGAACAGGCGCAGCTTGCTTGCCACGCAGAACGTGCAGGCCGACCGCCGCACCGCCGATTGCGATCACCGATGCTGCCGCTAGGAGTGGAACTTTTTTACTGCCGCCGGAGGTTGATTTACCGCCGCCATTGCCACCGCCCTTTCTCTTTTTTTTACTGGGTTTTGTCGATTTCGAACTGCCTGAGCCTGTGCTGGCGGCGGCTATCGCCGCGCGGCGCGCTCTTGCAATATAGTCTGACGTTTCGGCGTCCATTTCTTCGGGCGTATCTGAAACAGAACCGTCAATGTCGTCGAATGTGTCTTCGAGAGGCGCGGCCAGATGCTCGGCAGGCTCTTCGTCGAAGATGTCGGATTCGCGCGTTTCGGATGCACCATGATCGATCGCTTCGAGTTCAGAGAGCGAGTCCATCATGTCTTCGCCCACAATGTCGCCTGGAACTTCGGCGACGTATTCGTGGGTATCCTCGGATGCCTCCAAGTTTATTGTTGCAGCCGCCGCAGCGATGGCTTCGAAATCATCAGCGTAGGGGTTCTCTGATTTTTCTCCGACCTCCCAGCCGTCGATCCCGGCTTCAAATTCGGCCTCGTCGGCCTGAGCGTTCGTTGTTGGTTCGAATTTTGGCGCAGAGTTAGGCTCGTCCATGATGCCGGCCAGCATTGCCTCTGAGAATTGGGCTGACCCTTCGCCCGATACGGCGTCATCGACTGCGTCATCGATTTCATCGAAAGTTGGTTCAAAAGAGACCGCGTCAGACGAAAAATCGTCTTCCCCGGCCAGATTTGCCAGAGTCGCTGGATCAAAAAGTGGCGGGGTGTCGGGGTGTTCCGGAAAATCCGGTAAAGCCGCGTTCACCGTGTCGTCTGCAAACGGCGGCGCGTTAAACTCCTCAACGCTTTCCAGGCGTGTCGCGAGGGACGCAATGGCCTTCTGAACCGGAGAGAGGCTGGCGCTAGATTGTGTTTGGATGAGCTCCAGGCGCTCTGACACATTCGAAAGCGCGTCAGAGAGGCGCGCGTCTGACCGTTTGCGGGTCTCGTCCAACTCTTTGTGAAGCAGGCGCAGGCCTTCTTCCTGGCGCGTTTGCATGCGCGTGGAGACGGCGGCGACCTGGTCACCGATTTGCACGATCGCGTCGGCGCTGCGCTGTTCGCTGTCATTGATGCGGGCGTCGACCTGATCGGCCAGGCCTTCAATCTTCTCTCCGACATTTTCACTTAGGCGATCAATTTCACTGCGAATAGCCTCTGTGGCAGCTGAGTCATCGCGCGCAGCAATTTCCATGAAGCGATCTTCGAAGCTGTTTGAAATTTGTTCAACCTGATCGCCCATCGCTTCGATGGCAGCTGTTTGTTTGGATTCGCTCTCTTCCAGACGAGTCTGAACGTCTGCCATCAAGCCGGACGAAATTTGCTCGACCTGATCGTTGATGGCGTCGATGGCGACTGTCTGTTGGGTTTCGCTCTGTTCCAAGCGCGTTTGAACGTCTGCAAGCTCCAGCTTGATTTCAGATACGATTTGTGGATCGCCATCATTCTGGGACTGCTCTGCGGCTTCAAGGCGTGCTTTTAGCGCGTCCATCTCGTCCTGTAGACCGAGTACGACTTCGCTGTCGGCACTGGTCTCAGCCGCTTTGGTGATTTCGTCCGCCAGTTCGGTGCGAGCATTGGCAACGGTATCGCGCACTGAGGTGCTGAGGTCTTCGAAGCGCGCTTCGAATTCTGCGCGCAGGCGTTCAGCCAACTCCGGGTCTGCTGCGTTGGCAACCGCTTCGATCTTCTCATCGAGGTGTTCGAATGTGGATTCGAGGCTCTTTAACGCTGTGTCCGTGGTTGTCTCGGCGCGGTTCAAGCGCTCTTGAATTCGTAGCAAAGTGCCTTCCATGGAATCCAATGCGCCGGAAACGTCTGCTTCAACAGAATCGAGACGGGCATTGGAGTCACCGACGCCTTGAAGTCGTTCGGCAACATTGGTTTCAATCGATGTGATCCGGTCAGACAGGTGACGGGCAGTGCCTTCGGCGCGCAATTCTGCTTGCTCAACCGCGCGCTCTACGCGAGCGGCAGCAGACGACAAAGTTTGTTCGACACGGGTTTCCATTGTCTCGACGCGTTCTGTCACGTCTGAAAAGCCAGCCTCTACACGGCCTTTAATGGCTTGCGTTTCGTTCTGCGCCATCTCATTTTCTTCGTAGACATGAGAGGCGAGTTTGCCGAGTGCATTTTCAACAGATTTCAGGGCTTCGAGATTTTTTTCTGTTGAATCATCTGCCTCAAGGTTCGTCACCTTGTCTTGCAGGGTTTCATGCGTGCTTTTCAGCTCATCGATTAACCCCTCAACATGGCCAGCAATCGAAGCGGAGCCTTGTTCAGCATTCTCCAAACGGGCGACAAGACCGAGGACCGTTTGATCCATGCCGGTGATGGCCAGGGTCGAGCGCGCTTCGGTGGCTTCAATGCGGCGCGTAATATTATCGAGCGCGCTGGTTGCCACCGCGGCAGAAGCTGGCGCCGCTTTTGGTGATAACGGGGCAATAACTTCGTTCGGTTGCGTGTCATCCGGCGTAAGCAGGATTTTGTTGAGATATTCGCCAAGGGTCATGCCCTCTGCGCCGGCGGCTTCACGCGCAGCTTCTCTTGCACGTTGATCAATTCCTTTGACGCTCCATGGCCCTGTTTGGCTCATATCTGCCTCTCCCATTATTCTAGGCCGCAGCGTTAATCTGAGCCATCATTCTGTTTACTATCGAGGAGCATTTGGCAGGTTTCGTCTTAAAACGAGGTTAAGGGTAAACAGAATTGTTGAATTTGGTAATCTGTGGTTGTCGTGGTGTTGTTTTTTCGCCGAGCAGGGACTTGACGTTGACGTGAGCGTCAACTGAGGGCATAAAACGTTTATGCCTGACTCATCACACCAAATTTCCGCCGCCGATTCCCGGACTTACACAATTTCAGAACTGGCCAGAGAGTATGGGGTTACGCCCCGCGCCCTCCGGTTCTATGAAGATAAGGACATGCTGCATCCCGCGCGCGATGGCATGACCCGTGTTTACTCAAATAGGGATCGAGCGCGTCTGACCATTATCGTGCGATTGAAGCGCCTGGGCATTCCATTGGCGGATATTCGTGAGATTTTGGACCTTTACGGCCTAGATGATGACCAGCGCGCGCAGATGCGGATGTCGCTTGAGAAGTACAAAAAGCAAGTGATCGAGCTAGAAACGCAGCGCGAAGATATTGATACGGCGCTGATTGAGTTGCAAAAAGGGATCGAGTGGCTGAACGGGCAACTCGCCAAAACTGGCCCCTCCGGCGCTGGTAAGGAAGAGCTTGAAGCCTATGAAGCGGTCGCACGTCGCCAGTTGGACGATGCGTAGCGCCTGACGGCGTAGGGCAATCTTGGGGAACATGAACGCGGCGATCTGTGCATGCCTGATCGCTCATTGCATTAGACTATAAAACAAGCGGGACACTTATATGCCACGTTATGATGCGCCTATTCGCGATATGAAATTTTTGTTTCATGACGTGTTGCAGCTCCAGAATTATTCCAATCTACCGGGCTTTTCTGACGCAACGCCAGACCTGATCGATGCGATCCTTGAGGAAGGTGGCAAGTTTGCCAAGGAAGTCTTGTTTCCATTGAATATGGTGGGGGACACCCAAGGTTGCGTCCGCAACGCCGATGCCAGCGTGAAGACGCCCGATGGGTTTCCGGAGGCGTATAAGCAGTTGGTGGAGGGTGGTTGGCCGCTTTTGTCAGCCGATCCAGAGATGGGCGGGCAAGGCCTGCCGCATGTGCTGAACACCGCTTGGAATGAGATGGTGTCGTCTTCAAATATGGCGTTTGGCATGTACCCCGGTCTGACGCATGGCGCATACCAAGCCTTAATGGAAGGCGGTAGCGACGCTCAAAAGGCGATGTATGGACCCAAGATGGCGTCTGGCGAGTGGGCCGGAACGATGAATCTGACCGAACCGCATTGCGGGACCGATCTTGGTCTGATGAAAACCAAAGCCGTGCCACAGGGCGATGGCAGCTATAAGATCACTGGCCAGAAGATCTGGATTTCGGGCGGTGAGCAAGATCTTACCGAAAACATTATCCATCTTGTGCTGGCGAAAATTGAAGGCGCGCCAGAAGGCATTAAGGGCGTGTCGCTGTTTGTCGTGCCGAAATTCCTGGTCAATGAAGATGGTTCTCTTGGAGAGCGCAATCCTGTTTCGTGCGGCGGCCTGGAAGAGAAAATGGGTATTCACGGCAATTCGACCTGCGTGATCAATCACGACGAGTCGATTGGCTGGCTAGTGGGCGAAGAGCATAAGGGCATGCGCACCATGTTCGTTATGATGAACGAGGCGCGTTTAGGCGTTGGCCTTCAGGGCTTGAGCCAGGCTGAGATCGCTTATCAGAACGCCGTTGATTTTGCCAAGGATCGTCGTCAGGGGCGCTCTCTGACGGGGCCGAAATCGCCAGAAGCCGCAGCAGATGCGATTATCGTGCATCCTGATGTGCGCCGGATGTTGATGGACCAGAAAGCCTTTATCGAGGGCAGCCGAGCGTTCACCTATTGGACAGCGCTGCATGGTGACCTGCATGAGAAGTCTCAGGACGAAAAGCTGCGCGAAAAGGCTGACGACTATATGGGCCTGATGACGCCCGTCGTGAAAGCGTATTTGACCCATAAGGGTTTTGAGAGCGCTAATCTGGGCGTTCAGATCCATGGTGGTTCTGGCTTCACCAAGGAATGGGGACTGGAACAATATGTTCGAGATTGCCGCATTACGCTGATTTATGAGGGCACCAATGGTGTTCAGGCGCTAGATTTGGTGGGGCGCAAGCTGGCGTCCAAGGGTGGACGGGCTGTGTTTAGCTTCTTTGCCGAACTAGATGATTTTATCGGTGAGAATTCCGGCAATGAGGAATTGAAACCCTTCATCGAAGGCCTCACAACGGCCAAAGCACAGCTGCAGGAAGGCACAACCTGGCTGATGCAAAACGGTATGTCTGATTTCAACAATGCCGGCGCATCCAGCCATGATTATCTGCACCTGTTCGGCCTGACGGCGCTCACCTATATGTGGGCCAAGATGGCAAAGGCTGCCCTCGAGCATAAAGACAGCGGCGATCAATTCTATGCGGAAAAACTGACCACTGGTCAGTATTTCCTCGACCGCATGTTGCCAGACGCAGCGGCCCATCTTGCCAAAGTAAAAACCGGGGCAGCGTCTATGATGGCGCTTCCGGCCGACCAATTCTAAGCGCCTAAGCGGAGAGAGATTTATGTTAGAGAGCCCGTTAGGTGTTCCGAAGGCCAAGTGGCGCGACGATTCTGAAATGGATATGTTTTCAGATGCCGTTGGGCAGTTTTTTGAAAAAGAATGCGCGCCGCACGTTGAGCGCTGGCGAAAGGCCGGGGTCGTCGACCGTGATATTTATACTAAGGCGGGCGAACTGGGCATTTTGGGCGCGTCAATTCCAGAAGAATATGGCGGCAGCGGCGGAGACTTTCGCCATGAAGCCATCATCATCGAGCAACAACAGTGGAAGGGCATCGACGGATTTGGTGTCTCCCTGCACAATGCCATTATTGCCCCCTATCTGACGGCGTTCGGCACCGAGGAGCAGAAACGCAAATATCTGCCCCGCTGCGCCAATGGCGAGGTGATCACCGCGATTGCGATGACGGAGCCGGGCGCGGGAAGTGACCTGCAAAACATAAAGACCACGGCCAAGAAAGACGGCAATGGCTACATCATCAATGGCTCCAAGACGTTCATTTCGAATGGACAGCTCGCCAATCTGGTTTTGGTCTGCGCGAAAACTGACCCAAGCCTTGGCGCCAAAGGCATTTCGATCATGTTGGTGGATACCGATGAGGTGGAAGGCTTTGAACGCGGGCGCAATCTGGAGAAGGTAGGCCAGAAGGCGGCCGATACGTCTGAACTGTTCTTCAATGATGTGAAGGTGCCGGCCTCTGCCTTGCTGGGCGAGGAAGAGGGCAAGGGCTTCATTCAGTTGATGACGAAGTTGCCCCAAGAGCGCCACATCATCGGCCTGCAAGGCATCGGCATGATTGAGCGTGCGATCCATGAGACGGTCAAATATGTAAAAGACCGCAAAGCGTTTGGCGGCACAATTTTCGATTTCCAGAACACGCAGTTCAAACTGGCCGAATGCAAGACCGACGCGACCGTTGCGAAAGTGTTCATGGATCACTGCACCGAGTTACTTTTGAAAGATGAGCTCGACGCGGCGACGGCCTCCATGTCGAAGTATTGGGTGTCCGATCTGCAGTGCAAGATTATTGACGAGTGCCTACAGCTGCATGGCGGCTGGGGCTATATGGATGAATATCCGATCGCTCAAATGTATGCCGATGCGCGGGTGCAACGCATCTATGGCGGCGCGAATGAAGTTATGAAGATGTTGATTGCGAGAACTTTATGAGCGCAGCCATGGAATCTGAGGCCGCTTTTGATGCGGCGGTACGGGCCTATGCTGCGTATGTTACGGCGTGCGCGGCGTCGACCGAGGATTCCAAGGACTTTTATGGCGCAACTGTCAAAGGGCGCAGCTTCAAGGACTTTCTGGAAACCGCTTTTGAGTTTGTGAGCGAGTAGATGCCTGACGATATTCACCGCATTACGGATGTCTTTCCGTCGCCTAGCCCGAGCAGTCTGGCTCTGGGGTTTGAGGCGCTGGCGCTGGACATGAAAGACTGGACAACGCGTGTGCGGTTTGATGGCAAGCCTGAGTTTGCCAATCCAGCTGGCTATGTGCAGGGCGGGTTCTTGTCTGCGATGCTGGATGACACGATTGGCTTTTTGGCCGGGATGAAAGTAGCGCCGCGCGCGCTGCCCGCGACGGTGGATTTGCATACGCATTTTTTGCGGCCCGTGCGGGTGGGTGTGATTGAAGTGGCAGCGAGGCTTGCCAATATCGGGCGCTCGATCATTTTTGCTGAGGCAACATTGTATGATGCGCGCGGCAAGGAGGCGGCGCGGTCATCAGCCAGTTTGACGGTGAATCCTGTTCAGAGGACACAGACATGACCCGTTTCGATGCGCTCGTCCAAATACTCCCGCGGAATCGCGGCTAGACGTTTTGGAAAACTACGCCGCTCTTCTGTTTACCGATGCCGTGAAAGCCTATCAGGCGAAAGTGGGCATGGATGAGAAGTATGAAAAAATCTATGAGACACGTTTTCGCGATGATCTGGATATTCGCACAACCAATTTCCTAACCACGCGCACCAGTTTTTACATGGCGACCTTGAACGCAGAAGGGTGGCCCTACATTCAGCACCGCGGCGGGCCAGAGGGCTTCATCAAAATTCTAGGCCCGGACACGATTGGCTTTGCAGACTATCTGGGCAATCGCCAATTTATAACGCGCGGCAATCTTGATCATTCATCGCGGGTCTCCTTGTTCTTCATGGATTATCCGAACCGGGCGCGTTTGAAGATGCAAGGCGAGGCGCGTATGGTAGATGCTGCTGACGAGCCAGCGCTTGCAAAGACTTTGAGCCTAGAGGGCGAGGGGCCCGTTGAGCGGCTGGTGACGATAAAAATTCTGGCACGTGATTGGAATTGTCCAAAATACATTCTCCCGCGTTATAGCGAGCATGAGTTGACGCAAATTATCGCCCCAAAAATAAACGCCGTTGAGGCAGAAAACAGAAACCTAAAGGCGCGCATTGCTGAATTGGAAGCCGGCACACTGAACGCCCGAAACACGTAAACGACACTAACCCGAAGGATGCACTATCATGACCGAAGCATATATTTACGACGCCGTTCGCACGCCCCGCGGCAAAGGCAAGAAATCTGGCAGCCTGCATGAAATCACGGCGCTGGAACTGTCGTCGCAAACATTGCGCGCGATCCGAGACCGTAACAATCTGCCGACTGAGCATGTCGATGATGTTGTGCTGGGCTGCGTCTCGCCTGTGGGTGAGCAAGGCGGCGACATCGCGCGCATCGCGGTGTTGAACGCTGATTATGCGGAAACCACCGCAGGTGTTCAGGTGGATCGTTTTTGTGCGTCGGGCCTTGAGGCCTGTAATATGGCGGCGGCGAAGGTGATGACCGGCGAGGCCGACATGGCGATTGGCGGCGGGATTGAGAGCATGAGCCGGGTGCCAATGGGCGCAGGAGGCGGGGCGTGGTCAACCGATCCACAGGTGGCGATCAAAACGTACTTCGCGCCGCAAGGCATTGGCGCAGACACGATCGCCACCAAGTGGGGCTTTTCGCGCGATGACGTGGATGCGTTTGCGGTGGAAAGCCAGAAGCGCGCCGCGACGGCCTGGAAAGAGGGGCGCTTCGCGAAATCGATCGTGCCCGTCAAAGATCAAATGGGCGGCACGCAGCTGGACCATGATGAGCACATGCGCCCGGATGCGACGATGCAGAGCCTTGGCGGCCTGAACCCAAGCTTTGCTGGCATGGGCGCGATGGGGTTTGATGAAGTCATCAAGCAGCGTTATCCGGAACTTGAAGCGATCAATCACGTTCATCATGCGGGCAATTCATCTGGCATCGTGGACGGCGCATCTGCGGTTCTGTTTGGGTCAAAAGAAATGGGCGAGCGCCTTGGCCTGAAGCCACGCGCACGCGTGAAACAAATGGCGTCGATTGGCTCTGAGCCGGGCATCATGCTGACGGGGCCAACGGCCGTGACCGAGAAAGCGCTGCGCAAGGCGGGCATGTCTGTTGATGACATTGATCTTTATGAACTGAACGAAGCGTTTGCCTCTGTTGTATTGCTGATGATGCACAATCTGAACATTGATCATTCGAAGATGAATGTGAATGGCGGCGCGATTGCGATGGGGCATCCACTGGGAGCAACCGGCGGTATGTTGCTGGGCACAATGGTGGATGAGCTGGAGCGGTCTGACAAAGAAACCGCTTTGGTGACCTTGTGCGTTGGCGCTGGCATGGGCACCGCGACGATTATTGAGCGAGTTTAAGCCGCACGTCTGACGGGCATGACATATCGCGAACTCAATCCTGACTATATCACCCGCACGTTGGACAAGCTCCACGCGCGGGTGGCTGAGCGTTTTCCGACGCGTGGCCTGCTAAAGGTGTGCGCTGAGTTGAGGGATATTTCTTCAACGCATGTTGAGCGAGCGAATGAGGCGTCCAGCCCCCGCAAAGGTCTGCGCGTGCTGGTCGGCTTGGTGTTAGCGGTTGGTATCTCTGCGATCATCTGGGGCGTGGTGCAAAAGGTGCGTTTGCTAACCGCTTCAACTGATGAGCTTTACAGCTTTGAAGGCGTTGAGGCGATTGCCAATATGGTGATCCTTGTTGGCGCGGGCACGTGGTTTTTGCTCAATTTGGAAACCCGTATTAAACGCGAACGGGCGCTGCAGAACCTGCACCAGTTGCGGTCAATTGCGCACGTAATCGATATGCATCAATTGACCAAAGACCCGACCAGTGTGTTGAAGGCCGGCGCAACTAAATCTTCGCCCAAGCGAGATTTGTCCCCCTACGAACTGATGCGGTATTTGGATTATTGTACCGAGATGCTGTCGCTGACGGGTAAACTGGCCGCGCTCTATATGCAGGGCCTCAGAGACCCTGTGGTCATTCAGGCGGTCAACGAAATCGAAGAACTCACAACAAATCTGTCGCGCAAGATGTGGCAGAAAATCATGATCCTGCGCTCCGCCATTGATGCGGCAGAATTAGCAAACATTGCAACGCGCGGTGAATCCGGCGCGCTGACGACACTCACACAGACAAAAAAGACACTTAAGGAGTCCACACAATGAACCTCGAAACCTTTGGATTTGACATCGACGCAGACGGCATCGCGCACGCTGTGTTTGATGTGCCCGGCCGCAGCATGAATACGCTGACCGGCAAAGCAATTGCTGACATTATCGCAATCACCAAAGAGGTTGCTGAGAATGACAAGATCACAGGCCTTGTGATTTCATCGGGCAAGGCGAGTGGGTTTTGTGCTGGCGCGGACCTTGGCGAGATGGGCGAGCAGGCGGGTGGGAAGTCTCCGAAAGACATGTCCGAGGCGGAATTGAAAAAGGCGCAATTTGATCGCGGGTTCTCACTGAACAAAACCCTGCGAGCGCTTGAGACTTGCGGCAAGCCAATTGCGGTCGCGCTAAATGGTTTGGCGCTGGGTGGCGGGCTGGAAGTCGCGCTGGCCGGGCATTACCGGGTGGCGGCGAATGATAATCCGAAGCTGCAATTCGGGTTGCCTGAGGCCAAGATCGGCCTGTTGCCGGGCGCAGGTGGAACACAGCGTTTGCCGCGTTTGATTGGTGTTCAGGCGGCGCTGCCACTGATCTTGCAGGGCGAAAGTTTCAAGGCCGACAAGGCGCTGGCGATGGGCGTGGTCAACGAATTGACGAGCTCTGACAAAACGGTGGATGCGTGTAAGGCGTGGATCAAAGCCAACCCGAACGCGAAAGCGCCGTGGGACGAGAAAGGCTTCAAGATTCCCGGCGGTGTTGTTCACCGCAGCCCGGGCGCAGGCCAGGTCGCGACGATGGCGAATGCGATGCTGATGTCGAAGACGTATGGCAATTATCCGGCGCAAAAGAACATTCTGTCTTGCATATATGAGGGCTCCATCGTGCCGATTGATGCGGCGCTGCGGATTGAGACGCGCTACTTCATCAACACCCAGCAAAACCCAGAAGCCAAGGCGATGATCCGTTCTTTGTTCCTGTCGACACAGGCGCTGAGCAAGGGTGCGAGCCGCCCGGTGGGCTTTGACAAGTATGAGCTGAATAAGGTGGCGGTGATTGGCGCCGGCTTGATGGGCGCTGGTATCGCCTATGAGCAGGCGCGTGCTGGAATTGAGACCATACTGGTCGATATTTCGATGGAGAACGCTGAGAAGGGTAAAGAATATGCCCGCAAGATTGTCGATAAGCGTGTGAAGCGCGGGAAGATGACGCAAGAGAAGGGCGATGCCCTGCTGGCGCGGATCAAGCCAACCGACAAATATGATGACTTCAAAGGCGCTGATCTTGTGGTTGAGGCGGTCTTCGAGAATCCTGAACTGAAAGCCAAGATCACCAAAATGGCTGAAGAGCAACTCAGCGACACTGCGGTGATGGGATCAAACACATCGACCTTGCCAATCACGGGATTGGCGGAAGCATCATCTCGGCCTGAGAATTTTATCGGCATTCACTTCTTCTCTCCGGTTGAGCGGATGGGGCTAGTTGAGATCATCATGGGCGAGAAAACGAGCCAGGAGACGCTGGCCAAATCCATCGACTATGTGCTGGCTATCCGTAAGACACCGATCGTGGTGAATGATAGCCGGGGCTTCTACACCTCACGTTGCTTTGGCACCTATACCCAAGAAGGCCTGACGATGCTGGCCGAAGGCATCAAGCCTGCGATCATTGAAAATGTTGGACGCCAATCCGGTATGCCGATGGGCCCGCTGGAAGTGTCTGACTCTGTGGGGCTGGACACGGCGTTGAAAGTTGGCCGCCAGATGGCCGAGGCGAGCGGCGTTGATTATAATGGCAACGAGCTTGGCCAGTTGATGGCGTGGCTGGTGGAAGATCAGGGCCGTGTTGGCCGCAAGGCTGGCAAGGGCTTCTATGATTATAATGAGAAAGGCCGGCCAGAGCGCCTGTGGCCCGATCTGAACAAGCAAGTCGATGTGACGGTGGATGAATGTCCACCTGAGATGAAAAAAGAGCTGACCAATCGTTTCCTCGTGCGTCAGGCGGTTGAGGTCGCGCGCTGTTTTGAGGAAGGCGTTATCACCGATGCGCGTGACGCTGATATTGGCTCTATTTTGGCATGGGGCTTTGCGCCTTATACAGGCGGGTGCGCCAGCTATATCGATCTGATCTGGGGCATTAAGCCGTTTGTAGAAGAGGCGAAACGTCTGGAAGCAAAATACGGCCCACGCTTCAAGCCGGGTAAGATGCTGGAAGAGATGGCGGCGAAGGGCGAGGGTTTCTACGATCGTTTCCCACCTGCCGATGCGAAGGCGAAAGCGGCGGCTTAAGCGGCGCTAGCTGAATTTGAATTGAGAAAGCCGGGGCAGGGATGCTCCGGCTTTTTTGTTAGATCACCTGCTGGGCGGTGAGCGCTTGATTTGAGGATGACGTGCTTTTCTGCGTCTTTCTGTGATGGGTCCCCAGACGCTGCGCGTCGGGGATGACGCAATACTTTAGGTGTAGTGCGTGCGGCCGCGGTGAAGCGGCTTAGGTCGGTTGAATTTTTACAGAATCTGGATCGCGGTCAGGGGATTGGGATGAGGGCGTCTTTGATCTCGGCAGGGTGCAGGATTGCTTGTGCGCCTGCGTCGCCCAAAGTGATTGGGCGCGGCTGCGTGCGCGCGACCGTGTACATCCATTCTGGATAGTAGCCCCAAGTGAGGCTTTCGAATGTGAGGGTTGTGTAGGTTTGCGGTAGGTCGTCTCTGAGATTGTCTGAGACGAAGCTCATCGTGAGCGTGCCGCGCGGCCCCATGTGGAGCAACACATTGCAGTTTTCGCCGCATGCCACGCGGCGCGCCATCCAGCGGTCTAACCGCCGGAATTGCAACCAGAGCCATGGCCAATAGAGAATCGGACACGCTGCGTAAAAGGGAAACTGCGAAGCTTTCATGCCTACGACTATAAACCCGCGCGTAAAGGGTGAGGGTTCGCAGCGGAAAATTGTTGGTTCGTATCAGTGTTTGCTGGGGATGCCGGGCAGGCGATTGTGGGAAAGAGGTGAATCTATCCCCCATATTTCAACGGAGCGACTTTACGGTACCCGCAAAAAAGCCCGGACCATTGGCCCGGGCTTTTGGATTGGTTGAAGCGCCTGTTTACTTGCCTCTGGCGCGGGCCCACCAGCCTTTTTTTGCGGGGCCGCTGTCTTTCGTTTCGGCGGCTGGCTCTGGTTTTGGTTCAGGCGCAGCTGCCGCTTCTACAACTTCTGCCGGTTCGGCAGGTTTTGGTTTGGCGCGAGAGCGACGCTTGGGCTTTTCAGCTGGGGCGTCTTCTTTTGCGTCTGCGTCTGCGACCGGTTCAGCGGGGGCCGTTTCTGCTGCGTCTGCGGTCTCAGTTGCAGCGGCCTTTGCAGGTGAGCGGCGGCGGCGACGTTTTGGCTTGTCTTCCGCGGGCGTGTCATCGGCTGAGGTGTCCGGCTGGGCATCGGGCTCAGCGTCTTTGGTCTCTGCGTCCGGTTTTGCCTCATCCAACATCTCTGGCGCGCTGGCGGCCAAGCCGTCGAGATAAGCGCCGCCATCTTCTGGCGCGTCATCCCCATTGCCTTTGCGGCGACGACGACCGCCCCGGCGGCCTCTGCGGCGGCGCTTCTTAGGCTTTTCGTCATCGTCATTGTCTGATGCATCTGCATCGCCGGAGGTTTCGCCGCTGTCTTCATCGTCTGTGTCTGACGCATCTGTCTTCAGAGCATCACCATCAGCATCGCGTTTGTTACGTCCACGTCCACCGCGGCGTCTGCGGCGTTTCTTCGGCTTATCGCCATCCTCGTCATCAGAGCGGGCGGACGCTTCGTCGTCCTCCTCCTCATCGAGATCGGGGTCGACCTGTTTGGAAGGTTTGGACAGGGAGCGCGGCTTACGGCGCTTTTTGGGCTTTTGTTTCGGATCGCGTTCCGCATCAATGGTGAAATCACCGGGGAGCAGATCGTCTGACGAGTGAATGGCAACGGCAAAGCCGGCACTGTTCTCAATCTCAAGCAGTTCTTCGCGCTTATTGTTGAGCAGGTAGAGCGCCACATCGGTGGGCGCTTTCACTGTGATCGATTTAAGGCCGCCCGTGGAAGCGCGGGCCTCAATGGCGCGGATCAATTGCAGTGCAGCCGACGCGATGGAGCGACGCCGCCCTGTGCCGTTACACACGCTGCACGGATCAGAGGTTGCCTGAAGCACGCCCTGGCGGCGGCGCTGGCGGGAAATTTCCATCAGGCCAAATTGTGAGATGCGGCCATGCTGCACGCGCGCGCGGTCAACTTTGAGGCAGTCTTTGAGGCGCTTTTCGACTGAGCGATTATTTTTGTTCTCGTCCATGTCGATGAAATCAATCACGACGAGGCCGGCCAGATCCCGCAAGCGCATCTGGCGGCAGGCTTCTTCGGCGGCCTCCAGATTGGTCCGTACGGCGGTTTGTTCGATGTTGCGTTCTTTGGTCGACTTGCCGGAGTTAACGTCAATCGCGACCAGCGCTTCGGTCTGATTGATGACAAGGTAGCCGCCAGATTTCAGCGTCACGGTGGGCGAGTAGATGGAGTCGAGTTGTTCCTGCGTGCCCTCAGCGACGAATAGGGGATCATCGTCTTTCCAATGCTGCACCTTTTTGGCTTGGCTGGGCATGATGAGTTTGGCGAGATCTTTGGCTTCGCGGTAGGCTGTTTCGCCCTGTACGAGCACTTCTTCAATGTCCTTATCGAACATATCGCGCATGGCGCGGTGGACGAGGCTGCCTTCTTCATTGATTAGCATCGGCGCTTCAGATGAGAGGGTTTTCTCTACGATGGTTTCCCACAGCTTTGAGAGGTAATCATAGTCGCGCTTGATTTCGGTTTTCGTGCGCTTGCCGCCTGCGGTGCGGACGATCAGGCCCTGACCTTCGGGCACATCCAGATCGGCTACGATTTTCTTTAGGCGTTTGCGATCTGTGCCGCTGGCGATTTTGCGGGAGATGCCGCCGCCGCGCGGTGTGTTTGGCATCAGCACGGAATAGCGACCGGCGAGTGAGAGGTATGTTGTGAGCGCTGCGCCTTTATTGCCTCGCTCTTCCTTGACGACCTGCACCAGCATGACCTGCCGGCGACGGATCACTTCCTGGATTTTGTAGCGGCGAGAAAGATTGGGGCGCTTGGATTTGCGGCGCGGTTTGCGGGCTTCGGCTTTGGCGCGCGGCTTCTTTTTAGGTTTTGCTTTTTCGTCGTCGGTTTCGTCTGAAACAGTGTCGTCATCATCTGCGGAGGCTTCGGTTTCGTCATCTTCACCTGAGTCGTCTTCGTCAGACGCGTCGGTGTCGTCAGCGTCGGACTCGGCATCGTTTTCGATGTCGTCATGCTCATCATCGTCATGATCATCGTCTTCGCTGTCTTCGTCGAGATCAACGGCGTCATCGTCTTCTTCTGCGGCAGCAGCGGCTTCGGCGGCTTCACGCAGTAGAGCTTCGCGGTCTTCTTGCGGCAGTTGATAATAGTCGGGGTGAATTTCACTGAAGGCCAGAAAGCCATGGCGATTGCCGCCATACTCGACGAAGGCGGCCTGCAAAGAAGGCTCTACCCGCGTAATCTTCGCGAGATAGATGTTGCCTCTTAATTGTTCATTGCCCGTCGTTTCAAAATCAAAGTCGTCGACTTGACCATTGTTGACAATCGCCACGCGGGTTTCTTCCGGGTGGGCGGCATCGATTAGCATGAGTTTGCTCATGGAATACTACCTTTTGATCCAGCCGGGCGGGCGTGGGCGAAAATCGCCTCAGCCTGTCACGCGAACTGGTCTGTGTTTTGGGGAGGGTGCGGGCAGGCATGGCAAATACGCCAAACGGCGCGCCATCGATTCCTGCAATAATTTTGGCACCCGGGTGCATAATGTCTTCGCTTTCCAGAGCGCGGCGTCCACTTGCCTTGTCGGTCAAGCGCGATCGCTGACGCGTCTTAGAGGAAATCTTATCTCTTTGTGCCGGATTTGTTCGGCCACCCACTTATATTGCGAATTTCGAGCCGAAAGGGAAGGCCAAAAACGTCCTGACGAGGCGATTAGAGCGAATTTTCCTTGTCTGCAGTTGGGTCAATCAGGGGTTAAGGATGTGTCATGTATCCTGTCGGCAAGTGGTGAACCCTGGATCGGGCGCGCCATGTGGTCGTTGGTTTGTGGTTTGTGATGCAGTTTCGAGTGCTTTTCTTGGCAATTTCCCTGCTTTTACTGGGGGTTGGCTCTGCCTTGGCGGAGGTTTCTGAGGTGCGAATCGTTGGCGATGGGGCCCCGACGCGGATTACGATCTGGAGCGACATGGAGCCGTCTCATGCGGCGTTTTTGAGCGAATCTGATGGTCAGCGGGCGATTATTGTGCCGTTTTCTGGCGTCGATACGTCTCTGGAGGGGACCGGAGCGGGCGGAATAGCGGCGTGGACGGTGGAAAATGAGCGGCTGACCTTCGTTTTGGACCAACCGATGATGATTGCGCGTGTCTTGTCGCTTCCACCGACGGGAAGCGCGACACAGCACCGGATTATTCTCGATTTAGAAACCGTCTCTACCGCGCGCTATTCAAGCGTTGCTAAGCGAGACCGGGGGCGCATGAAGCGATATTTGGCCCGGGCTAACAAGAAAGACCAACCCGCGCTGCCGGTTCCGGCGGTCATACGTCCCGTGCCCCGCGCGCCAGATGGCTCGCGCAAGTATGTGATCGTGATTGACCCTGGGCATGGGGGCAAAGATCCCGGCGCATTGGCCGTGACACACGGGTTTGAGAAAACAATCACCCTTAAGGCGGCGAAGATGCTGAAGGAACAGCTAGAAAAAAGCCGCCGATATGAGGTGCGTCTCACCCGCGATGACGACACGTTTATCGAACTGGAAGACCGCGTATCGATCGCGCGCGCGCATGGCGCCGATTTGTTTATCTCTCTGCATGCCGACGCAGCGGCGAACAAAACGGTTGAGGGCGCATCGATCTATACGATCTCTGCCAGCGGTGAGAAGCGCATCAACTCAGAAGCCAGCAAAAACAATTGGAGGATGCCGATTGAGGATGGCACGTCAAAGGAAGTCGGCGGCATCCTTGAAGACCTGATCAAGCGCGAAACGAAAACGCGCTCGGCAGAGTTTGCTGAGATTCTTCTGCCCGAGTTGAAGCAAGCCGGACCTGTTCTTCGCAGGACACATCGCAATGCCGGGTTTTATGTGTTGCTGGCCCCTGATGTGCCGGCAGTTTTGGTTGAGCTTGGTTTCCTGACCAATGCAAAGGACGCCAAGCGGTTGCAATCCAAACGCGGTCTGAAGAAGTCTGTGCGGGCGGTGAAGCAAGGTATCGACAAGTATTTTGATCGTCAGGATATGCTCTACGCTCAGCATTAGGGCGCATATCTGGACTTGCCGCTTGCGGCGGTTGCTGAGACAATACGCGGATGAAAAGAATTGGCATAATTTCGGCGCTAACAGCGCTTGTGTTGACCGGATCTTGTGCCAGCGCGCCTGTCGGTGAAAGCAAGGCTTATGAGCGCGCGATGCCGTGGCAAGGCCAGCGCGCGAAGGTTATAGAAGGTGACGCCTATGGTGACTTTCTCATTGCCCGTTTTGCCGCCATGACGAATGACCCGGGCATGGCGGCTGAGCGCTACGCCGAGGCGATTAAAACAGCGCCGCAAAATAGCGGCATTGCAGAGCGCGCTGTATTTTCTTCTTTGCTTGCGGGCGATTACAATAAGTCTGTCGGCCTGTCGGAAACGGCAGCGAAGCTGGGCAGTGACGCAACGCTGGTGCGCTTGACGTTGGGCGTCGATGCCATGCGCCGCGGCAATGAGAAAAAAGCCGCCGCATATCTGGACGAAACAGAGTATGGGCCATTCAATCGTATGGTGGCTCGTGGTTTATCCGGTTGGCGCATTGCCGAACAAGACGGCACACGGGCGGCCGAAGCATATTTGACGGAAGTTCTGACCGGCGATCCGCGTCTCGATAGCGCGACCCTGTATATGCTTGGGTTGATTCAGGTGTCGGCAAAGAAGGATGATGAAGCGCTCAAAACCTTCAGCGCTTTGTGGGCAGATGGCGCGCGTTTGGCCGTTGGGGTGGAGGCGTACGCGCGTCTGCTGGCGGCGTCTGGACAGCGAGACGAAGCCATCAATGTACTGTCAGCCTTTCGGGCGGAAGTTGGTCAAAACGCTGCGTTGAGCCACCTCAGAACACAAATCGAAGCGGGTGAAACGGTACGGCCTGTGCGGCTGACGACCCGGCAGGGCGCGGCGCTGTCTGTTTACGTTCCTGCGGCGGCGTTAATGGCACAGACCGATGATGATTTGGCGGGTGTTTACTTTGTATTGGCGCTGGCGCTGGACCCTGAACTACATGTGGCGCGGTCTTTGTGGGCGCAGGCCTTAGACAATGCCGGACGCCGCGATGAGGCGATCGCGATTTTGAAGCAGGTGCCCGAAGACTCCACCTATTTCGCGACCGCGCGGGGACAGATGGCATGGGCGCTGCGCCGCGAAGACCGCAATGAGGCGGCGCTGGATGTGGCTGCTGAGGCTTTAAAGTACGCGCCAGATAGAGACCTGAAAGTTCAACTGTCTGACCTCTACCGATCCTTAGAGCGCCATGGTGAGGCCGAAGCTCTGCTGACCGAAATTATAGATGAGGATGCCGCACAAAACCAAACCGATTGGCGTGTTCTATATGCGCGCGGGACGGCCCGCGAACAGCTGGGAAAATGGCCGGGCGCTGAAGCCGATTTGAAGGCCGCTTTGAAGCAAGAGCCAGAGAATGCGTCTTTGCTGAATTATCTTGGTTATTCTTATGTCGACCGCGGCAAAAACCTGACCGAGGCGTTCCAGTTGATACAGAAAGCCGTGGCTCTAAATCCGCAATCTGGCTTCATCACCGACAGTCTTGGCTGGGCCCATTACAAGATGGGACGATACGATATGGCGACGCGCTATCTTGAGCGGGCGGTCGCGCTGGAGCCTGGAGACCCGGTTCTGAACGATCATCTGGGCGATGCATATTGGCAGGTTGGCCGGCGGACTGAGGCGCGGTTCCAATGGACTCACGCGCTAAAAATGGGGCCAGATGAGAGTGATGTGGCGCGAATAGAAGGCAAATTGGCGGGCGCGCCGCCTTTGGCTGGATCTGAACAGGCTGGGTATGGCGGAGAAGCTGTCACCGCGACCGTGCAGCGCCGGTAGGCCTTTCAGGCACGAGCGATGGTGATCGAAAACGCCCCTGCAAAAGTGAACCTGTTCCTGCATGTCGGACAGGCGAAACCGAATGGCAGACATGATCTGGATTCGCTGGTTGTATTTTCAGGCGCAGACGCGGCAGACCGAGTTCAGCTGGCGGCGGCAAAGACATTGTCTTTGACTGTGACCGGGCCGACTTCTTTCGGGTTAGAGACAGGTGCTGACAATTTGGTGCTCCGCGCGGCGTCTGCGCTGCGCCAGCAGGCTGGGGTTGAGAGCGGGGCGGTGATTGAGCTCGACAAGCACTTGCCCGTTGCGGCTGGTATTGGCGGCGGGTCGTCCGATGCGGCGGCGACCCTTCGGGGCTTGAGCGATTTGTGGGGGCTATCCATGACAGATGCGGCGGCGGTTGCCCCGGCATTGGGCGGAGATGTTCCTGCGTCGCTGCTAAATGCGCCATGCTTGATGCGGGGCGAGGGTGAACGCGTTCGTCCGGTTGTGTGGCCGGAGGCGTTACCGGCGCTCTTGGTCAATCCGGGGGTGCCCTGCTCGACGGGGGCTGTGTTCGATGCCTTTGATGCGGCGGGCGGCGGGGCGAACTTTCGAGAGGCCGCATTGCCGAAATTCCCCCTTGGCCGTGACGGCCGCGACGCGCTGATCCATTGGCTGAGCGCGCAGAGAAACGATTTGGAATTGGCGGCGCGGCAAGTGCAGCCTGCGGTCGCAGATGTTTTGGATGCGTTGGAGAAAGTCGGCGCCGCTTTGCTGACGCGCATGAGTGGGTCGGGCGCGACGTGTTTCGCCCTATTTGACACTTGGATCGCAGCGCAAGATGCAGAGGCGGCGATGCGTTCGGCGCGGCCGGATTGGTGGTCGAGAGCGACCGTATTGGGGGCAGGTGCATGACCCTGTTTCTGATGATGGGCGCGCCATTCTTTCTGGCGCTGGGATTATGCCGAGGCGTGATTGCGTTGAACATTTCGGATGCCCCTGATGGGGGGCGCAAACAGCAGAGCGCGCCTGTGCCGTCTGCGGGTGGGATCGCGATTATACTTGCTCTGGGCCTGTCTGCGTTTGTTTTTGGACTGGCGGACGGCATGACGCTGGACCGGGTGTTCGGCGCTCTTGAGCGTTGGAGGTTCTGGCCCTTGATTGGATTTGGCGTGGGGGTGGCGGTCATTGGCCTGATTGATGATATTAAGCCGATGCCTGCGAAGGCGAAATTTGGATTGATGGTGGCGCTCTCTCTGCAAGCGGCGACGTTTGGGCCGCAACTGACCTCCGTCTGGCTGCCCGGATTGGGCGATACAGACTTAGCGCCGTGGTTTGCAATACCGGGCGTAGCGCTCTGGCTGTTTGTGATGGCGAATGTGGTGAATTTCATTGACGGGGCCAATGGCATCGCGATGGGGTCTAGCCTCGTGATGTGTTTAGGGGCGGCAGCACTTTTTGTGTTTGCCCAAATCCTCGCTTCCCAAGCCACGCCAGAGGGGGCCGCGTTTTTGCTGGCCGTTATGCTCGCCGGATCTTTGGCCGGGTTTCTTGTGTGGAATTTGAGCGGGTATCTTTATGCTGGTGACATTGGCGCGCTGTTTGTTGGGGCGGTGCTGGGGGTATTTGGGCTGCTCATGGCGCAGGGCTCGGTTTGGTTGGGGCCGCTGTTGATGTTGCCGTTTCTGGTGGATGTTTTTCTAACGATGGCGTGGCGCGCGCGAAAGGGTGAGAACATCATGACGCCGCACACCGATCACGCCTATCAACTGCTTATTCGCGCCGGGTGGAAGCACTGGAAAGTGTCGACGCTTTGGTGGGTGTTCTCAGTGATCTGCGCCGCCGCGGCATTTTTCGCCTTACAAAGCGGCGATTTAGAGCGGGTGAGTTTTTGGTTGTTTTTGGTTTGTTTGGCGGCCGGGTGCGGGCTGTGGGTTTGGCAACGGGTGACGCTGGGCCGACGTGTCTCAGCGGCGGAACAGCAAAGCAGACTTAGTGCGCGCGGCTGACGCAAAAATCGGATAAATCTTCCAAGGCTTCGCGGTATGGCGAGGCCGGCAGTGAGCGCAGCGCGCCTTTGGCGAGCGCGGCGTAGGCGGTCGCTTCCTGGATGGTTGCTTCGGCGGCCCCGGTGGCGCGAATAAGATGGCAGGCGTGGGCAAGGTCAGCCTCTTCCTGCTGCTCGACATCCATTGCGCGGTCCCAGAACGCGCGGTCTTCATCAGAGCCGCGGCGACGCGCGATGATCACGGGCAGAGTGATTTTGCCTTCGCGGAAATCATCGCCAACCGATTTGCCGATCACGGTGGTGGTGCCGCCATAATCGAGCGCATCATCGATGATTTGGAAAGCGAGGCCGAGATTTTTGCCAAAATTGGCGAGTGCTGGGGCGTGCTCTGTGTTGCCGGTCGACATGGCGCCCGTTTCTGCGGCCGCTTCAAACAAGGCGCCTGTTTTGGCGGCGATAATGGCGAGGTAGTCTTCGGTCGGCAGATCGCGCGCAGACATGGCTGCGAGCTGGCGAACTTCGCCCTCTGAAATGGTTGTAGAGGCGGTTGCGAGGCGGTTCAGTATTTCAAGGCTATTGGCCTCCACCAGCAGATTAAAGGCACGAGCGAACAGGAAATCGCCGACCAGAATAGAGGCTTTGTTGCCCCAGATAGATTTGGCGACGGGTTTGCCGCGTCTGAGCAGGCTGTCATCCACCACATCATCGTGGAGCAATGTAGCGGTGTGGATGAACTCAACCGCTGCGGCCAGCGCATAGGTTGCGTCATTGGCTTCGCCTACGGCATTGGCGGCGGCCAGTGTAATCATCGGGCGAAGGCGTTTTCCGCCCGCAGAGACGATATAACCGGACAAATCAGGAATAACAGCAACCGGGCTGGCGGCGCGCGATTCGAGCAGCATTTCGACGGCTGACAGATCGACCCCCAGAAGTGACTGCATGCGATCAATCACATTATCACGGGACTTGCCCTGAAGATTTGTTTTGATCGCGGTCAAAGGGTCTGCTTTCGAATTGCAACAGAGCGGCTGCCTGTCTTCTATATATTTAGCCGGAAACGCGCCAAAAGGGGCCGCGTCACCGAGCCGCAGACCTCGCAAGGTGTTGGCGCAGCGTCAAGCGAAATGCGGCCTAAGACTGGATGCATCGCGCAATCGTGACTATTATAGAGGTATGAAACATATTTTCGCAGCTCTTCTCGCCGCGCCGCTTCTGGCTGCCTGTGCCTCAACAACGCCTTATGGACCCGCCGCAAAGGACGGAGCGAAAGGCTATACCACCCAGCAAATTGAAAATGACCGGTTTCGGGTGGCCTATACAGACCGCAAAGCCGATACGGCCCGTGATTATGCGCTGCTGCGCGCGGCGGAAGTGACACTTGAAAATGGCGGCGACTGGTTCGAACTGACCAATGGTTACACCGAAGGCGATACTGGGCGCAGAGGCGGCATCCGCCCAACGATTGGCGTCGGTGGAAGTGTCGGCTCTCGCGGTTATCACGGCGGCGGCGTTGGCATCGGTATCGGTCTGCCCGTGGGTGGGAGCTCATCAGGGGTGACGGAATCGCTGGAATTTGTGATTGGCAAGGGCGCAAAGCCTGACAAGACGGCCGCCTATGATGCGCGCTCCGTACAGGCGTCCATGCGGGGCATGCCGCAATAATGGAAGAGGTGTTTCGAACCAATGATTTGGTGAAGCTCTCATACATCAAACACTTATTGAACGAAGCTGGCATCGAACCGTTCGTGCTGGATGAACATACGGCTGCGATTGATGGGCGCGGGCCGATGGTGCCAATTCGTATTACGGTGCGCGAAGACATGGCCGGCAAAGCCCGGGCTGTTTTGAGAGAGCTGGACCGAGACGCTTAGGCCCGTGAAGACGCCAAGCGTAACACATGACACAGTCTATGACGGGCGCGTGCATCTGGTGCAGCCCTCCCACGGGTTTCGGGCGGGCGATGATTCTCTACTGCTGGCGGCGGCTGTGTCGGGGCAATCTGGCGAAGCGTTAGATATTGGGTGTGGATGCGGCGGCGCGCTGCTGACGGCGGCGCATCGCTTGCCCGAAATGCGGCTTACCGGATTGGATATTGATGCCGATATGGCGGCGCTTGCTCGCGCGGGCGCAGTTAAGAACGACATGGACGAGCGGGTCTTTGTAGAACAAGGCGAAGCCAAAGCATGGGTATCGCCGTTTGAAAATCGGTTCGATTTGGTGTTCTCCAACCCGCCCTATTTTGCCGAAGGGACAACCTCGCCGCCAGCCGAAACCCGGCAGTCGGCCTATGTTGAAACCTTGCCCTTGGAGGATTGGTTGAAGGCGATGGTGTTTGCGGCCAAGCCGCGCGCGCCGGTTGTGCTGATCCACCGGGCGGCAGAACTGGCGCGGATATTGGGGGCTATGAATCGCTGGACGGGCGAATTGACGGTGCTGCCCATTCGGCCGCATGCCGGGAAGGATGCGACCCGGATCTTGGTGCGGGGGCGCAAAGGCCTGAAACGCGGGGCTGTGCGGCTGCTGGCGGGACTGGATTTGCAGGAGAATGGGGACGCGTCGGAGGCGTTGCAAGCGGTTCGGCGCGGTGACGCGATCGATTGGTAATCGGCGCGATACATCTTGAAAAATGCGAAGATGAACCCATATTCATTTGGTAAGCGAAGTTGAAATAGGAGTGTTCTGACGTGTTGGTTGCTGTGTTGATTTGGGGATCTTTGTTCCTGGGTCTGGCGATTGCTGCACTGGGACATCCGGGTTTCTATAAAGCTGTGACGGGGCGTGATACCGGCTCGCTCAACCATGATGGTTGGTAGCTTCGGCGACCTTCTGCGAAAGGCATTTGTGGACGGCTTTAAGGTTGGCCCTTTTACGGTTACTTTCGGTCACATTTCCGGGTTTCGACGTAAGACTCCACTGCATGATCGGTCTGAGGCGATAGAAACCGCGCGTTCGGCTTTCGAGCGGCAACGCTTGCGCCGTTAGTCGCGCGCGCGTAATTGGGGGCAATGACTAAGGCACCTAAAGCGGCGGCGACGCCGAAATCGTTTCAAGATCTGATATTGACCCTGCAAGCCTATTGGGCGGCGCAAGGGTGCGCGATTTTGCAGCCCTATGATATGGAAGTTGGCGCGGGTACGCTGCACCCGGCAACTGTGCTGCGCGCGCTGGGACCAAAGAACTGGCGCGCCGCCTATGTTCAGCCATCGCGGCGGCCCGCCGATGCCCGATATGGCGAGAACCCAAACCGTTTGGGGCATTACTATCAGTATCAGGTGATCCTGAAGCCGAACCCGATCAATATCCAAGACCTGTATCTTGAGAGCCTTCATGCCATCGGGATTGATCCGCTGGTGCACGACATCCGCTTTGTCGAAGATGATTGGGAGAACCCGACCGTGGGGGCGTGGGGCCTTGGCTGGGAGGTGTGGTGCGATGGCATGGAAGTGTCGCAGTTTACCTATTTCCAACAGGTAGGCGGGCTGGATGTGCGGCCTGTATCGGGCGAGCTGACCTATGGGCTGGAGCGGCTGGCGATGTATGTGTTCGGCGTCGATAATGTGTTTGAGCTGCCGTTTAATGATCCGGAATCCGCCGTGCCGCTGAGCTATGGTGATGTGTTCCATGAGAATGAGGTGCAGCAATCTGGCTTTAACTTTGAGCATTCTGATGTGGAGATGCTGAAAGGGTGGTTTGCTGATTGTGAGAAACAATCCAATGCGCTGCGCGAGGCGAACCTGCCTTTGCCCGCTTATGACTATGCGCTGAAGGCCAGCCACACGTTTAACCTGATTGATGCGCGCGGCGCGATTAGCCCGACAGAGCGCCAAGCCTATATCGGGCGGGTGCGAGACCTGGCGCGGGGCGCAGCGGCGCAATGGGCAGAGCAGGAGGCCGAACGGGCCGAGGCGGCGTCGTGATGGCGCGCATTGCAGCGCTGGTGGCGGCAGGCATTCTTGCCGGATGCGGCGGCCCGAAGGCCGATGATACGCAGCGGCAGACGCCGCAACAGGCTCAGCCGATTTTGCAACCACCTGTCTTCGACGGTGCGCCGAGCCTCGACACGATGGTGCTGCCGGATGCGCGAACCTATTGCGCGTTTTTTCCTAAGGGCCACGAATTTGTCTTCGATGATCCGGATACGTGGGAGTTTGTGTTTGTCACGCTGATTGGCGACGCGGACTCATCTGATCTTTATGATGGTATGGTGTCTTTGAATGGGGACAAGCGCGCAGTCGAATTGATCACTCAGCAGGATTCAGAGGCGGGCGAGGTGCGCACCTATCGCACAAAAGATGCGCCTGTCGCTGTGCTGGTGCTGGACATGGCGCGCGGCGAGGAAGGCATGGAATCAGTTGGCTATAGCGGCACGATCGCGGTGACCCTTCCCGATGATGGGCCGTATATGGAATTTGAAGGTGATTGCGGTGTCTGATACGCGAAAGCCGATCAATCTTGCGGCCGCATTTGACGGTATTGCCGCGCCGTGGACGCCGAAACTGGCCGGCCGTGTGAATGATTGCGCGGTGAAATTGGCTAAGATGCGCGGAGATTTTGACTGGCATGTGCACGCCGATGAGGACGAGATGTTCCTTGTCGTCAAAGGCGTGATGCGCATGGCGTTTCGGGACCGCACAGAGACGGTGCAAGCCGGTGAGTTCATCATCGTGCCGCGCGGCGTTGAGCATCGACCGGGCAGTGAGAGCGATGAGTGCCATGTGCTATTGTTTGAGCCCGCCACCACGGTGAACACGGGCGATGGAGAGGCCACCGCGCGAACGGTTACGAAATTGGAGACCTTAAAATGACGGACACCCCGAAAATTGCAGGCAATGCGCCGATCCCTGTCGACGTGGAAGAGGGCAAGACATATTGGTGGTGCTCATGCGGGCAGTCGGCCAATCAGCCGTTTTGCGATGGCAGCCACAAGGGCAGCGCGTTTGAACCGCAAAGCTATACCGCGGAAAAGACCGGCAAAGTGTTCTTCTGCGCGTGTAAGCAGACAGGCAAGGCGCCGCTCTGCGACGGGGCGCATAATGGGCTGGCCGACAGCTAGGCCGATTATTCGTCGTCTGGACCGTCGGCGATGTCTTCGACCAAGTCTCCGGCGGCTTCGCCTGTTTCCTTAGCCGCTTCGCCCACGGCGTCACCGGCGTCCTGTAGGGTTTCATCCATGCGCGCGCCCGCGCCTTCCATGGAGCCTTCCTGGATGTAGAAATAGACCATCATGGCCGCGAATCCGAGGCCGATTAGGATGAGGATAGTGGTGATGGGGCGACGTTTCATTATGTATTCCCTCCGCTGTGTCCCGACTCGTTTTGTGGTCGACTAGCTAAGTCTTCTTAATCTTCAAAACGCGCTAAACCGCCAGAAGTTCCCTCGCTTGGGCGCGCACGCTTAGTCGTGCTGGGCAATCACCCAGGCCTTATCGAAGGCGTGGGTGGGCGGCCTTGACGGTCAATGCAAACTTGACCCTGTGGCCTATGCCTCTATCCCGTTGAAGCAGCAGACGAAACAAGACTGATTGAATTATGGCTGACCTTCTCCTTGAACTATTCTCTGAAGAGATTCCGGCGCGGATGCAGGCGAAAGCGGAAGCGGACCTGAAGAAGGCGGTGCTGGAGGGCCTGACCGCGGCGGGTGTTGCGCCTGAGACGATCACCAGCCTGTCTGGCCCGCGCCGGTTGGCGGTGGCGGCGGGTGGTGTGGCGCTAAAATCTGCAGATGTGGACGAGGAACGCAAAGGCCCTAAGGTTGGCGCGCCGGACAAGGCCGTTGAGGGCTTTCTGCGCGGGGCGGGCCTCAGCGATATTTCTGAGGCCGAAGTGCGCAGCGACCCTAAGAAGGGCGAGTTTTATGTCGCTGTGCGCAAGGTAAAAGGCCGGGCGACGGCGGAGATCATCGCGGAGCTGGTGCCTGAGATTATTGCGAAGTTTCACTGGCCGAAATCCATGCGCTGGGGCACCGGCGATTTGCGCTGGGTGCGGCCCCTGCAGCGGATTGTGTGCGTGCTGGATGGCAAAGTGGTGCCGTTTCAGGTGGGCGATGTGGTCAGCGGCAATGAGACCGAGGGCCACCGCGTGATGGGGCGCGGGCCGTTTACCGTCACGGGGCTGACGGACTACACCGCGCAGCTGACCAGTGAGGGGCATGTGCGGTTGTCGCGTGAGGATCGCCGGACGCTGATCGATACTGAAGCGCGTCGGCTGTGTGCCAATGCGGGGTTGGATTTGGTGGAGGATGCGGGCCTGCTGGAGGAAGTTGTGGGGCTTGCCGAATGGCCGCACGTGATCATGGGCGATATGGCCCCGGCGTTTTTGGAATTGCCGCCAGAGGTGATCCAATTGTCGATGCGCACACACCAGAAATATTTCGCGGTGGCAGACCCGAAGACGGGGAAACTCGCGCCGAAGTTCATTGTGGTGGCGAACATTGACCCGTCTGACGATGGGTCGATGATTGCGGCGGGCAACGCCAAGGTTTTGTCGGCGCGGTTGGATGACGGCAATTTCTTCTATGACAATGATAAGCGGATCGGCCTTGAGGCGATGGGCGAGAAGCTGGCGACGATCCAGTTTAAGGAAGAGCTAGGCTCGATTGCCGATAAGGTGGAGCGGGTGGCGGCTTTGGCACGTAAGCTTGCGCCTAAGGTTGGCGCGGAGGCGGATATGGCGGAGCGTGCGGCGCGCCTTATGAAGAACGATCTTGTGTCTGAGATGGTCTATGAGTTCCCGGAATTGCAGGGCGTGATGGGACGGTATTATGCGCTGGAGGCCGGCGAGGATGCCCGTGTTGCCGATGCGATCCGCGATCACTATCAGCCGCAGGGTCCGAGCAACCCGGTGCCGACCGAGCCGGTGAGCATTGCCGTGGCGCTGGCCGATAAGCTGGA
>CAZXVJ010000001.1:98188-109366 GCA_964644385.1 uncultured Hyphomonas sp. | reverse complement strand
TGCTGGCGGGGTATAAGCGCGCGGTGAATATTTTGAAGGCGGAGGCCAAGAAGGGCGCGCTGCCGGAGGATCTGTCGGTGAATGCGAAGCTGATCAAAAACGGGCCGGCTGAGGAGCAGGCGCTGTATGCGGCGTTGACCGGGGCAACCAAGGCGCTGGACGCGGATTTGAAGGCCGAGAAGTTCACCGAGGCGATGGGCGAGCTGGCCAAGCTGCGCGCGCCTGTGGATGCGTTCTTTGAAGCGGTGATGGTGAATGATGAGGACGCCGCTGTGCGGGCGAATCGCCTCGCCTTGCTGACCGAAATGCAGGCGACGGTTCACCGCGTGGCAGACTTCTCCAAAATTGAGGGCTAGGGCGCGCGCTGTCCATTTTCGGGACAGGGCTTGCGGGAATTTTGTCGAAAATTCGCGGTGCCACCGGGGCCTGTGTGGCATTTTGCGGGGTTCTGCCGAAATAGGTCAGGCTTGGTCTGGCATTTCCGAGTGCATTGCAGCATAGAGTTTGCAGATAGTCCTGAGTCGCTATTTGGCGAATGATGAACACAGACGGGGTCTGATATGAGTGACGCAGCTTTGAATCGCGCAGATGAAACATGGGTCTATTCGTTCGGAGGCGGCAGCGCCGATGGCGACGCCTCAATGAAGAATTTGCTGGGCGGTAAGGGCGCAAATCTCGGCGAGATGGCGAAACTCGGCCTGCCCGTGCCCCCCGGATTTACGATCTCAACAGCCGTCTGCACCGCCTATTATGAGCTGGAGCGCGAATACCCGTCGACGCTGCCCGCACAAGTGGACGCGGCGCTGACGGCGCTGGAAGGCCATTCTGGCAAAAAGTTTGGCGACGCGGACAATCCGCTGCTGGTGTCGGTGCGCTCTGGCGCGCGGGCCTCTATGCCGGGCATGATGGACACGGTGCTGAACCTTGGCCTGAACGAAACGGCGGTGCAGGGCTTGGCAAAGAAGGCCGGCGAGCGGTTTGCCTATGACAGCTATCGCCGCTTCATTCAGATGTATTCCAATGTCGTGCTGGGCCTTGGCCATGACACGTTCGAATACATTCTGGACGATTATAAAGAGCGTCAGGACTATGAACTCGACACGGAAATGACCGCCGATGACTGGAAAGCCATCATCGCGCTCTACAAAGAGGCCGTGGTCAAGGAGATGGACAAGCCGTTTCCGGATGACCCGAAAGAACAGCTATGGGGCGCGATTTCTGCGGTCTTTGGCAGCTGGATGAACGACCGGGCAATCCTGTATCGCAAGCTGAACGACATTCCGCAGGAATGGGGCACAGCGGTGACGGTGCAGGCCATGGTGTTCGGCAATATGGGCCAAACATCAGCGACGGGCGTGGCCTTTACGCGTGACCCGTCAAACGGTGAGCCAATTTTCTACGGGGAATATCTGATCAACGCGCAGGGCGAAGACGTGGTGGCGGGCATCCGCACGCCAGCGCCGATCTCTCGCGAACGCGCCGATGAGCTTGGCTCTGATGATGCGCCGCTCGAAGAGGCGATGCCAGCGGTCTACAAGCAGCTGACGGATGTCGCGGCGACTTTGGAGACCCATTACAAAGACATGCAGGACCTTGAGTTTACGGTCGAAGATAACACGCTCTACATGCTGCAAACCCGGACGGGTAAGCGCACAGCGGCGGCGTCTTTGAAGATTGCCGTGGATATGGCGGCTGAGGGCCTGATCACTGAGGACGAGGCTGTGCTGCGGCTGGAGCCATCGCAGCTGGATCAGTTGCTGCACCCGGCGATTGATGAGAACGCCCCGCGCGATGTGCTGATCCAGGGGCTGCCCGCGAGCCCCGGCGCAGCGATTGGCAAAGTGGTGTTCAATTCTGATGAGGCGGCAGCGCTGGCTGAAAAGGGCGAAGACGTCATTTTGATGCGGGTTGAGACCAGCCCGGAAGATATTCACGGGATGCACGCAGCGCGGGCGATTGTGACTGCGCGCGGCGGTATGACCAGCCATGCGGCGGTTGTGGCGCGCGGCATGGGGCGACCGTGTGTGTGCGGCGCAGGCGGCTTGCAGATTGATGTTGAGGCCGGCGTGTTCCGGTTTGGCGGGCGCGAGATTAAAAAGGGTGAGGTCATCACCGTCGATGGCGCAGCCGGACAAGTGCTGAACGGCGCGGTGAAAATGGTCGAGCCAGATCTCTCAGGTGATTTCGGCAAGCTGATGGAATGGGCGGATAAGGCGCGGCGCATGACCGTGCGCACGAATGCGGAAACGCCAGACGATGTGAAGGTTGCGATTGATTTTGGCGCGGAAGGCATTGGCCTTTGCCGCACCGAGCATATGTTCTTTGACGCTGACCGTATCCCTGAAGTGCGCGCGATGATTTTGGCGAATGATGTTGCGGGTCGCCGGGCGTCGCTCGACAAATTGCTGCCGATGCAGCGCAGTGACTTTGAGCAAATCTTCCGCTTGTTGGAAGATCGACCCGCGACGATCCGTTTGCTGGATCCACCATTGCATGAATTTTTGCCGCATACGGACGCCGATATGGAAGATGTCGCCGCGGCGTCTGGCGTCAGCGTTCAAGAGTTGAAGCGGCGCGCCAATGAGCTGCATGAGAGCAATCCAATGCTGGGCCATCGCGGCTGCCGATTGGGTATTACGTATCCAGAAATCTATGAGATGCAGGCTCGCGCGATTTTTGAGGCGGCGGTTGCTGTCGCTCAGGAGACGGGCCGCAAGCCTGTGCCTGAGGTCATGATCCCATTGGTGGCAACCCACCGTGAGCTTTCAATTCTGAAAGATGTCGTGGACGCCGCGGCCAAGGCCGTGTTTGCCGAAACCGGCACTGAGCTGGAATATATGGTCGGCACGATGATCGAACTGCCACGTGCGGCGCTTCAAGCAAAAGAGATTGCACATTCGGCAGCGTTCTTCTCATTCGGGACGAATGACTTGACCCAAACGACGCTCGGCATTTCGCGCGATGATGCGGGTCGGTTCCTGAAAAGCTACGAGGAACGCGGGATTTATGAGAAAGACCCATTTGTGACGATTGATCAGGACGGGGTCGGCGAATTGGTCAAGATTGCGGTGGAACGCGGCCGGAAAACCCGCCCAAACATTAAACTTGGGATTTGCGGCGAACATGGCGGAGACCCCGCTTCGGTGGCATTTTGCCATCGCACAGGCCTCGATTATGTTTCCTGCTCGCCTTATCGAGTGCCCATCGCGCGCCTCGCAGCGGCACACGCAGCCCTGAAAGAATCATAATTCTGAGCACTTCCTCTAGAAAAGGAGGGAGTTTTCGTGTTGCATTTTGGGCACATAGAGCTTTGCTGCAGTGCGGCAATCCCCGCTCAAGCAGTGGAAAAAATCAAGTTATTACAGGGCGGATCGGGCAAAAGTTCGCGTGATGGGTGAATCTTAACTCGTCGTAATGCGTGTTTCTCACAGAATTGTCACTAAGAATCATGGCCGGTTTCTTGCTACCTGACTTGGCTCCTGCATAACCCCAGAAACGCGTGTTGAGTATCGTTGAGTTTCAAAGGTTACAGGTAACGAAAACCAGACAAGTCCCGATTTAAAAAGGCGAAAAAATCGTCAGGGACTGGACGTTGGAGCGGTGATGTTAAGTGTTCTTCAATCTCATGCGGCCACTATGACGCCAGCAAAGGGACTCCGAGAGAGACTCAAACGCTGGTGGATGGCTATGACCGACGATGAACAAAAAGTAATTCTATTGCGCGGCGCGACTGTAGCGGTGTGCGCTGTGGCGGTGACTGTGTCGCTGCCAATGATTGGTCAAAACCAGACTGAGAAGCGCGCCGAAGCAGATTTCCGTGAGCAGGCGGTTCGCCTGGCACAGATTGAAGATGGCGGCGCAACTGTGCGCACGGCCGATCACTCTGCGTCTTTGTTGGACCATCCTTGGTTGCGCACTGTGGAGTATACGCTGGAGCGTGATACCGACGCCTCCATGAGCCGCTATGCGATGCGAGACCGCGATGGCGCGGCGCTGCAATCCCTGGTTAGCTTCCGCCCCGAACATCTTAAGCGCGCCGAAAATATCGACGCGGAACATATGTGCCTGTCTCAGGCCGTTTATTACGAATCTGCGCATGAGCCGCTTGAGGGCCAGTTGGCTGTCGCGGAAGTCATCGCCAACCGTACCCGTGACCACCGCTATCCAGATACGATTTGCGGCGTTGTCTATCAGGGCGCAACCCGCACGACAGGGTGCCAATTTACCTTCACCTGTGACGGCGCCTTGGATCGCCAACCCGTCGGTGAGAATTGGGAACGCGCTAAGAAGATTGCCGCGCATGTTCTGATGAATCTGAATGAAGAGCGCACAGGCGGCGCGACGCATTATCACGCAACCTATGTGAACCCGATCTGGAACGCTGGCTTGATTAAGACGGATAAGATTGGCCTCCATATTTTCTACCGCTTCCCGCGCGGCGCCGAGTGGGCAACCGTCCGGCAGGATTGGACCTCAAAGCGCGCAACCGTCCGTAAAGCCTCTGTACAGAAGGCGCCTGCGCCGTCTGCAAACGACGCTGCCGAGAGTGTTATTATCTCCGCTTCCGCAGAGACCAGCCCGTCTGTTCGCACGGTATCGTACGCGACCACCGCGCCGATCCGCACCTATACAACGCTTCCTGCCGCGTCTGGCAGCGAGAATAGCGTGACCACCTCATCAATGCCGTAGAGCGGGTATGACAGACAACAAGATCTTTGAGACCGTTGATGCTTACATCGACGGTCTTTTTGCATTTGAGAACAATGAAATGAAAATGGCGCGCAAGGCCGCGGTGGACGGATACAGACGTTAGTCCCGGCTGGGGACAGACTTCTTTACCGCTTTGCGTACCCGGCCCGGTAACCAGCGCGTCATGAAGCGGGCGCTTTTTGCGTCTTTGCCCACCATGTAATGGATGTCTTTGCCATGGGCGGCTTCCCAGGCTTGTTCGGCGGCCATTGAAACTGGATAGACGTTCGACCCGTTGGCTTTGATCTGGTCTGACATTTTGGTGTTTGCGCCCTCTTTGGCGACCATGTCCAGAATGGGGGTGTCGACGAACCATGGCATCAGGCTGGTGACGCGAATGTCGAGATCGCGAAACTCTGAATCGAGCGCTTCGGTCAGGCCGCGTACGGCGAATTTCGTGGCCGAATATACCGCAAGCTGGGGCGAGCCGACAATGCCAGCGGTAGAGGCCGTGTTGACGATGCGTGCGCCCGGCGTCTCTCTCAAATAGGGCAAACAGGCCTGCACGCCGTTGACGACGCCTTTGACATTGACGTCGATGACCCAATCATTGTCGTCGCCTGAAACATCCTCAAACCAGCCATGACGGCCAACGCCGGCATTATTGAACAGAACATTCATGGAGCCTTCGGTTGCGTCGGCAAACGCTAAAACGGCTTTGTTCCAATCATTGCGATTGCGCACGTCCAGCGTCGCGGCGTGGCAGTTGTCCAGGCCAATCTCGTCGGCGATTTGGGCAATGCCTTCGGAGTTCACGTCATAAACGCCGCAATACCAGCCACGCTTTGAAAAATAACGAGCAGTTTCAGCGCCAATGCCAGAAGCAGCGCCGGTGATGAATATGTTTTTACGGCCACCCGAACGGGTCATGCGTTATCCTTGGAACTGCAACAGGAGACTGACTGTCACGCGACATCCATACCCACGTCAAGGTTTGGCGCAGAATGAGTGAGCGCGCCGACCGAGATAAAGTCGACGCCTGTCTCAGCAATGCCAGCAACCGTGTCGATATTTACCCCGCCAGACGCCTCTGCAATCGCGCGATCATTAATGATGGCGACGGCGCGGCGCAGCGTGTCATTATCCATATTGTCGAGCAGGATTGCATCTGGGTCGAATTTGATCGCCTCACGCAGCTGATCCAAATTGTCGACCTCAATCTCAATCATGCGCAAATGCCCGGCATAGGCTTTGGCGCGCGTCATCGCTTCAGACACAGACCCGCAGGCGGCAATGTGATTGTCCTTGATCAGGATGGCGTCATCAAGGCCATACCGATGCGCTGTGCCGCCGCCGCAGCGCACAGCGCGCTTTTCAACGGCGCGGTGGCCGGGGGTCGTTTTACGGGTGCAAACGATGCGGGCATTGGTGTGAGAGACGGTTTCGACGAATTGGCTTGTCTTCGTCGCGATACCTGACAGGCGGCCAATAAAGTTCAACATTGTGCGCTCGGCGGTGAGAATGGAGCGCGCCTTCCCGTCGAGACGGGCGATCACGTCGCCGGGTTTGATTGGGCTACCATCGTCTAATTCAACATTGAGCGTCATATCGGCGTCGACCAATTTGAGCGCGTACCGAGCGGCGTCCAGCCCTGCGACCACGCCTGTTTTCCGGGCCGCAATGACGACGCTCATATCGGTACGCGGAGAAATGGTAGCATCCGTGGTGAGGTCTCCGGCGCGGCCAAGGTCTTCTGCCAGCGCGAGGCGCACGATCGGGTCTAGGATGATGTCTGGCAGCGGTGGTGGAATTGGGGTCATGCGGGGAGAGTCTCTTTTTCTGGGCGGAGTAGGAATTTGCGCTGGGCCGGAAGCGAGTCTGGGAAGTCTGAGCGGAAGTGTCCGCCGCGGCTTTCTTTTCGGTCGAGCGCGCTTTGTGCCATGAGGCGCGCCGTTATGAGCGGGCGGGCTGGGCCATTGGCGGCCTCCAGCGTGTCGATGGTGGCCAGCAGAGCCGTCAGCCCCGTCTCGTCTCGCACAACGCCGCATTGGGTCGACATGGCGCCGCGCAGCGTTTGCAATGCGTCATGCGGCAGCGCGAGTGGCACATGCCCGGTCGAAGTGCCGGGGTCTGGCAGGTCGGCGTTTCGCAAACGGTCTGCAATGCGCTGGGCGAACACGACCGCTTCGAGCAGTGAATTGGATGCAAGGCGGTTGGCACCATGCGCGCCTGTAGACGTGCACTCGCCGCATACTGACAAGCCGTCCAGCGTGGAGCGGCCCCAGAAATCCGCGACGATGCCGCCCATGTGATAGTGCGCCGCTGGCGCCACCGGGATCATCTCTGTTCGCGGGTCAATACCTGCACTTTTGCAATAGGTGAATACGGTGGGGAAGTGTTCCGGAAAATGGCTGCCCACGGCGGCGCGGCAATCTAGGAATGCCCCGCGGCCCGCGGCGCGCTCGGAGTGAATGGCGCGGGCCACCTCATCGCGCGGCGCAAGTTCTGCGAGCTCATGATAATTCTGCATGAATGCGCCGCCATCTGTATTGTGCAGCGTCGCGCCTTCGCCGCGTAGGGCCTCGGTGGCGAGCGGGGCCGGGTCTCGGCCAATGTCGATGGCTGTGGGGTGGAATTGGACAAACTCAACATCCGCGATGAGCGCGCCGGTTTCATACCCCATCGCAAGGGCATCTCCGCGCGCAGCGGCAGGGTTGGTGGTGACCTGAAACAGACCGCCTGTGCCACCCGTACACAGCACAGTTTCGCGGGCGGTGAGCGTGCTCAGGATGCCATTATCATCGCGCAGAATGACGCCCGCAATCGCTTTGTTGTCGTCCTGCATCAGGCTTACTGCACGCACGCCTTCGCGCACAGTGATGTGATCAGCAGCGCCAACGGCGGCGACCAGCGCATCCATGATGGCTTTGCCTGCAAGATCCCCGGCGACGCGGGCGACGCGCGGGTGGCTGTGGGCGGCTTCCAAAGACAGGGCGAGCGCGCCGTCTGGGGTTTTATCGAAGGGAACGCCTAGCGTGATCAAGTCTCTTACGCGGGCGGGGCCTTCCTCAGCAATCAGGCGGGCAATGACAGGGTCAACCAAGCCGCTTCCAGCCGCGACCGTGTCAGAGGCATGTTGTTCAGGGCTGTCATCTGGGTGGAGCGCAGCCGCGAGGCCGCCTTGCGCCCAGGCCGAAGACGCTGCGCCGCCAAGGGGGGCAGGCGAAATGACTGTACATTTGCGCGGGGCAATCTCCAGCGCGAGAAATAGTCCGGCAAGGCCAGCGCCAACAATCAGCACGTCGCTCTCAGGCGGGCCGCCTGCAGCGCGCAGGATTTTGGAGTCAGTTGTATCGGTCAATTAGGAAATGCCATCATTGGCGCGGCGAAACTCCACCGGCGCAGTTACTGCAGAGACAAGCGCGCCGAACATGCGGCTAGAGCTTTGTACGGTGAGTGTGAAATTGTCGGGCCAATACTCAAGATCAGTCTTGGCTTCCAACATTTCTTCGACGTGGGAGCGAATGGACACTTGATCCCCGAACCGGGTCGCCACGCAGGATTGGCGCACGACCGAGCGTCCCCACAATGAGCAGACCTCAACGGCGGTCAGCTCGCACGCATAGGTGTTTTCTTCTGGTGCAGGTGTCAGGTGCATGGTGCCCGTCATGATGCAGCTGCCTTGCCGATAGGGATGGGTTTGAAAGCTCCATGTGCCGAGCACATCGCCTTTGTCAGGCTCCGCTGCAGCGCCCAGCGGCATGGCGAAAAAGGCGCACGCAATCGCGGCAAACTTCAAGGCATTCAGCACAAATCTCATCGTCATTCTCCCGCCTGTCTTTGCTGCCGCATCGTTTTACTAAAGCCGAGGACGAATGGCGGCACAACGTCTAAAACGTGCGCCGCCATTGATCTCTAGCCGACCATTTCGATTTCCATCGGTTTGACCCCGGTTTTGAAGGCCAGAGGCTTCGCCATTTTCGGCAGGGCCATCATGGCGTCGAGTGCCTCTTTGGCTCTGACGCGGACATCTTCCGGGATCAACACTTCATGCTCACCCGTCATCAGGCAGTCATAAATGTTCTCTAGCGTGATGCGCTTCATATAAGGACAAAGATTGCAGGGGCGAATGAAGTTCACCTCTGGGTTCACCGCCGCTACATTGTCCGACATGGAACACTCTGTCAGCAGCACAACTTTGTTCGGCTCTTCTTCGGATACGTAATTGGCGAGCGCAGAGGTTGAGCCAGCAAAGTCTGCCGCTTCCAAAACATCTGGTGGGCATTCCGGGTGGGCCAGAATAACGACGCCCGGATGGGCCTCACGCAATTGAGCCACATCTTCGGCGCTGAACAATTCATGCACTTCGCATGCGCCCGGCCATGTCATCACTGTTATGCCTGTTTGGGCAGCGACGTTCTTGGCGAGGTACTGATCTGGCACCAGAATGACGGTGTCGGTGTTCCACTCAGCGGCAATGTGCTCAACAACTTGCGCGGCGTTTGAACTGGTGCAGGTGATGTGACATTCAGCTTTTACATCGGCGGTACAGTTCACATAGGTGACAATCGGATACTTCGGGTATTTCTCTTTGATCAGGCGCACATCAGCCGCAGTGATCGAAGCGGCCAGGGAACAGCCCGCTTCTGTATCGGGGATCAGAACCGTTTTGTCCGGCGCGAGGATTTTGGAGGTTTCCGCCATAAAGTGGACGCCCGCCTGCACAATCACGTCCTGTGAGACCTCAGACGCCTCGCGTGCCAATTGCAGACTGTCGCCGCGAAAATCGCCGACCAGGCTGAAAATATCCGGTGTCATGTAATTGTGCGCCAAAATCACGGCGTTCTTCTCTTTTTTCAGGCGGTTAATGCCCGCGACCAGCGGCGCAACGGCAGGCCATTCCATCGGTGTGATGAAGTCTTTTACCAGCGGATAAAGATGATCTGTCTCTTCTTTGACGGCGTCATCATATTTCAGGCCGCGTGATTCAGCCGCTGAGGCGCCGCGCAAGGGTGTGGGGGTGGGGCAACCGGGGCCGCTATCAATCAATCTCGCCATAAGACGTTCTCCATCGCTGAAATAGTTATACTCGATATGAGTATAATATAGGCTGCGCGGCGCAGAGCGCAAGGAAAATCCCGCAAGATTGCTAAGTAAGCGGCGTTATGGCGCTGGCTTTAGTTGTCTTCCGAAAACAGTTCCAGCGCCGCCGCGGTCATGGCGTCCACCCCCGTCGCGATCGTGGGGCTGGCGTCTGGCGCGAAGAAAGGCGAATGGAGGGATGGCAGGGCATCGCCGCCATTTTTGGAGCGCTCATAAGCGCCGGCCTCAACGCCGCCCAGCCAGAAGATCAGGCTCGGAATTTTTTCATCTGTCCGGCTATATTGGCTGAAATCTTCGCCGCCCATCACAGGAGCGACTTCTGACACATTCGCAGCGCCAATTTTGTCTGCCACCGCCGCCATGGCCCGCGTCGTAAGCTCCGGATCATTATAAGTTGATGGCGTGTAGTCTGTTTCGATTGAAACTTCAGGCTCTGGCGCGCCGAATGCGGCGGCTTGTCCTTTGGCAATGCGCTCAATGCCGTCCAGCAGCCTCTGGCGCGTTTCGTCATCATAAGATCGCACGGTGATCAGCAGGGTGGCTTCATCGGAAATGATATTGTGTTTGGCGCCCGCTTTGATGGAGCCGACGGTCACCACGGCCGAATCCTGAGGGTCCGTGCCACGAGACACGAGGCTTTGCAGCGCCGTAACAATATGAGCGGCAACCAAGACAGGGTCTTTCGTTGTGTGGGGGTAGGCGCCGTGCCCGCCAACGCCTTTGACTTTGATGTCGACGCTGTCGACATTGGCGAGGGCAAACCCGGGCGAATAGACCACCGTTCCCGCTGGCGCGCCGGCTGAAACGTGCAACGCCAAATTATAGTCAGGGACTGGGAAGCGCTCAAACAGGCCGTCGGCCAGCATCGCTTGCGCGCCAAGGCCAATCTCCTCGGCGGGCTGAGCGATCATCACCAGCGTGCCGGACCACTTATCTTTGTTGCCAGCCAATTCCCGCGCCGCGCCGACCCATGTCGTCATGTGGATGTCATGGCCGCAAGCGTGCATCACGCCGTTTTCAACGCCCGTCCATGTTGTGTCGACGACTTTTGAAGCGTGTTCCAATCCGGTTTGTTCGGTGACGGGCAGGCCGTCCATATCCGCGCGGATTAGAACGGTGGGGCCATCGCCATTTTCGAGCACACCGACGACGCCATAGCCGCCCACGCCTTCCAGAACTTCGCCGACATCCTTGGTTGCTTTGGCGGTCGTCCACGCTTCTCCGAGGCGCGAGGTGACGTCAAAGCCGAGGCTTTCCAGCTCTCCAGCCAATAGTTCCGATGATTTGGACTCTTTGAACGAGAGTTCAGGGTTGGCGTGTAGGTTTTTATAGAGCGCCATTAAGCCAGCATCTGCGACGGGACCGCTACTGGTTGGTGCAGTGGGC
>CAZXVJ010000001.1:94419-98088 GCA_964644385.1 uncultured Hyphomonas sp. | reverse complement strand
GTCGACACCTTTGTTTCTGGTTGCGCCTCTGCGTCTGGAGCAGGCTTGTCTGCGCTGCCTCCACAGGCGGCGAGGGATAAGGCGATCAGTGATACGGACAGGCGGCGGATCATGGGCGTAGCTCCTAAAACAAGAAGCGATCACCCTACTACACATCGACGTGGAAGCACCACACCGCCGCAAAAATCGACGCTAGCTGCCGCGTTTCAGATCTTTCGAGAGCGTAATTTGCTCAGGCTGGCCGGACAAGCGTGTGCGATACACTTGTGTATTTTCCAGCACACGTTGCACATAGTTCCGCGTTTCTGAGAATGGAATGAACTCGACCCAATCAATCGGATCGATCGCGCCGGTGCGAGGATCGCCATAATCCTTGATCCACTTATTGGGGCGCGAGGGGCCCGCATTGTAGGCCGCAGCGGCCATGATGTAGCTGCCATTGAATTGGTCGAGAAGTGTATCGAGGTGCTGACCGCCGAGCGTCATGTTGTATCCCGGGTCATCTCGCAGCCAAGATTTGCGATAGGGCAGGCCGCGTTTGCGCGCTTCAAGGCGGGCCGTGGCGGGCATGAACTGCATGATGCCCATGGCGCCTGCATGGGAATACGCATTCGGGTTCATCTCGCTTTCCTGACGCGACAAGGCGAGCATAAGGGAGCGTTCAACGCGCGGTTCTCTCAGCAATGGGTAGTCAACAATCGGATAGGCTGCGTTGGGCGCAACGATGCCGCGGCCGAGACCAGATTTCGCGCCGCGCACGCCGATATCCTGAATCATGAATTCATTGGCGATGCCCGCCAAGAGTTCAAACTCGGCTGGCGTCGTGAGTTGATCGTCTAAATGGTAGGCGAACTTTCGGAACAGGCGGGTTTCACCGCTTTCGCCGAATAGGCGCAGCGCTTTGACCACGCGGCGCGCTTCAAATGCGGCGGCTTCCGTATCGGTCGGCGCAACCGGGGCATCAAAGGATAGCTGCGTGTCGGACAGATTTTCGGCCGCTAATTGTCCGTAATAAGTGAACTTATGTTCGGCGGCTGCGCTGTAGGCAGCGATGGTTTCGTCGTTGTGGCCCAGCACATCATGGGCCCGCCCAGCCCAATAATCTCCGCGCGCCAAACTGATCGGTGTCGACACACCGGTTTTCATCTTTTCAAAATGCTGCAGTCCGCGCGCAGCGTCATTGTTCAGACGAAGGGCAATCCAACCCGATATCCATTCGGCGTCTGCAAAGCTGCCGCCGGAGGACATGCCATGTGGCGCAGCCAGTTGATAGGCGCGGGTCCAATTACCGGTTTTGAGGTCTTCGCGCAGATTGATGTTGCGCTCTTTCCAGAGCTTGCTGCGACCGGCCAATGGAACGTCATTGCCATCGATACCGACCAGAAGCGGCGTTGCGCCGGATTTGTTCCCGCGCTTACGTCGCCATTTGGCGCGCTCAAACAAAAGGCCGGGATCGTTTTGCAGGCTTTGAGGCACAGCGGTGACATATTTGTCGACGCCTCTGCGACGACTGGCCAACGCAATGCGGGCGTCCACGAGCGCGCGGTAGTCGGCTGTCAGGAGCGGGCGGATACGATTGGCCGCGCTGCGTTGATTGGTCCAGAGCAAGAAGTCAGCGCGTGCGCGGTGATCGTCTTGCGTCAGCGTGCTTTTGAAACGGCTTTTAACGCCGGATTCCAGATCGCGCGGCAAAGAGCTATTGCGCCAGGCATTGCGCGCCCAGCTATTGGCCTCATCGGTTTTACCCGTGGTCAGAAGCGCATTGGCAAGCGCAACTTTGCCAGCGCCTGTGCGCGGCGTCACTTTGTTCAGCCACTCAACGCGGGCGGCAGGGCTGAGGCGGCTGTCACCGATCAGAGATTCGGCGCGCTTTTGCATATCAGACGTGCTTGGCCAATCGCTAAGATGATCAAGCGCATAGGCCAATTCTTCAAATTCCATTCCCGGAACGCCTTTGCTGGCGCGTAGCCAGAGAATTGCGTCGGCGACGGCGGGGTCACTGGCTCTGTTTTGCAAGGCGGCGAGCGTCGACCATTGGCGATTTTCAGCCGCTTTGAGCGCGTCATGCAGAATTTTTGCGTGATTTGCGTCTGTAACGGTGGATTGAAACGCCCGCGGCGGCTTTAGGCTTGGGGCCTCAGGCGTGCTCGCGGCGGCGGTCAGGCCAAGGGTCGCAGCGGCTAGGAAAAGGGGGAGAGTTCGCAACATGTCAGCTTTCACCAGTGTTTATTTCTTACAAAATCCGTGCAAGTCAGTCAGTTATACGCACAAAAAGGTGTTTAACCCCTCAATCACGGCAAGATTACGATGTTTCACGGATCAATCCCAGCGCTCGTCACACCCTTCAAGAATGGTGCCGTAGACAAAGACGCGTTCGCAGATCTTGTCGAGCGCCAGATCGAAGGTGGCTCCAAAGCCCTTGTACCTGTTGGGACGACGGGCGAAACCTCAACGCTGAGCCATGACGAACATAAGGGCGTTGTGACCCTGTGTGTGGAGGTTGCAAAGGGCCGTGTACCCGTCATTGCAGGGGCCGGATCGAACGCCACCGCAGAGGCCATTGAGCTGGCGCAGCACGCTAAAAAGGTGGGGGCGGACGCCGCTTTGGTGGTGTGCCCTTACTATAATAAGCCCAATCAAACCGGACTGGAGGCCCATTTTACGGCCATCAACGATGCCGTGCAGATCCCAGTTTTTCTCTACAATGTGCCTGGCCGGACGGCGTCAGACCTGCAGCCTGCGACCGTGGCGAGATTGGCGAAACTGCCAAACATTATCGGCATTAAGGACGCCTCTGGAGAGATTGAACGTGTATCGCAGCACGCGCGAATGACCGCGGGGGAGCAATTTGTTCAACTTTGCGGCAATGACCACTCGACCCTGTCGCATCTGGCGGCAGGTGGAGCGGGTTGTGTGTCTGTGACGGCGAATTTGGCGCCAGCGCAATGCGCCGCAGTGCATGATGCCTATGCATCTGGAGATTTGGACACAGCGCGGCAGTTGGAGGCGCAGTTGATTGACCTACATTTGGCCATGTTTGCGGCGCCGTCTCCGGGGCCAGTGAAATATGCGATGTCGAAACTTGGTCTTTGCACCGCCGAAGTGCGTTTGCCGATCACGCCGCCCGACGCAGCCGCCTGCGCCAGAATTGATGCGGCCATGGCGCAGGCTGGAATCAAGGTCTAGGTGCATGGCAAAGAAGAACGTCAAAGGGCGGGGCGACGGCCTTGTTGCTGAAAATCGCCGCAGCCGGCGCGATTACACGATTGAAGACACCTATGAGGCGGGCATTATGCTGGTCGGGTCGGAGGTGAAATCTCTGCGCGAGGGAAAGGCCAACATTGCTGAGGGCTATGTCGCAGTGGAAGAGGGCGAGGTGTGGCTGGTGAACGCCGACATCCCGGTCTACACCGCCGCCAATCGTTTCAACCATGAGCCGCGCCGCAAGCGTAAATTGCTGGTGTCAAAGCGCGAACGCGCAAAGCTCGCGCAAGCTGTGGACCGCGCAGGGCGCACGATTGTTCCGCTGAAGCTGTATTTCAACGAACGCGGCATTGCCAAACTGCTGATCGGTACAGCAACAGGGCGCAAGAATTACGACAAGCGCGCGAACGAGAAGGCGCGGGATTGGCAACGCCAAAAGGCGCGGATTATGAAGGATCAGTAGGG
>CAZXVJ010000001.1:82783-94319 GCA_964644385.1 uncultured Hyphomonas sp. | reverse complement strand
AGAAGGCGCGGGATTGGCAACGCCAAAAGGCGCGGATTATGAAGGATCAGTAGGGCAATGATGACAGATGCAGACCTGTTGAAGCTCATTCAAGACGGCGGCAAATTGGAGGTTCCATATTTTGCCGGACAGCTTGTCGGATTGGACAATTTAGATGAGATTGCGCCAGAGGTCGTTCTTCCAGCCTTGAAAGCATTCCTGTCTTTGTCCCAAGACGACGCGAAAACGGATGCGCGTCATCTGTATGCCTACTACCAATCAATTTGTATGGCAGTTGGCGAAGACGATGTGCACGAGGAAATGTCGGGCATACCGTCTGGTCCGGAAGAGATCTGGAAATACGCGCGGCCCTCGCTTTTGTTCTTCAACCAACTTGAAAATCCGAAGTACGCAGACCCATTGACCGTTTTTGTGGTGCTTGAAGGGCGAGTGGAATGGGAGCCAGAACACGGGTTGCAAATGAGTTGGGAGAACGGACGAGAGCTTGTGAAAGCAGGATCGTTTGACGGACACCCCACCAATGGTCACGCCTATGCGGATCCTTCAAAAGACGCATTTGTCCATTGGAGTAGCGATCCGGAGTTTGCGACACGGGCTGATGGCTAAGCGCTTAGCAGCGCCTTCGCTGTTCCAAACACATCCTCAAACATATCCGGCGTCAGGCGCTTTGTGTTCGTGTTGTAGCGGCTGCAATGATAGCTCGATAATAGGGTGAGGGGGCGGCCGTCTAGCTCAACATCATAGCGCGTGCCGTGGCCGAATTTGTGGTCTTTTAGTTTGAGACCAAGAGCGCGCACGGTGGAGTCATGACTGATCTTGCCCAGGCAAAGCATGACTTTCAGATTGGGTAGCGCGTGCAGGCGTGAGAGTAAGAACGGGCGGCATTGGTTGATCTCAGCGCCAACGGGTTTGTTTTGCGGTGGGACGCAGCGGACGGCATTGGTGATCATTGCGTTTTTAAGGGTCAGGCCATCATCAGGGCGAGCGTCATAGGCGCCGTCGCTGAAGCCAAACTTATCCAGCGTCGCGTAGAGCAAGTCTCCCGCCCAATCGCCTGTAAACGGGCGGCCTGTGCGGTGCGCGCCTGTGACGCCGGGGGCAAGGCCGATGACGAGCAGCGCTGCCGTATCTTCACCAAAGCTCGGCACAGCGCCGTTGAACCAGTCTGGGTTCTTAGCCCGCACCTCATCGCGGTAATCCACCAAGCGCGGGCAAAGCTGGCAGTCGCGCGGGGCTTCTGGCGCGACTTTAGTAGCCATCCGCGCTGCCGTCTTTGCGCATTTCGGTGGCGGCAATCCATGCGCCGGTTTCAAAGTCCCGCATGATGGCTTGGTAGCCGCCAGCATTGGCGTTGCAGCAGACGACGGTATGGCCGCGTTTTTCAAGCTCAGCGCGGGCCTCAGGTGGGATGCCGCTTTCCAGATGCACTTTGCCCATGTCGGTTTCGCAGTCGTCGCCTTTCAGCTTGTCGGTGGGCTCACAACCGCCGCGATGTTCCCAGCGCGCTGCGTCTCCGGCTTCCTGAAGGCCCATGTCGAAGTCGACGAGGTTCAGCATGATCTGGACGTGGCCTTGGGGCTGCATGCCTCCGCCCATCAGGCCGAAGCTGAGCCATGGCTTGCCATCTTTGAAGGCAAACGCAGGAATGATGGTGTGGAAGGGGCGCTTGCCGGGCTCGAACACATTGGGGTGGTCAGGGTCAAGGCTAAAGAGTTGGCCGCGATCCTGAAACATGAAGCCGAGATTGTCGGCGACGAGGCCGCTGCCCATGCCGCGATAATTGGACTGGATGAGGGAGACCATCATGCCGCTCTCATCTGCGACCGTGAGGTAGGTGGTGTCGCCGTCCTCAAGTTTGGCATCGGCCATTTTGAGACCAATGGCGGTCTCATGGGGGTCGATCAGCGCCTTGTTGAGACGGATCTTTTTGGCCCGCGTTTTGGCGTAGTCTTCATCGATAAACTCGGCAGGGTCCATCTTGCTAAATGCGGGGTCGGCGTAGCCAGCCGCCCGGTCTGAGAATGCCAGGCGTTTCGCACCGATTTGCGCCATGAGACTATCGGCGCTGCCATAGCCCATTTCGCGCAGGTCGAACCCTTCAAGCATTTGGAGCATTTGCAATGCGGCAACGCCTTGCGTGTTGGGCGGCAGTTCGCAGAGCTGTGTATTGCGGTAATCGACGCAGAGCGGCTCAACCCATTCGCCTTCATGTTCGGCAAAATCTTCAGTTCCGAGGAAGCCCCCAATGCGCGCAAAATAGGTGCTCATCGTGCGGGCGGTTTCGCCTGTGTAGAATTCGTCCCGGCCATTCTTGCCGATGCGCTCCAGCGTGTTGGCGAGGTCTGGGTTTTTGAACAGGCTGCCTTCGGTGGGCGTGGGCGAGAAATAGGTGGCTTTGGCGTTGTCGTATTCTTCCAGCATCCCGCTTTCGAATGCTGGGCCATAGCGCTTGGGGCCATTCGCCCAATAGAAGGCGATGACTTCCGGGATCGGCGCGCCAGCGCGGGCATATTTGATTGTGGGCGCGAGATTATCCCTCATGGCGCGCTGGCCGAATTTGTCATGTAGCGCGAACCAGCCATCAACCGTGCCAGGTACGGTGACGGACGCTGCGCCGAAGGGCGGGATTTCTTTGCCATCCATATGCTCGTCTGCGGCGGCCTGCATATCGGCCAGCGTCGCGCCCATAGCTGAGCGGCCGGAGCCGTTATAGCCATAAAGTTTTTCGGTCGCCGGATCCCAGACAATCGCGAAAAGATCGCCGCCTATGCCGTTGCCCGTAGGCTCGACGAGGCCGAGCATGGCATTGGCTGCGATGGCCGCGTCAACGGCTGTGCCGCCAGCTTTCATGGTGTCCAGTGCGACTTGGGTGGCGAGCGGGTGAGCGGTTGCGGCGGCTGCGTTCGGAGCCACGACAGAGGAGCGTGTTCCGAGGGTGCGTCCGGACGGCATTCGATCACCTGCACCGATGTTTTTGACAATGGCAGCAGCGGTCGCGTCGGCTGTTTTGGCTGGGGCGGGTGTTTCAGCTTTTGGGGCCGCAGCTTGATCGGAACTGACGGGCGCTGCCTCAGCGTCTTCAGTGTCTGTGCCTGTGTTTGTGTCGGTTTCAGTTTCGGCCGGGCCGCGGTCTTCGGTTGGGTCTGCGACAGAGCTGGCGGCGGTTTCTTCGGGCAAAGGCAGATCGTCGCCAAGGGTCGCGCTTGTTTCTGTGTCTGCCTCGGCGCTGTCATTGTTGGCGGGAAGCACGCCAAACGCGCCTGTCGCCTCGCTTTGGCCGAGTTCAGGCGCGGGTGTGTCGCTGGTGTCGGGCGAGTTGGATGTCTCTCCGCCGCACGCCGCGAGCAGCGATATAGACAAGAGGAGCGCAGTGATATTCTTCATCAATCGGGTGTCCTTGGCGTTGTATCGGTCGGAAAATAGTGCATCGCCAATGCGTTGGCGAGCGATTGCCCTTGAGCGGCGAATTTTGATTCGGCACTGATCGCGCGATTGTCACAGCTCAGGAAGGCGGCGCTGGTGGTTGTGTAGGCGTCGTTGAACCCGGCGACCAATGATGAGCGCAGAGTCCCGCGATTGGGGGCCTCCATGTCTAACAAGCCAGACATATAGCCCCGCCAGTATTGATCAGACCTGCCATTGCAGCGCACGCGAATGGCGTGGGCCGACCCCAGCGTCTTGGCGAGGCTTGTGGCGTCTCGGAAATAGTCTGGGCCGCGCAAGGGGATGCCCTCTTGGGCTGTGCTTGCCGGGGCCAGTAGGGCCGCGCTAAGGATTAGGATATGAAACACTGTCTTCTTCATGCGGCGACTTTCGCGCGCATTGCCCCTGCGCTCAAGCCCCTGAACACTGCGATTGTTCCCATTGTGATGGATGATGAGGGCACATTTACCAATGGTTGGACCGGGGAGGCGGTTGAAAAGCCCGCGCCGCACATTGCTTATGGCAATACTGACGTGTGGTTTGGCAAGGCGGTGCAGTCCTTCCTTGTGCCGGTGGTGACGGGCGGCAGGCTGGATTGGTTTCAGTCGTCAGCGGCGGGCATTGAGCATCCGGTGTTGGTACAAATTGGCCAAACCGCGCGGCTTTACACAACCAATCACACCCAAGCCGAGGCGATGGCAGAGTGGGCGCTGTGGACGGCGCTGGATTTTCTGCGGCGCGGGCCAGAGCGGCGGGCGAACCAAGCGGCAAAGGAATACACCCGCCTGACATCGCGCGAGGTGAATGGCAGCCGCTGGGCGATCATTGGGTTTGGCGCAATCGGCGAGGCGGTGGGGCGACGGGTGCGGGCGCTGGGCGGCCATGTGACGGGCGTGCGCCGATCCGGCGGCGTGTCAGACTGCGCCGATCAGATCATTTCGCCAGACGCGATGATGGATGCTGTGTCAGCTGCAGATATCGTTTTGCTCAGCGTGCCGCACACGCCTGAAACTGAGGAGATGGTGGACGCCAAGTTCCTCAGCGCGATGAAGCCAGACGCCGCGCTGCTCAATCTGGGGCGCGGCAAGCTGGTGGTTGAGGCTGATTTGGTGGCTGCGCTGGACGCAGGGCGTCCGGCCTTTGCGGCGCTAGATGTGCAGGTGGATGAACCGTTGCCGGACTCAAGTCCGCTCTGGACCCATCCGGGCATCCTGATCACGCCGCATGATAGCTCAGATACACCGGCAAGCGCGCCGCGCTCTGACGAAACGTTTCTGGACAATTTGAAGCGATACCTTGCCGACGAAGACTTGATGCATGTCGTCGACAAGGCGTCGCTTGTGTCTTTTGAAGGCGGCTACGGATCAGGCGGGTAAGCCTTCAGCAGCGCGAAGGGCCATGAACCGTTTGGGGCCTGCCTCTAGCTTTTTTGTGATCGGCGCGCCGGGTTCAATCGCGCGCCAGATTGGGATCACCTCTTGAGGGTCTACGCCCGCTTCCAATTTGGCGTTGGTCACTTCTGCCACGGTGCGAAGATGGATGCCTGTCACCACAGGGCAGGACATCTCAGCGCCCGCTTTCGCTGCAAGGCCCGCGCGTAGCTCTTTAATCGAAGCGGACGTTCCCTTTGGCATCGCGCTGACAAAGTCGGCAATTTGCTGCGGCGTTGTGATCAGCATGGTCTGGCCGGGTTTGATGTCGGCAAAGCCATTTTCATTGACCTTCACTTCGGCGGTGCTGGGGTGGGCGAATTTTTCTTCCCAGGTTTTCTTAGCCATTTTCTAGTCCTCCAGTGGAACGCAGATTTCAGTGAGTAGCTCCGCCGGTGGGGTGGTGTCCGGCGTGTTGAGGTTAATCTCGATACAGGGACCATCGCGCGCCTCGCGGCCGGAGCCTGGCAGCCATGTGCCAAACAGCCAGTCATAAGCAGGCTTCATAGACGTGTATGGGCCTTTATACAGAAGCACAGCGTATGACCCACCACCAACGTCGAGTTGGTTCAGTGAAGCGGGCGGTTGTCCGGCATCTTCGTTCAGGAACACGAAGGCGTCTGAGCGCAGCTCTTCAGCGGCCATGGCGTCAGGGTCATCATGGTAGAGACCGCCGCATCCTTGAATGTGAGGCATGAAGCCGTGCTGGTCGATTTGAGTGAAAAGCGTGTCGAAGACGCGCCCGATATCAGTGTAGGCGCCGCGATGTTCGAGGCCGATGGCGGTGCGTTTGGGGATGGACTTGATCTCTATGTCAAAAGCCATGTGATTATTCTCCTGATGAGCTTTGATTAGGGCAGCGTGTTCACCACTGCTTCGAAACTCTGCCGGAGGCTTTCCATAGGCGGCTGAAAAGGCGCGCGTGAAAGCCGCCTGAGAAGAATACCCCGCTTGCACCGCGATCTTATCCACGGGCGTTTCACTCTGTACGAGCGAGAACGCCGCGCGTTGCAATCGCAAACGCTTGACGGTTTGGGCCGCCGTTTCACCGGTCATCGCGCGATAGACGCGGTGCCAGTGAAACCGTGACAGACAGGCAATATCGGCCAGCGTGTCCAAATCCAACGGATCATCGAGGTGGGTGTGGATATGCGTCACCACTCGTTCGATGCGGTCCAGATAGGCGCGTTTGCTGGTTTGTGTGTCTGAAGCCACGTTCGGCGTCTCCTTCTTGGCAGAGACAGAAACATGGCATGGGGCGCTTTGACAAATCTTGCTGACTTAGAGACCGGTATGCAGCTGAGAGACGTGCGTCTGACGGCCATCGAATATGTGAGCGTTTTGTAATGGTCTGAGTGCGATAGGTCGCGAGAGACAGATGTCAGCTGGCGCAGACAGTTGATTTTACTTCAATACTTAGAATTTGAACCCGATGAGGCCCAATAGGTATCGTTTTACGCGCGAATCGATCGTGACAAAAACGCCTAAAGTCTGCCCCATTTGAGCCGCGATTGAACGCGAAATACCGCCCCGAGCCGCCGGATAGGCCGTGCGGCATTCAATTGTCTTAGAGGGGAAGCTCAAATGACAAAACTTCTTACAACTGCCGCTATTGCTGCCATTTTCGCCGGTGGCGCCATCGCCATGGACCCGCCTGCAGAACTGACTGAACTGCCAGAAACAACTGTTGAAGCTGAAGTGGAAGCTGTTCTTGAAACAGAAGCTGCTGACGTTGTGATTGAGACTGAAACTGAAGTTGAAGCTCAGGGCGACGCAGAATCAGAAGTGATTTTCGACGAAGACGAAGCTGAAGCTGACCTTGAAGTCGAAGCTGACCTTGAAGTTGAAGCTGAAATCGAAGCTGAAATCGCTGACGTCGACGCTGAGTAAGTAAGCATCGACACTACGGATTTACCCCCTTTCCCGATGGAAAGGGGGTTTTCCCGTCTGAGCCATACTGGTTCGGCACTGTAAAAGCCCGCGTGACAATTTCGTAATGATAGGGCAGACAGCAATTCGGTCGACGTTCGACCCAGATACCTAGGGGTAAATTACCATGAAACATCTACTAATTGCCGGCGTTGCGGCGGTTGCACTCGCAGCATGTGGCGGATCAAAAGACGGAAAATCAGCCGCTGACGCTATGAAAGAAAAAGCAGCTGAGACAGCTGGTTCCGTCAAAGACGCAGCGGGTGAAGCAGCAGGCGCCGCTGGAGATATGGCCGGCGACGCCGTTGATGCGGCTGGCAATGTTGCCGACAAAGCGGGTGAGATGGCGGGCGACGCTGTTGACGCAGCGGGCGACGCAGCAAGCGCTGCAGGTGAAATGGCCAGTGACGCAGCCGGTAAAGCTGGTGAGATGGCCGGAGACGCCGTTGACGCAGCTGGTGAAGCGGCTGGCAATGTCGCGGACGCTGCTGGCAATGCCGCAGATAAAGCAGGCGAGATGGCCGGAGACGCCGTTGATGCAGCTGGCGATGCGGCAGGCAAAGCAGGCGACGCCATCGGCGAAGCGGCTGCAGATGCCAAGGATGCTGGCGAAAAAATGATGGACGGTGCCAAAGACGATATGGACGCCAAAGTCGAAGAAGCTAAAGACCAGTAGGTCTGTTCCAAGGCACTGCCGGGGGAAATCCCGGCGTGTCACACATTTTGAAAAGACCGTCTGAAAGCACTTCAGGCGGTCTTTTTTTGTGCATCTGCGAGGGAAGTCATCAATTTTGCGATCCAGATTAGCGCTTTCGTGACACTCTTATGGCTGAATGGAAGTTATATGACTGCTTAGAAGGGTAGAGCGTAGGAAAATGGATATGAAACATCTATGTATAGCTGGCTTTGGAGCGCTGATGCTGGGCGCCTGTAGCGCGGCCACTGAGCCAGCGCCGACCCCGGTTGCGGAGCGTGTTGTACCGGTGGCTCCGCAGGCACCTGTGGTGGACGCAGCAGCAGTGGCGCGCGAGAAAGCAGCTGATCGCGCTGCAGCTCAAGCGAAGCAAAAAATACGGCGGCAGGCCAAAGCGTCAGATCAACCGCCCGGTGACATCAACGACATGGTGCCACAACGCTAGCGCGCCAAACCGCTTAGCGCCTGACACAGAAACGCCGCCCAGACAGACGTCTCGGCGGCGTTTTTGTTGGGCGTCAGACCAAATTAGAAAACGGCATATCCGCCATCGACGATGAGGGTGTCGCCGGAATGGTATTTCGACGCGTCGGAGGCGAGGTAGACGGCGATGCCGCCAAAGTCTTCCGGCTCTCCCCAGCGGCGGATCGGCACGCGGCTGATCACCTTGGATGTGAACACCTCAGAGCTTTGACCGCCTGCCGTCATATCTGTGGCAATCCATCCCGGCAGAATGGAGTTGGCGCGAATGAGGTGGCGGCCATGCTCCACGGCGATGCCTTTCATCATGGCGATCAGGCCACCTTTGGTGGAGGCATAGGCCTGATTGCGCCCGGCGCCCTCGACGCCTGCCAAAGACGCCGTGCCAATCAGTGAGCCGCCGGGGTCTCCGCCCTCAGCGCGCTTGACCATGGATTTCGCGGACTCTCTGAGCGTAAACATGGCGCCTTCCATATTGATCTGGTGATTGAACCGCCAGGTGTCGATGTCGAGTTCGGTAAACTTCGCGCCGCGGCCGACCCCGGCATTCGCGATGCAGGTGTCGATGCGACCAAAATGATCCTCAACCGCTGCGGTGGCTTTAACGACGGCGGCCTCATCGGAGACATCCACCGCCCAGGCGGCGACGGAGCCCGTGCCGAGTTTCTCAAGCGCTTCGGCGGCTGTGTCGTTGGCAGCCTCGCGGCGGCCCCAAATGGCAATGTTGGCGTTGGAGGCTGCAAGCGCCTCAGCCATGCCGAGCCCGATGCCGGCATTGCCGCCCGTCACGATGCAAGTTTTTCCAGACAGATCGAATGGCGCGTATGTCATCAGCAGTGTTCCTTCAGCGGATAAGTGTTTCAGGCCTATACTGTCGTGGAGCCACAGCTGAAATCAAGTGGGGCCGTTAGGGAAGCGTCATGGCGCGCGCGGCGTGGATGATGCGAAGGGTTTCATCCCATAGGCCCAGCGTCTCCAATCGCTGCGGGGTAATCCATTCGGCGTGGTCTGCGTCATCCCCAGCGATTGGCTCACCGCTGATCCATTGGGCTGCATAGTCAAACAGCACATAGTGACGGGTCACATCTGCGCTGGCGCGGCGCGTGAAGATGGCGTCCACCACATCGACGAGGCCGATGATTTTTGCGGTGATATCGGTTTCTTCTTTAAGTTCACGCAGCGCCGCGGCCTCGGCGCGCTCACCAAATTCAATGCGCCCGCCCGGCAAAGACCATTGCCCAATTAAGGGCGCCGTGCCGCGCTGGATCAGCAGCACCATGTCTTGCTTAAAGCAAACGGTGCCGACGGCAGGCTGGGGCTGGTCGGTCATCGGTGTCTGGCCGGATAGGGAAAAGTGAAATACGCCATACGCCTCTACAGCACAGGAGATACTCATGGCCAAAGCGAAACCCGAACCGATCAGCCTGGCCTTACAAGGCGGCGGCGCGCATGGGGCCTATACGTGGGGGGTGCTCGATCGCTTGTTGGAGGACGACAGCCTTGATGTGAAAGCAATTTCGGCCACATCGGCCGGCGCGATGAATGCCGTTGCGCTGGCCGCAGGTTATCATGAAGCGGGCCGGGAGGGGGCTAAGGCGAGGCTGGAGGCGTTTTGGAGCGCGGTGTCGCGGGAAGGTGCGCCCTTTGAAGGATTGCGCGCCTTGGCCGCTGGGCCGTTCGCATGGCTCGCGGCGTTTCAGGCTAGCGCGAGCCCGTATGATGTGAACCCGCTAAACCTGAACCCATTGGCAGATGTGCTGCGCCGGGAGATTGATTTTGATGCGGTGAGGGCATCCCGAGTTGATCTCTTCTTATCGGCGACGAATGTTGAGACGGGCCGTGTGAAAGTGTTCAGCGGCGAGGAGCTGAGCGCGGACGCGGTGCTGGCATCAGCGGCGTTGCCACAAAGTTTTCAGGCCGTTGAGATGGACAGCGGTACGTATTGGGACGGTGGCTATTTGGGCAATCCAAGCCTGTTTCCGCTGATTTATTCTGATGCGCCGCGCGATGTTTTGATGGTTTTATTGAACCCAATCGAACGACCGGGCGTGCCGCGATCTGCGGCGGAAATTGCCGAGCGGATCAATGAGATCAGCTTCAATGCGGCGCTGATTGGAGAGTTGCGGTCGATCGCTTTTGTGCAAAAACTACTGGATGAGGGGATGCTAAAGGAATCGGCCCGTAAATCGTATCGTCGCTTGAATTTACACGGAATTCGCGGTGGGCAGGATTTGAAAGGCTTTGATCTCAGCTCAAAATCGGAGACCAATTGGCGGTTTTTGAACCAATTGCGCGCGCTAGGCCGAAGCGCTGCCGATGGTTGGCTAGAGACGTGTGCGGAGCATGTTGGCACCGGCACGTCGAGCCTTAATCTGAAGGATGCGTTTCTCGACGGATGAGACATGCGTATGTTTGTATGGCTTACAATTTTGTCATCCAAGGCGTACTATACCGCAAAATGAATAGTGATGGAGAGTGGAATGCGTGGATTGATAAAAGTTGGATTGAGCGCGGTTTGCGGCGGCGTGGTTTTGGCCGCCTGTGCAACGCAGCCCGTGACGCCGGTGCAGCCGGCGAAAGAATTGCTGGGGGCGAAACTAGCCGGCGTTCATGTGGCGTCTGGGCTGGAATGGTCTGAGTGCATCGAGCCAGATGGTGACACGGTGTACCGCATCAACGGCACGGAGCTTCTTGGAAAGCTGCGCATTTCCAGCGAGGGGCTGGCCTGCTTCCGGTATGATGGCGCTGAGAATTGCTATTCGGTCGAACGCCGGACAGGGGGCTACAGCTTGATGCTGCCGGGGGATGAAAGCTCGCGATTCAATGTGAACAGCGTTGAGCGCGGCGTGAAAATGTGTGCGCCGGGCGAACTACCCGCTTAATTTCTGCCAAAAGCTAATGCGCGCCGCGCCATAGGTGCGGGCGTCTAGCTCTGTCCAGCCTGGCAGGGTGAGGCTTTCATCATTTGCCGTTTCGATCATGGCGACGGCGTTTGGCGTCAGCCATCCTCCGGCTGTGAAACTGTCGAGGCAGGGCTGGATGAGGCCTTTGCCATAGGGCGGGTCCAGAAAAGCAAGAGTGAACGGCGTGCCCAAACTGCTGGGGAATGGCCCGGTGTCGGTGGCGGAGCGCCGGTAAAGGCGCGCCGTGCCCGTCAGGCCCATGGTTTCGATATTGGTGCGTATGGCGCCGCGGGCGCTGTGGTCTGTTTCCATGAACAGGCAGAACGCTGCGCCGCGTGACAGGGCCTCAAGGCCGAGGGCGCCGGAACCCGCAAACGCATCCACTACGCGGGCGCCTTCAAGTGGCGGCGCCCATTCAGCATGGGCGAGCACATTGAACAGGCTTTCTCGGGCGCGGTCTCCGGTCGGGCGCGTGACCGTACCCTTGGGGGCGACAATGGGACGGCCTTTGTGGCGGCCAGAAACGATGCGCATGGGGGAGCAGGCTTTCTGTTGCGGGGTTTACAAGCCCTCGAACTAAGGCGAACTCACACCGATGACAACGCAAACACCGATAGATCCTATGATGCGCGCGCTTGAATTGGCAGCGGAAGCGGCTGATGCGGGTGAGGTGCCTG
>CAZXVJ010000001.1:78128-82683 GCA_964644385.1 uncultured Hyphomonas sp. | reverse complement strand
ATGATGCGCGCGCTTGAATTGGCAGCGGAAGCGGCTGATGCGGGTGAGGTGCCTGTGGGGGCGGTGGTGGTTGATCCTAACAGTGGAGAGATTGTTGGGGAGGGCCGCAATGCGCCGATTGCGGGGCATGACCCGACGGCGCATGCAGAGATTGTGGCCATCCGGGCGGCGGCGGCAAAACTCGGCAATTATCGCCTGCCCGGGCTGAGCCTCTATGTAACGCTTGAGCCCTGCGCGATGTGCGCGGGGGCGATCAGCTTTGCGCGGATTGGGACGCTGATCTTCGCGGCGCGTGATGAGAAGGGCGGCGCGGTTGTGAACGGGCCACGCTTTTTTGAGCAGCCGACCTGTCATTGGAGACCCGACATTGAGCAGGACGAAGCCAATGCAGCGGAAGCGGCTGAAATGTTGCGGGCATTTTTCAGAGCGCGGCGCGGCGGCGCCTAATACACACCTGCGGCGCGCAACAACAGAACGCCCCCAACAGCGGTGACGATGTATTTCACATAGCGTTTGAAATTGACGTCTTCCATGCGCAGCAACACTTGCTTGCCAAGCCATGTGGCGGTCATGGCGATGGGGATAGCGGCGGCGAAAAACCAAGCTGGAGGGAGCGCGCCAAAGCCTGCGGCGCTGATGACCGGCACCGTCCAGAAGCCGACTTTGACGACGTGGCTGAGGGTTTGGGTGGCCGACTTGGTCGCAACGATCTGTTGGCGGGTATAATCATTGCGAACGAAGAACAGATCGAGCAGAGGGCCCGCCACACCAGCAATGGTGTTGAGGGCCTGAACGCCGAAGCCAGCAAAGATGGCATGGCTGCGGCGTTGGAAATCAAGATCGAGGCGCTCTTTGGGCAGCCAGATCAGCAGCGGTGTGAGGCCTAGCACCAAATACACCACCTGCTTATTGGGGCGCCAGTCGCTCAGGAATACCAGAGATAGCGCGCCAACGCCCAGGACTGCGCCAAGGGCGTAGCGGCGAAAGGCACGCCAATCTATGTGCGGGCGCAGCAAATAGGCACGCCAGCCATTCGCCACCATTTGAAGTGAGCCATGAATAATCATCGCCATGGCCACGCTGACGCTGGACAATGAGATCAGCACACCCATCAAAATCATGCCGCCAGCCATGCCAAATACACCTGAGATGAAGGCAGTTATGGCGCTGGCGCACAGAATTATGATAAATGTCAGGAATGTCATGGCTTTGGGGCTAGGGTAGGAATCCTTATTGTGCCAGAGTTTGGTTACTGATTGACTGATTGGTCCGACCTTTGCAATGCAGACGGGCTAAACGAGACGGGCGTCTTGTTTTCGGTCGACAACACGTCAAAGCCCCTGCATAGCGGCGGGCGAATTTGGTCGGAAATTGGCTTTCTTGGAGGAGAGTAAATAATGGATTCCAATGCGAAAGAACTCGCAGACTTAGGGCTATCGCCCAAAGCAGTTTACAAAAACTGGAACGAAGCTCGATTGTATCAACGATCTGTCGCGACTGAAGGGTCGCAGGTTGCTAAGGGTGGTGCGCTGGTTGTCAAAACCGGGCTGCACACAGGCCGATCTGCAAAGGACAAGTTCACAGTCCGCGATGAGATGACCGAAGACACAGTTTGGTGGGATAATAATGCCTCCATGACCCCGGCGCAGTTTGATCTGCTTTGGGAAGACTTTCAGGCGCATTTGGACGGCAAAGAATTATTCATGCAGCAGCTGTTCGGCGGCGCGGATCTGGATCACCGTTTGCCGGTTCGCGTTGTAACGGAATTTGCCTGGCACTCTTTGTTCATTCGCCACTTGCTGCGGATCCCGACAGAGGCCGAGTATGAAGGCTTTAAGGGCGAGTTCACAATCATCAACGCGCCGTCTTTCCGCGCCGACCCTGCCAAGCACGGCACGGTGTCTGAGACTGTGATTGCGGTGAACCTTGCCAAGAAGATCGTTTTGATTGGCGGCACATCTTACGCTGGCGAGACGAAGAAATCTGTCTTCACAATTTTGAATTATCTCTTGCCGATGAAGGGCGTCATGCCGATGCACTGCTCGGTCAATGATGGCGGCAACAATGATGCGGCGATTTTCTTTGGCCTGTCCGGCACCGGAAAAACAACGCTGTCAGCCGATGCGAGCCGCGAGTTGATCGGCGATGATGAGCATGGCTGGTCTGAGAATGGCCTCTTCAACTTTGAGGGCGGCTGCTACGCCAAGATGATCAAGCTGTCGCCAGAGGCCGAGCCTGAGATTTACGCGACCACATCCAAGTGGGGCACGGTTTTGGAAAATGTCGTCATGGACGACACCACTCGCGAACTGGATTTTGATGACAGTACGCTGGCGGAAAACTCACGCGGCGCGTATCCAATCTCTGCGATTGAGAATGCGTCTCTGACAGGCCGATGTGGCCAGCCCAAGAACTTGATCATGCTGACCGCTGATGCGTTTGGCGTGATGCCTCCGATCGCCAAGCTGACACCGGCGCAAGCCATGTATCACTTCCTGGCTGGCTATACGGCGAAAGTGGCGGGCACTGAAAAAGGTGTCACAGAGCCAACAGCGGCGTTCTCAACCTGTTTTGGCGGCCCCTTCATGCCGCGCCATCCGAGCGTGTACGGCAATCTGCTGCGCGATCTGATCGGCAAATATGATGTTGACTGCTGGCTCGTCTCAACCGGCTGGACGGGCGGCCCTTATGGCACCGGGCACCGGATGCCGATTAAGGCGACCCGCACATTGCTCAACGCGGCGCTGGACGGCTCTCTGAAAAATGCTGAGTTCCGTAAGGATGATACCTTTGGATTCATGGTGCCGACCTCTTTGGCGGGCGTGGATGACAAATTGCTCGACCCGCGCAGCACATGGAGCGATGGCGCTGCCTATGACGCGCAAGCGGCAAAGCTGGCGGATATGTTCCTGAAGGAATTCAAAGTCTATGAGGCGCACGTCGATGCGGACGTTCTGGCCGCGGCGCCGAGAGCCGTCACCCCGGCATAGCCTTTTATCCTCCTCCTAATTTAGAAACGCGCGGTCATTTTGGTCGCGCGTTTTTTTGTGTCTGCACGCGCGGCGCAGCGACGCGATGCCCCATTTACCCTTGGTAACCCTCGCTCAGCCATTGCCCATGCCCCGTCTGGTCGCTTACTTAAAGGGTATTGAATTTAAGTCTGAGGCCCGAGGAGAGATATATGAGCGAACAACTGAAAAATCAGGACATGAACGATCTGAGAATGTCCGACAAGGCGCGCCCGCTTTATGAGCACGTCGTCGATTTCATCGAGAAGACCGTTCAGCCGATGAGCGAAGAGTTCCATCGGCTAGGCGAAGGCCGCGAGGACCGTTTTTCTTATGCGCCGGGCCAATTGGAATGCCTGCAAAAAGCCAAGGATGAAGCCAAGAAGCAAGGGCTTTGGAACTTCTTCCTGCCGGACGCTGAAACCGGAGAAGGCCTGTCCAATCTGGACTATGCCTACATCGCGACGGAGTTGGGCAAAAATTCACTCGCGTCTGAATCGATGAATTGCTCAGCGCCTGACACAGGCAATATGGAAGTGCTGGAGCGTGTCGGCACGCCGGAACAGAAAGAGCGTTGGTTGAAGCCGCTCTTGGCAGGTGAAATTCGCTCTGCCTTTGCGATGACTGAGCCACATTTTGCATCGTCTGACGCGAAGAACGTATCCACCGCAGCTGTGCTGGACGGCGATGAGTGGGTGATTAATGGCGAGAAGTTCTACATTTCGGGTGCCGGCGACCCGCGCTGTAAGATTATGATTACGATGGTGAAGACGTCTCCGGACGCTGAGCCGCACAAGCAGCAGTCACAGATCCTTGTGCCGATTGACACGCCCGGCGTTGATATTCTTGGGCCGATGCACGTGTTTGGCAATGATGACGCGCCGCACGGCCATATGCACATTCGTTTTACCGATGTGCGCGTTCCAAAAGAGAATATGCTGTTGGGCGAAGGCCGCGGATTTGAGATTTCTCAGCTGCGCCTTGGGCCTGGCCGTATTCACCACTGCATGCGCTCTATCGGCGCGGCGGAGAAGGCGCTCGACCTGATGGTGCGACGCGGTCTTTCACGCCAAGCGTTTGGACGTCCACTGGCGAAACTCGGCGCCAACACTGAGCACATTTCACGCGCCCGTATCGAGATTGAAGCGATGCGCATGATGGTTCTGAAAGCGGCGAAGGCGATGGATGTGCTGGGCAATAAAGAAGCCCGCGTCTGGGTCTCTATGGTCAAAGCGATGGTACCTGAGAAAGTGTGCCACATTATCGATCAGGCCATTCAGATGCACGGCGCGACCGGCGTATCTCAGTGGACCCCGCTGCCGCAAATGTATCACTCACAGCGTACCCTGCGCTTGGCCGATGGCCCGGACGAAGTACACCACATGGTGGTGGGCCGCGCCGAGTGCCGCAAGTATGGCGACAATGTCAACGACCCGGCGATGGACGCGGTTGGTCGCACCTAGCGCAATGGTCGCACCGGGGCTGACTTGACGCTCCGCCAACAGTATTGGACCCTTTCTGAGCGCATCAGGAAGGGTCTTTTCATG
>CAZXVJ010000001.1:75639-78028 GCA_964644385.1 uncultured Hyphomonas sp. | reverse complement strand
GTCAGTTGGAAGCTGCGGAAGGCGCACAAGCTGTTGTCTTTGGCGGTCGGAACTCTGTTTCTGTTCTGGACGGTGAGTGGGCTGTTCTTCACGCTGTATCCAATTGAGGCGATACGCGGCGAGCATTTGAAGCGCGCACCCGTCTATCAAAGTGTGCTGGTTCAGGCGGATGCAATGCTCTCGCCTGCGGCTGTGTTGAAAGACATGAAGGGCGATGTGGATAGCGTGACGCTGCGAAGCTTTCCGACCGGGCCGGTTTATCAGGTGGATGGCGGGGATTGCCCGCATCTGATTGACGCCATGACGGGCGAGAAACGGTCTCCGATTGATGAAGCGATGGCGCGCATGATTGCAGAGGCGCACTGGGCGGGTGAGGGCACGCTGACGGCTGTGGCGTGGGTTGAAGCGCCGCCGCGTGAAGCGGGTTCTGGCATGGCGCTATGGCGCGCAGACTTTGCTGGCAAGGACTCAGCGACAATGTGGATTGACCCACATGCCGGGACGGTCAAAGCCGTTCGGACTGCGAAATGGCGCGTGTTTGACGTTATGTGGCGGTTTCATATTCTGGATGTGACGGGCGACGATCGAATTGATAGCTGGTGGATGAAGCTGGGCGCGTTTCTTGGGCTGGTGCTTGTTTTGTGTGGGTTCGGTTTGCTGATCGACCGGGCGCGTAAAGGAAGACTGGGCATGTGAGCCAGCGCAAAAGGCCGGGCCGCATGATCTGCGCCCGGGTTTTTGGGTAGAAAACGCTGCGGAGACAAAGGGCTGCCGGAGCTATGGATTTGCATTGAGATAGAGTTGGCCACCCTCGTCTCCGCTGCGTCGCACTGAGCAAGATACCGAACAATAACTGGCTCAGTGCAATGGCGAGATTATGCGCGAACACACCCCCGTCGAGTTCAGGCGATCAAGTTTTTGCAATTGCACCGTATTTGCAGGGCATCGCGTAGATCAGGCGTGTGGACTGAGGCTTTCCAATCCCCGTTTAAGTGTCGATCACGCGGCCCGGATTCATGATGTTCTGCGGGTCGAGCGCCGATTTTATCGCGCGCATCGCGGTGGTGGCAGCCGGGTCTCTCAGCGCGATCAGTTCGTCACGCTTCAGGCGGCCAACACCATGCTCTGCGCTGATGGAGCCGTCGTGTGCCATTGTTTGATCATAGATGATCCGTGTGATGGCGGCCTCATGCGTTTTCAGAATAGGTGTGGCCGCGTCTTTTGGTTCGCAGACGGAATAGTGCAAATTGCCGTCGCCGACATGGCCGAAGGCCACGAACTCTGCGCTGGGGACCACAGCTTTGACAGCGGCGTCGCAGGCAGTAAGGAAATCTGGGATGCGGGAAATCGGCACCGAGATGTCATTATTGATCGCGGTGCCATAGGCGCGCTTGGACAAGGGAATGGTTTCCCGGATATGCCAAAAGCTTTGCGCCTGTGCCTGACTGGCGGCGACCGCCCCGTCTTTGACAAGGCCGTCAGCAATGGCCGCGTCGAGCGCCTTGGACAGCGTTTCATTCGCATGGGTTTGATCGGCCATTGAGACTTCCATCAGTACGCGCCATGGCAGAGCAGATGGGAGAGGATCGCGGGTGCCCGGCACGTCATCCATCACCATTTTGATGGCATTGGCGGGGATGATTTCGAAACTTGTGACGGTGTCGCCAGCATGGCTGCGGACCAAGGCCAGCAGATCGACCACATCTTGCGGGCTGTCGCAGCAGACCCATGCGCTGGCAGTTTGCACTTGCGGGAACAGTTTGAGCGTTGCGGCAGTGATCAGGCCCAGCGTGCCTTCCGCGCCCGCAAACAGATGCTTCAGATCATAGCCTGTATTGTTTTTGCGAAGGCCCGACAGACCGTTCCAAATCTCTCCGCTGGGCAGGATAACTTCGAGGCCCAGGATTAGATCGCGCATCATGCCATAGCGCAGAACGGCCACGCCGCCCGCATTGGTAGAGATGAGGCCGCCAATGGTTGCGGTGCCTTCGCTGCCGAGGGAGAGCGGGAAGAGGCGGCCCGCATCTTCGGCAGCCAATTGCGCGGCGGTGAGCGGCGCGCCGGCCTCAATGGTGAGCGAATTATTGTTGAGATCGAGGCCGCGCAGGGCCGTCATGCGGGTCATTGAAACGGTGATTTCGCCATGCGGTGTGCCGCCATCAACGAGGCTGGTATTGCCACCCTGCGGGGTCATCGCGACGCCGTGCTGGGCGCAGAGTTTGACGAGGACCGCGGCGTCTTCTGTGCTGGCCGGGCGGGCGAGAAAGGGGGTGTGGCCTGTGAAGGTGCCGCGCCAGGGGGCCGCTACGCGGGCCAATTCTGCCGGGTCATCGCTCCAGCCCTTGGGGCCGAGGGCGGCTTTGGCGGCGGAGAGGAAGGCAGGCGGCAG
>CAZXVJ010000001.1:27225-75539 GCA_964644385.1 uncultured Hyphomonas sp. | reverse complement strand
CCCATGTTGAAGAAGCCGCGCGGCGGCGTACCTTTGCGATTATTTCTCACCCGGATGCCGGTAAAACCACGCTAACGGAGAATTTGCTGTTGGCAGGCGGCGCCATTCGGGCGGCGGGTGAGGTGGCGGCGCGCGGTGAACGGCGGCGAACGACGTCTGACTGGATGAAGATTGAACGTGACCGGGGCATTTCTGTGTCGGCGTCTGTGATGACGTTCGAGTATAAGGATTTGGTGTTCAATCTACTCGACACGCCGGGGCATGAGGATTTCTCTGAAGATACCTATCGAACGCTAACGGCGGCCGATTGCGCTGTGATGGTGCTGGACGCGGCGAAAGGCATTGAGCCGCAGACGTTGAAGCTGTTTGAGGTGTGCCGCCTGCGCGATATTCCGATCGTCACGTTTATCAATAAGATGGACCGCGAGGCGCAGGACCCGATCAATTTGCTGGATGAGGTGCAAGACAAGTTGCAACTGGACACCGCGCCGCTGTATTGGCCGGCGGCGAGTGGTCAGCGTTTCGGTGGGATGCAGGATATTCGTACAGGCGAATTCTGTGTGTTTGAGAAAAAGGATGCGGGCGAGGTGGTGTCTGTTGGCCCTGCGCCGCGCATTGCTGGAGATGGCAATTCGGTCGCGGCGGTGATGGATGAGCATGTACTGGCCGAACTGACGGAGGGCGTTGAGATGGCAACGGGGTTGTTGCCGGAATTTGACGAGGAGGCCTTTCTGGGTGGTCACATGACGCCTGTGGTGTTCGGCTCCGCGCTGCGCCATTTCGGCGTGTCGGAATTGCTGGATACGCTGCACGCGTTTGCGCCGGCGCCGCGCCCGCAAAAGGCTGAGAAGAAGGGCGTGGAGGTTGAGATTGCGCGGGATGAGAAGCCTGTGACCGGCTTTGTGTTCAAGATTCAGGCGAATATGGACCCGAACCACCGCGACCGTGTGGCGTTCCTGCGGCTGTGTTCGGGGGAGTTTAAGCGCGGGATGAAGCTGAAAACCAATGGCGGCAAGCAGCTCAACATTCACAACCCGATGATGTTTCTGGCGCAGGACCGCGAGATTGCGGAAACGGCCTATGCTGGCGACGTGATTGGTGTGCCGAACCATGGGCAGTTGCGCGTCGGCGATAGCCTGTCTGAGTCCGGCGATATTCAGTTTGGCGGGCTGCCGAACTTTGCGCCGGAATTGCTGCGACGCGCGCGGGTGAAAGATCCGATGAAGCAGAAGCATTTGCGCAAGGCGTTGGAAAGCCTGGCGGAAGAAGGCGTGACGCAGCTGTTCCGGCCTGCGATCGGCTCGGACATGATCGTGGGCGCGGTGGGCCAATTGCAGTTTGAGGTGATGATTGAGCGGGTGGCCGCTGAGTACAATCTGGAAGTTGAGTTTGAGCAGGCCCCCTACAATGTGGCGCGCTGGATGACGGCGGATGATGAGGCGCTGATTGAAGCGTTTCTGGAAAAGAATAAGAGCGCATCCGGCACCGATCTAGACGGCGCGCCTGTGTATTTGGCGAAAAATGCATGGGATGTTGGATATGCGCAGGAAAAGAACCCTGACATCCGCTTCACTGCCACCAAGGATCGCGCCGCTTAAACCGTAATCATTCGCGCATACAAAAACCGCCGCCTGAGGAATATCAAGCGGCGGTTTTAAGTTTGCTGTGAGGTATGCGACCTAGCTGGTCGGTTTTTTCACAGACGCTTCGGAATCTTCGATCATTTTCTTTGGATCTTGAACCGAATAGCGCGGCTTGCCGTCTTCATTTTTGTAATAGTCTGCCGGACCGGTCACGATGCGGCTGATCTCTTCCTGCTGTTTTGGATAGTAGGAGCTGGTTGACCCGGTCGTTGTTGTCGTGCGCGGCAACTGGTTGACCTTCACTGTCCGGGTTGGACCGGGGCGACTTGTGACCCGTGTCGTGTTGTTAGTGGTCGTCGTGCGCGTGACGCGCGGCGATGTTGTTGTGGTGTAAGGCGCCGATCTTGTTGTCGTGGTCGTTGTAGACGCTGGCCGCGGTGATGGCTGTGTCACGGTGCGGGTGGTGGTCGTTGTTGTTGAGCGCGTTGTGGGGCGCATGGTCGGGGCAGACGACGGACGTGTGTAGGTCGGCTGCGATGTGGTTGGCCGTGTGTAGGTTGGCGAGGCACTCGTCGGGCGCGAATAGGTGCGGGTTGTGGTGGAGCGAGGTGTGTACGTGCCAGACGATGAAGACGGGCCACCGCGTAGTGTGGTGGTCGAGCGCATCGGCGTCATGGAGCGCGCTGAGGCGTTGACGTAGCTTGAGTTCTTCACCGAAACGCCGGAGGTGGCGCCTGGGTTCATTTCGGCATTGCCGACGCCGCGTTTGAGTTCGCAATAGGCGGGCGATGTACGGACAGGGCGTAGATAGCTCCATGATTTGCACTTGTTCGCGCCGTCGCACTGAGCCTGACAAGCCGTTGCGGATTGGGCGCTCGACACTTCATAGGTCGCGCCGAAGCGGTAGGTGTGTTGTTCATGTCCAGGCACGTGATGTGCTTCAGACATTGCGGTTTCGGCGACGGCCGGTGCAGCCATCAAACAAACGGCGGCGAAGGCGAAAAACAAGCGCATCAGCTAAACTCCCATAGTTTCAGAGGTTAGATAGCCGCGAAAGCCTTAAGGAAGCGTTTTCCTTAATGCGCCCAATCGCATTTAGTCTTGAAGCGCCTCGCGCATTTCTTCGATGACGAGCCAATCTTCCTCAGCCTTCGACAATTCTTCGCGGGCCGCACCGATGCGGGTGGATTTAGCGGTGAAGGCGCCGGGATCGCGGGCATATAGATCAGGGTCGGCCAAATCGGCTTCCAATCCGGCGATTTCTTTGGGCAGGGCGAGGATCAGCGCGTCGAGTTCTTTCTGGCGATGTTCATCTTTGTAGGACAGCTTGGTCTTTGTCTTGGGAGCGCTGGAGGATTTTGCGGCGGATTTGACTTTTGCCGCTGCGCCATCGCCGCTTTGGCCAAGATGGCCCTTGAGCTGAATTTGTGCGTCGCTCCAGCCGCCAGCGGTTTGAATCCATTTGCCCTCGCCCACCGGGCAGAGACAGGAGGTGACGGTTGAGTCCAGAAAGGCGCGATCATGACTGACCAATAAGAGCGTGCCTTCAAACGCCAGCAGCATATCTTCGAGCAGATCTAGGGTTTGCATGTCCAGATCATTGGTCGGTTCATCCAGCACCATCAGATTGGCGGGCTTGGCAAGGCCAATGGCGAGAGAGAGGCGATTGCGTTCACCGCCCGATAGCGCGCCGACGGGCTGGCGCAGTTGGGCCGGCTTAAACAAGAAGTCTTTGGCATAGGCGGCGATGTGGCGCTGTTTGCCCTGCACCATAATAGAGTCGCCGCCCTCTGGCGCCATGGCTTCCCAGAGCGTGTCGGTTGGGGTGAGCGTATCGCGGGTTTGATCCAGATAGGTGACGTCCAGCGTTTTGGCGTGGCGCAGATGGCCGCTGTCCGGCTCAAGCTGTCCGAGTAGCAATTTGACCAGCGTTGTTTTGCCAGCGCCATTGGGGCCGATAATGCCGATGCGGTCTCCGCGCAAGATCTTGATTGAGAGGTCTTCGGCAATCACGAGCGGGCCATTGGGGGTGTCGAAGGTTTTCGAGAGCCCCTTGGCTTCGATGACCTTTTTGGACATGGATGCGCCAACTTCGGCGGTGAGGTCTGCGGTGTTCAGGCGTTCATTCAGGGCCGCGCGCATGCTCGATTGTTTGGCGCGCATATCCTGCATGCGCGACAGCCGGCCCATATTGCGCTTGCGCCGCCCGGTGACGCCGCGCGCGAGCCAGCGCTTTTCGTCTTTCATTTGGGTGTTGATTTTTTTGAGCTGGCGTTCTTCTTCGGCCTCGATCTGTTCGGCCCAATCATCAAATTCGGCATAGCCGCGCGGGCTTTTCATCACCTGTCCCTGACGCAGCCACAGCGTGTTGGTGGAAATGGTTTCCAAGAAACGCCTGTCATGGCTGACGGTCAGCACGATGCCGTTGAAAGACAGAAGGCGCGCTTCTAAGGCCTCAATCATCGGCACATCGAGGTGGTTGGTCGGCTCATCGAGTAGAAGCAAGTCAGGGTCTTGCGCGAAGGCGCGAGCGAGCGCGGCGCGGCGCTGTTGGCCGCCCGACAGGGTGGACGGGTCAGCGGCGGCGTCGACCCCGAAATTCATCAGTTCGGCTTCGCCCATATAGTCGTGCTCTAAACCGTCCGTCGCATAGGCCAGCACGGTGTCATAACCTGAGAGGTCCGGTTCTTGTTTTACGACGGAGCATGTGATGCCGGGCTGGCGCCAAAGCTTGCCGCTGTCGGGCTCTATGGCGCCGGAGATGATTTTCATCAAAGTCGACTTGCCAGCGCCATTGCGGCCGACCAGCGCGGCCCGCTCGCCCTTGGTCAGGCTGAGGGTAACGCCCTCGAACAGAGGATTGCCGCCGAAGGATAGGCGAATGTCGCTGAGTGTGATGAGCGGGGTTTGAGCCATGCGCCGGGAGTTAGCAGGCGCGTGGCTGTGGGGGAAGTTGTAAACGTCAGATTTGGCGGGCCGCTATGGCGTGAAGATCGAGGCATCGGCCCCAAATGCGAGGCAAAGCGTGGTCAGCGCGGCCAGGGCCAGAAAGCTGAGAGAGCCAATTTGAGAGAGTGTGTGATCCGAGTTCATGGCGGGGCGTCCTTCGCGTGTTTTTCTTATGTCCCGAAGATAGGCCGATCGCCTGTCACGTAGAACTCAACTGATATCGCGTTTGTGTGATCGGTCTGGAGCGATGCGTGAAAGCAAACATTCACTCTTTTTCGCCAGACTGGAGCTTCAACGCAGTGAAATGAGGCCTTTTACAATGGCGACGCCGACGATCCGAGAAACCGATCTTTACCCTCCGATCAAGCGCTTGCTTGAAGGCCAGGGCTATGAGGTGAAGGGCGAAATTGGCGCGGTGGACGTTGTGGCATGCCGGGGCGATGAGCCGCCGGTGATTGTGGAGTTGAAAACGGGGTTTAGCCTGACACTGATCCATCAGGCGATTGAACGCCAATCGATGACAGATGCCGTCTATATTGCCGTGCCGCACAAGACGGGGCGCCCGTTTTATAAGTCTGTGAAGCATAATTCGGCGCTGTGTCGTCGGCTGGGGCTCGGGTTGATGACGGTGCGGGTGCGCGATGGCCATGTGGCGGTGCATGTCGACCCGGCGCCTTACAAGCCGCGCAAATCGAGCGTGAAGCGGGCGCGGTTGCTGCGAGAGTTTTCTAAACGTGTGGGTGACCCAAATATTGGCGGGGCAACGCGCGGCAATCTGGTGACGGCGTATCGACAGGACGCGCTGCGCTGTTTGCAAATGCTGCATGAGCAGGGGCAGACCAAGGCGTCTGAGGTGAGCAAGCAGACGGGCGTTGAACATGCGCGCCGGATTATGGCGGACGATCACTATGGCTGGTTTGCGCGCGTTGAGCGCGGGATTTATGCGATCACGCCGAAGGGAGAGGCCGCGATTGTGGACTATAAAACGGAGTTGGATCGCATTGCGGCTTAGCTGACGGTGCTTCGCTGTTCGGCCAGTTCGTTCGGGGCCAGCAACCTCCACTCCCCTTCGGGTAAATCCCCAAGTGTTAGCCCTGCAAAGCCGGGGCGGTGAAGGGCGTCGACGTGGTTGCCAAGCGCGGCGAACATGCGGCGGACTTGATGGTAGCGCCCTTCGGTGAGGGTGACGCGGGCGGAGCGCTCGCTGGTTTGTTCGAGCACGGCGTTCTTGAGCGGCTTCTCTTCGCCCTTCAGCATGAGTGTTCCGGCGGCAAAGGCGGCGGCCTCATGGCCCTCAAGCGGGCGGGCGAGCGTTGCCTCATAGACTTTAGCGGTTTCAGAGCGCGGGGAGATCAGGCGGTGCAGGAGCTGTCCATCATCGGTGAACAAGAGCAGTCCGGTGGTATCCGCGTCTAGGCGGCCAATGCTGGACAGGGCAGGCTTTCGCGCGAGCCAACGGGGCGGCAGCAGATCATAGACAAGCGGGCCATAATCTTTGCGGCTGCACGTGTAGCCAGCGGGTTTGTGAAGCATCACTACCATGCCGGGCGCGGGATCGAGCGGTTCGCCGTCTATGCGTAGATCATCATGGGCCGCGCTGTCTTTCGGGCCGAGCGCAGAGCCATCCGCGCGCGTGATCCGCCCGCGTTTGAGATCTGCTTCAATCTGTTTGCGGCTGCCATAGCCAAGATTGCCGAGATATTTTGCGAGCCGCATCGGACCTATTTGAGCTTTTTTGGCCGGGCGGCGTGAATGATTTTGTAACCGCCAGCGTCTTCGATCATCTCAGTGGTTTTGAAACTGGCCGTGAGGACGTGCTCATAGGGCAGGTGTCGATTGGCGACGAGGAACAGTTCTCCATTGGCATGAAGGGCGCGGGCGGCGGCGCGAATGAAGGCCTGGCCTAGTGCGGCGCGGTCTTCGCGCCCGGTGTGAAAGGGCGGATTGGTGAGGATGAAGTCGTATCCGGTTTGCGGCAGGCCTTGCGCAACGTCGTGCCAATGTATCGCGTGGCGGGCCGCCTCTGGATCAACGCCGTGCAGGCTGGTTGCCGCGCAATCGAGCGCGCGATGTTCGGCTTCGTAAAGGTCAATATGTGTAATGCCGGGGCAATGGATGAGCGCGTCGAGCGAGAGGTAGCCTTGCCCAGCGCCAAGGTCTGCGCCGCGGCCTTTCAAATCTTCCGGCAGGTTTTCTGCGAGCAGCATGGAGCCGGCATCCACGCGGTTCCATGAGAACAGGCCAGGGCGCGTCATGATGGGTTCGCCCGGCATCTGAGCGGGGGCGTCTTTGGCGACCCATTCCTGGTGTAGGTCGTTTGAAAAGTCATTGGTTTTGACCGCCCAAAACGCGCGACATTTGTGCTTGCTGAGGGCCTCTGAGTTACCCGCGAGGGACCGCAATGTCTTTTCTGCTGTTTTGGAGCCGAGTGTGTTGGGCAGGCAAGCGAGCAGTACGCCGCCATCGACCAAGGCTGCCATACCGCGCGCGTAAAGCCCGCGAGCTTCGTCCTTTTGGCGCGGCGGCAACAGGATGACCATTTCGGCGGGGGGCAATTCCTGCGTGTCTGGCGGAAGGACGGTGTAGCCGTCAGATTTCAGGGCGTCATAATCTGGCTTGAAGGTTTGCGCGCAAATGAGTTGCGTCTTGGGTAGGCTGGCCAGAAAGGAGGATCGCTCTGCCCGCAGGAACAATATGGTTCCCGTATCAGGCAGTTGAACGCGCGCTTCTTCAAGCGCCAGTTTGAGCGTATCGAATACAGCTTGGTCCATCGCCACGGCCTTAAGCGGTTTGAGGTGTTTAGGAAACCCCGTGTGGGCGCGCTATTGGCCGGTGCTGGCGATCCGGCGTTCCCCGGCAGCCGCGCCAAACGCCTGAGACATATCGCGATAGAACGCGATGCGTTGCTCTGCTGCTGGGCTGATGGCCCAAGAGCCTTCTGCGCCTTCGAGGCTGGTTGGCGATTGTCCGGCATGCGCGATTTCCATCATGTCAGACCAAAGGTCCGCTGGCAGGCCGCCACCTGTGACGCGCTCCATCGGGCTATCATCATCATTGCCGACCCAGACCCCGCCAACATAGGCTGCGGTGTAGCCAACAAACCAGGCGTCACGCCAGTCTTGTGAGGTGCCGGTCTTTCCAGCGACCGTCCAACCGTCGATTTTGGCGCGCGTGCCGGTGCCGATGGAAGACTGAACGGACCGGGCCATCATAGCGTTCATTTTGCGGGCAATATCAGGGGTGAGCACATTCTCGCGGTCAAAATCGGGATGCTTATAAAGCTGTGTGCCGCGGCTGTCTTCGATTGAGAGGATCATGTGCGGGTCGAGGCGTTTGCCAACCGATTGAAACGTGCCGAAGGCGCGCACAATTTCCCATAGCGTCACTTCCTGACTGCCAAGCGCCAATGAGGGAAACGGCTCCAGGGGCGATGAAATACCTGTAGAGCGCGCAATTTCAATGACGCGTTCTTCGCCTGTTTCCTGGGCCAGTGCGGCCGCGACCGTGTTGGTGGACCGGGTCAGGGCTTCGCTGAGCGTCATCGGGCCGATATAGCCGCCGCCATAGTTTTCCGGTTTCCATTCGCCAATGGTCAGCGGGGCATCAACGCGCACGTCATAAGGGGACAAGCCAGACTCCAAGGCGGCTGCGAAAACGAAGGGCTTGAAACTGGAGCCCGGCTGGCGGCGGGCCTGTGTGACGCGGTTAAACTCGCTGTCTGAGTAATTTGCGCCGCCCACCATTGAAACGACCGCGCCGTCTTTATCCAGAATGAGCGCGCCGAATTGGCTGGCTTTCAGCGCCTCGCCTTCAGCCAGCATTTTCTCTGTCAGTGCAGCCTGTATTTTCGATTGTAGTTCGGTGTCGATGGAGACGGTGACGACGAGATCTCCCGGCACGCGGGGCAGCATGGTTTTGACCCGTTCAGCAACCGTATCAATGACATAACCTAGTTGGGGGTCATAGGCTGGGGCGTCGATGATTGTAATCTCTGCGGCGCTCGCCATCGCAGCTTGCTCCGGCGTGATGAAGCCGAGATCGCGCATTTCGGACAGGACGTATTGCTGGCGATCTTTGGCCCCGGCGAGGTTTTCGCGCAAATTGAGCTTTGACGGGGCCTTGAGCAGAGCCGCGAGTAAGGCAGATTCTTCGATCGTCAGATCAATGGCTGGCTTGCCGAAGTAATACTCAGAGGCCGCGCCGACGCCGAACAGGCCTGCGCCAAAATACATGCGGTTGAGGTAGAGCCCCAAGATTTCGTTTTTGGACAGTCGTGTCTCGAGCGCTTGGGCGAGTTTGATCTCTTGCGCCTTGCGCTCCATGGTCTGACGCGGGTTCAGGACGAGGTTTTTGATCAGTTGTTGGGTGATGGTGGACGCGCCGGAAACCGTTTCCCCCGCGCGCCAGTTGGACCATGCCGCCCGGGCGATGGCCGCTTCATCTGCGCCGTCATGCTCGTAGAACCGTTTATCCTCAGCGGCAATGAAGGCTTGCGGCACATGCGCGGGCAGCGTGTCCACGCTGACGGCGCGGCCGTAACGCGGACCGCGAATGGCGATGGTTTTGCCGGTTTTGTCGACAAATTCGATCGCTGGCTCGCGCTGGGATGACCACAATTCAGAGGTTTCAGGCAGGTTTGGCATGCCCGCATAAAGCGAGCGCCACTTAAACAAGGCCAGCGCGCCGCCAATGATCGCGGCAATCAGCAGCACCAAAAGCGTATAGCGCACCCACTTCCATCGCCCCTTAAAGACAAGAAATGCCGGGACTTTGAACGGAAGTGACCGTTTGTTTGGGGAGGGAGCGGATGTGTTCATGTGGGGCCTGAATCGATGCGAGTCGCGCGCAGTGTATATCGAATAGGATTACGGCAGGGTGAAGGCGTCGTTCACATATAAGAAATATCTGAGATGAACGGCTTAAGCGAGCCCCGGTCTCCACGCGTCGATTTGATGGTGCGGCCAGCGCCAAGGCGCCACGCCAATAATGTCATAGCGCCAGCCATTGAGGCCAAGATTTGACCGGCGGGCCATCCAATTGTCAGCCGCGCTTGATATGCGCTGCCAAGCGGTGGGCGTCACCGCGCTGAGCGCGTCCGTAATGGTGTCGCGGGCTTTGACCTCAACGAAAACAATCACGCCCCGCCGGGAGGCGATGATGTCAATTTCTCCGACGGGCGTGCGTACATTGCGGGCGTGAATGGTGTAGCCTTTAAGGCGCAGGAACAGGGCGGCCAGAACTTCTCCGCGTTGGCCACGGCGTTCGGCCTTTTGGCGGGCTTCACGCACCATCGGATTTTAACTGGATCGCGCGTTGATAGACCTCGCGCTTTGAGAGGCCGAGCGCATCCGCCACGGCGTTGGCTGCGGCCTTGGTGGGCAGGGTTTGCAGCGCATCTTTGATGGCCGTGTCAAGCATTTCTGGCGTAATTTGCGTGTCTACTGGTGGCCCGACGAGCAGAACAATCTCTCCTTTTGGAGGCCCGGCCTCGGCGTAGTGGTCTGAGAGGCTGGCAAGCGTGCCGCGACGGGTTTCTTCAAATAGTTTTGTCAGTTCGCGGGCGACCACAGCGTTGCGCTCTCCGCCTAATGTTTCCGATAAATCGGCGAGACAGGCGGCAAGGCGCGGGCCGCTTTCGTAGAAAATCAGCGTTGAAGGGGTGTTTTTGAGCGCAGATGCGGCGGTTTTGCGTGCGCCGCTTTTCGGCGGGAGAAACCCGGCAAACATGAATTTATCACTTGGCAACCCGCTCGCCACCAATCCTGCCAGCATGGCTGAGGCCCCGGGGATGGGATAAACGCGCACATTTGCCTCAAGCGTTTGATGCACAAGTTTCCAGCCGGGATCAGAGATGAGCGGTGTGCCGGCATCTGAAATCAGCGCGATGACCGAACCATTTTGTAGCTTTTTAATCAGCTCTGGTCGCCGTGTTGCCCCATTGTGGTCATGGTAGGGGCTGAGGGTGGGTTTAAGGTTGTAAGCGGACATGAGCTTTGCGGCGACCCGTGTGTCTTCGGCCAGCACTTCATCAGCGCCGGCCAGCACATCTAGCGCGCGTAGAGTGATGTCTCTGAGATTGCCAATCGGCGTTGAGACAATATAGAGCCCAGGCTGAAGCACAGTAACTGCCTGTTGCGGGAGCGAATGGCTAGGCATAGAGTCGCCAGAGGCGCGAGTCGCTTTTGCGGAAGAAGGATCTGAAGATGACATTATTGCGATCATTGCGTAACGGGCTCAAAGCGCCAAGTCTTGTTATTGCGTCTCTTTTGTTTGCAGCAGCCTGCGCCAGCGCCCCGGCGCGCCCCCCGGTGCAGATCGGGACAGGCGATCCGCGCATGGAGCCAGCGACCGGAGAGCCGGGCGATTTAACTGAAAAAACACCGGACGTCGTCGATGAGCCGATCATCGACCCTGACGTCGCTGACAGCGGTGATGGCGGCCTCACTCCGCCGCACATGGCCGACCGAGACATCCAACGCGCCGCTATCTTGCTGCCATTCTCGCATCCCAATGCGAATGTACGGGCCGAGGCGGAAGCCATGCTGGCGGGCATTGAGCTGGCACTGTTTGAATATGGGGATGAGAATTTCCTGATTATTCCAAAAGACACCGCTGGGAAAACCTCGGTCGCCGAAGCGCGCACTGATGAGGCGATTTCAGAGGGCGCGAATGTGATCATCGGGCCGCTATTTGCGGGCAATGTAAAAGCGGTGCGCGGCGCGGCCAATCGCAAGGGTGTGCCCGTTGTTGCGTTTTCAAATGATCGGAGCGCAGCCGGCGGCGGCGCGTATCTGGCGTCAATTGCGCCGGAAGAAGAAGTGCAGCGCGTAATGGAATATGCGACCGCGCGGGGCGTGAAGACCTTTGTCTATCTGGGGCCAGACAATGATTACGGCCGACGGGTGGAAAGCGCGATGCGGGTGCATGCGTCTCGCAATGGCGCTGTGATGGCGTCGTCTGCGTTTTATGACGCTTCGAATACGGCGCCTGTTGATGAAGCGCGCCAAATTGCAACGGTTCTAAAAGCTGAGATAAAGCGCGCGCCGAATAAGGTGGCTGTGATGATCCCAGAGCGGGGCATCAAGCTGTTATCTGTTGCGCCGCTCTTGCCATATAATGGCGTGGATCTTCGCAAAGTTAAAATGCTGGGCACAGGCCAATGGAATGATGCCAGCGTGTGGCGTGAGCCGAGCCTCTACAATGGTGTCTATGCGGGCGCAAACCCGCAGGACATGGCTCAGTTTGAGCAATCGTTTCAGCGCATCTATGGCCGCAAACCGACAGAACTGGCCGCCGCGGCCTATGACGCAGCAGCCTTGGCTGTGCGGCTCGCAGGGGAGCAAAACCTATCTTATAGCGGCGTGACCGATCCTGATGGCTTTATGGGCGTGAATGGCCTGTTCCGCTTCCGCCTCGATGGCACCTCTGAGCGCGGCCTGTCTGTGCTGCAGATCAAGCCGAATGAGGGCGCTGTATTGGCCGAAGAGGGCAAGAAAGAGTTTGGTTTGGGCGGCAGCTAACCTGTTGCGGCGTTGCATCAGGTGTAAACACTCATAAATTGGGCCTTGCGGGCGCGCGATTGGCGTCCCACATGCGTGACTTGACCCCAATGCGTTAGGAAACGGCGATCCTTCTATGAGTAAGCGCGATTATTACGAAGTGCTGGGCGTTGACCGCGGCGTCGATGAAAAGAAGCTAAAGTCTGCGTATCGCAAGCTGGCGATGAAGTATCATCCGGATCAAAACCAGGGCGACGCAGCGGCCGAAGCCAAGTTCAAAGAAGTGGGCGAGGCCTACGCGATTCTTTCAGATGCTGACAAACGCGCGGCCTATGATCGGTTTGGCCATCAGGCGTTTGAGAATGGCGGCGGTGGCGGCGGCAATCCGTTTGGCCAAGGCGGGCATCCGGAAGATATTTTTCAGGATTTGTTCAGCCAGGTGTTTGGCGGCGGCTTTGGCGGCGGACGTCGGCGCGGCGGGCCGCAACGCGGCGCAGATTTACGCTATGACCTAGAGATTACGTTGGAGGAATCCTTTGCAGGCAAGGATGAGACGCTCACCGTGCCTCAGGCCGTGGCCTGTAAGCCGTGTGATGGTAGCGGCGCGGCGAAGGGCACAACGCCCGAAACCTGTGAGAACTGTGGCGGCGCAGGCCGCGTGCGCGCGCAGCAGGGCTTTTTCACGATGGAGCGGACGTGTTCGCGCTGTAAGGGGCGGGGCAAAACGATTGCCAATCCATGCAAAACATGTGGCGGCGCCGGACAAGTGCGAGAAGAAAAAGAGCTGTCGGTAAAGATACCCGCTGGCGTTGAGAGCGGCATGCGCATCCGCTTGACCGGGGAAGGCGAAGCTGGCGAAGGCGGCGGCCCAAAGGGCGACCTGTATATTTTCGTTGATGTCGTTGAGCATGATATTTTTGAACGAGATGGGCAAAATCTCTACTGCCGCGCGCCCGTGCCGATGGCGAAAGCTGCGCTGGGCGGCGAGATCGAGATTCCGACCATTGATGGCGGCCGGGCGCGGGTGTCTATTCCAGAGGGCGCGCAAACCGGGCGTAAGTTGCGCCTGCGTGGCAAAGGCATGCCGACGGTGCGCGGTACCGGTCAGACCGGTGACCTTTATGTTGAAATGTTCGTTGAGACACCGCGCAATCTGTCAGCCCGCCAGAAAGAGCTGCTGAGTGAGTTCTGCGACGAGTCCGGTGAAGACTGCCACCCGGAGAGCGAGGGCTTTCTGGGCCGTATCAAGCGGTTCTGGAGCGGTGATGATGAGGCGTGGCCGAATTAGGCGCTGTGCCGATGCAGGAACAATCAAAAAAGCCCGGCGCATTGGCCGGGCTTTTTCGTTCGTGGGATGTCCGCGTTTACATGCGTTCGATGACGATGGCCGGGGCCATGCCGCCAGCGGCGCACATGGTGACGAGGCCATACTTGCCACCTGAGCGTTCAAGCTCATCCAGCGCTGTGCCGATCAGGATGGAACCGGTCGCGCCAATCGGGTGACCAAGCGCCATTGCGCCGCCATTGATGTTGACCTTGCTACGATCAAGATCGAGGTCACGGATGAACTTTTCAGCCACGACTGAGAAGGCTTCGTTGATTTCCCATACGTCGATGTCGTTCTTCGTCAGACCTGCCTTTTCGAGGACTTTCTTGGCCGCCGGGACGGGCGCGTTCAGCATCAGCGTTGGGCAATCGCCCATATTGCAGGTCGCCACGATGCGGGCGCGGGGCTTGAGGCCATTCTTTTCGGCATAGTCCTTGGAGGTCAGCAGAAGCGCGGCTGCGCCGTCTACAACACCGGACGAGTTACCGGCGTGGTGGACGTGATCAATCTTTCCTTCAAGCTGAGGATATTTCTGGGTCACCAGCGTGCCGTAGGTGTTGCCAGCGTCATCGACCGGGATTTCTGTGTACATATTGAACACAGTTTTTAAGCCGCCCAGCGTTTCCATTGTGGTTTGCGGACGCGGAAACTCTTCCTTGTCGAGGGCGAGCGAGCCATCTTCATTGTAGACGGGCACGAGCGATTTATCGAAACGGCCTTCTTCAATGGCGCGCTTGGCTTTTTGCTGGCTGGCAAAGGCGAGTTCATCAACGGCCTGGCGGTCAATCCCTTCAAGCGTTGCAATTGCATCGGCGCAGACACCTTGCTGGCTTTGCGGGTGTTTGGCGCGTAGGCGCGTATTGCCGCTGTCCATGACAGGCGGCGTTTTCGGGTCTGCGGTGGCAGATGTGTAGCTCATCATCTCTGTGCCGCCAGCGATCACGCAGTCTTCCATGCCGGACATGACCTGCGCAGCCGCCAGAGAGACGGATGTGATGCCAGAGCCGCAGAAACGGTCCAGCGTGACGCCAGACGCCTTAACGTCATATCCAGCGTCCAGAGCCGCCATACGGGCAAGATCTGCGCCCTGTGCGCCGCGCTGAGAGGATGTGCCCCAGATGATGTCATCGACGGAGGCTGTGTCGAGCTTGTTGCGCTCTGCGAGGGCTTTCAGCACGGTGGCCGCAAGATGCTGCGGGTGAATGTGCGCGAGGGCGCCTTTGCCTTGCTTGCCGATGCCACGCGGGGTGCGACAGGCGTCGATGATATATGCTTCAGCCATGGGGTATTTCTCCGGGGTTAGGGTCCGGAGTTAGGTTTACGCGAACGTAAAGGGAAGGCGCAAGGTCTGACCCTGCGGAAGTAGGTTGAGCTAGGCGCGCTTTTTGCGGAAGAAACTGAACACGCCGAACAGACCCGCAATGGCAGAACCGAGGCCGCCGAGCAGGACAAAGAGCGGGTTGGTCTGGTCTGCGAAGGCCACGGCATGACCAATACCGGTGACTTCTACGGTAACGGTGTCGCGATAGGTGCGTAGCGGTGTGGAGACGTCGCCATCGACGGCGAAAATCTCAAACACCAAATCATGTTCGCCCGCTTTCAGCGGTGTCACCGACCAGCGCCAGGTGTTCTCCGTGACCGGCGACATCTTCTGAACGGGTGGCGAATTGGCGATGATACCGAAACTGGCCCCTGCGAGGCGCGCTTCGACCTGATCTGAAACTTGGACAGTGCCTTCGACGACGGTGCCACCGCGGTCTGGAAGTGCGTCAACGGCCGTGTCATCTCCGGTCGCATCAATGGCGAGCACAACGTCAAAGGCTTGCTTATAGCCCGCGCTGTTGGGGGTTTCGTGGGCGATCGGGACGGTGCGCAGGCTTTCAAGAAATAGCTCTTCTGCTGATTTTTCCGGAACCGACATCACCGGTACGGGCGCAACGGCGCGGGTGTCATCCACGGATGTGCCCGTGATGATCTCCTCAAACATGGGTTGAGCGTCGGTTGTCCCGGTCGTGCCGAACATAGGCTCTTCGACTTGGAGACTACGATTTTTGCCAGGTTTCGTTACAGGCGCGGCGGGCGCTGGCGGGGGGGGCGCGTCCGCTGTTTCAGTTGGCTGGTCGTCTGAGGTTTCTTCCAAAGCGATGACGCCATCCGTTTCGGGCTCAGCCTCAGCGCTCGCTGTCCAGACTTGACGCGTCACTTCGGTGATCTTTGCAGAGTCTCCGCCGATTTGGATTTTATCGACATTGTTGGTCAGGATTGCCCAGCCAAGAATCGCGGCAGCGACGCCCATCATGAACACTAGAAAGGAAATAAATCTCAACATAATCTGCGTCCTCATTCTCACCCAGACAATGAACCTATCAGAGGTTTACCGCTCGGCAAACAACCCACGGGAGGCTTCGTAGAAGGCTACAGCCGCAGCGTTAGAGACATTCAAGCTCTCCATTTGGGGCGAAATTGCGATGCTGGCGAGTTCAGCGCAGGCCTTTGCCACAGCCGGGCGCAGTCCGCTGCCCTCTGCGCCAAGCACAATCGCGACTTTTGGTGTGCCTGAAACCGCCTTTGCGAGGTCTGCTGTGCCCTCTCCGGCAAGGCCGACTGTGTGATAGCCAGCGTCTGCCAGTTGTTCCAGCGCGCGGGCAATGTTCACCACGCGGGCCTCTGATACAGCTTCAATCGCGCCGGCTGCGCTTTTGGCGACGATACCTGTGATGGGGGGAGAATGGCGGGTCTGAAGCACCAGCGCGCCAAATCCAAAGGCGGCGGCCGAGCGATAGATGGCGCCGAAATTATGCGGATCAGAGAGTTGATCGAGCACACAAATGCGCGCGGGGGCGGCGTCTATGACTTGTTCTAGCGAGAGGACAGGAAGCGGTTCGATCTGCGCGGCGACGCCTTGATGCACGGCGCCTTCGGGCAGGCGGTGGCCGAGTTCTTTTGAGGTGACCAGCTGCGCGTTATCAAACGGCCCGCGCCGAACGGCGTTTTCAGTGGCGAGCAATTGGAGGATTTTGCGCTTGGGATTGGCAATGGCCGCGGCGACGGCGTGCGTGCCCCATAGCCAATTTGGGCCATCGGAGGCGGGTCGCTGCGATTTCTTTCCTTTGCGGCGGCCCGCTTCAGATTGATTTCGAGGCTTTGCATGGTTGCGCGCCATTTCGGTCTTCCCTATAAGGCCTCTTCCGGATCGGAGCAGGTGCGTTCGCGCTCTTGTTACGGGCTGGATGGGCGACGTCAAATACTTCGCGATATGGGCAACCCTTGGAGGGGTGGCCGAGTGGTTAAAGGCAGCAGACTGTAAATCTGCCCGCATAGCGTACACAGGTTCGAATCCTGTCCCCTCCACCATTTGCTTTCTTGTTCAGTCTTAGGTGGCCCTGCGCAAGTGAAAGCCTACGCTCGGCTTGCTGAGCCGCGTCCAGCGCGTGTCACCTTGGGAACCAGAACGCTCAATCATCTTCGCACTTGCGTTCCCAGCGTAGCGCACGTATTTAGCGCGTCAGCGCGAGTATAGCACAACGGTAGTGCAGCAGCCTTCCAAGCTGAGGATCTCGGTTCGATTCCGTGTACTCGCTCCAACTCTCTAATTTGAGCGATCAGTCCCGGTGCGCTGCGCGGGCGAGGCGATCATTAATGGCTTCGCCGAGGCCTTTTGGCGGGATGGGCGCGACCGCAATGCGATCATAGCGCGCGTCAAGGGCGCGCATCATGGCGAAGAGTTTGCTGGCCGCTTCAACCAAGTCGCCGCTTGGCGAGAGGTTGAGGCCTGCCGGACCCGGGCCAAAGCCAAGATAAGCCTCACCGGGCTCAGGCGCGGATGCGTTGAGCCGTAGCGATGCGTTTGGGGCATAGTGGCTTTTGAGCTGACCGGGGGCGCTGATGTCATTATCTGGCGCCGGGCGGGCGAGTTGACCTTCGAGGAAATTGGCGAGGTCTTGCGTGTCGATCGCGCCGGGGCGCAGCAAGGTAGGCCGATCGCTAACGAATGACACGATGGTGGATTCAACGCCGCGCTCGCAGGGACCGCCATCAAGGATGAGGTCAATGTATTGACTGAGGTCTGCGGCGACATGCTCTGCGCGGGTTGGGCTGATATGGCCTGAGCGATTGGCGGATGGGGCCACAATTGGACCGCCGAACTTGGCAATCAACTGTTCAGCAACCGGATGTGACGGATGACGCATGGCCAGCGTGTCCAATCCTGCACGGGCAAGATCACACACACGTCCGCCTGATTTTACAGGCAAGACGAGCGTAAGCGGCCCCGGCCAATAGGTTGAGGCGGTGGCCCCGGCCAGCGTGGTAAACTCTGCTTCCTGCTTTGCCATGTCTGACGACGAGATGTGCGCGATGAGCGGATTGAAACTGGGGCGGCCTTTGGCGGCGTAAAGGCGCGCGACGGCTTCTGCGTTAGAGGCATCACAGGCGAGGCCGTAAACGGTTTCTGTCGGGATCGCGACAAGGCCGCCGCCCGCAATGATGTCTGCGCCAAGCGCGATGGTTTCGGGCTGTATGGGGAGGATATTGGCAGTCATAGGCTCTGGCTTTTTAGGGGCCGGTACGGGTCGCAGACCCAGTGACCGTCACCGCGATGTCTTCGCTGACCCATTCGGCATTTGGATCAGAGCTAAGGCCAAGATTTAGAGGCGTGCGTTTAAGCGCGGCTTGACCGGCCATCGTGGCGATTCCGTCTTTAATTTCTATGTTGAACGCCATGGGGAACGAGACTTCGTCGCCTTTCATAATCAGCGTTGCAGTGACGTCGTATCCATCGCCCCGCGGCAAACCTTCGCCTTCTAAAGGCATCGGCGGTGCGTCGCGCTTTTTGAAATCTGTCAAAAGGACGGTCGCCTGATTGTTGGTTTTGATGTCGAACCATTCGGCAGCTTTTAAGCTGTCATCATAGAGTTTCGTGCCGGTGCGGGCGGAGGCAAGATCAACTTCGACGCGGACTTCTGACGCATCCAGATTATCTGGAAAAAATGCGACTTGCGCGCGCCAGCTGTTGAATTGGCCGGAGAAGTTTTTGCCGTCATGCTGACCGTTGAACTGAATGATAGCCGTATCATAGTCGACCACCCAATTTGGAGCGAGACCTGTCGTGCCTGTTGTGTAGAGCGGCGTGCTGCCCTTTTGGGGTAGGTCTGTGATGATTGGTGTATCGGGTTGGGCCTGACTTGTGCCGGACCCAATTAGGGGAATGGCGGCGATGATCAGAAAGAACGCACTGGCCGCACCGAAGGCGGGCAGGAAGCCGCGGGCCGGGGCGGTGGGTTTATCTGTGTTGCCGAATAGAGCTGGAACCATTCGGTTGAGCACACCGTCTTCCGGCCCCACCAATTCATGCTTAAGCGCGCCTGCGATATGTAGGGCGAGCATGCCGAGAATGAGCCATGCCGATCTTGAATGGAGGAAGGCAACGGTTTCGTAGATCGTCTCTGAGCGCAGCGCATCTGGCACCGGCAGATAGGGCCAGCTTGCCGTGCCGTAGAGCACGATGGGCACTTGAAATTGTGATGTGGACGCCAAGAACCATCCGGCGAGCGGCACAACAATCATAACCGCATAGAAAGCCATGTGGAGCCAATGCGCGGCGTGGCGCTCAACGGCCGGCATATCATCCGCCAATTTGGGCGGCGGGTTCATCAGGCGCCATATCACGCGGGCGATGGTGAGCGTCAGGATCGTGATTCCAATGGACTTGTGCAATTGGAAGCGGGCCTGATGGTCTTCCATGTTCAAGCCCAGCCAAATCATGACTAAGAACATCGCCGCCATCACCCAATGCAGGGCGATGGCGACTCCGGTATAGCGGGGTGAACGCGTGCGTTCGCTCATCTTGGGAGGCCTACTCCGATGCGGCAGGCTTGGTGAACTCAGCCTCAATCACGAGATCAACCTCAGCGCCGATAAACGGGACGGCGTTGTCCATGCCGAAATCGGTACGATCCAGTTTTCCGGTGGCTGAAAAACCAATCCGTTCGGTGCCGCGCATCTCGACAGTTCCGTTATACTCAACGTCCAGCGTGACGGGCTTGGTCACACCTAGGAAAGAAAGATCGCCTGTGACCTGACCGGTATTGGGGCCGCCCTTTGTGATGGATGTGGCCGTAAAGGTGATGACGTCGTGCTGGTTGGCATTGAACCATTTTTCATTCATCGCCAGATCTTCGTCCCATGTCTCAAACCCGGAATCGGCGTGGGTGCCTTTATAGTCTCCGACATAATTTGCGGCGACTGATTTGGGATCAATCGTAACGCTAAGAGAGGTTAGCGCGGTGTCCGATGGGTTAAACTCCAGCGTTGCGTCGACGTCTGTGAAGCGAGCGGTGTAATTGGACATGCCCAAATGTTTGACCTTCCAGATGACGGATGTGTGACCGGGGTCAATTGTGTAGGTGCCGGTTGAGCCGAGTTCGCGAGCCTCTTCTGCCGGAGCGCTTGCTTTGGCGGCAGCTGGGGTTTCTGCCCCGGCGGGGGAAGCACTTGCGGGCGGTGTTTCAGCGGGCTTTGGATCTGCCGCGCCGCCGCATGCTGCAAGAGCGAGAGCTGAGGCACCAATTAAAAATAGTCGCATGAGAAAAACTCCTAATAAACGGGATTTGAAAAAGATATATAGAGCAGTCTTTAGGGTGAACCAATGGCGGGTTAAGAATGGGCTCACCAGAAGAATCGTAAAATCGGAATTCAAGCATGTCCTATGAGGCCCCCATCGAGGAAATGAAATTCACGTTACAGGGCGTCGCAGGCCTGTCGCGTGTGACAGAGACGGGAGCGTTTGAGACCTATGACCCTGACTTGCTGGACCCTATTCTTGAGGAAGCGGCCAAGTTGGCGCGCGATGTATTGGCGCCGCTCAATCAGACCGGCGATGCCCAAGGCGCAGAGCTCACCGAAGCGGGCGTGACCGAGACGCCGGGCTTCGCTGAGGCCTACGCGCAGTTTCGAGATGGCGGCTGGATGGGATTGTCGGCCCCTGAAGAATGGGGCGGGCAAGGTTTGCCGAAAGTTTTGGGGCTTGCGGTGATGGAGATGTTCCACAGCGCCAACATGGCATTTGGCTTATGTCCGATGTTGAGTTTTGGCGCGATTGAGGCGCTGCTCGCGCATGGGACAGAGGCGCAAAAGGCGATGTATTTGCCCAATCTGGTGGCGGCGAACTGGACGGGTACGATGAATCTAACGGAGCCGCAGGCGGGCTCAGACGTTGGCGCGCTGAAAACGAAAGCTGTTCCAAACCCTGATGGCAGCTTCGCGATCACAGGCCAAAAAATCTACATCACATGGGGTGATCATGGGATGGCGGAGAACATCATCCATCTGGTGCTGGCAAGGCTGCCCGATGCGCCAGAAGGATCGCGGGGGGTGTCGCTGTTTATCTGCCCGAAGTTTCTGGTGAATGAGGATGGCAGTTTGGGCGCGCGCAACGGCGTGAACTGTATTGGGTTAGAAAAGAAGATGGGCATTCATGCCAGCCCGACCTGTGTGATGGAATATGATGGCGCGACGGGTTGGCTGATTGGTGAGGCCAATAAGGGCCTCAACGCGATGTTCACCATGATGAATTCGGCGCGGCTGAATGTGGGGCTGGAGGGGGTCGCGGTTGGCGAGGCCGCCTATCAAGCCGCCTTCAACTATGCGCAGGAACGCAAGCAGGGAAAAGTGAAGGGTGTGGAGGGCGCTGCGCCTATTTTGCACCATGCCGATGTACGCCGAACGCTGACCACGATGCGCGCGCGTGTCGCGGCGGCGCGGGCGATTTGCTACGCAACCGCTGTGGCCGCAGACCTTTCAGAGCATGGCGCAGGTGAGGCTGAGCGCGCAGGCGCTAAACAGCGGGAAGATTTGCTCACGCCCATTGCGAAGGCCTGGTCGACCGATATGGGTGTCGATGTCGCGAGCCTCGGCGTGCAGGTGCATGGCGGGATGGGCTTTATGAATGAAACGCTGGCAGCGCAGCTTTACCGCGACGCGCGGATTGCGCCCATCTATGAGGGCACCAATGGAATACAGGCGATTGATCTGGTGGGTCGCAAGCTGTCTGGCACCAATGGCGAAAGCATGGAGGCGATGCTGAGCGATGTGGACGATACGATCCGGTCAGCGCGGTCCAGCAATGATCCGCAATTGGTTCAGATTGCCGATCGCTTGCAAGGCGGGCGGGACGCGCTGAAAACGGTGAGCGACTGGATGCTGAACGCGATGAAGGCCGATAAGGAAAAGGCATTGGCGGGCGCAACGGCGTATCTGCAACTGGCGGGCGATGTGATTGGCGGACACTTTCTGGCGCGGGCCGCTGTGCAATCGCGAAGCGGCGAGGTTGATGCGCGCGTGAGGCGGTTGGCGCTTGCGGGGTTTTTCGCCGAAACCGCCTTGGCAGAAGCGCCCGGCCGCGTGGCGGGAATTACCGAGGGCGGCGGCGCATTTTTGGCGGGGAGTGAGGCTCTTTTTGGCATCGAATGACGTGCGACGTTGCGGCGCAATGTTTGAAATGACCTGAAAAAGTATTCGATATGCATTATATGGTTGGTCAAGGATGAGGGGTTCAACACGTCTTCGTCGGTTGGAAAATTGAGGATATGGATCAGAACTTCTCAAAAAAGCTTATCAGTCGTCTTTTGATTGGCGGCGCTTTTGCGGCTGCAGGGATCGTTGCGCTCGTGTATTTTTACAGTCAATCATCGATGGGCGCTTCAATGTCTCGGCAAGGCTGGACGGCATTGATTGCCGGAACGATTGTTTCCGTTCTGGTCAGCGTGGCACTGACATCTGTATTGGTCCTCGGTCGGCGGAATGGGTATGATGATAGCGCCAATGAGATTGTGTGGAAGCTTTCAAACGACGATTGATTCATGCGACGATACCTTAAGACAAAAGACTCCCTGCGGATGTTGATGCATCTGGCGATTGAGATGCTGCACTGCGGTGCTGCCGGCGGTGATGTTGATCGGGTGTATCGCAACGCTGAATGCATGCTGGCGAAGCAAATGGTGCCTGCGTTGTGAGCGGTTTGCCATCAGCGTCTGATCGCCGCCGCGCCCTGCAAGAAAAGGCCGCGTGGATGGGAATTGATGACGGATATATCTCATTATTGGTCCGCTCATTTTACGCTCGCATCCGTCAACATGAGGTTCTGGGGCCGATTTTTCAGTCCGCCATTGGTGAAGATTGGGAGACGCATCTGCTTCGTATGGAGGATTTTTGGAGCTCGGTGGCGATGAATTCGGGGAGATATTCAGGAAAGCCCGTGCCTGTTCACAAAGACGTTGGCGGCATCGAACCGGCTCACTTCGAAATGTGGTTGGAGTTGTTTCGCGAAACGCTTATCTCGACGGCGCCGCGTGAGGAGACGATCCCATATTTTATGGAACGCGCCAATCGGATTGCGCGAAGCCTGCAGCTCGCTTTGTTTGGATTGCCCAACCTTCCATCTCGCTGAATGTGAAGTGTCTATTGCAGTTTGTTACCGATGGGTAACTTGCAGGCAGGGCGGCTGGTCGTGTCGAGTGCTTCAGGGAATTGCAGGGGTGCTGACCGACGTGGAGATTGTTAACCAATCTACGCCAAGATTAGGCCATTATGGAATTTGCAGCGAATATCGAAGTTTTACAAGCCGACCTCACACCCCCGCCCGGATACGAGCGGACGGTCGAGGCACCCGCACAGCCCGCCAAGGGCCTTGTCTTCCGACTTGAACAGCCCAAAACGACGGGACGCGATAGCACCGAGCGAGAGCAGTTGCGAAAGGCGCCGATGACATCCGTTGCGCAGCGCCCTGCCAATGCCTATCCGCTGAGAACATCGGGCACGATAAACCGTCGCCTTGTTACGGCTGAATATCAAAAGCGAGGCGCGCTGACCGAAGCGGTGTCTGACACCTCCATGCATCCTGTTACGGCCATTGGCCGGATCACGGCGCAATTTGGTAACAAGACGCGGCACTGCACCGGCACGGTTGTGGCCGAGAGTGTTGTTTTGACCGCCGCGCATTGCCTTTACAGCCGCAAGTCGGCGTATGGCGTGGAAGCCCATTTTGCCGATTGGATTACCTTTGAGCCGGGATATTCCGGCGGGAAATCTTCCGGCACTTGGGCCGGTGACCGCGTTTATATTCACAAGGGCTGGAGCAGCCCGGCATCCGGCAGCAATGCCAGCCCATACGATTATGCGTTTCTGCGTCTTGATGCGCCCATCGCGCATGTGACGGGCACCGCCAGTATATCGACGGACACCGATCCAGAAGGCCCGTTCACGGCGCTTGGCTATCCGCGCTACCCGACGGCGAACTTCCAATTTGATGGCGAGTTTTTGTATGCCAGCACAGGAAAGCGCATCCGCGATAACAGCCATAATCTGCTTCAAGCTGAGAACGGTTTGACAGAAGGGTCATCTGGCGGACCGTGGCTGATGCAAACCAATGAGGGGCTGGCCGTTGTTGGAATCAACTCCACCAAACCCCTGCGGGGCAATGGGTCGACCTGGTCGCCTGTGTTCTCTGATAGCTTCCAACGCTTGCTGGGGCGCGTACTGGCGGATATGACGGGCACATAGCCCAATATCTGCATGAAAGCGCCGTTATGGCCTGGACCAAAACTTACACTGGCGATGAGCCCTTGCGCGTCAACAAATGGCTCGCCACCGAGGGCGTCTGCTCGCGCCGAGAAGCCGAAGCGCTGATCGGGCGCGGCGAGGTTGAAATTGACGGCATAGTGCTGACCAGTTTGGGCCATAAAATCTCGACCGGCGAAACGCTGACCTTGAACGACAAGGCCGTGAAAATACTGGATAATCAGCTGACTGTGGTGTTTCACAAGCCGATTGGCATTGTGTCTGGCACGCCGGAAGGCGATCAAATACCGGCCGTGCGGCTAATCACGCGAGAGACATTGCATGGCCGCACACACGCCATTCCGGGGCGACAGAATAGTTTCGCGCCGCTGGGGCGCCTCGATATGGATTCGCGAGGGCTTTTGATTTTGTCGGAAGATGGCGTGCTGGCCAAAGCCATCATTGGACCAGACGCGGAGATGGAGAAAGAATATCTCGTCAAAGTGCGCGGAGAGATCACCGATGAGGCACTGACCCTGTTGCGGCATGGTTTGGAGCTGGACGAGCGGCAGTTGCGCCCAGCCATTGTTGAAAAAGTCGGCGCGTATCAGATGAGGTTCATTTTGCGCGAGGGGCGCAATCGCCAAATTCGCCGGATGTGTGATTTGGTGGGCCTGCGCGTGACGGATTTGAACCGGATTCGCATTGGCGCGTTGAAAATCGAAGACCTGCCAGAGGGTAAATGGCGACCCTTGCAGGCGCGCGAGCGTGAGGCGCTGGTGCGCGGGATGTCTAACGTACCGGCGGGCAAGAAAGACGCAGGCGCGCGCAGTGATGGAACAACCGATCGACCGCGCCGGACATTTCAGAAACCACGTCCAAAAGAGCGCACGGCGATTGGGTCTTCAGTGGGGTCAGAGCCGGGTCAAAACGCGGCCTACAAGCGGTTCCGCGACCCGATGAAACCGAAAGTACGCACCAAGCTGAAACCGCGGAAGCGCACGCCGATCAAATGAGCGGGCCGCTGATCGTGATTATGGGGCCATCAGGCGCCGGTAAATCAACGATTGCAGAGGCCCTCGCCAAAGCGGGGGGATGGGCGATGCTGGACGCCGATGCATTTCATTCTGCCCAGAACATCGCGAAAATGACGGCCGGACGCCCGCTCTCGGATGCAGATCGTGCCAGCTGGGTTGAGGCGATGCGGCGCGCGGTTGAAACCAATGGCGACGCGCCCATCGTATTGGCGTGTTCATCGTTGACGCGGTTCGTTCAGACGGAGCTGGCGAGGGGGCGGGATGTTTCGCCAATTTGGATTTTGCTGGATGTGCCGCAGTCCGTCTTAGCGGCGAGGATAAAGGCGCGTGGCCAAACACGGGGGACGCATTTTATGCCGGTCAGCTTGCTGGAGTCCCAGTTAGAGGCCTTGAACCCGCCAGTGGCGGCGCATCGCTTAGAGGGTGATCGACCGCCTGCGCGGATTGTCGATGACATTATCAATTTACTGCAAGCGAACGGCTTGGATTCGACCGATCGCTAGGGCGCGGGTGTCGCGGCGTGACGGCTCGACGGGCGGTCCTTTCCAGCCATACTTGGCGCTATGGATGGATTTCAATCAAAGACGCGCCGCAATATCGGCCTTAAATATCCGCATGGGGAGACGACGCCAGACACCGGGCAGACGATAGAGGTTGCGCCCGGTATAGAGTGGGTGCGGATGCCGCTGCCGTTTTCGCTTAAGTTCATCAATCTCTGGCTGATCGATGATGGTGACGGTTGGACGATTGTCGACACGGGTATGCCGCTGCCGGAAACCAAGGATGCGTGGCGATCTCTGCTGGGCGCGCGGGTGACGGACAAAAAGCCGCTCAAGCGCGTGATTGTGACCCATATGCATCCTGATCATGTCGGCAATGCTGGCTGGCTGACGCATAAGTTCGGCGGTGAGTTGTGGATGAGCCGGCTGGAATACATCACTTGCCGCATGCTGGTGGCGGATACGGGACGAGACGCGCCGAAAGCTGGGCTGGACTTCTATCAGCAAGCGGCGTGGTCAAAAGAACAGATCGACCATTACAAAAAGCGTTTTGGTGGATTTGGGCGCGCCGTCAGCCGTATGCCGGACGCATATAGGCGGCTGGAAGACGGTTTTGAGTTTCAAATGGCGGGGCAAGACTGGCAAGTGATTGTCGGGCACGGCCATTCGCCAGAACATGCGTGTTTGTACTGTCCGGCTATGAATGTGGTGATTTCTGGCGACCAATTGCTGCCACGTATTTCGTCCAATGTGTCGGTTTTCCCGACTGAGCCTGCAGCGAATCCTTTGAAAGACTGGATAGAAAGCTGCGAAAAGCTGAAAGCGGCATTGCCAGAAGATGTTTTGGTGTTGCCCGCGCACAACGAGCCTTTTGTGGGCGCGCATCCAAGACTTCAGCACTTGATTGATGGGCATGAGACGGCGCTGAGGCGGCTGATGTCGCGGCTTGAAGCGGCTGAGATGACCGTGCCGGAGACGTTTACCAGCCTGTTTGGACGGGCGATCAAGCTGGAGGATTTTGGGATGGCGACGGGTGAAGCGTTGGCGCATTTGAATTGTCTGATCTATCGGGGGCAAGCGACGAAACAGCTCGGCGCGGATGGTGTCAGCCGTTACCGGGCGGTCTGACCGGACAAATGTCGGGACATGTCTCGACAGACTTTTACAGCGCAGACACGTTTTCATCTTCGCAAGGCGGGTGAATTTCGTCTACAACGCGCTCTACCGTTAAGAGACCTTTGTGAGGCGCCGGATGGCCAAAGATGACACCCAAACAGGCGAAGAGGGCGATGATGCTGATCTGACCTTTGGTGAGAAGGTGAAGCGCGAGCTGAAAGAGTGGGGCGTAACGCTGGCGGTGTTTATCCCGGCGTTCCTGATCTTTTCGGGTCTGGTGTACGAGCAGCGCGTCATTCCATCTGAAAGCATGATCCCGACGCTGGAGGTCAGTGACCGGGTGGCGGTGTCTAAGTTTGCGTATGGGTATGGGCGCTATTCATTGCCGTTTAGCATGGGGCGTTATCTGCCAATCGGTGAAGGGCGCATCTTTGCGCGCACGCCAAAGCGGGGCGATGTGGTTGTGTTTGAACACCCGCACACGCCGCGGGTGATGATTAAGCGCGTGATCGGCCTGCCGGGCGATAAAGTTCAAGTGATCGACGAGACACTTATGATGGACGGGGCCCCGGTGGACCGTACGTTCGTGCGCGGGGTGCGCTATATGCCGCACAAGCGCAATTACACCCAGAATGCCAGTGAATACCGCGAGTCGCTTGGGGATGTTTCTTGGCTGACGCAGTGGTGGGGCAAGGGCGAACCGGGCGATAATACGGCTCTATTTATTGTACCTGAGGGGCATCTACTGCTGATGGGCGACAATCGCGACAACTCGCTGGATGGACGCGCATTGTCGGGGCATTGCCCTCAATTGGACGGCATTATCAGCGATGCAGGATGCCCTATTCGGGTGCCGGGAGACAAGGCGTCTGTGGGCTTTGTGCCAATGGATAATCTGATCGGGCGCGCCGATACGGTGCTGCTGAGTTTCCATCGCTGCAAGCTGGAAGATGACTTGCCGTGTAAAAAGCGCGTCTGGAAGGGCCTGTAGGCACTCAGTGTTAACCCGGATGATGTAGGCAAGGGGGCATCAATATTGCTTTCGAAAACCCTATGACTAGGACAGCTGAGTGTTTGTGACCGCGCCGTGATTGAGTTTAGACATTTCACCCCGGGCGACATGCCCGCTGACTTTTGGGATGCGTTTGAGCGTCTGCGTGACGCTGACCCGTGCAAGCAAGACCCGCTGTTTGATCCGCACCTGGTGCGTCTGCTGGCCCCCTTGCGACCGGATACTTGCATTTTGACAGCGGTTGAGGCCGGAGAGCCCGTCGGGTTCTGGCCCATCCACAAGCGCCCCGGCGGTTGGGCGCGGCCCTTGGGTGGGCCGTTCTCGGACTGGCATGCCCCCATTCGCAAGCTTGGCGTAGAGATCGCCCCGCATGAGTTTCTGAAACAATGCAGTCTGTCTGGTCTGACGATGCACGGGTTTCAGCCCTGCGCGAATGGGCCGGTGTCGGACGGATGTGAGCGGATGGCGGCCAATATGACTGATCTTAGTCATGGGTTTGAGGCCTATCTGGAAGAGCAACGCAAACAGTTCCCGAAACATTTCAAGAAGATGCGGCGGATGCAGCGCAATTCGGAGCGAGATTTCTCGGAGGTCACCTATAGCATTGATGACCAAGATCCGGCGGCGTTTGAGTGGCTTCTGGAGAAGAAACGCACGCAATATGTGCGCACAGGGCGACATGATGTGCTCGCGTCCGATTGGTCGCAGGGGTATCTTGATGCGCTGCGCCATGGGGCAACCGATACGTTTGGGTTGAAACTTTGTACGATGCGGTTTGACGGCAAACTGGCGGCGGCCGAATTGAATATGGCCTCGTCGCGGGTGCTGCATGGTTGGCTGACCGGATTTGAGGCGGAATACGCCTATTATTCGCCGGGCTATATGTTGCAGCATGCGATTTTGGAGTTGATGGAGCCGGAAGGCCTTGTGGTCTATGACGCTGGACCGGAGCTTGATTACTACAAAAAGTACTATGCGAATTTCGTGCTGCCAATTGATCGCGGCGTCATGCGCTCTTCGGCATCTTCTGCGTCTCCTGCCAGATTGTTTGGATCAGGTTGGCGCGCTGCAGAAGACTCAATGCCTGAAAAGATTGGCAATTTGATGGGTAAGACCCGCCGCCGGATGGATCAGATATTGCTGTCGGAAACCAAGTTTTCGCGCCGGGCAGGCGGCGTTATGGCCGCTCTTAAAGGCGCTGCCGATTGATTGCCTGCTTGCCGCACCCGGCCAACCCCGCTAATGCCAACCAAAGCTAGCTGTTTAGCCATAGGCGCGGTGGCAGATACAGGAGACCGGGACATCTCAATGGCGGGGCAAGATTCTTCAAAACCAAGACAAAAACGTGGCCCGATCATTGTGTCACGTCACGGACGTCCCGCGCTCGACCGTACGGCAAAGCCGCGTCTGGGTTGGGAAGATTACCGCGATTGGTGGGAACGCTATGAGATTGGGCCGTTAGCCAAAGATCAGGCGGCGCCTGAGGCTTTGAAAGAGATGGTTGCAGACGCTGACAAAGTGTTCGCTTCTGCGCGTCTTCGGGCTCAAGAAACCGCGGCCTGGGCGATGCCCCATAAGCAAGCTGAATTTGACGCGGTGTTTAATGAAGCCCCTTTGCCGCCGCCGCGGTTTCCGGGCGTTCGGTTTTTGCCGAAAACCTGGAATATTTGGGCGCGCTCAGCATGGTTCTTTGGGCACTCTTTGGATATGGAAAGCGTGCATGATGCGCGTGCGCGGGCAGATGCAGCGGCGGATAAACTGCACAATGAGTCCGAAGGCGCAAAAGTGTATGTTGCGGCGCATGGTTGGTTCAATCGCATGTTGAAGCGTGCGATGAAGCGCAAGAACTGGAAATGCGTGCGCGATGGTGGTGACAGTTATTGGAGCTTCCGCATTTATGAATATCAGGGCGACGACTGATATTTGCCCATGTGTGATGTTGTCGGCTTGGACAGGTCGCAGTAGAGTTTCAAAAACCTCAACCGATAAGGCGATCCTGTTATGGCAGATGCGAAACAATCCCCCGTTGAGAAGATGTCTTTCGAGGCCGCACTTGCTGAGTTGGAAGGCATCGTAAAACAGCTGGAAGCGGGCGAAGTCGAGCTGGAAAAGTCGATTGCAATTTATGAACGCGGCGCGGCATTGAAAGCCCATTGCGAGTCCAAATTGAAATCGGCTGAACTGAAAGTTGAGCAGATTGTTCAAGGAGCCGGCGGCACGGCGACAGAACCGGCCAATTTTGAATGAGCGATGCCGCACCAATCGATGATGAGGCCTTTGGGCAGCGTTTAACCGAGGTTGCTGATAAGGTGACGGTGGCGCTGGACCAGCTTATCCCGCCAGCAAGTGGCCCCGAAGCTGATCTTATGCGCGCCATGCGCCATGCGGCGCTGGCCAATGGCAAACGGATGCGGCCTTTCTTTTTGCTCGAAACCGGCGCGATGTTTGGGGCGCCGGAAAAGACGCTGTTGCGGGTCGCTGCGGCGCTGGAGTGTATTCATACCTATTCGCTGGTCCATGATGATTTGCCCTGTATGGACGATGATGACTTCCGCCGGGGGCAACCAACCGTGCATAAAGCGTATAATGAGGCGACGGCCGTTTTGGCCGGGGATGCGTTGCTCACGTTGGCTTTCAAAATTCTCGCCTCAAGCGAAACTCATGAAGACGGTGCGCTGCGATGCCGACTGATCGAGCGCCTGTCAGATGCGTCTGGCGCGCAAGGCATGGTAGGCGGCCAAATGATCGATATGCTGGAGGCGGAAAGCCCGCGTGATCTAAACACGATCACCCGGATGCAGCGGCTAAAAACGGGCGCGCTGATCTCTTATGCGACGGAGGCGGCTGGAATCATTGGCGGGGCCAATGAACAGCAACGTAACGCATTGGCTGGGTTTTCGAACGATGTTGGCCTTGCCTATCAAATTGCAGATGACCTGTTGGACGCAACGGGCAAAGAAGACGAAGTGGGTAAACCTGTGCGCAAAGATGCAATCGCCGATAAGGCGAATTTCGTAACGCTTCTGGGGGTAGATGGCGCGAGACAACGTGTGCGGCTTCTCGCCGCTCAGGCCAGAGAACACCTCGCAATCTTTCGCAATGAGGCCAATATATTGCTGCAATCGGTTGATTTTGTTCTGGATCGAACGCGATAATCAACTGACTGCTTGTATTTAGGAGGGCTCTCGGCCCCATGACTGATGCCAAACCCAACCGTCTGCTCGACGCGATAGACACGCCCGACGATCTGAAAGGGCGATCTCGCGATGAGTTAAAACAAATTGCGGATGAGTTGCGCGGCGAAGTGATCGATGTCGTGTCTGTCACGGGTGGGCACCTGGGGTCTGGCCTTGGCGTGGTGGAATTGACGCTGGCGATCCATGCCGTTTTTGACACGCCCGATGACAAGCTGATCTTTGACGTTGGCCACCAGTGTTACCCGCATAAGATTTTGACCGCCCGCAAAGATAAGATGCGCACTCTGCGCCAAGGCGGCGGCCTGTCAGGTTTCACCAAGCGTAGCGAGAGCGAATACGACCCGTTCGGCGCGGCGCATGCCTCGACCTCGATTTCGGCGGGTTACGGCTTTGCCAAGTCGCGCGATTTGCAAGGCAAAGACAATCACGTGGTCTGCGTGATTGGCGATGGGTCAATGACCGCTGGCATGGCGTATGAGGCGATGAACAATGCCGGGGCAGACAAATCTCGTCTGGTTGTGATCTTGAACGACAATGACATGTCGATTGCGCCGCCGGTCGGTTCAATGAGCAATTATCTGTCGCGCCTCGTTTCCGGGCGTTCCTATCGCGGTCTGCGCAAGCTGGCCAAGAAAGTGGTCAAGCCTATTGGGCTAGAGAACCCGGCTAAGAAGGCAGAGGAATATCTGCGCGGCTTCGCGATGGGCGGCACGATGTTTGAGGAGCTTGGCTTCTATTATGTTGGCCCGATTGATGGCCATGACCTTGATGTGTTGCTGCCCATCCTCGAAAACGTGAAGCAAATGCAGGACGGCCCCATTCTGATCCATGCTGTCACGCAAAAGGGCAAAGGCTATGCGCCCGCTGAAAGCGCCTCTGATAAATATCATGGCGTGTCTAAGTTTTCCGTCATCACTGGCGAGCAGAACAAGCCGACGCCAAAAGCGCCCGCCTATCAAAAAGTGTTCGGCCAAACGCTAACCAAGCTGGCTGAGAGCGATGATAAGATTTGCGCGATCACGGCCGCGATGCCGTCTGGAACCAGTACCGATGTGTTCGCTAAGGCGTTTCCTGACCGTCATTTTGATGTCGGCATTGCAGAACAGCACGCGGTTACCTTTGCGGCGGGGCTGGCGGCGGATGGCATGAAGCCGTTTGCGGCGATTTACTCAACTTTCCTGCAGCGCGGGTATGACCAAGTTGTCCATGATGTGGCGATCCAGTCCTTGCCTGTGCGCTTTGCGATCGACCGGGCCGGCCTTGTGGGCAATGATGGCCAGACCCATGCTGGCAGTTTCGACATTGGATATTTGGGCGCTTTGCCGGGCATGATTTGTATGGCCGCCGCCGACGAAGCAGATCTGGCGCGCATGGTGAAAACCGCTGTGATGATTGATGATGGCCCGTGTGCGTTCCGCTATCCGCGCGGTGAGGCGACGGGGATTGAAATTCCGGCAGAGCTGACGCCGCTGGAAATCGGCAAAGGCCGCATCATGCGTGAGGGCACCACCGTTGCTATCCTGTCTTACGGCACCCGGTTGGCGGAGGCGAACCGCGCGGCAGATATGCTGTCGGCGCAAGGCCTGTCGACCACAGTTGCCGATGCACGCTTCGCCAAGCCGCTGGATACTGATCTGGTTGAACGGCTGGCCAAAGAACACGAAGTGCTGATTACGATTGAAGAAGGCGCCATGGGCGGCTTTGGCAGCTTTGTGCTGGAGCATTTGGCGAAGGTCGGCGCGCTGGACAAAGGGCTTAAAATTCGCCCGATGACCCTGCCGGATGTGTTTCAGGATCAAGATAGCCCGGCGGCCATGTACGAAGCGGCTGGTCTGACGGCGCGTCATATTGCGGCGCGTGCGATTGAGGCGCTTGGGCGCGGTGATCTGGCAGCGATTGACGCAGCCGCCCGGGCTTAATTACACATCTGACTGAATTGCAATTTGTGCCGCGGGCAAAGCGTGTCTAAATACGCCTATGACACGAATGACACAATTGATATTCGCCGCACTGATGGGAGCGATGCTGCTCATTTCGGCCTGTGAAACGGTTGAGCCTGAGCCGGTCGAGGTGGGAATGCTGGAGAGTGAGTTTGCACCAACACTTGCATCGGCAAAGTCCACGCGCCCTGCGACGTCAGCTGAGAGGCGGCTGACTGAGCTGCTCGACAACAATACCCTGACCACTGATATGCAGGCACGGGCTTTGTTCGCCCGGGGCAGTTTGCGGCGTCTCAACGGCTTAAACCGCCGCGACGCAGTGAAGGACTTCGATAAAATGTTGCAGATTGCGCCAAATCATCACCTCGCCAATAATGCCCGGATCGAACGCGGCTATTTGCAAAATGACATTCGGCTGGCGGCTGCGAACCGCAATTCAGGCCGATTGCAGAGTATCGGCCAATGGTTTGATGATGAATGGCGGCAGGGCGACCGCGCCGCAGCGGCCAAACGCTATCAGACGTCTGGCCTTAGCCCGACGCAGGCGCAAACAAAGCTGATGATGGACGCTGGTTATATCTGCCGCAATGGTGGCAGTGGCGGGCCGGTTTATAAGTTTGGCGATCGCCGCTCTGATCTGACCGGGCTGAATTGGTGTCAGACCAACTGACACGCGCACGTCATGGTCACTGAATCTCCACAAATCCGCCCTGTCGCCGCTTTGGTGTGGGGTTAGTATACCCGTTCAATAGAATCACGTGTTTCACTGGGAGAAACGATATGTTCCGCAACACTATTTTGTTCGCTGCTTCGGCGATTGCACTGGTCGCCTGTACTTCAACCCCCGCAACGGATGCGAAACCTGAGACATCAGAAGCAGAAGAGATTCTGATCGAAGAGTTTGGTGAAACACCCGCTGCGGTGATGTCCAAGTTTGAGCAAGCGATGCAATCGGTAGATGAACTGGTTGCTGCGCAGAATGAGCAAGCCGCGAATGACCGCCTGACCCAAATGTTGGGCACGCCAGGCTACACCGATGAGGAACTGGCAGAGGCCCTTTATCGGCGCGGGCAGATTCGTATGTCGGCCCGGGGATACGACACGTGGGGCGCTATCTCTGATTTTGAAGAAGTTATGGAAACATATCCTAATTCAGACTGGGTGACTGCTGCTTCGAGTGATTTGGCGATCGCGCGGGGTAAGGCGACGTCGCTGAACTTCCAAAAAGAGCAAGCCAGCTCGACCCGGACACAGAAATTTGACGCTATGATGCAACTTGGTGAGCATCAAGACGCAATGGATTATGTGCGCCAATGGAATTTGACGCCGAACAATGATGCCGTCGTTGCGCTCTATCAGATTGGGTATCTCTGCGAGGGTGACACCCTGACCGGCCGCTCGTTCAGCTTGACTGAGCCGGATGGAACAATGCGCTCTGTGCGGTTCTGCGACGCTGGAAAATAAGCAGTCCGACATTTTGAATTAGAAAGCCCTCGGCGGACCAACCGCCGGGGGCTTTTTGTCGGCTGAGGTTTCCCTAACGCGACCCCTTCAAAACAAGGCGTCCTCATGGTTTGTACGCAGAAAATAAACAAACTCATCGGAGGAGCTCATTATGCCATCAGGATTGCCGGAAAATTGGCCTGTTATGTCGATTGCGGACGCGAATGCCGCGCTCGCCGCGTCAGACACGCCTTTAAAGCTTGAAGATGGTGTTGTCGGCGGCGTGAACATGAAAGTCTATGCCAATGCCCCGCCAACCATCCGGTCCATTCTGGAACTGGCGAATGTGAGTTTCCCAGACCGCGATTATATTGTTTATCAGGATGAGCGCGTCACCTTTCGGGCGATGATGCTTGCGGTGCAGCATTTTGCGAAAACCTTGGCGGAGGATCACGGCGTCACGAAGGGTGATCGTGTGGGTGTGATTATGCGCAACTACCCGCAATGGCCGGTCGCGTTCTTTGCCGCGCTGAGCCTCGGCGCGATTGCAACGCCGATGAATTCCTGGTGGACGGGTGACGAGTTGGAGTACGGCTTGTCATTTGCGGGCGTGAAAGTCGCGGTGATGGATGGCCAGATTTTTGAACGCATTCGGCAGAACATGGATGCACTTCCGGATCTAAAATCGGTGATCATTGCGCGCGACCGTGAAGAAGAGCGCCCCGACCCGCGCGTCACGACCATGGAAAAGACAATCGGGGATGCCAACAGCTGGGCGAGCCTTGCGGACATTGGTTTGCCGAATGTTGAGATTGGTACCGATGATGATGCGACGATCATGTACACGTCGGGCACCACCGGAAAACCTAAAGGCGCGCTGGCCACGAACCGGGCTATTATTGCGAATATGCTAAACTCCATGACGTCCCAGGCGCGCATGTTGCTGCGACGCGGCGAAGCCATTCCAGAGCCGGACCCAAACAAGCAGAACGCCACATTGCTGGCGGTTCCGATGTTTCATGCAACGGGCGCGTTTGCGATTTTGATTCCATCCATGCTGAGGGGCGACAAGATTGTTTCAATGTACAAATGGGATGCGGGTGAAGCCCTGCCGATTATTGAACGTGAGAAGATCACGGCGGTTGGCGGCGTGCCTGCAATTGCTTGGCAATTGCTGGAGCATCCAGAACGCGACAAATATGATTTGTCATCAATTGTGGCGATCTCATATGGCGGCGCGCCGTCGGCGCCAGAATTGGTCACAACGATCAAGAAGCGGTTTCCCGACGCGGCCCCCGGTAATGGGTGGGGCATGACGGAAACCTGTGCGACGGCCACGCTGAACATTGGCGAGGATTACGTCAATCGCCCGAACAGTGCGGGCTCGCCTACCGGCGCGGTTGAGCTGAAGATTTGCGATCCGGATGGCAACACGCTGCCACAAGGGGATGTTGGCGAATTGTGGTGCAAAGGCCCGATGAACGCGAAGCTGTATTGGAACCGCCCAGAGGCCACTGCGGAAACGTATCGAGACGGCTGGGTTGTCACCGGAGACTTGGCGCGGATTGACGAAGAAGGCTTTGTCTATTTGGTCGACCGGGCCAAAGATATGCTGATCCGGGGCGGGGAGAACGTTTATTGTATCGAAGTTGAGAGCGCGCTTTATGATCACCCTGCTGTGATGGATGCGGCCGTGGTTGGGATTCCGCATAAGATATTGGGTGAAGAAGTGGGCGCGGTGGTGCAACTGAAGCCGGGCAAAACCGCCAGCCAGGATGAACTGCGCGCGCATGTGGCAAGCCAGATTGCCGCGTTCAAAGTGCCCGTCGAAATTCAGTTTGAAACTGAGCCTTTGCCGCGCAATGCGAACGGCAAAATTCTCAAACCTGAACTTCGAGCGCGTTTTTCTGAGCGGGCCTAGTGGCGGAAAACCCAGACTACCCTACAGACGCTGCGGGCAAACCCCTCACGCTTGAGGCGCGCTCTGCCGCGGAAGACGGACGACGGTTTTCACCGTCGATCGCGCGCAACCGCGATGCGGTTCGGGACGTTTTTCTAGAGAGGTTGGGCGAACAACAGCAGGTTCTGGAGATCGCGTCCGGCTCCGGTGAGCATGGCGCGCATATTACGGCGGCGTCTCGCAACATCTCATGGGCGTACTCCGATTTTGATGCTGAGAGCCTGATCAGTCAATCTGCATGGGCTGCGCATGCTGCCGGTGACCAACTGACGGGGCCGTTTCAGCTGGATGCCAGCCAGCCCCATTGGGGAGAGGTGGAAGCATTGCGTCCGAGCGTTATATTCTGTGCGAACATGGTCCACATCGCCCCGTTCCATGTGGCGGAAGGGTTGATCGCTGGGGCCGGGCGATTGTTGAGCGACGGCGGCGCGCTGTTTCTATATGGGCCGTTCGCAAGGGATGGCGTCATCGCGCCTTCCAATGCACGGTTTGACGCGGATTTGAAGCGCCGAGATGAGCGTTGGGGCGTGCGGGATTTAGACCGGGAGATTTCGCCGCTCGCTGCTGAACATGGGTTCGCCGCGCCTGACGTGATCGAGATGCCCGCGAATAATTTGTCGGTGATATTTCGGCGGACCTAGATCCATTTATGCCAACGAAGGATTGCAAACAGGACGGCGGTTAGCGCAAGACAACTGAGCACGACAAGGCCAAAGCCAAGCGGGCTCTCTACCCCCGGCATCCCGCCAACATTGATACCGAACAGACCGGTTAAAAAGCCGAGCGGTAGGAACACCGCAGATATAATAGAGAGCACGAACAGGCGTTCGTTCATGGCTTCGGCGCGCTGCTCCACAACTTGTTCCTGCAACACTAATGAGCGTTCGCGGACGGTATCGAGGTCTTCTGCAAGCCGGGTAATTTGGTTGGCAGTTTCTCTTAAGGTGAGCAGTTCATCGGCGGAGAACATATCCCCTGATTCTCTCACCAACAGATTGAGGGCTTCTCGTTGAGGGACGATGTAACGGCGAAATTGAAGGACGTTTCGGCGAAACTCTGCGAGCGCGGTTTTTGGCAGTCGCGCATCCGGCGCTAGCATTTTATCCTCATAGTCAGAGGCTTGCTCGTCGAGTTGCAAGATGACGCTATCAATGCGGTCGATTAGGTTCTCGGCGAGGAAGGTTGTGAGCGCGCCGGATGATCCGGGTGACTTTCCGCTTTCAATCTTCGTCATCAAATCTTGCACGACTTTTAAGGGCCGAGACCGCATGGTGAGCACGGTATCCTTGTGGACGAAGAAGCGCAGCGCGATCATGTCGGCGGGGTCGGCGCCATCATTCAAATTGACGCCGCGAAGGTTTAGCAACAGCGCATCATCCTGTCGTAGACAACGTGGCCGCGTGTCCTCTTCAAGCATGATATCAGCTTCTATGCGCGATAGGCCGCTGACGTTTCGTAACCAGTCTTGCACTTCCAGTGAGGTGCGATTGAGATGTATCCAACTGCGCTGGCCATCCCTTAGAGGTTTAGATTTTACGTCATCCCAGTTTAGCGCCGTCGCAGAGCCATCAGCGTGGAATGCGTATCCGCAGGCCATGTGCTCGGAGCTGGGCACTAGGCGTGCACCGCAGGGATAGCATCGATCCAGGGGCGGGCCTCTTCCAACTGATACGCCAGCGCAAATAGCAGGCCGTCATCGCCCTTTTTGGCGGAGAACATCGAGCCGATTGGAAGGCCCGATGACGATAAGCCAAGCGGCACGGACATGCTGGCCGCGCCGGCGACATTCATTGGCGCGGTAAACGCGGCGAAACGGGTGACGCTTTCCATCACTTTGTCAAAGTCACCATCAGGCGCTTGCTCGCCGATTGGAACCGCGGGGCTTCCGGTGACGGGGGTGAGCAGGACGTCGATATTCTCAAACCATGAGGCATATTGAGCCTGGAACCTGATCAGCCCGGCGATGACATCAGGCATTTCTGAGGCGCGGCTTCGGAACATTTCCGCAAGGCCAAGTGTCCACGGCTCCAAAATATCTGGACCGATGGGTTTGCCGGAATAGCGGCTGGCGTCGGCGGCGAACTGTGCAGCGCCCCCGGCCCAATACATCAGGAATTGGTCCTGAAACTGGGCGCCATCCATGTCTGGCACATAGTCGATCACCTCATGCCCCAGCGTGCGGCACAGCTCTGCCGTGCGTTCGAGCTCTGCTGTGGTTTCTGGCGCTATGGCAGAGTCGATGGGGGAGGTGGGCGCAAAACCAATCTTCAGCTTGCGTGACAGTGGGGAGATGGTTTCGAGCGGGTCGTAGCCGCCGCCGCCTTCAGCGATGCGGAACAGGGCCTCGGAATCCCGCACGGTCAGTGTGACGGCGTGGTTAATAGAGATGTCGACGGGTGGGGTGGGGCCTGCGCGCCCGGCCAAACGACTGGCGGAGGGTTTTAGACCGAATAGCCCGCACGTGCTGGCGGGAATACGAATTGAGCCGCCGCCATCGCTCGCATGGGCAAAGGGAACGACCCGCGCGGCGACGAGCGCGGCAGCGCCGCCAGACGATCCGCCGGGGATGCGCGATGTGTCCCACGGATTACGGGTGGGGCCTGTGACCAATGGTTCGGTGCTGGAAATTAGCCCCATTTCAGGAGAGGTCGACTTGCCAAGGCTCGCCACACCAGTTTTGCGCCAAGCCGCTGAAAGCGGGCTGTCCTCAGCTGCGATGTTGCCGCGAAAGGCGCGGCTGCCCCAAAGGGTTTGAGCGCCTTTCCAATCGACCAGGTCTTTCATAAAGGTCGGGACGCCTTGAAAAGGACCGCTAGGCAAGGCGTTCGCGTTTTCTATGGCGGTGTCGAATGTCTTGGTGGCAATCGCGTTCAGTTTGTCGTTCACCGCGTCTGCGCGGGCAATAGCGGCGCTGATCTCGGCCGTCGCCGACGTTTCACCTGAAGCGATCATGGCGGCGAGCGCAACGCCGTCAACGAATTTGGTCTTTGGCTTAGGGGTCATAGGAGCGGTCTCTGTTTCTGGTGAAGCGTTAGGCGCTGCATTCGGCGCAGGTGAAGATTGCGGTGATGGCCCGCACGCGCTTAGCGCCGCCGCGGCTGTGCCGGTGAGCAAAACTCTACGTCTGGTCAGTTTGGTCATATCGCGAATCTCCGGCGAGTTTGATTGTACTGGCGCTAGAGTGTATCGCGGGCGATAAGCGCGCAAGGGAAAGATAGGTCGATAGATGACACAGGATTCGGCCACATCACCGGCTGCTGAGGTGGACATTACGCCTGAGTTGGCACGCGAATTGTTGCGCCGGCAACATCCGGATTTGGCGGATGGCCCGATCCGAGAGGTATCGGCCGGTTGGGACAATGTGATGTTGCGGCTGGGCGAAACACTGGCGTTGCGTCTGCCGCGCCGGGAGCTGGCTGGTCCGCTGATCCGAAATGAACAGCGGTGGTTGCCAGAACTTGCGCCGCGTCTGCCTTTACCCATACCGGCCCCATTGCGCGTGGGCGTGCCGGATGAGATCTACCCGTTTCATTGGAGCGTTCAGCCATGGCTGAGGGGAGAGGCCGCTGATCTTGCGCCGCCAGAGGCCAGTGAAGCGGCAAGGTTTGCAGAGTTTTTTCGCGCCTTGCATGTGCCGCCGCCAAACGATGCCCCGCGTAATGCTCACCGCGATTGCCCGCTGTCTCAAAAACAGGTGGCAACCGAGCAGCGGATGCAGAATTTGGAGAAGAGTGGTGAACCGCTCGTGCCGGATGTGATGCGCGTTTGGCATGCGGCGTTGGAGACAGGCATCGACACGCCGAGAAGCTGGATTGCGGGAGATGTGCACGCGCGCAATGTATTGGTGGAGGCGGGTAAGCTGTCAGCGTTCATCGATTGGGGCGATATGTGCGCGGGTGATCCGGCAACAGACCTGGCGGGTATTTGGGCCTTGTTTGATGCCCCGCAAGCGCGCCGGGATGCCATCGCTGCCTATGGTATGAGCGATGCTATGAAAACACGTGCTATGGGGTGGGCGGTGTTCTTTGGTGTGATTTTGTTGGAGACAGGCTTAAAAGATACACCGCGCCACGCCGATATGGGGCGCGCGACACTCAGGCGATTGGCAGAGGATGCCGCTTAGCGAATGACGCCGCACGCCACACGTCCACCTGCGCCGCCAATCGGCTGGGTCATGTGATCGTCAGGGCCTTCATGGATAATGATCGCCGCGCCATCTGCGTCTGCCAATTCCCCCAAATTTGTCAGCTGCGTAATCGCCTCATAGCCCGCTGCGCCATTTGGCCCGGCCCAAATGTTAGGGATGTCGCCGCCCTCTGGGCCTTTGTGATTGAGCAGGCCGTGACCGCCTTTAATCTTACCAACATGGCCGCCGGAGGCTTTGAAACTTCCAATGTCAGAGCAGTTGCCGACCTGATGTAGATGTAGCCCATGCCAACCAGGGGTCAGCCCGCCTGCCTCAATCTCAATGCGTAGGACGACGCCATTCGCGCCGCCGAGCAGATTGGCTGTGCCGATCGTTTGCCCGCGTGTGCCAACGATATTGGCCGTCGCCCGCATCATGGAGGGGAACACGCCGTCAGCGGGGCCCGGCATTTCTGCCGCAGTTGGCAGTCCGGACGGGGTTGGTATTTGGGCGCAGGCCGACACGGCTGCGAGGGAAAGGAGGGCGAGGCTAACAGTGCGGAGCATTTGGCGTGTCCTTTAGAGTGAGACATTGAAGGCAAGGTTGACGACAGTGTAAGGGGACGGGGAGAAAAATGTGAGGAATTTTTTGCGCATGAAGATGCGGGCCGACAAATTGCTAGTCGCCAGGGGCTTTTTCGAGAGCCGAACGGCCGCGCGCGCGGCGATTGATGCAGGCGGCGTGACGGCGGCGGGGGCGGCGGTGAACAAACCGTCTCAACTGTTGAACGAAGCAGACGAAATTATTGCTGTGCCGGCGCACCCTTATGTGTCCCGCGGGGGGGTAAAGTTGGCGCACGGGCTAGATGAGTTTCAAGTGGACCCCACGGGGCGTCACTGCCTTGATATTGGTGCATCCACTGGCGGGTTTGTTGACGTATTGTTAGCGCGGGGCGCTGCGCATGTGTTGGCTGTGGATGTCGGACGCGATCAACTGCACGTATCGCTGCGGACGGACGAGCGAGTGACGTGTCTGGAGGGGATGGACGCGCGCAATTTGACGCCCGATATGCTGGGGCAATCGCCGAGTCTTCTGGTCTGTGATGCAAGTTTTATTGCGCTGGAGAAACTGCTCAATGTGCCCTTGCAGTTGGCCAGCGACGCAGCTGAGTTTGTCGGCCTGTTTAAGCCGCAATTTCAGGTGGGACGCGCAAACGTCGGGCGGGGCGGGATTGTCAGCGACGTGGGTGAAAGTGATGCCGCAGCGACGCGCTTCGCTGAATGGATGAACGCAAAAGGCTGGCCCATCCAATCCTGGACGGCCAGCCCTATTTCTGGCGGGGACGGCAATGCCGAGCGCCTATTTCACGCGGTGCGGCGCTAGTAGCTATAAGAGCCGCCCGCTAAACCGTTCCCGTCGATTTGCCAGTCTCCATTCGCGCCTGTGCGACAGGCTTGAACAGGATCGCGTAGCACTTCGCCATTCGGCAGGCGTGTCTCACGGTAGACCGTGCGACACTCAGAGCCGGTTGTAACCGTGCGCGGCGGATATGTGGTTGTTGGACGCGGATAAGTTGATGTGGTCGTCGGGCGCGGCGCCGGGGTTGGATAGGTGCGCGTCGTTGTCACTGGGCGAGGACGATTTGGATAGCCTGAATTGACTGGATAGGTGTTGGTGCTGCGCTGGTTCACAGACCGCGGCTGGTAGACCTCCGTGCAATCGCGGCCCGTATTTTTGGCCAGTTCGCTGCCCGCATAACCGCCAACGACCGCGCCGAGCAGGGCGCCTACAATGACTTCGCCGTCATTGTCGTTTTTGCGGTTATAATTGTTGCCGCGATAGCCGCGATGCGCGCGATATCCACGTCCGCGATAGCCCCGGTTTCCGCGGTAATTATTGTACCCGCGATATCCACGATAGCCACGGCGATCCCGGTAATTATCGTCATCGGAATCGATGTTATTGCCGATTGCGCCGCCAATCAGGCCGCCAACGACTGCGCCGACAACGCCGCCTGTGACCCCGTCGCTTTTGCGTTGCTGTTTGCACGCTGAGTTATCACTGGGTGATGGACTGCCATTATAGTTGTAATTTGAGCCGTAATATTGGTCTGCGGCGGCTGGAAGCGCGAGCGCGACGAAGACGGCACCTGTAAGGGCTGCAATACGTAACATGGTAAATACTCCTACCTGTTGGCGGCTGGTGGGAGGACCAGATCGCCAGAATTGCTGACACCATTGCAAATTGAAGCTGAACCAGACGTGAAGAATGGTCGCAGAGGCTGGACGCGGCCGCGGGGCCACCACATATTGCCTGAATGGGTATTCTGAAAGACGCATCATTAACAGCCGGACGGGCCAGATATGCCGCCACACAAGGCGTGCGCGCGGCGTGGTATGCGGCGCAGATGGGCGTGGCGCGCCGGAGGGCCAGCGGATTTAATCGCCCGGGGGAGCCTGCGTTTAAGCCGTCACGTGGTTCACCCGATATGGCGGTGCTGCGAAAAGCCTATCTCAGCCTGTTTGTTCAAGACCGACTGAATGTGGAAGCGGGGCTCTATCCTGCGCCAAAAGACACGCAGATCAAGGATTTGCCGCGCGCTTTACAATCAGCGGCGGCGTTTCAGCGCGACGTGGATGAGGTGGACCGGCGCCGGGTGGCGCGAAATGGCACCGAAGTGCAGGACATGCTGGACCCGAACTCCAATCGCTATCCAGAATATTATCGCCAGAACTTTCACTATCAGTCAGACGGCTGGTTCTCAGATGAGAGTGAGCGACTGTATGACACGCAGGTTGAGGCGCTGTTCACTGGGACGGCCGCCGCGATGCGGCGTGCCGCGCTGGCGGAGATTGCGCGTGAAATGAAGGGCCGGGACCAGCGGGGCGTGACGCTGCTGGATATGGCGTGCGGGAATGGGCGATTTTTGGCGGACGTGATGCGCGTATTTCCTCGCTTGCAGGCGGGCGGGCTGGATTTATCCCCCAATTATGCCGAGGCAGCGCGGCGGAATGTGTCGGGCTGGCCGCAAGTTGGGATTGTGGAGGAGGCCGCGGAGGCGATGCCGTTTGCGGATGCGTCACAGGACATTGTGGTGTCGATTTTCCTGTTCCATGAATTGCCGCCGGAGGTGCGTCCGCGTGTGCTGGCGGAGGTGTCGAGGGTGTTGAAGCCGGGCGGGCTGTTTGTGCTGAACGATAGTGTTCAGTTTGGCGACTATCCTGAGATGGACGGCCTGCTGGAATACTTCCCGCATGGCTTTCACGAGCCGTATTATGACGGGTATCTGTCGTGGGATTTGGCCGGGGATGCGGCGGGCGCTGGCTTGACGTTGGAGCGCGAACAACTAGCGTTTTTGAGTAAGGTGACGTGTTGGCGGAAGCTAGGTGAAGGTATCTGAGTGTTGATCCGCAGCGTTTCTTCCCCGTATCGACAGGGCGGTGAACAGGGCTAGCGCACCTAGAAAGTATGCCATCATTAGGATGGACGACGCCATGCCAACAGCGTCGCTAAAGGGTTGGTAGGCCAATGCGCCAAGTGCGATGAGGTTGGCGACGAGCAGGCCAAGTCCGATGTGGCCCCAAATGGGAAACCGTTTCCAAGAAACGAACGCAAATAGAAAGGGTGGCAAGAAGGCCGCCCACATGAGCGCAATGCTGAGCGTCTTCGTGCTGAGACCAAACAGGCTGATCGAAACGCTTCTCAAAATTGAAAAGGAGGGCGCGAAATACCATTCGGGCATGATCTGCGCTGGAATTGTGAGCGGATCGTCTCTGAATGAGAAAAGGTCTGGCGGAGATTTTCGCCCGACCACACATTCCCAGGGGAGTGGGTCTGGGTAGGCGAAGCCGGACAGGAACTCACATCGCGAGAGATGTAGGAATGGCAATACGATTGCCGAAACAATGATCAATCGGATGATCCAGCCAAACTTCATTTTTGACCTATCCGACTTGTCCGCGATGTCTGAGCTTTGCGTCGGCGAGCACACACGCGAGCATTGCTTCGGCAACGGGGACGGCGCGGATGCCGACGCAGGGGTCGTGGCGGCCTTTGGTGCGCACGTCTGTGTTTTCACCTTGTTTGGTGATGGATTTTACTTCTGTGAGAATTGAAGATGTGGGTTTGATGGCGAGCCGGACGACGACGTCTTGCCCGGTGGAGATGCCGCCTGCGACGCCGCCATTATTGTTGGAGAGGAAACGGGGCCCGTCTTCGTTTCCAGCTCTCATTTGGTCGGCGTTGTCTTCGCCTGAGAACGACGCGGCGGCAAAGCCGGCGCCAATCTCTACGCCCTTGGCGGCGTTGATGGACATCATTGCGCCGGCGAGTTCGGCGTCGAGTTTGCCATATACGGGCGCGCCCCATCCAGCGGGGACGCCGCTGGCCTGAACTTCGACGATCGCACCGACGGAACTGCCGGATTTGCGGGTTTCGTCCAAGAAGGTTTCCCACTGCTTTGCAATATCGGCATCTGGGCACCAGAAGGGATTGTTCTCAATTTCCGCCCAATCCCACTTTACCGGGTCGATCATGTGTGGGCCGATTTGCACGACGGCGCCTCTGATCTGAATGGCCTCGCCAAGCACTTGGCGGGCGACCGCGCCAGCGGCAACACGGTTGGCCGTTTCGCGGGCTGAGCTACGCCCGCCGCCGCGATAATCCCGGACGCCATATTTGGCGTCATAGGTGTAATCGGCGTGGCCGGGGCGATAGCTGTCTCTGATTTCGCTATAGTCTTTCGAGCGCTGGTCGACGTTTTCGATCATCATGGAGATGGGTGTGCCGGTGGTGACGGGGCCATCTGTGCGGTCGTCTTCGAACACGCCGGAGAGGATACGCACAGCGTCTGGCTCTTTGCGCTGCGTGACGAAGCGAGAGGTGCCGGGGCGGCGCTTATCGAGAAAAGACTGGATCATGTCTTCGGTCAGTTTTAGGCCGGGCGGGCAGCCATCGACAACGCAGCCAATGGCAGGCCCGTGACTTTCGCCCCAAGTTGTGACGCGGAAAAGATGTCCGAATGTGTTATGCGACATGCGTTGATTAGCCCGTTTATTGATCGTAGCCCTTGTCCTATAGGGAACTGCATCGCACCACAAACTCTGTCAGGACATCAGATGAGCGCCAAGGACAACATCATTCCGCCAAGCCCAAGCGCCAGCGATTACGCCGCTGAGATTGATCGCCCATTCATTCCGGATGTCGATGAGCCGATGGCGTTGTTCAAAGACTGGGCGGCGGAGGCGCGGGCCGAGGAGTTGAACGATTCGCATGCGATGTCGCTCGCCACGGTCGACGCGGACGGCATGCCGGACGTGCGAATTGTATTGTTGAAAGACGCATCTGAGGATGGGTTCACGTTTTTTACCAATCTGGAAAGTGCCAAGGGCGTGCAGTTGAAGGCGACCCCGAAGGCGGCGCTTTGCTTTCATTGGAAGTCTATGCGGCGGCAGGTGCGGATACGCGGTAAGGTTAAGCCGGTGAGCCATGAGGTTGCGTGTGAGTATTTCGCCACCCGCGCGGCGCAGAGCCGGATTGCGGCGCTGGCCTCTGATCAGTCCCGGCCTTTGAAAGAGCGCGCCGCGTTTGAACAACGCATCGCGGAAATATCAAGCGTCTATGGCGACGATGATGATATTCCGTGTCCGCTGTATTGGGGCGGGTTTCAACTGGTTCCGACCGAGATTGAGTTCTGGCAGGATCAGGCGTTCCGCATGCATGATCGGCTGAAGTTTGTTCGTAAGGGCAAGGGCTGGTCAACAACACGGCTTTACCCGTGAGCGAGCTGGAGGCCTATCGGGGCAAGACTGCGCTGGTCACTGGCGCAGCGGATGGGATTGGTGCGATGCTGGCGAAAGGGTTGGCTGAGGCTGGCATGGAAGTCGGCGTTCTGGATATTCGTATGGAGGCGGCCGCTGCGACGGCGCAGAGGATTGGGCATGGCGCATTTGCTGTGGCGGCTGATGTCAGTGATCCGGAAGACCTGGAAAAAGCGGCAGACGCGCTGGCGGGCCGAGGCAAGCCGATCTCAATGTTGTGGATCAATGCTGGCGTAGGGGTTGGCTCTCCGGTGATTGGCGCGCGGGAGCGGACGCTGAACTGGGGCTTTGGCGTCAATGTGCTTGGCGCGGTGCATACGGTCACGGCGTTTCGGCCCTTAATGGAACGGGCCGAGGGCAAGCGACATATCGGAGTGACGGCCTCGACCGCAGCGCTCCGTGCCCCAGAAGGCGCGTTTCCGCTCTATGCCTCAACGAAGCATGCAACATTCGCTGTGGCAGAGGCCATTCGCGGCGAGGCGGCCAAGGACGGGATTGGCTGTACGATCTTATGCCCCGGTCTTCTGAACACAGCGATTTGGGATGCAGCGCGGGCCCGGCCAGAGCGCTTTGGCGGCGTGCGCAGGCAAGACCCGGCAATCGCTGGCCAATGGAATGAAGCAAAATCTCCAGACCTTATGTGGCCTCACATTGCGCGCACAGTTGGTGCTGGCGGCGGCTATCTTGTTTGCGCGACCGATGAAGGCGAGACGAAAGCTGCGTTTGAAGCCCGAGCCGCAGAGATTGCCGACAGCATTGTCGAGATTTGACGAAAGGTGACCCGCTATGTTCAAGAATTGGTTCGGAAAAAAGGAAGCAGTGGAGCCAGACATGCCGGGTGATGATATTAGCGAAGAGGCTTACCTCGCTTGGCATGAGGATAAAGAACGACGCATGGAGGCGGCCCTCGGCAAGGTGCATGAGAAAGTGCTTCACGTCATTATTGCAGACCCGAAATACGGGCCGTTTCATGGGTATTTCTATCATAATGATGTGCCGGGCACCGGGGTCGCGACCATGCAATTGGCGCGTCTGGAAGGGGATGGACCGTCAAACAGTCACTTCGAAATGTTCGAGTTTATCTCGTTTACGCGGGCCGTTGTTGGCAAGAGCGATGATTTGCGGGATGTGTCCGGCGAGACACCGGGCGGGCTGATACGCGCGGCGCAGATGGAGCTTGGCGGGTACGCCTATCAGGCGCAGCTTGACCCCGGCAACACGCTCGAGTTTCCGGCAGATTATGACGATTATGTTGGTGGCAAATGCTATGTCATCGACGCCTATAAGCCGGAGATGTTTACGCCAGAGTTTGGTCTCATGCTGGTGATCGAAATTCACCGCGATGAGATGGCGTGGGCGCTCGACAATCATGGGACCGACTTGATCGAGAAACTCAAAGAGGCGGGTGTCTATCCCTATTCAGACCTTGATCGCCCGTCGGTGATTTCCGGCGTCGTGAACTAGGCTTAAAGCCCGCACTTTTCGCGTGCCACATCGTCTGCCGTGATCGCTTCGGCGACGCGGTAGGGCGTATCGGTGGAGATCATGATGAGGCCGTCATCGGCGAGCTTTTGGAATTCTTCGCCATTGCCATCTGCCCAATAGACATCATCCAGCCGCTGACCGGGGCGGCCCAGCGTGCCGAAGGCGCTTTCAACGCCCTCCTTCGCATTGCGCGCCCACGCGGCAGCGTCGGCTTCGCGTGTGCCTGTCCATGCGACCAAGTTTTCACGTTTCACGCCGAGGCCTTCCAGCTTGGCGATGTCACGCGCGCCGCGGGCCGATGCGGTGAGCATCATATCTGGCGCAGCGCGGATGATTTCTTCGACGTGTTTATCTGTGTAGGAGATGAGGAGGACGTTGTTGTCTGCGCCAGCGGCTTTCACAGCGGCGGCGATGTTGCGGAAGCTGGTGGTGTTCTTCTTATCGAGTTCGAGGATGGCGCCAGATTGGACGGACCATTCCAAAACATCTTTCAGCAAAGGCGCGCGGAAGTCTGTCGATTTGCCGTCATTGTCGACGAGGCGGGCTTTTGAGAGCTGATCCCATGTGGTGTCGGCGATGTAGCCGTCGCCGGTGGTGGTGCGGTTGATGCGGTCGTCATGCATCAGGGTGAGGGTGCCATCGCGGGTTTCTGCGACATCTATTTCAAACACGCGGATGCCTTGGGCGAAGCCGTATTGCAGGGTTTCAAGGGCATTCTCTGGATAGCCGGGGGCAGGGCCGCCGCGATGGGAGGCAATGACGGCGGC
>CAZXVJ010000001.1:25154-27125 GCA_964644385.1 uncultured Hyphomonas sp. | reverse complement strand
CCCCCACAGGCGACGAGGGTGAGGGCGGTTAGGGCGGCGATCCAGAGTTTCATATCGGGTGTTTCCGTTACGGTAGCGTTCAGTCTTGCTTGCGTCGAAGCTATAGCGCGATAACCTCAGGGCGCAATAACCGCTTGAGGTGCGAAACTGTAATGCCTGACGATGATCGTCTGTATATCCGCGTTATGGCGCTGGACGAAGCGATGAGCTGGCCTGATGTGGCGCGCGTGCTGAGCGGCGTATCAGGTGATGCGGAGTTGGAGCGCCACCCCCGCGGCGGCTGGTCTGTCTGGTTGCCGCCCGGCACCGACAAGGCGAAACTCAGCGGAATGCTGGAGGCAGGCGGCTTGCAGATTGTAATCTAGCCGCGTGGCCCCTAAACCTGTCAAAGACATTGAATAACAGGCGCTTACCGATGCGCCGGACACATAAAAGGAAACGCCCCATGCAAGGCATTATGCAGGACTGGCCGCTTACGGTTGATAAAATTCTTGAGCACGCAAAGCTGATTAACCCGCAGCGCGAGATTGTGACGCGCCGGGTGGAAGGCAACATTGTGCGCACGACGTATGGCGAGTTGTATGATTTGGCAAAGCAGGTGACCTCCGCGCTGAAGGATGATGGTGTTGTGCTGGGCGACCGGGTGGCAACGCTGGGCTGGAACTCTGCGCGGCACATGGCGACATGGTATGGCGCAATGGGCATGGGCGCGGTGCTGCACACGATCAATCCGCGCCTGCACCCGGAACAGATCGCGTGGATTGCCAATCACGCCGAAGACAAGGTTTTGGTGTTTGATACGACGTTCCTGCCAATTGTTGAGGCGGTGAAGGATCAGCTGACGACGATTAAGAAGTTTGTGATCTTTGCCGACGCCGGAACGATGCCAGAAAATACGCTGGGGGCGGTGCCGTTTGATTTGTGGATTGATGGCCGACCGACCGATGCGACATGGGGCGGCTTCCCGGAAGATACTGCATGCGGGCTTTGCTATACGTCTGGCACGACCGGCAACCCCAAGGGCGTGCTGTATTCGCATCGCTCGAACGTGCTGCACACGCTGGTGACGATGAGTAAGGATGCAATGGGCATGGGGGCCGATGATGTCGTGCTGCCCGTCGTGCCGATGTTCCACGCCAATGCCTGGGGCCTTGCGCTAAGCTGCCCGGCGACGGGCGCGAATATGGTGATGCCAGGCGCCGATATGAGCGGCAAAGCGATCTATGAATTGCTCGACAGTGAGAAGGTGACCATCACAGCGGCTGTACCGACGGTATGGCTCATGCTGCTCACTTATCTACGGGAGAATGATCTGAAGCTGCCACACCTGAAGAAGGTGATCATTGGCGGGTCTGCTATCCCTGAGAATATCTTGCGGGCGTTTGAACTTGATTTTGAAGTGGATGTGATTCACGCGTGGGGCATGACCGAAACGTCGCCGCTTGGCACGCTCGGCACGCTGCCGCCGCATCTGACCAGCGCCGATGTCGATACGCGCATGAAGCAAAAGCTGAAGCAGGGCCGCCCGCCATTTGGTGTGGAGTTGAAAGTTGAAAATGATGAGGGCGCAGAATTGCCGCGCGATGGTGAGTCCTCTGGCAAGCTACTGGTGCGCGGCGCGGCGATTGCAGCCGGCTATTTTAAGGGCGATGGCGGCAACGTGCTGGATGGTGATGGCTGGTTCGATACGGGCGATGTCGCCAATATGGACGAGTTCGGCACCATGACGATCACCGACCGCGCAAAAGATGTGATCAAGTCCGGCGGAGAGTGGATTTCTTCAATTGATATTGAAAACATTGCCGTTGGCCACCCGGACGTTGCGAACGCAGCCGCCATTGGTATTTACCACCCGAAATGGGATGAGCGGCCGCTATTGGTGATTCAGTGCGCTGAGGGCAAATCACCCGCGAAGGAAGACGTTCTGAAACAGTTGGAGGGCAAAATCGCCAAATGGTGGACGCCGGATGA
>CAZXVJ010000001.1:0-25054 GCA_964644385.1 uncultured Hyphomonas sp. | reverse complement strand
AAGACGTTCTGAAACAGTTGGAGGGCAAAATCGCCAAATGGTGGACGCCGGATGACGTGCAGTTTGTGGATGAGATACCGCTCGGCGCAACGGGCAAGATAAACAAGTTGAAACTGCGCGAGATGTTCAAGGACTATAAGCTGCCGACGGCATAGTATTTTGCTCACGGCTGTTCCGGCTTCGCCGGGCCGCTGCGCCTGCGCTTTACGTGTTTGCCGCTGGTCGCGGCTCGCTTGGCTAATCGCCTGCGCTTGGGGCGCCGCCCCAGTGGAGCGTTCGATGAAATAGGTCATCCCGGTCGCCTTTCGCGTCCGGGATGACTTCGCTTTATGCTTTGCTCTCATCCCAGAATGAGGCCTCGATTTTGTTGCCATCGAGGTCTTTCAGGAAGCAGCCATAGTATTGCGGGCCGTAGAGTTCACGCGGGCCGGGTGGGCCGTCGCAGGTGGCCCCGGCGTCTAGGGCGGTTTTGTAGAAGGTGTCGACTTCGGCGACGGAGTTTCCAAAGAATCCGAAATGGCTACCATTGCCAACGCTTGGTGCGCCGCCATCGTGGGGCGGGTGAATCCAGAATTCGGGATAGATCTTGCCATAAGCAATCGCGCCGGGGTGTTCGGCCATGCGCTTTGCGCCAATGGTGGCAAGTACAGTGTCATAAAACGCTCCAGAGCGTTCTAAATCAGTCACCCCGACTGAAACGTGTGACATGATGCTTGGATTTTCCATTTCGCTCTCCAGAGTCTATACCGCGAAGGTAGCCGAACCTTCGGCAGACACAAAGCGCCTTGGGAGGGCACAGTAGATGGAACATGAATCTTCAGGATGGCGCGGCAAGTTTGCTGGGCTGGCATTGACGCTGGCATTGTTTTCAGTCGTTTGGTTTGCGCTAGCGGCCCTCGGATCTAAGTTTGGCTGGTGGGACTGGCAGTTCGGCCTCGGCAAGATGACCGGTAATGTGAACGCAGGCTGGGGGCGTATCGTGATTGCGCTTGCACTCGGATCATCCGTTTTGGCGCTACTGTTCGCGCTGATCAAAGCCCCGCGCAAACGCCCATTCATGGTGGCGCTGGCGGCGCTATTGATTGCGGGATTTTCGACCGGGCGATGGATGGCTTTTCAGTTGACGGCGCTTCGCCTGCCGCCGATTGCTGACATTCAAACCAATTGGGATGCGCCGATCATGCCGTCTGAGGCCTTGCTGGCCGCACGCAAAGCCGATGGTGCAGCCAACGAAATTGTTGAAGCGCCAATCGTGGCAGCGTACGCCGATGCTAATTGGCCGGGTACCGGGGGGCAATTGGTGTCAGAACTGCAGGAAGAAGCTGAGTTTAACCCTGACACACAGAAAAAAGCGAAGAATGCGCCCTATCCGAACATCGAAACGCTTGAGCTTTTGGTCGGCCCAGAAGAGGCATTTGATGCCGCGTTGACCGTCATGACGTCAGCCGGAATGGAAATTGTCACGCAAGACCGTGTCGGCCGCAGCCTTGAAGGGACCGTTACAACCGGATGGTTTGGGTTCAAAGATGACGTCATGGTGCGCATTACGCCAAGTGCCGATATGACGGCGTCTCTCGTCGATATGCGCTCAACCAGCCGCGTTGGCTTGTCGGACCTTGGCGCCAACTCGAAACGGGTGCGAAATCTGTTGGATGAAATTGAACGGGTTGCGAATTAGCGTAGCGGCGGGGAGGCACTGAGATGAATATGGTTTTGAAAATGCTCGCGGGGCTGACGGCCTTGCCAATGCTGGCGATTGGGTTGGCTTGGGCCATAATGCCCGCGAAAGCGGCTGAGGCTATAAAGCTGCCTTTGTTGGAGGGTGAAGCGCTTGGCACCCAAATTGGGGATGGCGGCGCGCTGTTTTTGTCTATTGGATTGATGATTATCGCGGCGCTGTTCACCGGGCGACGGATTCTATTTCAGATTCCGGCGATGATGTTCATGGGCATCGCGTTCTTACGCATCCTTGCGCACTTTGTTCATGGCGCGGATTTGACGATGCCGTTCGTAGTGATCGAGGCCGTCTCCGCCGGCATCTTGCTGCTGGCTGCAAAGCGTCTTGGCTCAGCGGGGGCGTAAGTCTTCCTAACGATCCTTCGGGTCTAGTGCGTCGCGCAGGCCGTCTCCGATGAAGTTCAAGCAGAGCAGCGTGGTGGCCATTGTGAGGGCGGGCGCGAGCAGCATCCACGGTTTGGCCCGCATCTCTTTGGCGCCATCTGAAATCAGCACGCCGAGTGAGGTCAGCGGTTCGTTCACGCCGAGGCCAAGGAAAGACAGGAAGCTCTCAGCCAAAATCACGACCGGAATGGTCAGCGTCACGTAGACCGCAACCGGGCCAATCACATTGGGCAGGATGTGGCGCTTAATAATGTCAGCTTGAGACACGCCTGCCGCGCGCGCCGCTTCGATAAACTCTTTGCCTTTGATGGCCAGCGTTTGCCCGCGCACGATGCGGGCCATGGTCAGCCATTCGATGGCGCCAATGGCCGCGAAGATCAGGAAGATGTTGCGTTCAAATACCGTTAGCAACAGGATCACGAAAAAGATGAACGGCATGGCGTACAGCACGTCCACAATACGCATCATGATATTATCGACCTGACCGCCAAGATAGCCCGCCACCGCGCCCCAGGTAACGCCAATAATCAAGCTGACGATGGTGGCGATAATGCCCACCATGAGCGAGATGCGCAGGCCCACCATCAGGCGCGCAAACAGGTCTCGCCCTTGCTGGTCGGTGCCCAGAATGTGCCAGTTTTCCAGCGTTGGCGGAACTTTGATGACGTCTGAAATTTGCTTGTAGTCATGCACCCAAACAAATGGACCAAACACGGCGATGAGTGCGAGAAACCCCAGCACCCACATGGAGATCACCGCCGCCTTGTTGCGGAACAGGCGCGCTTTTGCGTCGTCCCAAAGTGAGCGTCCGCCAACAATGGCTTGACTGACCGGTTCAACGCGGCCGGTTGGGTCAAAAAGGGGATCGATGTTAGTCATCAGTCATACTTCACTTTCGGATCCAGAACGGCGTAGAGGATGTCTGCGACAAGGTTCAGAATGACGATCAGGCCAGCGTAAACAATGATCGCCCCCATCACCAGCGTATAGTCGCGGTTCAGGGCGCCATCGACGAAATAACTACCCAATCCGGGCAAGCCGAAGATGCGCTCAATCACAACTGAGCCTGTCATCACGCGCGCCGTCGCGGGGCCAACATAAGAGATCAGTGGCAGCATTGCGGCGGGCAGGGCGTGGCGCATAATCACTTGGCGCTCAGCCAGCCCTTTGCCCCGCGCAGTCCGGATATGATTGGAGCGCATGGTCTCAATCATAGACGCGCGCATCAGACGGGAAATGATGGCAATTTGCGGCAATGCCAAAGTGATAACCGGCAGGGTCATATTGCCAAAGTTCATGCCGATATTGGGGTATGTTCCGAGGCCGCCTACGGCAAACAGACCTGCGCCAATCGCAAAGACGAGAATCAATATGGGCCCGGTGACAAAGGTTGGAATAGAAATCCCCGCCATTGCGAGCCCCATGACGGAAAAGTCTGCAGCGGTGTTTTGCCTGAGCCCGGCAAATATACCGAGAAAGCTGCCGACAATGAGCGCTAATAGCATGGAGAGTGACCCAATCGTCAGGGAGATGGGCAGCCCGTCCGCGATCATTTCATTTACTGACTTTCCAAGCGTTTTGTAGCTTGGGCCGAAATCGCCCTTTAGAACGCCGCCAACATAATTGACGTATTGGGTGCTGAGGGGCTTATCGAATCCGAATTTGGCATTGATCGCCGCTTCCGTTGCGGCGGGCAGTTTGCGCTCAGTTGAGAACGGACCGCCCGGCGCTGCGCGCATCATGAAGAAGGCCATCGTAATAATCGCGAGCATGGTGGGGATCGCGATCAGCAATCGCTGAAAGGTGTAGCGCCAGGGAACCCGGCTAAGCGCGCGCTGAACTGAAGACACTGGCGGTACTTGCTCCTGAGACTTTAGCGACCCAAATCGCGACGTTGTGACCGCACGCATCTTGGCAGGCCCGTTGTTCCTCCTTAGCTTGTCAGGCGAAGCAATCAAGAACACGATCACACGCAAGGGGCCGATTTATGGCTGATATTCGCCGCGTTACAGACGCTTTCGCCGTTTCTCCGCAGATTTCCGAACAGGATGTCGAAGAGATCGCGGCCGCTGGTTACAAGACAATTGTGGTCAATCGGCCAGATGGTGAGGGCGGCGTTGACCAACCGCGCCTGGGCGCTGTGCGGGCCAAAGCCGAATCGCTGGGCCTCAGTTTTGTGGCGTTACCGTTTTCCGGGGCCCCGACACCCGAAATTGTTGAACGAATGGGCCACATTCTGGCGGATGCGCCGCAACCTGTCTTGGCGTATTGCCGCACGGGAACGCGGTCCATTACAGCGTGGGCGCTGACTCATGCAGGCCAGGGCGCTGGCGATGATGTCGTAACGGCGGCGGCCAATGCCGGATATGATCTGTCGAGCATCGCACACATTCTTTAAGCGCCGGTCCGGCCCAATGTTAGGCCTCATCTCAAGCAAATGTCATAGCTATCGCAGGTTCGTGAGTTGATTGGCCTGCGCTGGCATGCCACCCTAAACTCAGTAATCCCGGTGCCGGATCGGTGTCGTTTCGGGAATGGAGTACATCAATCTATGGCAGGCCGATTTTGGATCTCCGATTTTGCGATTAATGATGGTCAAATCCTTGTCAAGAAAACAGGGCATCGCATCGCTCTAACAATGGGCTTGGTGCACGATATTTTTGCATGGATGTGCTTTTACCTGTTCGCCCAGAGCTGGCGAACATGGCGTCGCATTACAGGTCACAAGCGCCCAACCATCGCTTTCTATCCTCACAAACCGCGCCCGTGGTATTTCGTTTGGCCAGTGATGCATGTGTCCGGCGCAAAACTCATTGCGGACGTGTCACAGGCTGACATCGTCATGCAATTCGAAGATCAGACTTTTACCGACAATAAGCCGCCAGAGGTGAAGCCCGGTGCGCGGTTGGTCAATTTTAACTGTAACGATATTTCCAAGTCTCGCGTTGCCGAAGCGTTTGAAAAAGTATTCGGGTACAATCTGGCGGTTGATCCTTTGACCTTTGAAGGCCGCATGGTGGAGAAGTCTGAGATGAACGGCGCCCATGATGGCCGCATCCTTGAGGGTCCGCTGGACACCCCGCTTGAGGGGCACAGCTATCAGCGGCTTGTTGATAATGAGATTGAAGGCGGCGTGGTGGAAGACCTGCGCTGCTGCATTGTTGGTGGCAAGCCGCGTATTTCGTTTCGCAAACGCCGCCCGCTTGATAAGCGGTTCGGAAACGACAATGCCGAAGTGATTCTTGACGATGTGAAGAATTGCTATTCGACGGAAGAGATCGAACTGATTACACAATTTGCGTCTGAGATAGGCCTTGAATGGGGCGGCATGGATGTGCTGCGCGACAAGGCGACGGGCAAGATTTTTATCGTCGATGCAAATAAGACCGATATGGGGCCACCAGTGGCTCTGCCGCTGGGCTCGAAGCTGCGCGCAACCCGGCGCATGGCCAAAGCGTTCGCGGGATCTTTCGCGCCGAAGCGTCGCTGACAACAAAACTTAAGAGAAAACAAATATGGCTATCCCTTACATCCGTAAGATCGACTTTGAATATGGCGAGGTGACGCAAGTTTCGCCGCTGATCCGGCGTGTAATTGCGAACAATCCTGGCCCGTTCACCTATGTTGGAACGGGCGTCTACATTATTGGCCGCGGCGAAGTGGCGGTGATCGATCCCGGCCCACACGACGAAGATCATTTCGAAGCGTTGAAAGCTGCACTTGAGGGAGAGACGGTCACGCATGTTCTGGTGACGCATGGGCATTCTGATCACTCCCCATTGGCGCAGCCTTTGGCCGATTGGGCGGGATGCAAAACCTATTCGAAGAATTGCGGCGTACCGACGGCAAAGGGTGAACTTGGCAGCGCTGACGATCTGGGCTTCATGCCCGATGTTCTGATCGGCGACGGAGACAGCTTTAGCGGGCCCGGTTGGACCATCGATACGATCGAAACGCCCGGCCATACCTGCAATCATCTCTGCTTTGGTCTGCGCGAAGAAAACGCCTGTTTCAGCGGCGATCACATAATGGGCTGGTCAACGACGGTGGTTGCCCCGCCAGATGGCGATATGGGCGACTATATGGAAAGCCTTGAAAAAATCCGTGTGCGCGAATTTGAAACGCTGTTGCCAACGCATGGCAGCCCGATTGAGGGCAAGGCGTTTGTGCAGGAGTTTATCAATGAATACGCCGCCCACAGGCGCGCGCGAGAGGCCGCTATTCTAGAGCAGATGCAAGCGGGTCAGACGGCCATTCCCGACATGGTGAAGGTGATGTACGCCGAGGTGGACGCGCGCCTGCATCCAGCGGCCGCCATGTCTGTGCTGGGGCATATGCTTGAGCTAGTAAAGACCGGGAAGGTCGCGACCAGTGACGCCGAGCCAACCATTCGCAGCCCGTTTGAACTTGTCTCACAAACCGCTTAAGCGCGCCTAATTTGCTTTGATCCAAATCGGTGATGACCATACCCGTTCTTGCACGGTCGCGGGCAGTTCTGGGTTAGGCGGCGTGCCATTCCTCACCGCGTCCCACGTTGACCAGCGGCAGGTCGGGTTTTCCAGTGCGCGCACATAATAGGCGGCGTCCTGATCGGCGGCGTAAGAAGGATCGGTCCAAAACGTTTTGAGTTCCCCTGTGCCTGAGCCGGGCGATGTCTCACACGTCGATACGTTCACGCTGGCTTCGTTGTCCGGGCACCGGAAGGTGGACGGATCAACCGCTGCGCCGCCAGAGCAGGCTGCATCATAGACGGCCTCATTCAAGGCGCCGTCTGCATCTGTCCACACTTTGATAATTTGCAGGCGTTGCAGCGGCGCGCTTAGCGGATCTTGTATCGCCCAGGCGACAAAGCCCGGCGAGGCCGATGGGGCATCAATTTGGCCGCCCATTGGTGCGCCTTTGGCATAGGCTTGTTCCAGCATATCGGCGTTGGCGAGCATGTCTGCCGTGATCTCTGCTCCTGCAAAGAAGCGCACTTTCATGCGCGGGCCTGTGGTGCCGAAGGTTTCTTTGCGTTGCATGGCTTCAAAGATTGCGCTGCGTGTATTGGACTCCGCCCAAACCCCGGCCAGGCCGCTGGCGCTGAATTGTGCGCCCGTCAGCACGCGGCGATTGTCTGATTTCTCTGCGCCTTCCCATGTCTTCGCGCTATTTGGCGGCACGGAAGAGCGCCCTTCGGGGCCTGCGCCATCTGTCGGGAATTTACCCCAGTGCTTTTCTTCCACCAGAGTTGCCGCGCCCAGATGCGTGTCGCTGGCACCAATAAAGCCAAATTCATAGGGGTTGCCGCCGACTTCATCTTCAATGGCCAGTCCGCGCGCGAGCGCTTTGCGAACATAGTCGCCTTCATTGATCGTAGCTTCTACGGAACTGCCGATAAAGTACTCGTATTGTTCGTGCCCGGCCCATTCATCATTGGGAGAGAATTGAGGGTGGGTTTCTGAAGTGCCTTTGATTTGGGTGATCTCTACCAGGGGTTCATTGGCGCGTCGGCGCGTGATGTATCCGGCGTCCATTGGCCCGCCAGCATAATTCTCTTTGGCAAACATCCAGCCGTTCGAGGCATTTGAATTGTGCGGAATGGCCAGCGAGTCGCGCCCAGCTGCGCGTTCTTTATCCATCCACGCCCACAAGTCCTCCGGGTTGTTGGAATCAAGGGTTGAGAATAGCTGTGTTGGGGCGTCGTCTTTGAAGATCACATTGCGGTGCAAGTTCGCCGCGGCGCCTTGCTCAATGCTGACAATCCGCATGGCGGTAAACTCATAGCCTGAAAAGGTGGTGAACTTTCCCGGCTCATTGTGGCGATTGGCGGCGTCCACCGTCTCCGCCCAGATGGAGTTCATATAGGCTTGATCCCGAATTTCTTCGATCGGCTGTGAGATAACAAAAGAAATGCCAATCTGCCCGAAGGCCGCAGCGGGGTCTTCAGCGTCTTCTCCAAATATGGCCTGCGCTGTTGCGGTCTGAGAGAGGGGATGATCGGGATTGTTCATGGCGGGCAAGATGCCCTGATACTCGCCATGGTCCGTCACAGCCAAAAAATCGAGCGGCGGGCCCTGTAGTTTGATGTCATAGCCCGCCCCATGCTTGATCGTCTCGCCCTTGGCGAATCGATAGGCGTCATCCGGGGTGGCGCGCACATTGAAGATATAAGCGTCGAAGGAATTGGCGGTGTGGATGTGCGTGTCGCCAAAATAGGCATTCATGGTTGGCGTGCTGACGGGGGCGCTGTCTGTCCCACTGGCGGGCGCTTTTTCGACTGGCGGGGTTGGCGCTGGCGTATCAGCTTTTTGTCCACAGCCTGTCAGCGTCAGCGCCATTGCGGCGCCGGAAATCAATGCGATCTTGAATGTCATGGGTCAGTCCTCCGAGACCCGCAATGTGCACCATCGGGATACTCAGGACCAGACTGTCTTATAGGAAAGCACGTCTTGCTTACTTTTCGCGTGTCACCCGAAACATCGGGCCTTCATCCAGTTTCATACGAAAACTTCCCAGCGCAGCGGTTTTGATCGTCGCAATCTTGGGCGGGCGTTTTTTTGAGACGCGCACCGGCTTATTGTCGATCTTGCGCCAGATTTGCCCATTCTCCAGCCGGATCAGCAGATCACCGCCCGCGCCTTTTGAGACCGATTTGATTGGATTGGTGATACGTTCAATCTTGTCAGCGTTGCCATTGCCCATTTTTGGCATGGCGAGTTTCGGCAATGAGGGAATCGAGAAGCCAAATGAATCGCGGCGCACTTTTTCAACGTCGCTGCGAGAAATTGTCGTGACCTCGCCAGCGTCTTCGGCGGCTTTCAATCGGCCGACGGCCGCATCATAGCAGGCCAGCCTCGCCGTATCATCCGATTGCGCCGCGCAGGCATACACATCGCTGGTTGAGGCCTCTTGCGCAAAAGCCGGAATTGCCAGGCAGGCGATCGCGGCAAAAAGTACGAGTAATTTACGAGGCATGTCAGTCATCCAAGGTTCAGGTCTTGCAGCAAATGCTTGTCGCGGCGGCGCTGCTCTGGCAGCACTGTCGCAAATATGCGCGTCCTTCGCAAAGGGATGCAGCTGAAAATGACAGATGGAGGAATTCTGCCCATGAAGATGCGATCTTTGATGATGACGGCGATAGGCGCGTTTGCGCTCTCTCTTGCGGCTTGTGGCGGCGGCGGGAAAGCCGGTGAAGACGACGTGCCGACGCTGCGCCGCGGTATCTCTGCTAAGGTTGGCACGCTCGACCCGCATAAATCATCCGCGCAATGGGAGAACATCCTGATTGGCGATATGTTTATCGGCCTGATGACGCATGGCCCCGATGGGCGCCCGATCAACGGTATGGCCGATAGCTACAGCGTGTCTGATGATGGCCTCGTGTGGACATTCAAGCTGGGCGATTACAATTGGTCAGACGGTGTGCCGGTCACTGCTGGCGACTTTGTGTTTGCGCTTCGCCGTATCCAGGACCCTGAGGTGGCCTCGCAATATTCATCGCTTTTGTATCTGATCAAGAATGCGGCGCAGGTGAACGAATCGAAGTTGCCGCCTGAGGAATTGGGTGTTCGCGCGATTGACGACAAGACACTGGAACTGACCTTGGAATATCCGGCGCCTTATTTGCCGGGTCTATTGACCCATTACACCTCATATCCTGTGCCTCAGCACGCCATTGAAGCGCATGGGGATGCTTGGATTCAGCCCGAAAACATTGTTGTTAATGGGCCGTACAAGCTGGTCTACTGGGTCACAGGCGATCAGATTGTTTCCGACACCAACCCAACCGGCTTCGGCGCGTCCGATACGTGTTTCAAGCGGGTTATCTATTATGAACTCGCAGACGCCAACGCGGTTGAGAACAAGATCTCGGTCGGGGAACTCGACATCAACAATGCCTTTGAAGGCGCGCGGACTGAAGAACTGAAGGAGGCTTTGCCGGGCTGGGTGCGTACCACGCCGTCCTTGCTAACGACCTACTGGGCGTTCAACCAGACGCAGGCTCCATTTGACGATGTGCGGGTGCGAAAAGCCCTGTCGATGGCGCTCGATCGTGAGTTCCTGGTGAACAACGTGCTGACGCCGGGATTCATTCCGGCCTATTCGATGGTGCCCCCCGGTATTGATAATTACGCGACGGATCGCCCGGAAGTGTCGTTTAAGTCGCTGACCCGCCCAGAACGGTTGGCGGCGGCGAAGGCCCTGCTGGAAGAGGCGGGATATGGACCTGGCAACCCGCTGGCCTTCCAATTCATTCACCGCTCAACCGATGACAATCCAAAGGCTGCGCCTGTCGCGCAGGCCAATTGGGCCGAAATTGCCGATTGGGTTAAGCCAGAAATCATCAAGCAGGACACGCAGGTGCTTTATTCACGTCTGCGCTCGACAGATTTTGAAGTGTCAGACGCCGCTTGGGTGGCTGATTTTGATGACCCTATAAACTTTCTGTATTTGCTGGAATCTAATACCGGCCAACAAAATTACGGCAAATACTCAAACGCCGAGTATGATGCGTTATTGGCGCTCTCCAACGCTGAGCAGGACATGCAAAAGCGGGCGGAGCATTTTGCGGCCGCTGAGGCGCTGATGCTGGAAGATTATCCGATCACGCCGATGTGGTTTCAGGTCACCAAGAATTTGGTCGACCCAACGCTGACGGGTTGGCAGGACAATGCGGTCGATCAACATCGGTCGCGCTTCCTTTGCCGGGATGGTCTGGGCGGTCAATAATCAATTCGCGCTCTGGCGATTCTCTCTGCGAGGACCGTATTGAGAATCGCCGCGCGTTTGAGGCGGGTCACCCATCGTGACCTGACCTTGCGCGCGATGTGATCAACGGTCCGCCCGTAGCCGACGTCTAAATAGACATTCTAGCTCAGGATTCCCCTGTGGCGCTTGCGCTTTGCGGGGTGAGCTTGTCCGTTTCTGGATGTTTCGCATTCAAAATTCGCGTTTCAGGACTGAGATAAATAAACCACACCACATCGCTATTGCGGACCGAAGCATGGCCGCACATTGACGGAATTGTGACCACGACCCTATTCCTTATAGGTAAGACCCGGAATTTGGGGTTCGGGCACGCCTCGGTGAGGCGATTTGTTTAATAATGGAGGTTCCACTGTGAACGGGAAAACTATGAAATCCCGCCTGCTAGCCTCGTCCGTATTTGCGGGCGTTGCATTTAGTTTGGCCGGAATGAGCGCAATCGCGCAGGATGACTTGGAAGTCATCGAAGAAGCAGCCGAAGATGTATCCGTACAGGAAAAGGTGGTCATTACTGGCTCACTGATCCCGCAGTCGGGCAACTTGGTTGAAACCAGCCCAGTGACTACGATCGACTCAGCAGAGTTCGACATCCGCGGTACACTGCGCGCGGAAGACCTCATCAACACGCTTCCACAAGCGTTTGGTGCGCAGGGCTCTGCTCTTGCGAACGGTTCAACCGGTACAGCCTCTATCAACCTTCGTGGTTTGGGTTCAGCGCGTACGCTGACCCTGATGAACGGACGTCGCCTGCCATACGGCTCGCTGAACACATCAGCGCCAGACGTCAACACCATCCCATCAGCATTGGTTAAGCGCGTTGACGTGCTCACCGGTGGTGCTTCGGCGACATATGGTTCAGACGCCATCTCTGGTGTTGTGAACTTTGTGCTGGACGATGATTTTGAAGGTCTGCAGTTCGACACGAATTACAGCTTCTATCAGCACAAAAATGACAACGATATTCAGTCGCTGATCACTGAGTTCGCTGCGGGTAACCCAAGCCAGTATCGTCTTCCAGACGGCAATGTGATCGATGGCGAATCGATCGACATCAATGCCATCATGGGCGGTAAGTTCGACAATGGCCGTGGCCACATGTCAGCTTATGCCGGTTTCCAGAACACAAACGAAGTGCTTCAGGCTGACCGTGACTATTCTGTTTGTGCCCTTGGTACCCGCAATGCGGGCTCTGAGTTCACCTGTTCAGGGTCTTCAACCAACCAGTTCACAAACTTGCTGGATCTGTCAGGCAGTTTGCCTGAAGGGTTCTGGGCACGTGTGAACCCAAATGACGGTACATTTGAAGCGCGTGATTTTGTCACCGACACCTTCAACTTCAACCCGTTCAACCACTTCCAACGTCCAAGCGAACGCTACAATTTCGGCGCGTTTGCTAATTACGACATTACGGAAAACATGAACGCGTACACCGAACTTATGTTCGTAAACAGCGAAACCAATTCGCAGATCGCGCCGTCCGGTGTGTTCGGCTACGGTGTTGCCGGTGGCAATGGTGGCCTCAACTGTGACAACCCGTTCTTGTCTGCACAGCAGACGGATTACATTGGTTGTTCAGCTCAGGACGTTGCTGACGGCACGATTGTTGGCGTTGGTTCATTGCTTGCCCTTCGCCGTAACGTTGAAGGCGGGCCGCGTAACCAAGACATTAAGCACCAAACTTTCCGTGGTGTGATGGGTCTTCGCGGCGATCTGGCGAACACCAGCCTTGGTTATGATGTGTATGCATCGTTCGCGAATGTTTCGCGTTCAGAAGTCTACAATAATGACCTGTCGATCCGTAACTTGTCGAACGCGCTGTATGCGGTCGACGACGGTACTGGAAACATTGTCTGTGCCGTCAATAACGACGCCGACCCTGTGAACGACGATCCAAACTGTGTGCCATATGACATCTGGTCAGGTAACGCACCTGATCCAGCGGCTGTGACCTATATTGTTTCACCGCTGAACCGTAACGGTGACACCACTCAGACAGTTGTTTCAGGTAAATTGTTCGGCTCACTCGGCGATTGGGGCATTCAGTTCCCATCCGCTGAAGATGCGCCAGCCTTTGCTGTCGGTGCTGAGTATCGTCGTGACTCACTGGATTCAAATCCAGACGCGGCGTTCCAGTCAGGCGACGGTGCTGGTCAAGGTGGACCAACCAATGCGATCGCTGGATCACAAGAAGTGTACGATATCTTCGCAGAACTTAATGTTCCGCTGATCCAGGGTGTTGCAGGGGCCGATCACCTCGGTTTCGACCTCGCTTACCGTAAGTCGTTCTACGACAAGGTTGACTCAGACTCATACAAAGTTGGTCTCGATTGGGCGCCAACCTCTGATCTGCGTCTACGTGGTTCATACCAGCGTGCGGTGCGTGCGGCGAACATCTTCGAATTGTTCGCAACACAGTCCATCGGCTTGTTTGACCTTGATGGCGGTGATCCATGTGGCGCGCTTCCAGGCGCAACACCTGAATTCACCCAGGCGCAGTGTGCAAACACTGGTCTTGATCCAGCCTTCTACGGCGGCGCTGGTCTGATTAACCCAGCTGGACAGTACAATACGTTCGGTGGTGGTAACCCAGATCTGGAGCCAGAAGAATCAGACACCTACACATTTGGTGTTGTCTTCACGCCTAGCTTCATTGAAGGCCTGACGATGTCTGTCGACTACTTCGACATCACAGTTGATGGCTACATCAACACGGTGCCAGAATCGACGTCTCTACGTCAGTGTGGTTTGACCGGCGATGCATTCTTCTGCTCGCTCGTTAATCGCGGTACCGGTGGTACATTGTGGGCGGGCCAGACTGGCTTCATCACAGCGACCAACGTGAACACAGGTTCTTTGGAAACCAAAGGCTTCGATATCCTGGGTAACTACACCTACGATATGGACGCACGCGGCTCATTGGCCCTTAGCTACGTCGGTACAATTCTTGACGAACTGTCATTCCAGGCTCTGCCGGATGCTTCAGTTACGCCAAGCGTTGACTGTGCAGGCACCTATGGCGGTGCGTGTCAGAACAACTTCGGCACCGGTTCAAACCCAGAGTATCGTCATAAGACTGGCGTAACTTGGTCTGATGCCAATGGTAAGCTGGCGGTCACAGGTACGTGGCGTCACTTCGCTGAAGTCGATCTGCAAAGCGGCGACGGCACAGGTATTAACGCTCAACTGGACAGCCAGAACTATCTGGATCTCGCCGCGCGTTACAACCTGTTCGAAAACACCGCCATCCGCGCGGGTGTGAACAACGTAACGGACGAAGATCCACCGCTCTCATCAGTGGTTGGTACGGCTCCAGGTAACGGTAACACCTACCCACAAGTGTACGACGCTCTCGGTCGTTACATCTTCGTCGGTGCAACGGTCGACTTCTAGTCAGCCGCCGCAAGGTGAATTTGAAATTGGGAACGGCGGCTCGCAAGAGCCGCCGTTTTCGTTTGTTCTGGCGTTAGAGCGTTTGTCCCACCGGGGATAAGTACAACTTATGGACGGGATATGGACTAGATACAGAGTCGATATGGACAGGATATGGACACTGCTAATCGTGAAACCAGCGGGCATAAAGCGCCGTCGGAAGTAGGCGCTCACGCGGCCCCTGAACTTGCCTAAGCGCCATTTCACCGCGTTCCAATTGGCCTCCAAGGCTCGCCAATCTGTCTTCCATCGCTTGCGCCACCGCAAGATAGGATAGCCTAACGGCATACGCAGTGGTTATTACGAAGAGCGGCTGATCCGACAGCAGCGCCGCGACCCCATTCAGCAAGTCTGGAAAGTCCTCTTCAAAGCGCCATGTCTCATTTTTCGGTCCGCGTCCAAACTTTGGGGGGTCCAGCACGATCCCGTCATACCGATTGCCGCGTCGCTGCTCCCTCGCCACGAATTTCATCGCATCATCTGCGATCCATCTGATCGGCGTGTCCTGTAATGACGACTGCGATTGGTTGTCTTTGCCATAGCCATTTGATTTTGGAGATGCATCTAAATGCACCACTTCCGCGCCCGCCGCTGCGCATGCCAAACTCATCATGCCGGTGTAGCCAAACAGGTTCAAAACCTTGATCGGCCGGCTCGCTGCTCGAATTTTTTCCTGCGCAAACCGCCAATGGACTGAGTGCTCCTGAAACACGCCAAGGTGCCGGAACGGCGTGCGCCGGGCGGTAAATGTCAAATTATTCCAACGCATTGGCCAATCATCACGGGCCGCTGCAGATCTCACTTCCCATTGCCCGCGGTCATCCTCTCCGCTCTTGCTCAAAAAGGCGGCGTCGGCGTCCCATTGATCGACCGGGCGGGTTGGGGTCCAAAACGCCTGCGGGTCGGGGCGAATAATGGTTTGGCTGCCAAAGCGCTCCAACTTGTGCAGATCACCGCTATCGAGCAGCGCATAGTCTTCCCAATCGTCTGCGATCAGCAGTTTTGTCTCTGTTTTCATTGGAAATCTCGTTCCCGCCAGGCTTCATAGGTCATCAGTGCGGTCGCTTGCGCTAGGTTTAAGCTGTCTGCCCCGCCGCGCATCGGAATGATCGCGAGCGTGTCACAGGCCGCCTCTACGGCCTCTGGCAGTCCAGCCTGCTCATTGCCCATGATAATCGCCGCACGTGCGCCATAGCCTGCCTTATCGTGGCGCACAGTGCCATTCACGCTGGCGGCGGTCAGGCGCAGGGCTTGCGCGCGCCGCCACGTGTCGAATGTATCAAATGAAGCGGTCGCGAACGGAAGATCAAAGACCGAGCCCATGGACGCACGTACCGCCTCGAAACTGTATGGATCACAGCAGGTTTCGAGCAGAATGACCCCACGCGCACCGGCGCAATCTGCGGTGCGCAGGACTGTTCCCAGATTGCCGGGGTCTCGAACCTGATACAGGCCAATCCATACGCCATCGCCCTCGTGCTCCAGCGCCTTTAGGGGGCGATGCTGCTGCTGAAAGGCGCCAATCACGCTTTGTGCGTTGTCTTTATGGGTAATTTTGGACATCAATCGGTCTGGCACGTGCACGATCCGCGCGCCCGCTGAGGCCGCATCCTGGGTTAGTTTTTGAAGATGAGGCCGTTCCGCCATGCTTGCCGCGATGATCAAACAGTCGGCCCGCCACCCATTCGCCAATCCCTGCGCCACCAATCGCGCGCCCTCGGCTAAGAAAAGACCGGTTTCGCCGCGTCCTTTTTTACGCTCCAGGCTTCGCACTTTCTTGATGAGCGCATTGCTGGCGCTGGTGATCAAATCGACATTGGGGTTCATGAGTTTAGGCCATGCGGTTAGCAGCTTGTCTCTTGCACGTATCAAGGGAATAGGGCATCCCAATTTCTCGGGAATATCGTCCTTAGGGAGGTCGTCGGGGTCCCATGAGACTACTGAATTACCTGTTGGCGTTCCTTTCTTTAGCTGGCCTTGCTTTGGTTGGTTGGTGGGGCGTGTATCAGTCACCGCAAAGCGCGGCAAATCTTGAAGCGAAACTGCAGGCCGCTGCAGAGACCGCATTAGCGGACGCTGGCGCTGATTGGGCGCGGGTGAAGGTCGATGGTCAAACCGCGACTCTCACTGGCTCTGCCCCGTCGGCAGATACCAGTGAGCAAATCGCCCAGCTTGTGTTGGAATCATCAGGCGCAGGTGGGCGTTGGATGGGCGGCATTATCAACGTGGACAACCGTTTTGATGCAGCGCCGCCCGTGTCGCCCTATGTTTGGCGGGCGACAAAAACGGAGACAGGCGCGCTGATCCTCAGCGGTCATGTGCCGACATTGGCGATCCGGCAGGATCTGATGGCGGAGGCCTCAGGGCTCAGCGGGGTCGAGGTGCAGGACCAAATGAATATGGCGGCAGGTGTGCCCAAAGGAAATTGGCAAGGTGTGGCGCGGCTCGGTTTACGCCAGTTGAACAAGCTGGATTCGGGCGAAGCGCGCCTCAAAGATCATGAATTGCGTGTGGCGGGGGTCGCCATGGACGACGCTGTCCGGGCTCAGGTATCGGCTGAGGTCGCCAATTTGGCAGCGCCTTTTCGCGGAGAACCAGTTATTAAAGGCCGGGCGCTGTGGTCCGCGGTGCATGCTGAACGCGGCTTGGTGTTGACCGGACAGGTGTCCAGTGAAGAAGAACGCGCTGAAATCGCGACCATCGCTCAATCTTTCTACGGCGGCGATGTTCGCGATGAGATGAGCATTGGCACAGAAGACTATGACGGTTGGTTGGACGGTGTTCGGCTGGGCTTGCCTCATTTTGCAAAGTTTAGATCAGGCCAGATGGGATTTGCACCAGAAGACGAAGGCTTCACATTTGAGGGCGAGGCGTCGGGGTCCACATTGGCTTATTTGCGCCAAGACATGCAGAAGTTGACCGGGCCGTACGCGGTTAATATTGCCGCAGAAACGGTGCAGGTGGAGGTGCAGGGGCTGGATGGGCTCGATTTTGAGGGCAAGCCGGTTGAGGCCTGTCAGGCAGCCTATGACTCCGTGCTGCAGTCCAACAAAGTTTATTTTGCCAGCGGCAAGGCCGACATTACGCGCGAGAGTGGCGCAACGCTGGATCAATTGATGGCTGTGTCTGTTGTATGCGACCCGGACCTGATGTTCGAGCTAGGCGGCCATACCGACAATCAGGGGCAACGCGGTTTTAATGTGACGCTGAGCGAGGCGCGCGCTGCGTCGGTCGCGGATTATATGGCGGATGCCGGATTTGACCGCGACCGCTTGTCCGCAAAAGGCTATGGTCCAGATGTGCCGGTTGGCGATAATGAAACGGTAGATGGTCGGGCGAAGAACCGCCGAATTGAATTCAAAGTATTTGAACGGAGCGAGTAATGACGTGGCTTGTAACGAATATGTGGATCGCACTTGCCGCAGTTAGCCTGCTAGGCTTGCTGCTGGGCTGGTCATTTCGCGGCGCGATGTTGCTGGGGCGCGCCCGGCGCGCTCAGGTCGAACGGGACGTGTTGAAAACAGAATTGCATCAAGCTGAGGCCGAAATAGAAGGGCTGTATAAGGCCCAGCGCAACGGCGTCACGGCGGCGTCTGGCGCTGGAGACGAGGCGCTGCGTGGAGAATTGGAGGCGCGAGAGCGCAAATTGGGTGAATTGTCGAGTGAATTGGCAAAATCCAAGGCGGCCCTTGAACAATTGATGTCCAGTGGCGCGCGCCAATCCGGCGCTGCGGCGGCTGGAGCCGGAATCGCTGGCGCGGCGGCCGGTGCGATTGCGGCCAAAGGCGCATCCCGCCTTGATGATAATGTTGACCCGGATGAAGCCTCGCTGGTTTGGCGCAACCGTCACCTGGAAAGCCGCGTGCGTCATCTTGAGGGACAAATTCAAGAAACAGCGCAAACCGCTTTAGACGCGCCAGCTCCGACCGCAGCCGTGGCGGCAGCAACGGTAGGCGCAGCCGGGACAGCTGCAGCGCTGTCAGGCAGCGCGAGCGCAACCGGAGTGAAGGACGCTCAAAACACTTGGCAGTTGGACTATCTACGCACACGCGTTGGCGTCCTTGAGAACGAATTAGCGGTCGCACCCGTCGCCATGGCAGCTGGTGTGGAGGGCGCCTCAGAGAACGAGGAACTCGCCAATTTGAGGTGGCGCAACCGAAACCTTGAGCGCAAATTGGCCTATTTTGAGGGTGGCGTAGAAGAGACCGGAGAAGGTGACCCGGTTGGCGAGACTGCCGCTGAAGAATCCGCAGAAGGGACTGCCTACAATTTGACGGCCAATCTATCCGAAGATGTGTCGGAAGCGAATGAGAGCATCCTCACCGATATCGCTCCGACGGAACTTGAGGCGCCCGAACTGGACATGCCGGAAACCGTTTCTGAGGCATTGGAGGTCGCTGACCTTGCTGAAGACGCGCCAGAGGTGGCTGATTTTATCCCAGAAGACTTAGACGTCCCTGAGTCCGCGCTAGAGGATGCAATGGCTGATCAGGACAATATTGGCCTGTCCACCGCAGCAACGGTTGCGGCGGTTGGCGCAGCGGTGGCGGCCGGTGTGGCGGGGCATGCCGATGAAGCCCCATCCGTGTCTGACCCTGACACCGAGCTTGCAACCACGCTAGATGACGCGATCGAGGATCAGAACGCGGGTTCTATTCTGGATGCTGTCGACGAAGTGGTGAGCGAACCGGAATCTTTTACGGATCGTGATGAAGCGCCGTCTCAGGGACAACCTGTCGCGATGCCTATTCCTGATACCGAACGCGGCGATCGATCTGTCGCGTCCGCCGCTGACCTGCTGAGCGAAGAAACCGTGATTGCGACAACAGAGCGGCCACTCGCGTTGGCGGGGCCGGTTGCGGGTACGGCGGACGATTTGACAGTGATTGGCGGCGTCGGGCCTAAGATAGAGCAAGTGCTGAATGAACTCGGTATTTTCCACTTTGATCAGGTCGCTGCTTGGTCTCCAGAAAATGTTGCATGGGTCGATGACCATCTCAGCTTTTCAGGACGAATCGCCCGTGAACGCTGGGTTGAGCAGGCCCAAGTATTGGTCGGTGAAGACTCATAAATGCGCGTCAGCGCGTTCAGATCGCATTCAGTGACGCCGCTTTAGGGTGTGTTTATTGACAGTAGAAGCGAGATTCGCTTTTGCATTGCGCGCTACGCAAGAGTAGGCTGTCGATAAGAGATGGTGATGGAGAAACACATAATGTTTGATCAAGCGATTGAAGAAATTGAATTAGGCGAAGAGTTCGACTCCTCGGCGCTAGACAACGCCCCGCGGATTAATTTGTCGCGCAGAGGGATTATTTCTGGTCTGGCGGCTGGTTCATTGTTCCCGTTCATTACAAATTGTTCCACGAACCCGCACACGGGTCGCAATCAGCTGGCCTTCTTTGGTGACGAGCAGATTGCTGGCATGGCGGGTGCGGCGTGGACCGACATGAAAACACAAACCCCACAAACCGCGAGCAGCCCGCTGAAAAACCGCGTGTTGAGTGTTTGGGATCGCACCGTCAAAGGTGCTGAATCTATGAAGCATATTCCTGCGGGACAGGAATGGGACGTTGCTGTCTTCGATACAGATGACGTTAATGCGTTCGTCATGCCTGGAAACCGCGTTGGCGTGTATCGCGGCATCACCGAACTGACTGAAAATGATGATCAGCTTTCGTCGATTATGGGTCACGAAGCTGGCCACGTTGTTGGGCGTCACGCGTCTGAGCGGATGTCTGTCACAACAGCGGCGCAAGTCGGCATGATGGCGGGTCAAATCGCGGTCGCGTCATCAGAAGAGCTTCGCAAGTACGGCAATGCGATTGGCGCGCTGGGCGGCGCAGCCATTCAGTTTGGTGTTATCCTGCCCTACAGCCGCAACCATGAATTGGAAGCCGACAAGCTGGGCGTCGATTACATGCACAAGGCGGGCTACGACGTGAAACAGGCGCCGCGCCTGTGGGAATTGATGGCGGCAAACTCTGAAGGCAAACGCCCACCAGAGTTCATGTCAACACACCCAGATCCGATTCGCCGCGCATCTGTTCTGAAGGACTATATCAACTCTCGCGGTTACGCCCGGATGTAGATCGGCCTGAAACGAAACACTTGGCCCGAACAGTTTGCTCTGTTCGGGCCTTTTGTTTGCGGGCAATGCTGGCTTGACCCGTGGGGCTTGATCCTGCATACGCCGCTCTTGCGTGGCAGGCCTGCCAGCCAAACCACGCAAGCCTCTATATTCAACCGGGCGGATCGAAAGACCACCGCCCCTTAAACTTAGTTGTGAGGACATTATGGCTAAAAAACTGCTGGGGCAGCTCAAGCTCCAGATTCCTGCTGGACAAGCAAACCCGTCGCCGCCCGTCGGCCCGGCGCTTGGTCAACGCGGAATCAACATTATGGAATTCTGTAAGGCCTTCAACGCGAAGACCCAAAGCGCCGAGCAAGGCCTGCCTTTGCCCGTCGTGATTGATTATTATCAGGATAAATCCTTCACATTCGTCGTGAAAACCGCGCCGGCCTCTGTGCTGCTGCTCAAAGCTGCGAAGCTGAAGAAGGGGGCGAACAACCCCGGTTCTGAAGTGGTGGGTACGGTTACGATGAAACAGTGCCGCGACATCGCAGAGCAAAAGATGGAAGACTTGAACGCAAACGACCTCGACATGGGGGCCCGCATCATTGCTGGGTCGGCCCGGTCAATGGGTCTGGCAGTGGTGGATTAGAGATCATGGGAAAACCTGGAAAAAGATTTCGCGCCGCATTGGAAACACGTGACCCAGATGGGGCCTACGCAATTGATGAGGCTGTTAAGATCGTAAAATCAAACGCGAAGGCGAAGTTTGATGAGACGATTGAGATTGCGGTGAACCTTGGCGTTGACCCGAAATATGCCGATCAAATGGTCCGCGGTGTGGTCAAACTGCCGTCCGGCACCGGTAAGGATGTGCGGGTTGCTGTGTTTGCAAAAGACGCAAAAGCCGAGGAAGCTACGGCTGCGGGCGCAGAGTTCGTTGGCGCTGAAGACCTTATGGAAAAGATCCAAGGCGGCTTCATGGATTTTGACCGCGTGATCGCGTCGCCTGATATGATGGCGGTTGTTGGCCGTTTGGGTAAAGTCTTGGGCCCGCGCGGCCTGATGCCGAACCCGAAAGTTGGCACGGTGACACCAAATGTGGCGCAGGCCGTGAAAGATGCCAAAGGCGGCTCGGTTGAGTTCCGCGTCGAGAAAGAAGGCGTTATCCACGCTGGGATCGGCAAAGCGAGCTTCACTCAAGATGCTCTAAAAGCCAACGTCGATGCGTTTTTGGGCGCTTTGATGAAGGCCAAGCCGTCTGGATCCAAAGGGACTTATGTCAAGAAAATCGCCTTGTCCTCAACAATGGGCCCAAGCGTGGTGATTGATACGGCTGAGGCCACCGCATAAGACCGAGTGCCTAAAACATTCATATGCCCGCGCACTTGTTGAAGGTGTGCGGGCATTTTTGATTTTGGGCGATGAATCGAGGTGAATGCTGCGCCTGCGAGCGGTTTCGGTGGGGTCGTTTCAAAATTTGCTGATTTTTTTATGTCAAGGGGTCTTGCGCGGGTGTGGAGAAGGGGTTAACACACCGCTCTTGACGGGAGTCCACCGATATGTTGTCGGCGGCCTCCCGTTTTCCTGTCCAAGACCATAGGTCCTTATTACTGGGATAAAGGCGAAAAGCCACCTATGCAGACGGGGTGAGGCGGAGGATGGGTTGCAGTGAGGTCTGTGCATTTTTGCAGATTTTCAGTGTTTCCCGGACACCAAGAAACCCTGGGCAGGCGTTGCGTGGCAGCAATGCCAAGTAGCGATTTCCAGGGCGACCCGGATGGTCCGGACGCCTTAATAGGAGAACCGTAATGGATAAAGCTGGAAAACACGAAGCTCGTAAGGATCTGGAAGTTATCTTCAAGGATGCCGGCGCGATCATCGTGACACATTATTCCGGTCTCAGCGTTGCGGAACTGACAGGACTGCGCACCAAACTCCGTGAGGGTGGTGGGCATTTCAAAGTGGTCAAAAACCGAATTGCTAAAGTGGCCCTCGATGGCCTTGGCGGCGATGCGGCGTCTGACCTTTTCAAAGGCCCTGTGGCCATTGCTTATGCTGACGACCCAACCGTCCCGGCAAAAGCAACGTCTGAGTTTGCTAAGGCAAATGACAAGCTGAAGTTGATCGGAGCCATCATGGATGGTGAGGTCATGGACGCGGCTGGTGTTGGGGCGCTCGCGTCTCTGCCATCGCGCGAAGAGCTTCTTGCGACTGTTGTTGCCCGGCTTCTTGGGCAGGCAAGTCAGATTGGTCAGCGCATCAATGCACCCGGACAAGCTTTGTCTGGAGCCATTAGTGCCATTCAAGACCAGGCGGCAGCATAAGGCCTTCAGTCAACGCGAACCAAAAACCCAACCTCTACTCAATACTGAAAGACAAATATTATTATGGCAGATATTGCAAAACTCGGTGATGAGCTTCTCGGCCTCACCATTCTGGAAGCTAAAGAGCTCAATGATTATCTCGAAGAGCGTGGCATCAAAGCGGCAGCGGCTGTTGCTGTTGCGGGCCCAGCCTCTGGCGGCGGCGGCGACGCGGCTGAAGAGAAAGATGAGTTCGACATCGTTCTCGTCTCTGAAGGCTCAAGCAAGATCAATGTGATCAAAGCGGTGCGTGAAGTTGTCTCCGGTCTTGGCTTGAAAGAAGCCAAAGAGCTGGTCGAAGCGGCACCGAAAGCGATCAAAGAAGGGGTCTCCAAGGCGGAAGCCGAAGAGATCAAAAAGAAACTGGAAGACGCAGGCGCAACCGTCGAGCTCAAATAGCGCTCGACGATCTTCCAATCGGGGTGGTGTTCTCGCGAGGCGCCATCTTAGAACGAACAGCGCGGCAGCTTCTTGATCGGAGTTGCCGCGACCTCGCGTTTAGATAAGACCGGCGGCCACATCGGCACAGGTCACAAAATTGGGATCTTGGGATGTCACTCTCCTTCACGGAAAAGAAACGTATCCGCAAATCCTTCGGGCGCATTCCCGAAGCTATTGAAATGCCAAACCTGATCGAGGTTCAGCGCGAATCTTATGAGCATTTCTTGCAAATGCATAAATCTCAGGAAGAGCGCACCGATGATGGGCTTGGCGGTGTGTTCAAATCCGTGTTCCCGATCACAGACTTTTCTGAGCGCGCGACGCTGGAATATGTCTCTTATGAGTTTGAAACGCCCAAATTTGACGTTGAAGAATGCATGCAGCGCGACCTGACCTATCAGGCGCCGCTCAAGGTGCGCCTGCAGCTAGTCGTGTTCGACATTGATGAAGATACGGGCGCCCGTTCGGTTAAGGAAGTCAAAGAGCAGGAATGTTATCTCGGCGACATTCCTTTGATGACTGATAAGGGCACGTTTGTTGTGAACGGCACAGAGCGCGTGATCGTGTCTCAAATGCACCGTTCACCGGGCGTGTTTTTCGATCACGACAAAGGCAAGACGCACGCGTCGGGTAAGCTGCTGTTTTCAGCTCGGATTATCCCGTATCGCGGCTCGTGGCTCGATTTTGAGTTTGATGCCAAAGACGTTCTCAATATTCGTATTGACCGCAAGCGTAAGCTGCCAGCAACGACCATGCTCTATGCGCTAGGATATGAAACCGAAGCGATCCTCGATCTGTTCTACACACGCTCCATCTACCGCATGGAAAAAGATGGTTGGATTACGGGCTTCCGCGGCGACGCATGGAAGGGCGCGAAGCCTGACTATGATCTGGTCGATGCCAAAACGAAAAAGCCAATCGCTGAGGCGAACAAGAAGATCACCGCGCTGAAAATCCGCAAGATCAATGAAGGCGGAACCGACGAAATCAAAGTGCCGTCACTGGCGCTTGAGGGTAAGTTCCTCGCTCGTGATGTGGTGAACATGGAAACCGGTGAGATCTTCGGTGAAGCTGGCGATATGCTGGAAGAAGAAGTCATCGCCGAGATGCGCGAATACGGTGTGAAGACGCTGGAAATTCTAGATATTGACGCGTCCGGTCGTGGCCCTTGGTTGCGAAATACGCTGAAGGCCGACAAGAACGAAACCCGCTTTGAGGCGCTATCTGATATCTACCGTGTGATGCGCCCAGGTGAGCCGCCGACCCAGGACGCCGCAGACGCGCTGTTCGGGCAACTGTTCTTTGATCCTGAGCGGTATGACCTGTCGGCTGTTGGCCGGGTGAAAATGAACGTGCGCTTGAAAACGGCGCTACCCGGTAAATTTGACGAAGCCGAAGACACGGTCCGCACGCTGCGCCCAGACGATATTCTCGGCGTTATGAAGGTCATTCTCGATCTTAAAGATGGCAATGGCGACGTTGACGATATCGATAACCTTGGCAACCGCCGCGTGCGCTCAGTCGGCGAGCTGATGGAAAACAATTATCGCATCGGTCTGGTGCGCATGGAGCGCGCGATCAAAGAACGGATGAGCTCTGTCGATATCGACACGGTCATGCCGCATGATCTGATCAACGCGAAGCCTGTTGTGGCGTCTGTGCGTGAATTCTTCGGCTCCTCACAGCTGTCGCAGTTCATGGACCAAACCAACCCGCTTTCAGAGATTACCCATAAGCGTCGTCTTTCAGCGCTTGGACCGGGCGGTTTGACGCGTGAACGGGCCGGCTTTGAGGTGCGCGACGTGCACCCAACCCATTATGGCCGGATTTGCCCGATTGAAACGCCGGAAGGCCCGAACATTGGCCTGATCAACTCGCT